>CP076053.1:3000353-3600424 GCA_018672315.1 Nocardioidaceae bacterium | reverse complement strand
CAACCGCACCTGCAACCAGACCTCCGACCCGAGGCCGGGGAAGGCGCCCGGACCGGTGGTGCACCTGTCGAACCTGTGCACCGAGATCATCGAGGTCTCCTCCGACGACGAGACCGCCGTGTGCAACCTCGGGTCGATCAACCTCGCGCGGCACCTCGTCGAGACGCTGACCGGCGTCGACGTCGACTGGGAGCGGCTGCGCGAGACGGTGCGCACGGCGGTGCCGCTGCTCGACCGCGTCATCGACATCAACTACTACCCGAGCAACGAGGCCGCGGCCTCCAACCCGCGGTGGCGCCCGGTCGGGCTCGGCCTGATGGGTCTGCAGGACGTCCTCTTCGCGCTCGGGCTGCCGTTCGACTCCGAGGAGGCGCGGGCGCTGTCGACGCGGATCTCGGAGGAGGTCTACCTGACCGCTCTGGAGGTCTCGGCCGAGCTCGCGCGTGAGCACGGGGCGCACCCGGCGTACGACAGGACCCGGGCGGCGACCGGTGTGCTGCAACCCGACCACTGGGCGGTGCCGGTCGTGCAGACCGAGCGATGGACGGCCGTACGCGAGGCCATCGCCGAGCACGGGCTGCGCAACTCCTTGCTCATCGCGATCGCGCCGACGGCGACCATCGCCTCGATCGCGGGCTGCTACGAGTGCATCGAGCCGCAGGTCTCGAACCTCTTCAAGCGGGAGACGCTGTCGGGGGAGTTCCTGCAGGTCAACGCGGCGCTCGTGCGCGCGTTGAAGGAGCGCGGGCTGTGGACGGCCGAGGTGCGCGAGCAGATCAAGCGCGCCGAGGGATCGGTGCAGGGCATCACCGCCCTGCCCGAGGACGTACGCCACCTCTTCCGCACCGCCTGGGAGCTGCCGCAGCGCGCGCTCATCGACATGGCCGCGGAGCGCCAGGCGTTCATCGACCAGAGCCAGTCGCTGAACCTGTTCATCGCGGGTCCCAGCATCGGCAAGCTCTCCTCGATGTACCTGCACGCCTGGAAGCAGGGCCTGAAGACGACCTACTACCTGCGGTCGCGTCCCGCGACGCGCATCCAGCAGACGACCACGAGCGCGGCGCCTGCTGCCGCCACCGCGACGACCCTGACCATCAGCGAGCCCAGCGCGATCGAGCCCGCCGAGGCCCTTGCCTGCTCGCTGGAGAACCCCGAGAGCTGCGAGGCCTGCCAGTGACCAGCACCGACCACTCCACCGACGCCACCGTCGCGACCGACACCTCGGCCCCCCGGATGCTGCTCGACCCCGGCATGAACCTGACGCTGCGGCCGATGCGCTACCCGCACTTCTACGACCGCTACCGCGACGCCATCAAGAACACCTGGACCGTCGAGGAGGTCGACCTGCACTCCGACCTCAAGGACCTCGCCCGGCTCAGCGACGCCGAGCGGCACCTCGTCTCACGGCTGGTCGCGTTCTTCGCCACCGGCGACACGATCGTGGCGAACAACCTGGTGCTGAACCTCTACCAGCACATCAACGCCCCCGAGGGCCGGCTGTACCTGAGCCGGCAGCTGTTCGAGGAGGCCGTGCACGTGCAGTTCTACCTGACGCTGCTCGACACGTACGTGCCCGACGAGGACGAGCGGCACGAGGCCTTCGCGGCGGTGGACAACATCCCCTCGATCAAGGCCAAGGCCGACTTCTGCTTCCGGTGGATCGACTCGGTCTTCGACCTCGACGCGCTGGAGACCCGCGAGCACCGCCGCGCGTTCCTGCTCAACGTGATCTGCTTCGCCGCGGTCATCGAGGGCCTGTTCTTCTACGGGGCCTTCGCGTACGTCTACTTCCTGCGCTCGCGTGGGTTCCTCAACGGGTTGGCCTCGGGCACGAACTGGGTGTTCCGCGACGAGTCCATGCACATGGCGTTCGCCTTCGACGTGGTCGACACCGTGCGTGAGGAGGAACCGGACCTCTTCGACGAGCAGATGGCCGAGGAGGTGCGGCAGATGTTGCGCGACGGGGTGGACGCCGAGGCGCAGTTCGCGGAGGACCTACTCGGCGGCGGCGTCGCGGGCCTGTCGACGGCCGACATGCGCTCCTACCTGGAGTACGTCGCGGACCGACGGTTGCAGCGGCTCGGGCTCGAGCCGATGTACGGGTCGTCGAACCCGCTGGCCTTCATGGAGCTGCAGGACGTGCAGGAGCTGTCGAACTTCTTCGAGCGCAAGGTCTCGGCCTACCAGGTCGGGGTCAGCGGCTCGGTGGGGTTCGACGAGGACTTCTAGTCCGACGAGCCCCTCCCGGTCGGGCCGGTGTAGAGGTCCACGTGCGACCGCGCCGCCCTGTCCCAGGTGTACGACGCCGCCAATGCGCGGCCGTTCCCGGGATGGGGTGGCCGGTCGACGGCGGTGGCGAGAGCGGCGGCGAACTGCGGGGGAGTGGACCCGAAGGCGACGGTGTCGCCGAGCACCTCGCGCAGCACGGGCAGGTCCCGGGCGACAACGGGCGTGCCCGCGGCCAACGCCTCGAGGGCTGCGAGACCGAATCCCTCCTTCACCGACAGGAACGGCAGCGCGGCGGCCTCCGCCATGAGGCTGGGGAGGTCGTCGTCGGGGACGGCGCCGAGCACCACCGGCTCGATGGCGAGCTCGACGGCGCGCGCCTCGAAGGCTGCGCGGTAGTCGCGGTAGTCGAACAGCGTCTCGCCGCCGGCGTACACGAGCCGCACCGACGCGAGGTCGGGGCGCCCGTCGCGGAGCAGGGCGACCGACTCCAGCAGGTCCAGACTGCCCTTGCGAGGCTCGATGCCGCCCACGGCGAGCACGTAGCGGCCGAGGCGTTCCCGCCAGGCCGCCCGCCGGACGAAGTCGTCCGCCGCCGCACGGAAGCGGTCGGCCGCGACGCCGTTCGGGATGACGGGCGGCGTCCGGTCGTACGCGGACTCGACCTCCCCGGCCACGGCGGCCGAGACGCACAGCAGCCGAGCGGGTTCGCGGACGGCCCGATCGTGGCAGGCGACCAGCTCCGGGGTGGTGAAGCTGTCGAGATGGTGGACCGTGCGCACGAGATCGGGCACGTCGGCCGCGAGGGCGGCGTTGGCCGAGATGCAGTCCTGGGCGTGCACGACCCCGTACGTCGGCACGAGGGGGGCCAGCGCCTGGCCGAGCACCTGGATCGAGCGCACGATGCGGGCGCCCACGTCCTCGCCGTCGACCTCGGGGAAGGGCACGGCGTGCACGGTGACGCCCGGGTCGACCGGACGGAAGAAGCCGGCGTCCCCGCCACGACCCAGCGTCCAGACGTGCACCTCGTGCCCGAGCCTGGTCAGCGCCTCGGCGAGGTGCAGCGTGTGCACGACCCCACCGCGGGGACGCGTGGAGTAGGTGAGCAGGGCGATTCTCACCGGCGTCACCGCGCCGCTGCCGTCGGGGCGGCGTACGTCGCCGAGCGCCGCTCGTGGAGGTGGTGCAGCACCCTGCGCGCCCGGGCGACCTCGGCCGCGACGTCGAGGTCGACCGAGACCAGACCACCCTTGGAGGAGGTGGGCGTGAGCACCTCGCCGCCCGGCCCGACGACCTTCGCCCGGCCGAGGAAGCGCAGCCCGCCGGAGACCCCGGTCTGGTTCGAGGACACCCACACCACCTGGTTCTCCGCGGCCCGCGCCTGGTCGTAGAGGTCGAAGAGTCGCGACTGCCGGTCGAGTGGGAGCCGCGAGGCCCGGTCGGTCACCGACGCCGGCCAGGCGGAGAGGCAGGCGATGGTCTGCGCACCGTCCAGCGCCAGGGTGCGGGCGGCCTCGGGGAAGGTCTTGTCGTAGTCGATGAGCATCGCGAGGCGGCCGACCGGGCTGTCGAAGGCCTCGAAGGAGTCGCCCGCCGCGTACACGAGCGCCTCACCGGCGGGCTGGTGCACCTTGCGGTGCCGGCCCAGCACCCCGTCGCCCGTCACGCAGACCGCGGCGTTGTAGAAACTCGTCCTCCCGAGCGGCCCGTCGTCCTCGGCCCGCTCGGTGTAGCCCAAGCAGACCACCATGTCGCCGGCGAGCGCGGCGACCCGACGGATCTCGGGGGAGTCCTCGTGCAGGCTGGGTGGCAGCGAGGCAGCGTCGGGACGTCGCAGGTCCGACAGGTAGCCGCCGAGGGTGGCGTCCGGCAGCACGAGCAGGTCGAGACCTCGGGCGCGGGCGTCGCCGATGATGCCCTCGAGCTTCGTCAGGCTGCGGGCCAGGTCGCGCCCGAAGTGGCCGGCCACCGCGCCCAGGCGCAGCGTGGTCAACCGGCGACCGCCACGTCGAGCACCGACGTCGCCGATCCCCGGCGCGCCGGGCCGAGGCCCATCCGCCGGTCGCGGATCCGTCCGACGACGTGGGCGGCGTCGTCGGCGATGCCGAGGAACCGCCCCGATCCCCAGGTGTGGAGCCACGGCAGGCCGAGGAAGTACAGGCCGGGGACCGACGTCTCCCCACGGTGGTGCACCGGCCGGCCGGCGCCGTCGAAGACGTCGCAGCCCACCCAGCGGTAGTCGGGCCGGTAGCCGATCGCCCAGACCACCGAGGTGATGCCTGCCTCGTGCAGGTCCAGCGCGGTCGGCTCCTCCTCGGGTCGCCACACGGGCTCGTACCGCGTGGCCGGTGGGGCGTCGATGCCCTGGGCGTCGATCCAGCGGTCGATGTCGCCGCAGATGGAGTTGTAGACCGCGTCGGCGTGGTCGAGCGACTGCGCGAGGGTGGCGCGGAACCGCAGCCGGGCGGTGCCGGTCTCGGCGAGGTCGTCGAGCAGGCCGTACAGGCGCATGCCCTGCGCCGCGAACTCGCGCAGGTCGATGTCGCGCCCGCCGTCGCGGCCGGTGACGTAGTGGTTGGTCTTCTCCTGCGACGCGGCCATCGGTGTCAGCGTCTCGACCGGCTTGTCGTAGACGCCCATGTCGGCGAGCCAGGTCATCGAGTCGCGACCGCGGTACGTGCGCGCCACGCGGGGTGCGTCGCCCAGGGCGAGGTGCACCTGACGCCCGGCGAGGTGCAGGTCCTCGGCGATCTGGGTGCCCGACTGGCCGGTGCCGACGACCAGCACACCGCCGTCGGGCAGCTGGTCGGGCTCGAGGTAGTCCGCGGAGTGCAGCTGGGTGATGGCGGGGTCGAGGGCCGGCGCCCACGCGGGCACGATGGGCTGGTGGTAGCCACCGGTCGCGATGACGACCTGGTCGGCCCGCCACGTCTCCGGTCCGTCCGGCCCGACGACGGCGACCTCGTAGCCGTCGTCGGTGCGCACGAGGGACCTCGCGGCGGTGTGCTCGACCAGCGGCGGGTCGAAGGTGGCGGCGTAGCCGCCGAGCCAGGCGACGACCTCGTCGCGTGTCATGAAGCCGTCGGGGTCGGGGCCGTCGTACGCGTAGCCGGGCAGCCGGCAGTGCCAGTTCGGCGTGACCAGGGTGAAGGCGTCCCAGCGGCGGTCGGCCCACTCGTGGCCGGCGGTGCGCGCCTCGAGCACGACGTGGTCGATGCCCTGGTCGGTCAGGTGCCAGCTCGTGGAGAGCCCGGCCTGCCCGCCGCCGACGACGACGACCTCGGTGCGACGTACGGGCGGGTGCTCGGGTGCGCTCATCGGTGCTCCCTCGGGGAGTGGTGGCCACATCGACACGACGTGCACCCTGTCGGTGGCGGTGAAGGGTGCCGCGGAGCGGCTGATCTGGTCGGCCGTCGCGGCGGCGGACGTGCAGGCGAACCCGAACTTCTCGCGTACGCGGTCGCTGGCGACCTGCAGCGCCTGCAGGGCCCGGGCGGTGAAGTCCGCGACCGCGTAGCTGCGGCCGGCCTGTAGGTGGTCGTGCATCACCAGCGAGGGGGAGTAGCACTCCTCGGTGCGCCCGTCGGGCCACCTCACGGTCACCGTCATCTCAGGCACGGCGTGCCCCGGCCGAGGCGAGCCGGCGCGTGTCCGGCGTGACCAGCGGGCGCTCGGCGTACAGGTCGGGGCGTCGGTCGCCGAGGTGGAACATGGCCCGGCGGGCGGCCTCCAGCGACGCCGGGACGTCGAGGTCGGCGACGGCCGTGCCGGCCCGGGTCCCGGTGGTGGCGAGGGTCTCGCCTCCGGGGCCCACGACCTTCGCGGAGGCCACGAAGCGCAGCGACCCGAAGGTGCCGGCCTGGTTCGACGCCAGCCAGACCACCTGGTTCTCCAGCGCCCGGGCGGCGTCGAAGATGTCGAACCGCTTGGTCCAGCGGTCCTCGGCGAGGTCGGCGGCACCGGCGGTGCGCGAGGCCGGCCACGCCGAGATGCAGGCGACGACCTCGGCGCCGTCCATCGCGAGCGCGCGGGCCGACTCGGGGAAGGCCTTGTCGTAGCAGATCAGCGTGCCGACGCGCCCCGCCGGTGTGTCGACCGCGGTCATCGTCTCCCCGGCCGCGTAGTAGAGGTGCTCACCCAGTGGCTGGTGCACCTTGCGGTAGACGCCGTGGACGCCGTCGCCGGAGACCACCGCCGCGGAGTTGTAGCGCCGTGACCCGTCGCTCTCGCAGAATCCGACGACGACGGTCATCTCGCGCGCCACGGCTGCGACGGCGGCAATCTCGGGGCCGTCGACGTCCATGACGGGCGGCAGCGACTCGGCGGCCTCGTCGTGCGACCCGTCGCGGCCGGGGCCGAGCGCCGAGAGGTAGCCGCCCAGACACGCCTCGGGCAACGCCAGCAGCCCGACGCCGCGTGCGCGTGCGTCCTCGACGAGGGTGCCGATGCGGGCCAGGTTGCCCTCGACGTCGCGCCCGAAGTTCTCGGCGACGGCGGCGACGGCGCGTCCGGGCCGGACGGTGCTGGGTCGGGTCATGAGAGTCCCATTCCTGTGACGGGGCCGTGGACGGCCTCGGTGATGACACCGTCGGGCCAGCGGAGACCGACGCCGCGGCCCGGGGTGAGCTCGCCGCAGACGGTGGTGGTGAGCGGGGTCGGGTCCGAGCGTGGTGCCGGCTGCGAGGTCGACGGGGCAGCGTCGGAGCCGTGCGTGGTGAGCACGGCGAACCCGGGGAAGCAGGTGAACCAGTCGCCGGTGGTGGCGCCGCCCGGGGTGGGGACGGCGTCGACGTCGAGCACCGCGCCGCAGCCGCTGGCCTCGGCGAGCATGCCGAGCGTGCCGACCAGGCCGCTCATCGAGACGTCCTTGGCGGCCGTCGGCGCGAGGCGGGGCACGACCTGCATCTGTGCGCGCAGCTCCTCGGGGGAGCGACTGCTCGTGGAGTCCCACTGACGGCCCTCGTAGCCGGGTCGCCACGCGCCGCCGAGGTCGGCGGTCAGGCGTACGCGGTCGCCCGGTTGGCCACCGCCGCCGGGGACGGGACCGGCCAGGTCGCGGTGCGTACGCCCGAGCGCGGTGACCGACAGGGCGCCGGGCACGCCGAGCTGGGTGTGTCCGCCGAGGACCGGTACGCCCCACGCCTGCGCGGCGTCGGCGATGCCGCGGACGACGCGTCGCGCGAAGGAGGCGTCGCGGGCCCCGACGGCGTCGAGGAGTCCGACGGGGGTGGCGCCCATGGCGGCGAGGTCGTTGAGGTTGACGAGCACGGCGCACCAGCCGGCCCACTCAGGGTCTCGCTCGACCATGGCGGGGAGGATCGCGTCGCACGCGGCGACGAGGTCCGAGCCCGGCACGGGGGCGCCGTCGTCGCCGACGAAGCCGGCTCCGCCGAGCCCTCCCGGCGCGCCCGCGGTGGGGTGACCGAGGCGGTCGAGCAGGTCGCCGAGGTCGGTCTTGGTGGCGGCGACGAGCCGGGCGACCCGGTCGATGGGCCAGCTCATGTCTCGGTGCGGCTGACCACGCAGCGTCGTCGCGTCGCCCTCCTGCCAGCCGAGGTGCTGGAAGAGGCCGGCGTGCCGTTCCTGCACGACGGCGTCGAAGCGGAGCACGCCGTGGGCCTCGGCGCGGGCGCAGGCCGCACGGACGAGTGCGGCGCCGACCCCCCGGTGCCCCCGTGCCGCGGCGGCGACAGCGAGGCGTGAGCCGGTCCACCAGCCGATGTCACGGCCGGCGGCCGCCGGGTGCGTCGTGGGGTGGAGGCGGACGCCGCCCAGCACCTCCCCGGTCGGCGTGCGCGCGAGCAGCACCTGGGTGCGGGGGTCGTCGTCGACGTCGTCGGTGTCGGTGCCGTCGAAGAGAGCCTGCTCGGCCACGAAGACCTCGCGGCGCAGCCGGCGGTAGGCGGTCAGGTCGGCGAGCGACTCGGCCGGGCTCACGACGTACGCACCCGGGTCGAGGCCGACGACTCGCCGGTGGCCGGTGAGCACGACCTCCCCGACGGCCAGCGAGGTCATGCCGACATCCCGCAGGCTCGGTTGCCGGCTCCGGCTGCCTCGTCGAGCGCGTCACCGGCGGCCCCGACGGCCGAGCAGGCCCCGCAGGCGGCGCACCCGGCGGCCTGGTCGGCGCCGTGCATGCCCGCGGCGCGCAGGGCCGCCGCGACGCGGCGCGTGACGTCGTAGGTGACCGACGTCGGCGGGGGGACCGTGCCGTCGACCTCGACCGACAGCGTGCCGGCGATGGGGCGGAACGGGACGACGAAGGGGTAGACCCCCATGGCGATCAGCTCCTCGGCGCCGGCGACGAGCTCGTCGGGGTCCTCGCCGAGACCGACGATGAGGTAGGTCGAGACCTGGTTCCAGCCGAAGACGCGCACGGCCTCGCGCCAGGCGGCGCGGTACTCGGCCATCGGCACCGAGCCCTTGCCGGGCATGACGCGCAGCCGCACCTCGTCGTCGAGGGACTCGACGTGGATGCCGATGGAGTCCGCGCCCGCGTCGTGCAGGTCGGTGATGGTGGCCAGGTCGCCGGGCGGCTCGCACTGCACCTGGATCGGGAGGGCGGGCACGGCCTCCTTGACGGCGCGTACGCAGCGCACCAGGTGCGCCGCGCCGCGGTCGCGGCCGCGGCTGGTGCCGGTGGTCATCACCATCTGGGTGACGCCGTCGAGGTCGACGGCGGCGCGGGCGACCTCCGCGAGCTGGGCGGGGGTCTTCACCGCCACCGTGGCGTCCTGGCGCAGCGACTCCTCGATGGCGCAGAAGCGGCAGCGCTGCGACTCCTCGTAGCGCGAGCAGGTCTGCACGACGGTTGTCGCGAGCACGCGGTCGGAGTGCAGCCGCGCGATCTTCTCGTAGGGGACGCCGTCGACGGTGGTCAGGTCGTAGAAGCGGGGCCGGGCGACGGCCTCGACGCCGACGCCGGTGTCGGCGCCGTCGAGCAGCAGGCGGCCGGCGCGCACGGCGTACGGGCTGCGGGGATTCAGCGGGACGGCCGCGCCGACCCCCTCGAGCAGCACGTGGCCGTCGTCGCTGGGGCCCGCACCGGCGCGCCGGGACACCGGTGCGTCGAGCAGCCGGATGCCCTGGATGGCGACGTCCACGCGGGTGGACGCGCGGCCGGCGGGGTTCCCCGGGTCACCGGGGCCCTGCGGGCTGCGGGAGGGAGTCGGAGCGGTCATGTCAGCTCAGCTCTCGTCCGACCGGCTCAGAGGTTGTAGGTCGAGTTGATGATGGCGCCCTTGCGGGCGTAGTGGATGACCGCGTCCTGCACGTCGAGCGGGTGGGCGGGGATGACGCCCTCGATCACGTCCTCCTCGCGGCAGCCGTGCAGCGCCAGGCCGAAGCGGCAGCAGAAGACGGTGCCGCCCTCGGCGATGAACGTCTTGATCGAGTCGTTCATGTTCTGGTTGCCGGGGAACGCGACGTCGCCGGTGGTGGGGAACCCGCGGGTGTCCATGCAGGCCAGCGCGCCCGGACCGTAGAAGTAGATGGCCGAGTCGTAGCCCTTGCGCAGCGCGCGGGTGGCCTGGAGCACGGCGACGAAGCTGACCGAGGACTCGTGCGGGATGCCGTGCACGAGCGTGAAGTAGCTCTCGCCGTCCTCGGCCTGGTAGTCGGGGAAGATCTTGGTGCTGCCGTAGAGGTTGGTGCCCTTGGCCTGCGAGGGGTGGGGGATCTCGTTCACGGAGGCCTCGATGTTGGCCATGATCTCGTCGTCGAACGTCGGCATCGCTGAGCTCCTGTGCGTGGTGGGTGTGGTGGTGCCGGTTGCGGCGGGTGGGACGGTCGTGCGGTGGTGCTCGACGCGGCGCTCAGTCGTAGAGCGCCGCGAAGTTCTGGTGGAAGAAGGCGTGGGCGAGCTCGCCGTCGCCGCTGGCGGCGCGCAGGCGCGCGTACTCGCCCTCGACGTCGCCCCAGGGCATGTCGGTGGCGAAGAGGATGCGGTCGTGGCCGACGCCGCGCTGCTCGATCTGCTGCACCAGCCACGAGGGCGCGAAGCCGATCGACCAGGACGTGTCGGTGTAGACCTGCTTGCCGGCCTCGATCCAGTCGAAGAGCCGGCCGCCGATGAGCTTGAGGTGGCCGCTCATGCCGCCGCCGAGGTGCACGAGGTGGATCTTCGTGTCGTCGCCGTAGCGGTCGACCAGGGTGCCGACGGCGTCGACGTCGCTCGCCGCGCCCGGACTGGTGTGCACGTGGACGACGAGGCCGTGCTCGGCGGCGGTGGTGAAGATGCGGTCGAGCTCGTCCGCGCAGTCGGGGTCCTGCGGGGCGCCACCGAGCAGGAAGCTCGTCTTCAGGGCGCGTACGCCGGTCTCACCGACCATCGCCAGGGCCGCGGTGTTGCGGTCGTGGTCGCTGGCCTTGGGGCTGACCCACAGTCCGCAGCGCACGCGCTCGTCGCGCTGGGCCGCCTCGAGCGCGAGGTCGTTGAGATCGAAGGCGACGTGGGGGATCGGGACGCCGTAGTTCGGCAGCACCAGCACCCGGTCGATGCCCTCCGCGTCGAGGCAGGTCAGGAACTCGTCGACGGTCGCCACGGAGTTCGTGTCGGGGCTGATCGGCTCGCCGCCGTAGAATCCGTACGACGGCAGCACGCCGATGTGACGGTGCGCGTCGTGACGGGGTGGCTGCATGCGAAGAAGTCTCCGCCGCCGCTATTTCCGATTGGTTTCTCCTGGAATACCTTGTCGTCGCTTTCACGAGTCGTCGGTGTTGCGGGTCGATCGTCAGGTGACAACCGGGTGAAAAAGTGCTCACCCATGGCCGGGCACGGCTGTGAGCGGGCTTCGAACTGCCCGGGACACGGTCTTCGACCTGGACGTCCTGGCGACCCGCGAGCACCGGCGGGCGTGGCGTTCTTGGAGCTGCAGGACGTGCAGGAACTGTCGAACTTCTTCGAGCGCAAGGTCTCGGCCTAGCAGGTCGGGGGCCCGTGGGGTTCGACGAGGACTTCTAACCCATTGTTCCGCGTGGACCATCCGTTGCGCCTGGACCATCAACGGGGAGTGGTGGACACGCATGCTGAGTCCAGCGCTCCCCGTTGACATCCTGCATGCTCGGTGAGAGTCGTCCCAGGCAGAAGAACATCGTGTTTGCCGGCGGGACGCGGGACGTAAACATCCAAGTCTGTTGACGGCGAGACCGCTACCTATGTAGGTTTAGACCTATGAAGGTTACGCACTCGCTCGTTCTCGTGGCGATGGCACTCCTGGACACGTCGCTGGAAGCCGATGGTCGAATCTGGGGCTACGCGCTGTCGAAGAAGTCCGGCGTGCGCTCGGGCGTTCTCTATCCGATGCTCGACCGCATGATGGGCGAGGGTTGGCTCGAGGATCACTGGGAGGAGCATGCGGAGGGTCGCAAGCGTCCGCCTCGCCGCTACTACACGCTGACCGACTCTGGGCGTACCAACCTCGGCGGCGTCGTCCGCCGAGCCGAGAGCGAGCAGCGGTTCGCGAGGATCCGGGTGGCCCCGGCGTGACCGGCGACCTGCTCAGCCTCCACGGAGCCATCGGCGCGTTCGGCCTGTCGCTCGTCGTGTTCGGCTTCGCGCCCGGGCTCGTCTTAGCGATCGTGGTCCGGCTAATCCCCGACCTGGAGCGTCGACGGGAGCTGCAGGCCGAATTGTACGAGGTGCCCCGATGGGAGCAGCCCTACTGGGTCGCTCAACAGTTCGAGGTAGCCATTCGGGTGGGGCTCTTCCCTCAGGCGAACTGGTACTGGGGTCGCCACGTCTGGCATCGCTGCAAGATCGAGTCCGGTCTGGAAAGCCATCGCAAGTGGCCGGCATCCTTCTGGGTGCCCGAGGACAACGTGAAGGCTGGCTTGGGTCCCGGCGATTCCGTGAAGCTGATGTGGTCCGTCAGGCGGATGCCCGGCGAGCGCATGTGGGTGACGGTCACCGAGCGCAAGGGCGACCGCCTCGTCGGCACGCTCGACAACTGGGCAATCTTCGCGTTTCTGCACCCGGACGAGACCGTCCGGTTCCATATCGACGACATCATCGACTACATCTGGCAAGAGGAGGGCGCCGAGGCCGCGTGACCTGGATGCGGGTCGCCGCCGCCTCGTGGACATGCGGAGCGAGTGCGCCGTGCTTATGGCAGACGGTCGCTTCCGGCAGCATCTGCGTGCGGCACCGCTCGCCGGTGGACACTTGTAGTGGGCCGCGCACCGTAGGACGTGGTCGGGAGCGCGGGACCACCACGTGTCGGAGTGGGTGACCGACTTGCCGGGCACGGCTCGGCCCGCGGTCGCGGTAGTCGCTCTCCCACCCGAGTTTGGCGCGGGTGAGGTCGGCGAGCCTGCACCGGGCGTAGCCGTTTATCGTCACCTGGACGACCGACGCCGCCCCCCACAGCGTGTGTGGCACCCAGGTCGTGCCATCGAGCACGTCGCACCGCCACCACTCCCGTCCCGCCCGAGGGACGACCGAGGCCCGTCCGGCGAACAGCACGTCGAGTAGTGGGACGGCGGAGTGGGACGGCGGTGACGTCGCTGTTGGCGAACTGCAGCAGCGGCGTGCCGTGGGCGTGGTCGGACGGCACCGGCCCGACGCAAGCGGCCGGGAACGCCCTCTCGAGCGGCTCCCAGGCCAGCGCGTTGCGGTTGCCCGCGATCCACGGCGCGAGCCGGGCGGCGTCTTCGGTCGCGGCGACGAGACGCTCGCTCGTGACGTCGGGGTAATACATCTGTCGTGCTCCTAGTCCGACGGGTGGTGACGGGTTACGCCTCCAAGGCGGACGCCTCGCCAACGCAAGCCTCGAGCAGGTGCGGTCGCTGCACAACGGTGCGCTCGCGGCGGACTCGTCGCTCCAGTACGCGACGGTGATGCGGGCGCTGTCCAACAACACGAACCGCGCCTCGGCGGCGACCGGCGCGACCAGCTCCGGCTGCGGCGATGCCCGTGCGGCTCTTGGCCATATCGGTAGTCCCTTTCGTGAGGCGACTACGGAGTCGGTCGTGCTGCTCCTGGTTTCGCCCCACGGCAAACTAGGCCGACCACCGGCCGTGCCAGGGGGCCACCGAGTAGGTGACACAGTCGCCCGATTGGTGTTGCTCTCCGCACCAGGTAGGCAGTCCGGCGCTCGGGGCGTCGCGAGTGTCAGCGGTCATCGGCAGAATCAGTCGGGTGAAGCCCAGCCAGCAGTACGCCGAGGACGCGCGACTCATCATGGAGTTCCGCAACACCTTCGTGGAGTTGGCGAACCAGGCGCAAGCGAAAGAGGGCCAGTTCTTCCTGCCGGAACTCGGGCCGCGACCGGGAGTCGGCTGGGAAGAGTGGAACCGACTGCGAGGCGAGGTCGCTCGGGCTGCTGGAGCGGCAGCTTCGGCGTATAACCGCTACGGCGGCAAGTACACGCTGCGGAATGCTGCTTACATCACGAACAACGTCGATCCGGTGGCGAACTGGGACATGTGCCTGAAAGACCCAGAGGGGTTCTCGCCGACGATGGTCATCTCGGCTGTTGACTCGGCCATAGGTCGGGCACGCCAGCAGTCGGAACAGGCGGCTCGCCGCGAGCGCGGGCTCGTCGGGCTGATCGCCGCCTTCTTACGCTGGCCCGCCACGCTGCGGGAGGCCGTAGGGCCGAGCGCGGTCCAGCGCAGAACCGCCAGCGCTATCGGGATCGCGGGCCAGATCATCGTCGGCGTGATCGCCTCGCTCATTGCGACCGGCCTAGCCGCGTTGCTGGTGCTCTCTTGGAGGTCGTGGTTCTGACTTGGACCTAGCAGATCCGGGCGGGCTGGTCTCGCCTCTCGCAGTCGGTCGGCGTCCGCGCCCAGTGATTGCCGTGGGTATCCGTGAAGAGCAGGGTCGCTCCGCTTGTCAACTCCCCGAAGACGACCTCGCGGCGGCGTACCCATTCGGTCTGCTCGAAGTCATCGCCCGGCAGCAAGGTGCCTAGCACGACTTCGCGAGGGTAGTCATCTGCATACAGTTGTATGACGGCCCCGCTGATCGGATACGGGCTCGAGTTGAGCACGCGAACGGTCGCGGGAATGTGCCCCGCGTCGACGCCGCTCGGGGTGCCGCCGTCTGGACCCGGCTCCCACTCGACCGAGATTCCGACCGATCGAGCCATCGCCCATTGGCGCTCGTGCTCCAACTCGGCTTCCCGTTCCCGGGCTGCTCGGTTGTCGAGGCGTCCGAGGCGTAGTTGGTAGACGGCGGCGAACAGTCCGCCTCCGGTGAACGCCGCCGCGACCCAGTCGGCGGCACTGCCAATCTCCATCGCCTCAGCCTAGATGTGGCTCAGCCTCGTGCTTCCGTACGCGACCCGAGCAGCAACCGCGATGATCGATGACTGCGCGAAGCCATCGTGCGCGACCTCACTGCACGGCGTACGCCCAGGTCGCTAGGCTGCAGGTACGAGCAGACCCTGCTCGCGTGCTCTGGGATCGGTGCAAGTCCGAGCCGGCGGTGACAGTCCGCGACCCGGCCGCAGCCAGCGGCCGGTTGACCAGGTGGAAATCCTGGACCGACGGTGAAAGTCCGGATGGGAAGCGCACGCGTGGCCGGCGATGCGCCCGTGACTGATGAGGGCGCCACGTCGGCGACGTCCCGCGACCCGTGCCATCCCCGGGCGCCGGACCACCACCAGGACTTGAGCCGACCGATGATCGCGGACCCGAGCGGCGCCACGCGGCGCACGCAGGCCGAGCGCGCCGCCATGCAGCGCGCGCTCGAGCTGGCCGCGACCCCAGGCGTCCCCTTCGGTCCCAACCCCCGCGTCGGCTGCGTGATCCTCGCGCCCGACGGCACCCAGCTCGCCGAGGGCTTCCACCGCGGCGCCGGCACGCCCCACGCCGAGGTCGACGCGTTGACCACGCTCCGCGAGGCAGGCGGCGACGCCACCGGCGCGACCGCGGTCGTCACCCTCGAGCCCTGCCACCACACGGGCCGCACCGGCCCCTGCTCGGCCGCGCTTCTGGAGGCCGGCGTACGCCGCGTCGTGCACGCCGTCGCCGACCCCAACCCCGTCGCACGGGGCGGGGGAGCGGCGCTCCGCGCTGCCGGCGTCGACGTCGAGGCCGGACTGATGGCCGTCGAGTCCGCCCGCCTCAACCGCGGCTGGACCCACGCCCTCACCCACGGTCGCCCGTACGTCACCTGGAAGTACGCCGTCACCCTCGACGGCCGCTCCGCCGCCGCCGACGGCACCAGCCAGTGGATCACCAGCCCGTCAGCCCGCGCCGACGTGCACCGCCTCCGCGGGGCGAGCGACGTCGTGCTCGCCGGCACCGGCACGGTCCTCGCCGACGACCCGGCCCTCACCGTCCGCGACGCCGACGGCAAGCCGGCCGGGCACCAGCCGCTGCGCGCGGTCATGGGGGAGCGTGCCGCCGACGTCCCGCCCGGTGCACGCGTCCGGGACGACGTCGCCGAGACCCTCTTCCTGCCGACCCGCGACCCCGCCGCCGCCCTGCAGCAGCTCCACGACGCGGGCCGCCGCGAGGTCTTCCTCGAGGGCGGACCAGCGCTCGCCGCCGCCTTCCTGCGCGCCGGCCTGACCGACGAGGTCGTCGCGTACGTCGCCCCCGTCCTCCTCGGTGCCGGCCCCACCGCCGTCGCCGACCTCGGCATCACCACCATCACCGACGCGCTGCGGGGAAGCGTCACCGACGTCACGACGTTGCACGACGAGGGCACCGGTCAGACCGACGTACGCCTCACCATCACTCCGCACCACACCGAGAGCAGCACGACCAGGGGAGACGCCTGATGTTCACCGGACTCGTCGAGGAGCTCGGCACCGTCGACGACCTCGTGCGCAACGACGACTCGGCACGCCTGCGCATCCGCGCCGGGCACGTGCTCGCCGACGCCCACGACGGCGACTCCATCGCCGTCAACGGCTGCTGCCTCACCGTCTCCGAGCGCGACCACGAGACGTTCACCGCCGACGTCATGGCGCAGACCCTCGACCTCACCGGCCTCGGAGACCTGCGGATCGGCGACCCCGTCAACCTCGAGCGCGCCATGCAGGTCGGCGCCCGGCTCGGCGGACACCTCGTGCAGGGTCACGTCGACGCCGTCGGCACCGTCGTCGACCGCCAGCCGGGCGACAACTGGGAGCGCGTGACCGTCGAGGTGCCCGCGCACCTCGACCGCTACCTCGTCGCCCAGGGCTCCATCACGATCGACGGGGTCTCCCTGACCGTCGCCGACCTGATGCCCGGACGCGTCACCGTCTCCCTCATCCCCGAGACCCTCAAGCGCACGACGCTGGGTCGCCGCGACGTCGGCGCCCGCGTGAACCTCGAGGTCGACGTGGTCGCGAAGTACGTCGAGAAGATGGTCGGCCCGCACCTCGCGGCCGGCACCTCCAGCACCACCGAGCAGCAGGAGCAGCAGTGACCGCACCCACGGAGCCGCACGCCGGCGTACGCCTCGACTCCGTCGAGCAGGCCGTCGCCGACATCGCCGCCGGCAAGGCCGTCGTGGTCGTCGACGACGAGAACCGCGAGAACGAGGGCGACATCATCTTCGCCGCTGCGAAGGCGACGCCGGACCTGATGGCGTTCACGATCCGCTACTCCTCCGGCGTCATCTGCGCCCCGATGCCCGCCGAGATGCTCGACCGGCTGGAGATCCCGCTGATGACCCCGCACAACCGCGACCCCATGCGCACGGCGTACACGATCTCGGTCGACGCCCGCGACGGCGTCTCGACCGGCATCTCCGCCGCCGACCGGGCCCGCACGGTGCGGACGCTCGCCGACTCCGCGACCGAGCCGTGGGAGATCACCCGCCCCGGCCACGTCTTCCCGCTCAGGTACCACGAGGGCGGCGTGCTGCGCCGCCAGGGCCACACCGAGGCCGCGGTCGACCTCTGCACGATGGCGGGCCTGACACCGGTCGGCGTGCTCGTCGAGGTCGTCAACGACGACGGCACCATGAAGCGCGCCCCCGAGCTGCGCGCCTTCGCTGACGAGCACGGTCTGACGATGATCTCGATCGAGCAGATGATCGAGTACCGCCGCCGCACCGAGCAGCTCGCCCGACGCGTGGCGGAGACGAAGCTGCCGACCAGGTACGGCGAGTTCCGCGCGTACGGCTACCGCATCGAGGTCGACGGGTCCGAGCAGGTCGCCCTGGTCTACGGCGACCCCGACGCCCTCAAGGGCGAGGAGCCCGTGCTCACCCGGGTGCACTCCGAGTGCCTCACCGGCGACGTGTTCGGCTCCCACCGCTGCGACTGCGGCCCCCAGCTCCACGAGGCCATGGAGCGCGTCGCGGCCGCAGGGTCGGGCGTGATCGTCTACCTCCGCGGACACGAGGGGCGCGGCATCGGCCTGGTCGCCAAGCTGCAGGCCTACCAGCTGCAGGACGGCGGACGCGACACCGTCGACGCCAACCTCGACCTCGGTCTCCCGGCCGACGCGCGCCACTACGCCGCCGCCTCGCAGATCCTGCGGGACCTCGGCGTCGGGTCGGTGCGGCTGCTGACCAACAACCCCGACAAGTCACGCAGCCTCACGGCGTACGGCGTGCCCGTCGTCGAGCAGGTCGCGCTCACCCCGCACCCCAACGACCACAACGTCGACTACCTGCGCACCAAGCGCGACCGGATGGGCCACGACCTGCCCGCCGACCTCGACGCAGACCTCGACCCGGACCTCGACCCGGAACTGACAGGAGACCGCGCATGAGCGGAGCAGGAGCCGCCTCCACCGACCCCTTCGACGCCTCGGGCTACCGCGTCGGCGTCGTCGCCGCGTCGTGGCACACCGAGGTCATGGACGGGCTGCTCGACGGCGTGGACCGCGCCCTCGCCGACCACCAGGTCACCGACCAGGTGCTCGTACGCGTCCCCGGGTCCTTCGAGCTGCCCGTGGTCGCCGCCGAGCTGGCCGCGGCCGGCTGCGACGCGGTCGTCGCGCTGGGTGTCGTGATCCGCGGCGGCACGCCGCACTTCGAGTACGTCTGCGACGCCGCCACCTCCGGCCTCAACCGGGTCGCGCTCGACCACGGGGTCCCGATCGGGTTCGGTCTGCTCACCTGCGACGACGAGTCGCAGGCGCTCGACCGCGCCGGGCTGGAGGGGTCGAAGGAGGACAAGGGCTACGAGGCCACCTCCGCCGCCCTCGTCACCGCCGCCGCGATCCGTGGTCTCCGCGCCGACGCCGGGCGTACGGGCAGCGCCACCGGTCAGCCGTCCGCTGCACCGACACCGACCGCGACGCCGTAGGCTCAGGCCACGTGAAGACGTTCGAGGAGCTCTGGGCCGAGCTCTCCCGCAAGGCAGCCGAACGCCCTGAGGGCTCCGGCACCGTGGCGCAGCTCGACGCCGGTGTGCACGCCATCGGCAAGAAGCTGGTCGAGGAGGCCGCCGAGTCCTGGATGGCCGCCGAGCACGAGTCCCGCGAGGCCGCCGCCGCGGAGATCAGCCAGCTGATCTACCACGCGCAGGTGATGATGCTGGCCCTCGGCCTGGACCTCGACGACGTCTACGCCCACCTCTGACCTGACCGACCTGACAGGAGAACCGCCGATGCTCCGCATCGCACTCCCCAACAAGGGGTCGCTGTCCCAGGTGGCGTCCCAGATGCTCACCGAGGCGGGCTACCGCCAGCGCAGCGACTCCAAGGAGCTCGTGCTGGTCGACCCCGACGCCGGCGTCGAGTTCTTCTACCTGCGCCCCCGCGACATCGCGCTGTACGTCGGTGAGGGCACCCTCGACCTCGGCATCACCGGCCGCGACCTGCTGGCCGACTCGGGAGCCAAGGCCGACGAGCTGATGCAGCTCGGGTTCGGCCGCTCGCGGTTCCGGTTCGCCACGCGGCCGGGCACCCTCGGCACGCCCGGTGACCTGACACATCTGCAGGGCAAGCGCATCGCCACCTCCTACACCGGCGTGGTCAGGGCGTGGCTCGCCGAGCGCGGCATCGAGGCGAGCGTCGTACGCCTCGACGGCGCCGTCGAGACCTCGATCCAGCTCGGCGTCGCCGACGTGATCGCCGACGTCGTCGAGACCGGTTCGACGCTGCGGCAGGCGGGCCTGGAGGTCGTGGGGGAGACCATCCTGGAGTCCGAGGCCGTGGTCATCTCCCGCGCCGGGGCACCGCTGCCGGAGGGTTTCGACGTCTTCCGACGCCGGCTCGAGGGCGTGCTGGTGGCGCGGTCGTACGTGATGATGGACTACGACATCCCGCAGACCGCCGTCGAGAGCGCGGTGGCGCTCACGCCCGGCATCGAGTCGCCGACGGTCAGCCCGCTGCATAAGGACGGCTGGGTCGCCGTCCGCGCGATGGTGCCCCGCGACGGCGCGCAGGGTCTGATGGACAAGCTCTACGACCTGGGTGCGCGCGGCATCCTGCTGACGGACATCCATGCCTGCCGCCTCTGAGTCGCCCGGCCCCGGGGCGTCCGAGCCCCTGGTGCGCTACCGGCCCCGGGGCGTACGCGTCGTCGGTGCCGTCGTCTTCGCCGTCCTGGCCCTGAGCCCGGTCGTGACCTGGCTGCTGCTGCCCCAGACCGCGCGGGACCGCTTCGTCGGCGCCGACCTGGTGCTGCTGCTGTTCCTGGCGCTGCTCTTCGCCGTCGCGGGGTACGCCGTGCTCCGCTGCCGCGTCGACGCCACCGAGCGCGGCCTCGTCGTGGTCAACGGCTTCCGCACCCACGACCTCCCGTGGGCCGAGGTCGCCCGCCTGGGCCTGCCCCGCGGCGCGCCGTTCGCGCGCGTCGAGACCCTCGACGACCGGTCGCTGAACATGCTGGGCATCCAGGGCAGCGACGGCGCGTACGCCAAGGAGGCCGTACGCCACCTGGCCCGCATGAACCAGGAGCGTCGGCGCACGGCCGAGGACTGAGACCGGACAGGCTCCGGTCGCACGTTCTCCGACTCGTGCGGGCGGGTACCGCTGACGGGCACGGCCCCGGACGCGCGGGGTAGGCCCCGATCGGAATGAGGACCCGATGACCCGCTTCGGCTACACCCTGATGACCGAGCAGTCCAATCCCAAGCACCTCGTCGACTACGCGGTCAAGGCCGAACGCCTGGGCTTCGACTTCGCGGTGTCCAGCGACCACTACTTCCCCTGGCTCTCCGCGCAGGGGCACGCCTCCTACGCCTGGACGATGCTCGGCGCGGTCGCGTACGCCACGGAGCGTCTGGAGCTCATGACGTACGTGACCTGCCCGACGGTGCGCTACCACCCCGCGGTGGTCGCCCAGAAGGCCGCGACGATGGGCGTGATGAGCGACGGCCGGTTCATCCTCGGCCTCGGCTCGGGGGAGAACCTCAACGAGCACGTCGTGGGCGAGGGCTGGCCGGCGGTCAAGGACCGGCAGGAGATGCTGGCCGAGGCCGTCGAGATCATCCGCGCGCTGCACACCGGCGAGCTCGTGGACTACCGCGGCGAGTTCTTCCAGGTGGACTCCGCGCGCGTGTGGGACCTCCCCGACGAGCCCGTCGAGATCGGGCTCGCGATCTCCGGTGAGAAGGGCATCAAGCGCTTCGGGCCCATGGCCGACCACCTCATCTCCACCGAGCCCGACGCCGACATGGTCGCGACGTGGAACGGCACCGAGGGCGTACGCACCATCGGTGACGGCGGCGCCCGTGCCGTGGGCCAGATCCCGATCTGCTGGGGACCCGACAAGGACGCGGCCGTCGAGACCGCGCACGAGCAGTTCCGCTGGTTCGCCGGCGGGTGGCACGTCAACGCCGACCTCCCGACCACCGCCGGCTTCGCGGCGGCGACGCAGTTCGTCACGCCGTCGGACGTCGCGGACAACATCGCCTGCGGCCCCGACCTCGACGAGCTCGCCGAGAGCGTGCGCCCGTTCCTCGACGCGGGCTACACCGACGTCGCCCTCGTGCAGATCGGGGACGAGAGGCAGCACGAGTTCCTCGACGACGTCGCTCCGGCGCTGCTCGAGCGTCTGCGGTCGCTCTAGTCGACACCGACCACGAGATCGGCGCGCTCCCGCACCGGATCAGCGTCGAAGAGCCGGTCCTCGCGCGCCGCCCACGGCTCCCACCAGTCGTCGGGCCGGCCGTCACGGGCCAGGGCACGCCGTCGGCGCACAGCCGACGGCGCCTCGCACCAGACGACCACCGAGGCGTACGCGGCCAGCGGCCCGCATCCCGCGCCGACACCTTCGACGACGAGCACCTCGCCGCGACCCAGCGGATCGACGGCACGGTCCGGCGCCCACGTCATGGCGTGCCAGTCCCAGGTGCGTACGGTGCCGGGCCGGTCGGCGGCGAGCGGCCCGAGGAGCGAGTGCGCGACGGCCTCGGGCGTGCCGCGCAGCCCGTCCCACCCGGCGTACGCGGACTCCAGCTCGAGCGTCTGCACCGCGGCGCCGGCCTCGCGCAGGTGAGCGACGACGGCTGTCGCCAGCGTGGTCTTGCCGGACCCCGACCTCCCGTCGACGCACACGAGCCGCCCACCCCCCAGCAGGGGCGGGCGGCTCGCGAGGAGCGCGGCGATCTCGCCCGCTGCGCGGTGGCGGTCGGTGGTCACCTCACCAGCCTGCCACCGCGGCAGGTCAGCGCAGCGCCGCCAGGGCGTCGGCTGCCTGGATCAGACCGAAACCGGTCGCGGAGTCGCGCCCTTCCGCACCGAGGTCGAAGGCGGTCGAGTTGATGGCGTCGCGCACCTGGGCGGCCGAAGCCGTCGGCACGGTCGACCAGATCTCCGCCGCGATGGCGGACACGTGCGGAGTGGCCATCGAGGTGCCGTCGTACTTCTCGTAGCCGTTCGCGGGTCGCGTGGTCTGGTTCGCGACCGTCACGGTGCTGCCCAGCGCCCCCTGCGCGGTCACCCCCTGGGTGTCGGAGAGGCTGATCGCCGGGATCGACTTCTCGGCGCCGAGCGTGGAGGAGAACCCTCCGGCGACGTTGTTGTAGATCGCGGCCCCGGTGCCGCCACCGGCGATCACGTTGTCGACCTTCTCCTCGAAAGTGATGGTGCCGCGCTGACAGAGCACCACCTTGCCGGCCCACGCCGGGCTGCTGGTGTCGCAGAGGCCTCCGTCGACCAGGGTGCCGGTGGCGGATCCGTTGGCCGAGCCCTCCATCGCCCCGCCGGCCAGTGTGCTGCCGTCGGCGAGGGTCAGGGTGCTGACCGAGGACGACGGCACGGTGGAGAGGACGCCGACACCGGGCGCGGCGATCTCCACGTCGCTGTTGACCTGGCTGAAGTCGGCGTGGGCCGAGTTCTCGTCCACGGCGGCGACCGAGACGACCGAGCCGTAACCGGCGGGGTAGGACGTCCGCGTGTTGCCGTCATTGCCCGCGGCGGCGATCGACAGCACGCCGTTGCTGTAGGCGCGGGAGAATGCCTGGTCCTCCAGGCGCGACTTCTGGCTGCCGCCGAGGCTCATCGAGACGACGTCCGCGCCGTTGGCGACGCAGTCGTCGAGGGCTGCCACGAGGGTCGAGGAGTAGGCGTAGGTGCCGTCGTCGCCGAAGACCCGCACGATGTGCAGCGCGGCGTTGGGGAAGGCGCCGACCACACCGACGGCGTTGTCGGTGCCGGCGATGGTGCCCGCGACGTGGGTGCCGTGGTCGGAGAAGGCTGAGTTCCACGGGCCGGTGCCGCCGGGGTCGTTGGAGCCGGTCACGCCGTCGCCGGGGTCGCGCAGGTCCTCGTGACCGGCGTAGTAGCCGGAGTCGATGATGCAGACCTTCTTGACCGCGGGCGCCGAGACCTCGCCCGCCTGGGTGGTCTGGATGCCGTAGGGCAGCGTCTCGCCGTCGGCGCCGACGACGTCCTGGGCGGACGGCGGGGTCGCGGTGCCCGGGTCGGTGGGTTCGGAGGGTGCGGGCTTGCCGCCCTTGCCGTTGCCGCTGCCGTCGGGCTTGGCGGCGCTCGGCATGAGCGAGACCGGCGTACGCAGTGCGTCGACCTCGACGTAGCCGACGGCCCCCTGTCGACGGAGGTCGGCGACGTTGCCCTCCGGTACGACCGCTGCGACCGCGGCACGGCCGGGGATGTCGAGGACGACGCGGCCCTTCGCCTCGCGGATGGCGCTGCGCGCCTCGGCGGCGCGGCCACGCTCGAAGCTCACGATGAAGCGATCGGCCTGTCCCGGCGCGGCGCCGGGCTCGACGGCAGGTCCCGCAGCGGTGGCGCTGGGGGAGAGAGCCACCGCGCCGAAGGCGGCGGTGGCCAGCGCGGCCAGACCGGCGGTGGCACGCGTGTGACGGATGGACGGCATGGATCCTCCTGTTGTGGTTGTGTCGTGCAACCTAGGGCCATACGTCCTGAATTGACCAGACCTTCGTCCCGAATCTGCGGAAACCGGTCGGCCGCTGACCCGGCCCTCGGGCTCGCGGCACCGCCGCCGGTACCGTGCACGGATGACTGCGTCGCGACCAGGCTCCGGCCGACGGAGCATCCCCGGCCCCGACGGCCGCCAGCTGCTCGACGTCGGCTTCCCCGACGACGACGGGTCGGCGGACCCCGCGGTCACGGCGGCACTCGCGGCGTACGACGCGGCCCCGGGGGGACAGGACGCGTACGCGGGCGCACTCCTGGCCGTGCAGGACTCGCGCCTCCTCGTGCCCGTCGTTGCCATGCTCGGCGAGGTCGAGGTGGGCGAGGACGGCCTGGCCCGCGACAAGTCCGCCGACATGGCCGTGGTGCTCATGACCGGACGGGACGGCCGTCGGGCGCTGCTCGGCTTCACGTCGATGGCCTCCATGCACGCCTGGCAGCCGGACGCCAGGCCCGTCCCGGTCGCCGCGCCGCTCGCGGCCCGGTCCGCGCTCGACGAGGGGGCGCAGGCCCTCGTGCTCGACGTCGCCGGACCGGTCCTGCTCCCCGTCGAGCGGGGCGACCTCGAACGCTGGGCCGCCGGTCAGCGTCTGGTGCGCCTCGAGGACGGGGCGTACGCGTGGACCGCTCCCGCGGCTGCCGAGGACTCGATGTGACGCGTACGCCGCGAGCCGCTAGACTCGGCCACTGACCGACACCAGGAATGTCGTCGACCAGTTCGGCGTTGTGCCCGGTGTCCCACAAGCGGGGACTCTCGTCTCCCACCCGCACCGACCTCGCGGTCGTCGGGTCCGGTCCGAGGACCATCCTCCGTGATGGTCCTGGTGGCGTGCCGTCCGCGGCGCGCGGTGACTGGCCTCCGCTGTGGCAGCGGGGGCCATTTCTCGTTTCTGGCCCGGCAGACACCGCACGCACGACCGTCACCCACACTCAGGAGGACCCATCAGCACCGAGCTGCGCATCAACGACCGGATCCGGGTACCCGAGGTACGCCTCGTGGGCCCCAACGGCGAGACCGTCGGGATCGTCCCGACCGGCGACGCCCTGCGTCTGGCCCAGGAGGCCGACCTCGACCTCGTCGAGATCGCCCCCATGGGCAAGCCCCCGGTCTGCAAGCTCATGGACTACGGGAAGTTCAAGTACGAGAACGCCCAGAAGGCCCGTGAGGCACGCCGCAACCAGTCGAACACGGTCATCAAGGAGATGAAGCTCCGGCCGAAGATCGACGTGCACGACTACGAGACCAAGAAGGGCCACGTCGTCCGCTTCCTCAAGCAGGGCGACAAGGTGAAGATCACGATCATGTTCCGCGGTCGTGAGCAGCACCGCCCCGAGCTCGGCTACCGGTTGCTGCAGCGCCTGGCCGAGGACGTCACGGACCTGGGCTTCGTGGAGTCCAACCCCAAGCAGGACGGCCGCAACATGACCATGGTCATCGGGCCGCACAAGAAGAAGGCCGAGGCCAAGGCCGAGGTCAAGGCGGCCAAGCAGGCCAAGGCCGCCGAGCGCGAGGCCGAGGCCGACGCCGAGCGCGCGGAGCGTACGGCGAACCCGCCGGCCGCGGAGCCCAAGGCGCGCAAGACCTCCGAGAACCTCGACGCGGAGCTCGACGAGCCGGCCACCCAGTCCTGAGCCGAGCGCCCGCACGAGGAGCTCGGGGCAGCACACGTACGCCGGGGTGCGACCCCACACCCCGGTCCAGCAGATGAAGTGAGGAATCGACGAGATGCCGAAGAACAAGACGCACTCCGGTGCCAAGAAGCGCTTCCGGGTGACCGGCAGCGGCAAGATCCGCCGCCAGAAGACCGGCCTGCGCCACAACCTGGAGAAGAAGCCGTCGAAGATGACGCGCCGCATGTCGGGCACGACCGAGGTCGCCGACGCCGACGTGCCCCGCGCCAAGAAGATGCTCGGCCTCTGAGCCCTGCGCCACCGCGCAGGCTCCCCCTGACCTCATCCCAGCAGCACCCGATCTCTAGGAGACACACGTGGCACGCGTGAAGCGGGCGGTCAACGCCCAGAAGAAGCGCCGGACGACCCTCGAGCGCGCCAGCGGCTACCGCGGCCAGCGCTCGCGCCTCTACCGCAAGGCCAAAGAGCAGGTCATCCACTCGCACGTCTACAGCTACAACGACCGTCGCAAGAAGAAGGGCGACTTCCGCAAGCTGTGGATCCAGCGCATCAACGCCGCGGCACGCGCCGAGGGCCTGACCTACAACCGCTTCATCCAGGGCCTCAAGGCCGCGGGTGTCGAGGTCGACCGCAAGATCCTCGCCGACCTGGCCGTCAACGAGCCGACCGCGTTCTCCGCGCTCGTCGCGACCGCCAAGGCCGCCCTGCCCGAGGACGTCAACGCGCCTCGCGCCGAGGCCTCTGCCTGATCCTTCGGTGACCACCACCCCCGTCCGCTCCGGCGGCGACAGCGACGACCGACACGGTCCGGCGCTGACGCCCCGGAGCGGTCGTGTGAAGGAAGCACGCAAGCTCCAGCGACGTGCCGTACGCGCCGAGCGCGGGCTGTTCCTCGCCGAGGGCGCCAAGAGTCTCGCCGAGGCGCTGGGGGTGCCCGGCTGCGTGCGGGAGGTCTTCGCCGCCGACGCGGCGTACGACGACCCCACCACGGCCGACGTCCTCCGGGCCTGCGCGACCGCCGGCGTGGTCGTACGCCGCTGCGAGGCCTCGGTGATCGAGGCACTGGCCGACACGGTGACCCCGCAGGGTGTCGTGGCCGTCTGCGCGGAGGTCTCCCCGGTCGTGGCGGCCGGAGACCTGTCGGACAGGCTCCGCGACGCCCGACTGGTCGTCGTCTGCGCCGACGTGCGCGACCCGGGCAACGCCGGCACCGTCATCCGCTGCGCGGACGCGGCGGGCGCCGACGCCGTCGTGCTCGCCGGCTCGTCGGTCGACCCCCACAACGCCAAGACGGTGCGTGCCACCGTCGGGTCGCTGTTCCACCTGCCGGTGCTGCGCGCCGCGGGCGAGACGCTCGAGGCGGTGGCCGCCCTCCAGCAGGCAGGTCTGCAGGTGCTCGCCGCCGACGGCGGGGGAGAGGTGGACCTCGACGACGCCGCCGACGACGGGGTCCTCGCGCGACCGACGGCCTGGCTGATGGGCAACGAGGCCTGGGGGCTGCCCGAGGAGCTGGCCGCGGCGGCCGATGCGCGGGTCGCGATCCCGATCCATGGCCGCGCCGAGAGCCTCAACCTCGCCACCGCCGCGGCGGTCTGCCTGTACGCCTCCGCCCGCGCCCTGCGCAGACGTACGGTGCAGCGGTGAGCAGCGACGCGGAGACCGACGCGGAGACCGACGAGGCGCCCTGCGTCGAGCACGTCGAGGAGACCCTCGAGCTGCTGCCCGAAGGCGTGATCGTCGCCGACGAGAACGGCCGCATCATCAAGGTCAACGAGCGCGCGTGCCGGCTGCTCGTGCGCGACGCGGGCGACCTGATGGGCACCGACATCGTGCAGAGCCTGAGACTCCAGGACGAGCACGGCAACGACTGGCTGCAGTGCATGCGCCCGTACACCGGACTCCGCACCCGCTCCGAGCTCTCCGAGCGCATCCTGGTCGACGTGGACGGCACGGAGGTGCTCGCCTCGGCGGCGCTGCACCGCACCGAGCGCGGCGGCCCGGTCGTACGCCTCGTCGTCGTGCTGCGCGGTGCCCGGCAGCGGGCGCGTGCCGAGCGCGAGCGCTCGGACCTCGTCGCCTCGATCGCCCACGAGCTGCGTTCACCCCTCACCGGGGTCAAGGGCTTCGTCGGCACGCTGCTCAACAAGTGGGAGCGGCTCAACGACCAGCAGAAGCTGCTCATGCTGCGCACCGTGCACGCCGACTCCGAGCGACTCAGCCGCCTCATCACCGAGCTCCTCGACGTGGCTCGCATCGACACCGGTCGGCTCTCGCTCTACCCGCGCCCCGTCGATGTCGCGGTCGTCGCGGAGCGGGTGATCGCCTCGGTGCAGCACGCCACCACCCGACCGCTGGAGGTGCGCACGATGGCCGACCTGCCGACCGTGTCCTTCGACCCCGACAAGCTGGTGCAGGTGCTCACCAACCTCGTGGAGAACGGTGTGGCGCACGGCGAGGGGCGGGTGCTGGTCGACCTCGCGCCCCTTCCGGGTGAGGCGGAGGAGACGGACGGCAGCTGGCCCGGCGTTCGCGTCACGGTCACCGACGAGGGCGAGGGCATCGCGCCGGGCGTACGCAAGCAGGTCTTCACCAAGTTCTGGTCGACCGGGTCCCGCGGCGGCTCCGGACTGGGTCTCTACATCGTGCACGGGCTCGTCACCGCCCACGGGGGCACCGTCACCATCGACGACGCCCCCGGCGGCGGGGCCAGCATCGAGCTGCGTCTGCCGCACCTGGACCGCCGCCGCACCTGAGGCGCGGATACTGGGTCGCAGGCGTCGGTGCCGCGCTCCTAGACTCGCCGCTCGGACCCCGCGGCCCAGGACGCCGAGCGGGACCGCACCGCCGCACTGCAGCACCGACGAGAGGACCGCATGCCCAGCGCCGACTACGACCCTGTCGAGGTCACCCCGCTGAAGGCTGAGGAGGTCGAGGCGATGCGCCAGGCGGCGCTGGCCGCGGTGGCCGCCGCGACGGATCTCGCGACGCTCGCCGACGTACGCCGTGAGCACACCGGTGACCGCTCCCCGCTGGCTCTGGCCAACCGTGAGATCGGTGCGCTCCCTCCGGCGGCCCGCAAGGACGCCGGTCAGCGGGTCGGCACGGCGCGTGGCGCGGTCAACCAGGCCCTGGCGGCGCGCACGACCGAGCTGGAGGCCGAGGCCGAGCAGCGCATGCTCGCCGAGGAGACCGTCGACGTGACGCTTCCGTACGACCGGCTCCCGGTCGGTGCGCGGCACCCCCTGACGACCATCCAGGAACGCATGGCCGAGGTCTTCGTCGCGATGGGCTGGGAGGTCGCCGAGGGGCCCGAGCTCGAGGCCGAGTGGCTGAACTTCGACGCCCTGAACACCGGACCCGACCACCCGGCCCGGTCGCTGAGCGACACCTTCTGGACCGAGCCCGCCGACCATCACGTCGTACTGCGTACGCAGACCTCGCCGGTGCAGGTGCGCTCGCTGCTCGACCGCGACCTCCCGGTGTACGTCGTGGCCCCCGGCCGCGTGTTCCGCACCGACGAGCTCGACGCCACCCACACGCCCGTCTTCCACCAGATCGAGGGCATCGCCGTCGACGAGGGCCTGACGATGGCGCACCTCAAGGGCACGCTCGACCACTTCGCGAAGATGATGTTCGGCGACGGCGTCACCACGCGGTTCCGGCCGCACTTCTTCCCCTTCACCGAGCCGAGCGCCGAGTTCGACCTGGTCTGCTTCGTGTGCCGCGGCGACGAGGACGTACGCCCCACCTGCCGCACCTGCGGCGGTGAGGGATGGATCGAGTGGGGCGGCTGCGGCATGGTCAACCCCAACGTGCTGCGTGCCGCGGGCGTCGACCCCGACACCCATTCGGGCTTCGCGTTCGGCATGGGCGTCGAGCGCACGCTGATGTTCGTCGCGGACATCCCCGACATGCGCGACATGGTCGAGGGCGACGTCCGCTTCACCACCGCGTTCGGAACGGAGATCTGATGCGCGTCCCCTTCTCCTGGCTGCGCGAGCTCGTCGAACTGCCCGAGGGCACCACGCCCGAGCAGGTCGCCGAGGTGCTCACCTCGCTCGGTCTCAAGCTCGAGGTCATCCACGGCTCCGGTGTCTCCGGCAACCTCGTGGTGGGGCGCGTGCTCTCCGCCGAGCCCGAGACGCACAAGAACGGCAAGACCGTGAACTGGTGCCGCGTCGACGTGGGGTCGCACAACGACCCTGCCGACGGTGACGTGCCCGCCTCCCGCGGCATCGTCTGCGGCGCCCACAACTTCGGTCCCGGCGACCTGGTCGTCGCCGCCCTGCCCGGCACGACGCTGCCCGGCGACTTCCACATCGCGGCGCGCAAGACCTACGGGCACGTCTCCGACGGCATGATCTGCTCGACCACCGAGCTGGGTCTCGGCGGCGACGGCGGCGGCATCCTCGTGCTCACCGGTGAGCTCGCCGAGGGCGCCGAACCCGGCGACGACGCCCTGCGGCTCCTGGGTCTCGACGACGTCACCATCGAGCTCGAGGTCGCCACCGACCGGGGCTACGCGCTGTCGATGCGCGGGGTCGCCCGCGACGTCGCGATCGGCTTCGACCTGGCGTACGAGGACCCGGGCGCACCCTCACGCGTGACCGGCACGAGCGGCGACGACTACCCGGTCACCGTCTCCGACCCCGACGCCTGCCCGGTCTTCGTCACCCGTACGGTCACCGGCTTCGACGCCTCCGCGCCGACCCCGGCCTGGCTGGCCCGCCGCGTCGAGGCCGCCGGCATGCGCTCGATCTCGCTCGCGGTCGATGTCACCAACTACGTGATGCTCGAGCTCGGCCAGCCGATCCACGGCTACGACCGTGCGCAGCTGCAGGGCCCCATCGTCGTACGACGTGCCGAGCCCGGCGAGAAGGTCACGACGCTCGACTCGACCGTTCGCGAGCTGACCGGGGGCGAGCTGCTCATCACCGACGACTCCGGGCCGATCGGCCTGGCCGGCGTCATGGGCGGCGAGACCACCGAGCTGAGCGGCTCCACGACCGAGGTCGTCATCGAGTCCGCGTGCTTCGACGCGGCGACCATCGGGCGTACGGCCCGCGCCCAGCGCCTGCCCTCGGAGGCCTCGAAGCGCTTCGAGCGCGGTGTCGACCCGCGCCTGGCCCCGGTCGCCGCCGACCGGGTCGCCCAGCTGCTCGCGGAGCACGGCGGCGGCACGATCGATGAGGGCCGCACGGTCGTCGGCTCCGCGCCGGAGCCGTCGGCGATCGCGATGCCCGTCGGGCTGACGAACCGCATCTCGGGCCTCGAGCTCGACGCCGCACGTGTGGTCGAGACGCTGGAGCTCAACGGCTGCTCCGTCGATGACCCTGCTGCCGACCCGCTGCAGGTCACCCCGCCGACCTGGCGCCCGGACCTGGTGGGTCCGTACGACCTCGTCGAGGAGGTCGTGCGCGTCGTCGGCTACGACCGCATCGACTCCGTCCTGCCCGACGCCCCTGCGGGTCGCGGGCTCACCGCGGGCCAGCGCCTGCGTCGTCGCGTCGGCACCACGCTGGCCGGCGCCGGCCTGGTCGAGGTGAAGAGCTACCCGTTCGTCGGCACTCCGGTGTTCGACGCCATGGGCGTCGTCCCCGACGACGACCGGCGGCGGATGGTGCGTCTCGCCAACCCGCTCTCCGACGCCGAGCCGTTCCTCACCACGACCCTCCTGCCCGGCCTGCTGACGGCACTGCGTCGCAACGTCGGCCGTGGCATCGACGACGTCGCGCTGTTCGAGACCGCGGCGGTGTTCCTGCCGGGTGCCTCCCCGCAGGGTGCGCCGCTGCTCGCCCCGGCCCAGCAGCCGACCGAGGCCGAGTGGCAGCAGCTCAACGGCGCCCTGCCCGCGCAGCCGCTGCACGCCGCCGGCGTGCTGACGGGCCGGCGTACGGGCTCCGGCTGGTGGGGCACTGGCGAGTCGGTGACCTGGGCCGACGCCGTGGAGTCCGTACGCCGCATCGCCGACGCCCTCGGCGTGGTCGTCGAGGTGAGCGCCGGCGAGCTCGCGCCGTGGCACCCGGGTCGGTGCGCCGTCGTGTCGATCGCCGGCGAGGCGATCGGGCATGCCGGTGAGCTCCACCCGCAGGCCTGCCGTGCCCTCGAGGTGCCGCCGCGCACCGTGGCCTTCGAGGTCGACCTGTCGGCGCTGCTGGCCGCCGCCCCTGAGGGCGCCCGTGGGCCGCGCTTCTCGACCTTCCCGGTCGCGAAGGAGGACGTCGCCCTCGTCGTCGAGGAGGCCGTGCCCGCCTCTGAGGTCCGCGACGCGCTGGTCGCCGGCGCGGGGGAGCTGTGCGAGTCCGTACGCCTCTTCGACGTCTACCGCGGCGAGCAGGTCGGCAAGGGGAACAAGTCGCTGGCGTTCGCGCTGCGGTTCCGGGCGCCCGACAAGACGCTCACCGACAAGGAGACCGCAGCGGCGCGTGACGCGGCCGTCGCCAGCGCGGTCGGGGCAGTCGGCGCCGAGCAGCGGTGATCCGCTTCGACTTCGTTGAGCACGAACGTGCGAGTGGATCATGAGTTCTGCACTGAGAGAACGGCTGCGGAACCCCGCGCTGCCTGCGTTCGTCTTCTTCATGCTTGCCTGCAACATCGCGACGTTGCTGTGGGTGGAGGCGATCATCCCGGTCGCCGCTCTTGTCCTCGTTCCCTGGACCGTGCTGTCCGTCCTGGTCGGGCTGTTGCTCCCGCGGCAGCCTCACGAGGACCTGCGCAAGAAGCTCGGACTTGTCTACGGGTTCGGCGGCCTTGTCCTGCTGGCCGGAGTCCTGCGGGCGCTGACGGCGTAGGACGGCGTCAGGTGGCGAAGCACCGCGGAGGGGAGACGGCTGCGTCCCGCGGCCGTCGCCAGCGCGGTCGAGGCCGTCGGCGCCGAGCAGCGCTGAGTTCCGTCCTGGCGGTTGATCGGGGTCACGGGGTGGCCCCGATCAACCGCGGTGCTGTCTGACCCGCGGTTTCACGAGGCGGGCAGGAGGCACCGTCATGGGAGGGCGCGTTGCCGAGTCGCATGAGCATGCAGGGCTATGTATAGTCATACGCATGACGAAGATCCGAGTCGCCGTTGCCGGCGCCAGTGGCTACGCCGGGGGTGAAGTGCTCCGCCTGCTCCTCGGCCACCCCGAGGTCGAGATCGGCGCGCTGACCGCAGGCTCCAACGCCGGCGAGACCCTGGGCAGCCTCCAGCCCCACCTCGTGCCGTTGGCCGACCGCGTCCTGCAGGAGACCACGGTCGAGGTGCTCTCCGGCCACGACGTCGTCGTCATGGGTCTGCCGCACGGCCAGTCCGGCGAGCTGGGCAAGGCGCTCGGGGACGACACGGTCGTCATCGACTGCGGCGCCGACTTCCGGCTGCGGAGCGCGGCGGCCTGGGAGCGCTGGTACGGCGGGGAGCACGCCGGCACCTGGCCGTACGGCCTCCCCGAGCTGCCCGGGCAGCGCGACGTGCTGCGCACGGCCCGGCGCATCGCGGTGCCGGGCTGCTACCCGACCATCTCCACGCTGACGCTCGCCCCGGCGGTCTCGGCCGGCCTCGTCGACACGAGCCGTCTCACGGTTGTCGCCGCCTCCGGCACCTCCGGGGCGGGCAAGGCCGCGAAGCCGCACCTGCTCGGCAGCGAGATCATGGGCAACATCTCGGCGTACGGGGTCGGTGGCGTCCACCGCCACACCCCCGAGATCCTGCAGAACCTCGGCGCGCTCACCGATGCCGACGTGCAGGTCTCGTTCACCCCGCTGCTCGTGCCGAGTCCCCGCGGGATCCTCGCGACCTGCTCGGCGCCGCTGGCCGACGACGTCAGCGTCGACGACGCAGCCGAGCAGGCGCGGGCGGCGTACGAGAAGGCGTACGCCGACGAGCCGTTCATCCACCTGCTGCCCGAGGGCCAGTGGCCCCAGACCAAGTCGGTGATCGGCTCCAACGCCGCCCACCTCCAGGTCACCGTCGACCCCGACGCGCGCCGCCTCGTGGCCGTCGGCGCGGTGGACAACCTCGCCAAGGGCACCGCCGGGGCCGCGGTGCAGTCGATGAACCTCGCCCTCGGCCTCGAGGAGACCCTGGGCCTCACGACGGTGGGGATCGCGCCGTGACCGGGTCGGTGCCCGAGCCGCTCGTGGACGGCGACGCCTCCGCCGGGAACGGCCGCACCCTCATCCGTCACGCGGACCAGCTGGCCGTCGTACGCCTCCCACCGGGCTCGGACCTCCCCGACTGGGCCGAGGCGTCGACGCTGTTGTCGATCACCGCGACCGCGGAGGAGACGAGCCTCGTCTGCCACGCCTCGACGGTGCCGGCGAAGGCGACGAGCCAGGGACCGTTCGCGGCGTACGAGATCGCCGGTCCGCTCGACTTCAGCCTCGTCGGGGTCCTGCACGGCGTGCTGGGCCCGCTCGCCGAGGCCGAGATCAGCGCCTTCACGATCTCGACCTACGACACCGACTGGCTGCTGGTCCCCGCCAACCGGGTCGCGAAGGCCGACGCCGCATGGACCGCCGCGGGCTTCGAGATCCAGGTGCCGCCCGAGGAGCCGGAGGGGGCGCCCGAGCGTGACAAGGCGGGCAGCAAGCGAGGCCGCGCGAAGCAGAGCAGCGCGAAGGGCAAGCCCGGGGCCGACAGGAAGAGGAAGACCCGATGAGCATCACCCACCCCGCCGGGTTCCGCGCCGCGGGCATCCCGATCGGTCTGAAGTCGACCGGCGCCAAGGATCTCGCCCTGGTCGTCAACGACGGCCCGCGGCACGACTCCGCGAGCGTCTTCACCGCCAACCGCTGCAAGGCCAACCCGATCCTGTGGAGCCAGGAGGTCGTCAAGGACGGCACGGTGCGCGCGGTGATCCTGAACTCCGGCGGCGCCAACTGCTACACCGGCGCCGAGGGGTTCCAGACCACGCACGCGGTGGCGGAGAAGGTCGCCGACGGGCTCGGCATCGGGGCGATCGACGTCATCGTCTGCTCCACCGGACTCATCGGTCTCACCAACGACCGGCAGCAGCTGCTCGACGGCACGGCCGCGATCCTCGGCGAGCTGACCGAGGACGGAGGGGACGACGCCGCCCACGCGATCATGACCACCGACTCGGTCTCCAAGCAGGTCGTCGTCGAGGGAGCCGGCTGGTCGATCGGCGGCATGGCGAAGGGCGCCGGCATGCTCGCGCCACAGCTCGCCACGATGCTGGTCGTGCTGACCACCGACGCGGTGGTCAGCGCCGAGGACTGCGAGACCGCGCTGCGCGCCGCGACCCGCATCTCCTTCGACAGGCTCGACTCCGACGGCTGCATGTCGACCAACGACACCGTCACCCTGATGGCGTCGGGCGCCTCGGGCATCACGCCGGGCGTCGAGGACTTCACCGAGGCCCTGCAGCGGGCCTGCACCGACCTCGCGATGCAGCTGCTCGCCGACGCCGAGGGCGCCGACCACGAGATCGCGATCACCGTGCAGAACGCCGCCAGCGAGGACGAGGCCGTCACCGCCGCCCGCTCCGTCGCCCGGTCCAACCTCTTCAAGGCCGCGGTCTTCGGTGAGGACCCCAACTGGGGCCGCGTGCTCGCGAGCCTCGGCACCACCGACGTCGAGTTCGACCCCGCCGACCTCGACGTGGCGATGAACGGCGTCTGGGTCTGCCGGTCCTCCGAGCCCCACGAGCCGCCCGAGAAGGTGACCTTCGACGGGCGTGAGGTCTCGGTGCTCATCGACCTGAAGGCGGGCGACGCCCGCGCGACGGTGTGGACCAACGACCTCACGCACGCGTACGTGCACGAGAACTCCGCCTACTCCAGCTGAATCCCGCAACTCGCCCAGCGGCTCGCACCTCGATCACCCAAGGAACCTCATGAGCGACTACGCAGACCAGATGCGCGAGGCCACCCGCAAGGCGGCCGTCCTGGCCGACGCCCTGCCGTGGCTGGAGCGCTACCACGGCAAGATCCTGGTCATCAAGTACGGCGGCAACGCGATGGTCGACGACGACCTCAAGCGCGCCTTCGCCGAGGACGTCGTCTTCCTGCGCTACGCGGGCTTCAAGCCCGTCGTCGTGCACGGCGGAGGGCCCCAGATCTCCCAGATGCTCGGGCGCCTCGGCATCGACTCGGAGTTCCGCGGCGGTCTGCGGGTGACCACCGACGAGGCGATGGACGTCGTGCGCATGGTGCTCGTCGGCAAGGTCCAGCGCGACCTCGTCGGCCTCATCAACTCCCACGGCCCGATGGCGGTCGGCCTCTCCGGTGAGGACGCCGGCCTGTTCACGGCCCGCAAGACCGGCACCGTCGTGGACGGCGAGGAGGTCGACCTCGGCCTGGTCGGCGAGGTGGACTCCGTACGTCCCGAGGCCGTGCTCGACCTCGTCGAGGCCGGCCGCATCCCGGTGATCTCCTCGGTCGCCCCCGACGCCTCCGGCGCGGTCCACAACGTCAACGCCGACACCGCCGCCTCCGCCCTCGCGGTCGCGCTGGGTGCCGAGAAGCTGCTCGTGCTGACCGACGTCGAGGGGCTCTACCGCGACTACCCGGCGAGCGACGACGTGATCCAGGAGATCGGCCCGGAGGCGCTCGCTGAGCTGCTGCCGAGCCTGGCGTCCGGCATGGTCCCCAAGATGCGCGCGTGTCTCGACGCGGTCAACGGCGGGGTCCCTCGCGCCACCGTCGTCGACGGGCGTACGCAGCACTCGGTGCTCCTGGAGATCTTCACCCCCGAGGGCGTCGGCACCCAGGTGCTGCCCGACGTCACCACCAAGATCCGCACCGCGGCAGGAAAGGTCGAGCTGTGAGCTCCATCCAGGACCGTCACCCGCAGGTCATCATGAACACCTACGGGCCGCCCAAGCGCGCGCTCGTGCGCGGGCAGGGCTCGACGGTCTGGGACGAGGACGGCACGGAGTACCTCGACCTTCTCGCCGGCATCGCCGTGAACTGCCTCGGCCACAACCACCCGGCGCTGGTCGAGGCCATCAGCACGCAGCTGCAGACCCTCGGTCACGTGTCGAACTTCTTCGCCACCGAGCCGCAGGTCGCCCTCGCGGAGCGACTGGTCGCGATCTGCGGCGGTCCCGACGCCGCTGCCGAGGGTGCGCGTGTCTTCTTCACCAACTCCGGCACCGAGGCCAACGAGGCCGCCTTCAAGCTGACCCGCAAGACGGGTCGCACGAAGGTGCTGGCCGCAGCCGGCTCCTTCCACGGGCGCTCGATGGGCGCCCTCGCGCTGACCAGCAAGGAGGCGTACCGCACCCCGTTCGAGCCGCTGCCCGGCGGTGTCGAGTTCGTGCCGTACGACGACGTCGAGGCCTTCGTCGCCGCCATCGACGGCGACACCGCCGCGGTGATCCTCGAGCCCGTGCAGGGCGAGGCCGGAGCCGTGCAGCCCGCCGACGGCCTGCTGCAGGCGGCGCGTGCGGCCTGCGACGAGCACGGCGCGCTGCTGTGGTTCGACGAGGTGCAGTCCGGCATCGGTCGCACCGGCCACTGGCTCGCGCACCAGGACCCCAAGCACGGTGGAGTGCGTCCCGACATCATCACGCTCGCGAAGGGTCTCGGCGGCGGCTTCCCGGTCGGCGCCTGCGTGGCGCTGGGTGAGGCCGGCTCCATGCTCGTGCCCGGCAACCACGGCACCACCTACGGCGGCAACCCGGTCGCCGCCGCGGCCTGCCTCGCGGTGCTCGACACGATCGAGGGCCAGGACCTCATGGCCCACGTCGTCGAGGTCTCCGAGGTGTTCGCCGCGCTGGCGGCCAACGACCGCGTCGCCGACGTACGCCGGGCCGGCCTGCTGATGGGCGTCGACCTCGAGCCCGTCCAGGACGCGGCGGACGGGCACGACAACCCGGCCCAGGTGGCGTTCGAGGTCGCGATGGAGCGCGGCTTCATCATCAACGCGACCGGCCCGCACACCCTGCGGCTCGTGCCGCCGCTCGTGCTCACCACCGACGAGGCGCAGTCGTTCGTCGAGGCGTTCCCCGGCATCCTCGACGAGGCGTACGCCCGGTGCGCGGCCGCCGGTGCCGACGCGTCGAACGGGGGCGGTGGCAGCTCGTGACGCCTCACGCCCCCCGTCACTTCCTCAGGGACGACGACCTCACGGTCGCCGAGCAGGCCGGGGTGCTCGACCTCGCCGCGCGTCTGAAGGCCGAGCCGTTCTCCGAGCGCGTGCTCGAGGGCCCCCGCACGGTCGCCCTGGTCTTCGACAAGCCGACGCTGCGTACGCAGAGCTCCTTCGCCGTCGCGGTCGCCGAGATGGGCGGCTTCCCGTACGTCGTCGACGGCCGCCTCGCCGGGATCGGCGAGCGTGAGTCCATCGCCGACGTCGCCCGCGTGCTGGGGCGTCAGGTGTCGATGATCGTGTGGCGCACCTTCGGCCAGGAGCGGATCGAGGAGATGGCCGCGTACGCCGGGGTGCCCGTCGTGAACGCGCTCACCGACCAGTTCCACCCGTGCCAGGCGCTGGCGGACCTGCAGACGGTCGCCGAGCAGCGCGGGGGAGTCGAGGCCCTGCGCGGCATGACCGTGGCCTACCTCGGCGACGCGGGCGCGAACGTCGCTCAGTCGTGGGCGGTCGCCGGCCCGACGGCGGGCATGCACGTACGCGTCTCCGGCCCGACGGGCTTCCTGCCGACCGAGGACGTGCTCGCGGCGGGGCGCGCCCGCGCGGAGCAGACCGGCGGGTCCCTCGCGGTCGTGGAGGACCCGGCCGATGCCGTCGCCGGGGCCGACGTACTCATCACCGACACCTGGATCTCGATGGGACGCGAGGCGGAGGCCGCAGCCCGGGAGGCGGTCTTCGAGGACTGGCGTGTGGACCGGGGAGCCCTCGACCACGCGGCCGACGACGCCCTGGTGCTGCACTGCCTGCCGGCCTACCGGGGCAAGGAGATCACCGCCGAGGTGCTCGAGGGACCGCAGTCGGTGGTCTGGGACGAGGCCGAGAACCGGCGTCACGCCCAGAAGGCCCTCATGGCCCACCTCGCCCACGCCGAGAGGGCACAGAGTTCCGCCGAGAGGGCACAAAGTTCCGGCCCGGACGGCGGGCCCGGCATCGAGGTGGTCATGTGAGCGCCCTCAGCAGCGCGGGAGGCCCGGAGCCGCTCGTGCCGGGCACCAAGTCCGCTCGCCACGCCCTCATCATCGAGGCGCTGACGGATCGTGCGGTGAAGTCGCAGACCGAGCTCGCCGACATCCTGGCCAGCGCCGGCGTGCACGTCACCCAGGCAACGCTCTCGCGGGACCTGGTCGAGCTCGACGCCGTCAAGGTGCGCGGACCGGGTGGCGCCCTGGTGTACGCCGTGCCGGCCGAGGGAGGCGACCGTCGACCGACCTCGGGAGGGTGGGCGGCCACCGAGGCCGCCGAGACCCGCCTCGCCCGGCTGTGCGGCGAGCTCGTCGTCTCCGCCGAGGGGTCCGCCAACCTGGCGGTGCTGCGTACGCCCCCGGGTGCGGCGCAGTACCTCGCCTCCGCGTGTGACAAGGCCGAGCTCGGTGACTGCCTCGGCACCATCGCCGGCGACGACACGGTCATGCTCATCAGCCGCGACCCGCACGGGGGAGACGCGCTGGCCCAGCGCATGCTCGCGCTCGCCGGCTCCCACCGCCCCCGCCACTGACCCTCACCGACCCCACCAGCCCCGCCAGACCCACCAGGGGTCACTTCCCGCGAGAGGTCACTTCTCGCAGACCATCCACCCGTACGACCGAAGGACTGATCTCCCCATGAGCAAGGTGCTCACCTCCCTGCCCACCGGCCAGCGCGTCGGCATCGCCTTCTCCGGCGGCCTCGACACCTCCGTGGCCGTGGCGTGGATGCGCGAGAACGGTGCGGTGCCCTGCTGCTACACCGCCGACATCGGGCAGTACGACGAGTCCGACATCAACGGCATCCCCGACCGCGCCAAGCAGTACGGCGCCGAGATCGCCCGCTCCATCGACATCCGCCTCCCGCTCGTCGAGGAGGGCTTCGCCGCGATGATGTGCGGCGCCTTCCACATCCGCTCGGCCGGGCGTACGTACTTCAACACCACGCCGATCGGCCGTGCCGTGACCGGCACGATGCTGGTGCGTGCGATGGCCGAGGACGGGGTCGACATCTGGGGTGACGGGTCGACCTTCAAGGGCAACGACATCGAGCGGTTCTACCGCTACGGCCTGATGGCGAACCCGAACCTGCGCATCTACAAACCGTGGCTCGACGCCGACTTCGTCGAGCAGCTCGGCGGCCGCGCGGAGATGAGCGAGTGGCTCACCGAGCGCGACCTGCCCTACCGCGACAGCCAGGAGAAGGCGTACTCCACCGACGCCAACATCTGGGGCGCCACCCACGAGGCCAAGAGCCTGGAGCACCTGGAGACCTCGCTCGAGACCGTCGAGCCGATCATGGGCGTGAAGTTCTGGGACCCCAGCGTCGAGATCGAGACCGAGGACGTGACGATCCGGTACGAGGAGGGTCGCCCCGTCGCCATCGACGGCCAGCGGCTGGACCCCGTGGCGCTGGTCGACCTGGCCAACCGCATCGGCGGACGCCACGGCCTCGGCATGAGCGACCAGATCGAGAACCGCATCATCGAGGCGAAGTCGCGCGGCATCTACGAGGCGCCGGGCATGGCGCTGCTGTGGATCGGCTACGAGCGCCTGGTCAACGCGGTCCACAACGAGGACACCATCGCGCAGTACCACAACGAGGGCCGCAAGCTCGGCCGTCTCCTGTACGAGGGCCGGTGGCTCGACCCGCAGTCGCTGATGATCCGCGAGGGCATCCAGCGCTGGATCGCCTCGCTGGTCACCGGGGAGGTCACCGTCCGGCTGCGGCGCGGCGAGGACTACTCGGTCCTCGACACGGCCGGGGAGAACTTCAGCTACCACCCCGACAAGCTCTCGATGGAGCGTACGGAGAACGCCGCCTTCGGCCCGCTGGACCGCATCGGCCAGCTCACGATGCGCAACCTCGACATCGCCGACAGCCGCTCGAAGCTCGAGCTGTACGCCGACCAGCCGCTGGACCAGGGTCACGTGCTCGTGGAGAACGGGACCCTCTACGGGGAGCTGCAGAAGGGCGGTGCCGACCGGATCACCGCGAACCCGAACGCCCCGCGCATGGACGACGAGGTGCTCGACCACGTCGCCATCAGCGAGGGCAACGACTGACATCCCCTTGACCGGTACGTCCGGCACCTCGTACGCATCGCGAAGGTGCCAGACGTACCGGTCAAGGTCGGCTATTCGCCCTTGAAGGTCTGGGTGTCAGAGGGTTCCGGCACGTTGTGGCGTTGTGCGGCCCTCGGCTGCCACGGCGTGAGCGTGGACAGAACCTGGTCGTAGAACCCGTTGATCGCGTTCTCGACGGACTCGATGAAGGAGTTGCCCTTTCCCTTGCCGACGAGCCTGCCCGCGCCCATCTCACGCCGCATGGTCAGCGTGAAGGTGGCGGGGTCTCGCTTCTGGTCGTCAAGCAAGAGGCTGGAGTCCTCCGTTGCAGCGGCGAGAGCCACGCAGGGCCCTGACTTGGCGCGAAGCGCCCGGGACTCGATCTGCAGGTCCCCCGGTGCGGTGTCGCGCAGCTGGCGGGTCAACCACCCGACGCGACCACGAGCCCCCTTGTCCTCGGGCGCCTTCACCGTCGTGGAGCACATCAGCTGCCGCGAGTGCAGGTCCGCGCAGATCTCGAGGTCACCGACGGTGTTGGGGATGCGTAGTGACGCCCGCAGGCAACCAGACTCGACCAGCTGGCGCAGTACGGCGTCCATGCGCACCTTGGGATCCTGCGACTCGGCCCGACTGAGCTGTTGGGTCACGTCGAGGCCGGTCTGCGCTCCCATGACGAGAGCGACGTAACGGATGAGCTGATCCCATCGCTGTACGACGTCCAAGGCGCCGGGATCCGTCTTGACCAGGGTTCGGTCTTTCGCAGCGCTTCGGACGGAGACCCATTCGCTGCCCATGTCATTGAAGGACAGGGCGCCCGACGCCGAGTGCTGCAGGTAACGGATCAGCTCTGCCAGGAGCCACCGCTGCTCAGCGTCCTCTACTCCGATGTGCTCATGGAGTCGTACGGCAGTCGTCACGAGTTGTGTCCACGACAGGTGGTGCAGCTTGACCGTGGAGTTCGCTCGCGGGATCGCCGCAGTTGTGGGGTGCCGGCCGGCCGCCGGTGACAGCTCGTTCGAGATCGTCACCACGCAGTCGAACTTGTGGGCTCTCGCGACCTTGACGTAGTTGATCAGTTGCTCGGCGTCGAGGAGCGACGTACCGGTCTTCACCTCGACGAGTGCCGTCCACGACGTCTTGCCGTAGGAGACCCGTACCAGCCCGTCTGGCCTGATCTTCTTGCCCTCGAGCTCGAAGGGGACTTCGGTGAAGCACTCCACGGTGGCCCTGGTCGCGCCGGAGGCCCCGAACGGCTTGAAGAGCTCAAGCGACAGCGGTCTCACGATGGACAGCACGGCCAACAGTGCAGAAGTTGCTCGCTCTTCAGCTTCCTTTTCGCTACCGATTCCCCGCACCGGAATCAGGCGCGCGGGCCTCCAGTTTCCTTCCACGAGCAGACCTCCCGAGTTGGCGTAGCTGGAGGCAGCCTGCCATGGGCCGTGGTCTGTGAGGACGTATTGTCCTGTCGTTCGCGCCTGGTGGCGGGTCAAACCGTGCGGGACTCACTGGGCAGCACGCCGAAGTGTCACGAGGGCGCACCTCGGTTTCGAGACGCCTCGTCCCTCGGCTCCTCGACCAGCGATGCGAGCGGAACCGCCGTGCCAGCGACGCGCATCCGGTCGTCGGCCGGATCGATCGTCACCCGCAGCACCGAGCGCCGACCCATGTCCTCGCCCTGCACGACCTCGACCTCGCGCACGTCGTCCCGGGAGTCCACGACGCGCAGGTACGCCCCCAGCGCCCCGGCCGCCGCACCCGTCGCCGGATCCTCGTGGATGCCGACCGAAGGACCGGGGTTGCGGGAGGCGAACGCGTCCGGCCCGGTGGGGTGCACCAGCTGCAGCGTCGTCAGGCCGGCTCGCACCATGACGCCACGCAGCTCGTCGTACGCGTAGTCCAGCGCCGCGAGCCGCCCTCGTGAGGCCGTCACGAGCACGAGGTGGGAGGCACCCGCGTACGCCAGATGCGGTGTCCAGGAAGGATCGAGGTCCTCGACGCCCCACCGCAGGGCGAGGAGGACGTCGGCGACCAGCTCGGGCGTCGCGGGCTCGGAGCGTGCGGGAACCGTCATCAGCTCGCCGACCAGTGCCCCGTGCTCCTCGAGGACCGTCACCGAGACCTCACCGGCCTCCACCCGGAACGTCCGCGTGCCCGCGCCGTGACGCTCCGCCCACGCGATCGCCGTGGCCAGCGTGGCGTGCCCGCAGAAGGACACCTCGGTCTCGGGGGTGAAGAAGCGCACCGTCAAGGACTCGCCGTCCCCGACGCCTCCCGCCGCGTCGTCCGCCGAACCCGTGCCGGAACTGGCCACACCGACGACGAAGGCCGTCTCGGAGTGGCCCAGCTCGGCCGCGACGGCCTGCATGCGGCCGACGTCCCAGCCGACGGCGTCCAGCACCACGCCGGCGGGGTTGCCGCCGGACGGGACGGTGGTGAAGGCGGCGTACTCCAGGACCTCGCTCATGACGCCAGCATCGCGCACGCTGCCTTGCTCACGCCTCCGTGTCGGCGTCCACCCAGTCCAGCGTCTTGGTGACGGCCTTCTTCCAGTTGCGCAGCAGCCGCTCCCGCTCGTCCTCGTCCATCTGCGGGGTCCACCGGTGGTCCTCGGCCCACTGCTGGCGAATCTCGTCGGTCGACTCCCAGAAGCCGACGGCGAGACCTGCCGCGTACGCCGCCCCGAGTGCCGTGGTCTCGGCGATCTTCGGGCGGACGACGTCGACGCCGAGGATGTCGGCCTGGAACTGCATCAGGGTCTCGTTGACGATCATGCCGCCGTCGACGCGCAGCTCGCTGAGGTCGACACCGGAGTCGGCGTTCATGGCGTCGATGACCTCCCGCGTCTGGAACGCGGTCGACTCCAGCACCGCTCGTGCCAGGTGCCCCTTGTTGACGTAGCGCGTCAGGCCCACGAGCGCGCCTCGCGCGTCGGGACGCCAGTGGGGCGCGAACAGGCCGGAGAAGGCGGGCACGAAGTACGCACCGCCATTGTCGTCGACCTTCTTCGCGAGCGTCTCGATCTCCGGCGCCGAGGAGATGAGCCCCAGGTTGTCGCGCACCCACTGCACCAGCGAGCCGGTCACGGCGATCGACCCCTCGAGGGCGTAGACGGTGTCGGCGTCGCCGAGCTTGTAGCAGACCGTCGTCAGCAGGCCGTTCTCGCTCGGCACCGCCTCGGTGCCGGTGTTGAGCAACATGAAGTTGCCGGTGCCGTAGGTGTTCTTGGCCTCGCCCTTCTCGGTGCACGCCTGCCCGAAGGTCGCCGCCTGTTGGTCGCCGAGGATCCCGGCGACAGGACGGCCGCGCAGCACACCCGGCTCGCACTCGCCGTACACCTCCGAGGACGACCGGATCTCCGGCAGCATCGAGGTCGGGATGCCCATGTCGGAGGCGATGGAGGCGTCCCACTCGAGCGTCTCGAGGTTCATCAGCATGGTGCGCGAGGCGTTCGTGACGTCGGTGATGTGGCAGCCGCCGTTCTCGGCACCGCCGGTCAGGTTCCACACCGTCCAGCAGTCGGTGGTGCCGAAGAGCAGGTCGCCGGCCTCCGCCTTCTCCTTGGCGCCCTCGACGTTCTCGAGGATCCAGGCGACCTTGGGTCCGGCGAAGTACGTCGCGAGCGGCAGGCCGCACACGTCCTTGTAGCGCTCGGTGCCGCCGTCCTCCGCGAGGCGGTCGCAGATCTTCTGCGTCCGCGTGTCCTGCCAGACGATCGCGTTGTAGACGGGCTGGCCGGTGTTCTTGTCCCACACCACGGCGGTCTCGCGCTGGTTGGTGATGCCGACGGCGGCGATGTCGGAGTTGTCGATGTTGGCCTTGCCGAGCGCGCCGCCGATCACCTCGCGCGTGTTCTTCCAGATCTCGAGGGCGTCGTGCTCGACCCACCCGGCCTTCGGGAAGATCTGCTCGTGCTCGAGCTGGTCGACCGCGACGATCTCGCCGTCGTGGTCGAAGACGATCGCGCGGGTGCTGGTCGTTCCCTGGTCGATGGACAGGACGTACGTCGCCATGCTCGCTCCTGGTGCTCGTCGGGTGCTCGTCGGATGCTGCTCGTGGTGCTGCGGGTCACACGTAGTTCATGAGGTTGGCAGCCACACCCCCGAGTGCGCCACCCAGGAGGGGGCCGACGATCGGCACCCAGGAGTACGCCCAGTCGCTGCCGCCCTTGCCGCGGATCGGCAGCAGGGCGTGCGCGATGCGCGGGCCGAGGTCACGGGCGGGGTTGATCGCATAGCCCGTGGGCCCACCCAGGCTCGCGCCGATGCCGACCACGAGGAGAGCCACGGCGAGCGGCCCGAGGCCCGAGGGCGTCTTGCCGAAGGCGACGATGACGAAGACCAGCACGAAGGTGCCGATGAGCTCGGTGACGACGTTCCAGCCGTACGAGCGCACCGCGGGCGCGGTGCAGAAGACGTCCTTCTTCGCGGCCGCCTCGACCTCGAGGTCGTCGAGCTGATGCTTGTACGCCGCGTACGCCAGGCTCGCCCCGAGGAAGGCCCCGATCAGCTGGGCGCTGATGTAGACCGGCGCCTCGGCCCACCCGAAGTCGCTGGAGCCCGTGGAGAGCAACCCGATCGTCACCGCCGGGTTGATGTGGGCGCCGGAGGCGAAGGCGACGTACACGCCGGCGAAGACCGCGAGGCCCCAGCCGAAGGCGATGAGGGTGAAGTCGGCACCTGACCCGGCCGTCTTGGCCGTCGCCACGTTGGCCACCACGCCGCATCCGAGGAGGAGCAGCATCGCCGTGCCGGCGAGCTCGGGGACGAAGATGTCGAGCAGCATGCGGCCTCCTGGGACCAGCCGAGAGCAGCCGAGAGCGACTGTGATCGGCACCACGGTTGCATCCGTCGACCACAGCCGCAACGCGGCCTGATCCGGAGAGTACGCATTTGCGCCGCGGGGGAGGGTTGCCGTGACTGCGTCCAACTCCTGGAGGACCCCATGCTCACCACCGCACCACTCGGACCCGACCAGCGCGAGAAGGCGTGGCAGGACCTGCAGGGCGACGCGGAGGTGGACGTCCTCGTCATCGGCGGCGGCGTCACGGGCGCCGGTGTCGCGCTGGATGCCGCGACCCGTGGCCTCCGTACGCTCCTGGTCGAGCAGCGCGACTACGCCTCCGGCACCTCCTCCCGCAGCTCCAAGCTCTTCCACGGCGGTCTCCGCTACCTCGAGCAGATGGACTTCACGCTCGTGCGCGAGGCGCTGAAGGAGCGCGAGCTGATGCTCTCGCGCATCGCGCCGCACCTGATCCGCCCCGTGTCCTTCATGTACCCGATCAAGCACCGCCTCTGGGAGCGGCCGTACATGACCGCGGGCCTGACGCTGTACGACACGATGGGCGGAGCCCGGTCGCTGCCGCGCCACAAGCAGCTGACGCGAGGCAAGGCGCTCTCGCTGGCCCCCGGCATGCGCAAGGACTCGCTGGTCGGCGCGATGCTCTACTACGACGCCCAGGCCGACGACGCCCGCCACACGATGATGGTCGCCCGCACGGCCGCCGCGTACGGGGCCCAGCTGCTCACCTCGGCGCGCGTCACCGATCTGCGGCGGGCCGGCGAACGTGTCGTCGGCGCCGAGATCGAGGACCTCGAGACCGGGGCCACCACCCAGGTCTCGGCGAAGGTCACGATCAACTGCACCGGCGTGTGGACCGACGAGATCCAGGAGCTCGCGGGCGGCAAGGGGCAGTTCCGGGTGCAGGCGTCCAAGGGCGTGCACATCATCGTGCCCAAGGACCGCTTCCACTCCGACACGGGCCTGATCCTGCGTACGGAGAAGTCGGTGCTCTTCGTGATCCCGTGGGGCACCCACTGGCTCATCGGCACGACCGACACCGAGTGGAACCTCGACCTCGCGCACCCGGCGGCGAGCAAGGCCGACATCGACTACATCCTCGACCACGTCAACGAGGTGCTCACCGAGCCGCTCACCCACGACGACATCGAGGGCGTGTACGCCGGCCTCCGCCCGCTCCTCAAGGGGGAGTCGGACGCGACCTCCAAGCTCTCCCGCGAGCACGCGGTCGGTCGTCCGCAGCCCGGCATGGTCTCGATCGCGGGCGGCAAGTACACGACGTACCGCGTGATGGCCAAGGACGCCGTCGACGTGGCGAAGGAGGACCTGTCGGCCCACGTCGGCGACTCGGTCACCGAGCACATCCCGCTGCTCGGCGCCGAGGGGTTCGCCGCCCTGGAGAACCAGGTCGAGACGCTGGCCGCGAGGTACGACCTGCCGACCTGGCGCATCACGCACCTGGTGCACCGCTACGGCTCGTTGCTCAACGAGGTGATGGGCCTCGCCGCCGACGACCCGAGCCTGCTCGAGCCGCTGCCCGGCGCCGAGGAGTACCTCAAGGTCGAGATCCGGTACGGCGCCACCCACGAGGGCGCGCTGCACCTCGACGACCTGCTGGCACGGCGTACGCGCATCTCGATCGAGACCCCCGACCGCGGGGTCGACTCCGCCCGGCCGACCGCCGAGCTCGTCGCCGACGTGCTCGGCTGGGACGCCCAGCGCGTCGACGACGAGGTCACGGCGTACGAGGCCCGGGTCAAGGCCGAGCGCGAGTCGCAGCGTCAGCCCGACGACCAGGAGGCCAACGCCGAGCGTCTGGTCGCGCGGGACACCCGGGAGCGAGCGGTCGGTCGCGCGCTGAACTGACCTGGGAGACTGCGGCCCGTGACTGAGCAGCAGGCCCCGACCGACGCCCCGAAGACCCGCACCGGCTCCCTGTGGGGTGGCCGCTTCGCCGGCGGTCCGAGCCCGGCGCTCGAGGCGTTGAGCCGGTCGACCCACTTCGACTGGAGGCTGGTGCCGTACGACCTCGCGGGGTCTCGGGCCCACGCGCAGGTGCTGCACGGGGCAGGTCTGCTGAGCACCGAGGACCGCGACACCCTGCTCGCCGGGCTCACGGCGCTGGGGGAGCGGTACGCCGCCGGCGACCTGCAGCCCGACCCCTCCGACGAGGACGTCCACGGCGCCCTCGAGCGGCTGCTCCTGGAGGAGGTCGGCGCCGAGGTCGGCGGGCGACTGCGCGCGGGCCGCTCGCGCAATGACCAGGTCGCCACGCTGTTCCGTGCCTACCTGCGCGACCACACCCGCGTCGTGGCCGGCATGGTGCTCGACCTCGTGGACGCTCTCGCGGAGCAGGCCGAGGCGCACCTCGGCGCGATCATGCCGGGGCGTACGCACCTGCAGCACGCCCAGCCCGTCCTCCTGAGCCACCACCTCCTCGCCCACGCGTGGCCCCTGCTGCGCGACGTCGACCGGCTCGACGACTGGGACGCGCGGGTGGCAGCCGGGTCGCCGTACGGGTCCGGCGCGTTGGCCGGGTCCAGCCTCGGTCTCGACCCGGAGGCGATCGCCCACGACCTCGGCTTCACCGGCAGCGCGCCGAACTCGATCGACGGCACGGCCGCGCGCGACTTCGTCGCCGAGCTCGCGTTCGTCACCGCGATGGTCGGCGTCGACGTCAGCCGTCTGGCCGAGGAGATCATCCTCTGGGCCACGAAGGAGTTCGGCTTCGTCACCCTGCACGACGGCTACTCGACCGGGTCGAGCATCATGCCGCAGAAGAAGAACCCCGACGTCTCCGAGCTGGCCCGGGGCAAGGCGGGGCGGCTCGTCGGCAACCTGACGGGACTGATGGCGACGCTCAAGGCGCTGCCCCTGGCGTACAACCGGGACCTGCAGGAGGACAAGGAGCCGGTCTTCGACTCCGTCGACACCCTCGAGGTGCTGCTCCCGGCCTTCACCGGTCAGGTCGCCACCCTCGTCTTCGACACCGGCCGCATGGCCGAGCTGGCGCCCCAGGGCTTCAGCCTCGCGACCGACGTCGCGGAGTGGCTCGTCCGCGAGGGCGTCCCGTTCCGCGAGGCGCACGAGCTGGCCGGTGCCTGCGTGCAGGCCTGCGAGCAGCGCGGCATCGAGCTCGCCGACCTCTCCGACGAGGACTTCGCGGCCATCGACCCCCGGCTGACGAGCGGCGTACGCAGCGTGCTCACCGTCGAGGGCTCGGTCGCCTCCCGGGACGCACGCGGCGGCACCGCACCAGGCCGCGTACGCGAGCAGCTCACCGAGCTGCGCACCGTGCTCGCGCGGGCCCGGGAGCGCTGGTCCTGAGCCCGCCCCACGGCCTGGCGGAGGCGCTGACCGCGCACCCGGCCGATGCCGCGCCACGGCTCCTCGGCGCCTCGCTGCGGCACGAGACCCCCGACGGCACGGTCGTCGTGAGGATCACCGAGGTCGAGGCGTACGGCGCCGCGGACGACCCGGGCTCGCACGCCCATCGCGGTCGCACGGCGCGCAACGCGAGCATGTTCGAGGCCCCCGGCACGCTGTACTGCTACCTGATCTACGGCATGCACGTCTGCGCGAACGTCGCGGCCGGCCCGGCTCCGGGGGAGCCGGGGGCGGTGCTCCTGCGCGCCGGTGAGGTGGTGGAGGGTCTCGAGGTCGCGCGGTCCCGACGCACGACGCGTGCCGGCCGTACGCCTCGCGACCGCGACCTTGCCCGTGGCCCCGCGAACCTCTGCCGTGCGCTGGCGCTCGACCTCACCCACGACGGTCACCGCCTGGACGCAGGTACGCCCACGCTGACGATCGGGGATCGACCTGCAGCCGGCGAGGTGGCCTCGGGGCCCCGCGTCGGGCTCCGCGCCGCCGCCGAACGTCCCTGGCGCTGGTGGCTGGTCGACGACCCGACCGTCTCGCAGTACCGTCCAGCAGCCCCTCTCCGACCCCGCGAGAGGCCCTGAGGAGGACGCCGCGATGCGTGCAGCCGTGCTCACCCGGTTCGGCGGCCCCGACGCCGTCGAGCTGCGCGACGTCCCCGACCCGTTCCCGGGCCCGGGACAGGCACGTGTGCGGGTGCTGGCCGCCGCCACGAACAACACCGACCTGTGGACCCGCGAGGGCGCGTACGGCGCCGACGACGACCCCGACGCCAGATCGGGGTGGCGGGGGGTCGTGGACTTCCCCCGCATCCAGGGCGCCGACGTCGTCGGGGTGGTCGACAGCGTCGGCGAGGGTGCCGACCCCGCTCTCGTGGGCAGGCGGGTCCTGGTCGATCCCGCGACGTACGCGGACCTCGATCCCGCCCAGGCGGCACGTCGTCCCGGCCTCGAGCCCGAGCTGCTCGGCGTCCTCGGCAGCGAGTACGACGGAGGCTTCGCCGAGCTCTGCGTCGTCGACGCCGACCACGTCCACGACGTCACCGGCTCCCCGCTCACCGACGCCCAGCTCGCCTGCCTGCCGATCGCGTACGGCACGGCCGTCGGCATGCTCGAGCGGGGCGAGGTGCGCGAGGGAGAGACGGTGCTGGTCACCGGCGCGTCGGGGGGCGTCGGCCTGGCAGCCGTCCAGCTCGCGGTCGCGCGCGGCTGCCGGGTGGTCGCGCAGACCTCCCCGGGCAACGAGGCCGTGCTTCGCGAGGCAGGTGCCGACGCGGCGATCGACCGCGACGGGGGCACCCTGTTCGGCCACACGCCCCTTTCGCTCGACGCGGTGGTCGACATCGTGGGGGGCCCGGCCATGAGTCGACTGCTGCCACGCCTCCGTCCGGGCGGACGGTGGATCGTCGCGGGCGCCGTCGCAGGTCCCGTCGTGGAGCTGGACCTGCGACGGCTCTACCTGCACAACCGGCGTCTCGTCGGCTCGACCATGCACCGACCTGCGGACTTCCCGACCCTCGTCGCGGCCGCCGTCGCCGGCGATGTCGCGCCACGGGTGGAGCGCACGTACGCCCTGGAGCACGTGCACGACGCCCACGCCCACCTCGCCGGCCGCACCGCGACCGGCAAGATCGTGGTGATCCCGACCCGGACCGATCGGCACCCGTCGTCGGGGTTGCGATCGGGTCGCGGCGGGTGCGCCTGAGTTTCGCCTGAGAACGACCCGGGCACGGGTGTGAGGCCACACCCCCGTGGCTGACCTCACATGCCTGAAGGAGGCGTCGTGGCCGTCATCGGCATCCTCGACAAGGAGCGCACCATCGCTCCGGCGAACTACAACCGGTGGCTGGTGCCGCCGGCGGCCCTCGCCATCCACCTGAGCATCGGCCAGGTGTACGCCACCAGCGTCTACAAGAACGCGCTCGTCGGCGTGTTCGACTCCAGCTTGACCACGATCGGTCTGACGTTCTCCCTCGCGATCGTGATCCTCGGGCTGTCGGCGGCATTCCTCGGCACCTGGGTCGACACCGGCGGACCGCGTCAGGCCATGGCCGCCGCGGCCGTCTTCTGGGGCGCCGGCCTCGCGGTCGCCGGCATCGGGACCGCGACGGAGCAGATCTGGCTGCTGTTCCTCGGCTACGGCGTGCTCGGCGGCATCGGCCTGGGCATCGGCTACATCTCGCCGGTCTCCACCCTGATCAAGTGGTTCCCCGACCGGCCCGGTCTCGCCACCGGTCTGGCGATCATGGGCTTCGGCGGCGGCGCGCTCGTGGCCTCGTCGTTCGAGTCCGGGCTGCTGGGCCTGTTCGGTGCCGAGAACGCCGACAGCGCCGGCTCGGGCGCGGTGGCGGGCATGTTCCTGGTGATGGCGGCGGTCTACTTCGTGGTCATGCTGTTCGGTGCCTGGCTGGTGCGAGTGCCGGCCGACGACTGGGCACCGGCTGGATTCGATCCCGAGAAGGACAAGCAGGAGAAGGACACCGGGGACGGCGGCTACGTCACCAGCGGCAGCGTCTCGGCCAACAGCGCCATCACGACGCGCCAGTTCTACCTCGTCTGGGCGGTTCTGTTCTGCAACGTGACCGCGGGCATCGGCATCCTGGAGAACGCGCAGCCGATGATCCAGGACTTCTTCCGCGAGGGCGGCAGCTCCTCGGTCTCGGGCTCAGCGGCCGTGGGCTTCGTCGGCATCCTGGCGCTGGCGAACATGCTGGGACGCTTCGTGTGGTCCTCGACGTCGGACTACATCGGCCGCAAGAACACCTACATGGGCTACCTCGGTATCGGCGCCCTCCTCTTCGCCGGCATCGCCCTGCTCGGCACGAGCAGCACGGTGATCTTCGTGCTCTTCAGCTTCATCATCATCAGCTTCTACGGCGGCGGCTTCGCCACGGTGCCGGCATACCTCCGAGACCTGTTCGGCACCTTCCAGGTCGGCGCCATCCACGGGCGGCTGCTGACCGCATGGGCAGCGGCGGGCGTAGCGGGACCCGTGATCGTCAACGGCATCCTCGACGCCTCCGGTGGTGAACCGGGATCGCTGACGGCCGACGCCTACCGTCCGGCACTGTTCACCATGGTCGGCGTGCTGGCCGTCGGCTTCGTGGCAAACCTCCTCGTCACCCGGGTTTCCGACGAGGCGCACGAGGACGAGCCGAAGGGCTCGGACCGCACCGACGTCTCCGAGCACGAGACCAGCGGCGGAGGCACGGCGACCATGACGAAGACCGAGACGGAGCGCGACGTCAAGACCAAGACCCCGCTCCTGGTCTTCAGCTGGGCGCTGGTGGGCATCCCGCTGGTGTACGGCCTGATCACGAACGTCATCAAGGCGGCGGCGCTCTTCACCGGCTGACGCCACCTCGCTCGGCCACCCGCGACGGGGTCCGGTCTGCCTGATGAGGCAGGCTGGGCCCCGTCGTCGTACCCCCCCCCCCCCCCCCCCCCCCCGGGACTGCCCGGGAAGTACCTGTGGAGGATCCGTGCCCACCGCCCCCGACCTGCTCGCCGACCTGGAATGGCGTGGTCTCGTCGCGCACTCGACCGACCGTGAGGCGCTCCGTTCCGCGTTCGCCGAGGGCGGCGTGCGGTTCTACGTGGGCTTCGACCCAACGGCGCCGAGCCTCCACATGGGCAACCTGCTGCAGCTGGTCACCGCCCGACGGCTGCAGGACGCGGGGCACACACCGCACCTGCTCGTCGGGGGCGCGACCGGACTGATCGGCGACCCCCGGGACTCCGGAGAGCGCACCCTCAATCCCGTCGAGACCGTGCACGCCTGGGTGGAGCGCCTGCGGGCCCAGATCGAGCCGTTCCTGCGCTTCGAGGGCGAGAACGCCGCGACGATGGTCAACAACTTCGACTGGACGCAGCCGATGAGCGTGCTCGACTTCCTCCGCGACGTCGGCAAGCACTTCCCGGTCAACCGCATGCTGGCGCGTGACGTCGTGCGTACACGGCTCGAGGACGGCATCTCCTTCACCGAGTTCTCCTACGTGCTGCTGCAGTCGATGGACTTCCTCGAGCTCTACCGCTCGCGCGGGGTCACGCTGCAGTTCGGAGGCTCGGACCAGTGGGGCAACCTCACCGGCGGTGTCGAGCTCGTACGCCGCGCCGAGGCGGCGCAGGTGCACGCGTTCGCCACGCCGCTGATCACGAAGGCCGACGGAACGAAGTACGGCAAGAGCGAGGGTGGCGCCCTGTGGCTCGACGCCGAGATGATGAGCCCGTACGCGTTCCACCAGTTCTGGCTGAACGTCGAGGACGAGAAGGTCGGCGAGCTCCTCCGCGTCTTCACGTTCCTCTCGCACGAGCAGATCGAGCAGATCGAGGCCGCACACGCCGAGAAGCCCTGGGCGCGCGCGGGTCAGCGTCGGCTCGCCGACGAGGTCACGGCCTTCGTGCACGGGTCCGAGGCCGTCGACCGAGCCACGGCCGCAGCCGCCGCCCTGTTCGGTGGTGACGGGGAGGCACTGCACGCGCTCGACGGACCGACGCTGGCGGCCGCTCTGCGCGACGCCGGCTCGATCGAGGTCGCGCGGGAGGACGGGTCGGTCCCCGCCGTGCTCGACCTGCTCGTGGCGAGCGGGCTGTGCTCGAGCAAGGCCGAGGCGCGCCGCACGGTCAAGGAGGGCGGGGCGTACGTCAACCACGCGCGCGTCGAGGACCCCGAGCACCGTCCGGAGGACTCCGCGCTGCTGGCCGACGGCTGGCTGGTGCTGCGTCGTGGCAAGAAGAGGATGGCCGGCGTACGCGTCGTCGACTGAGACGAGGGAGGTCACCGTGGAGCCCGGACTGCTCCGTGAGCAGCGTCGAGCTGCTCGGGCGCGCCTCGACCCGGCGGTCTTCCGTCACGTCGCCCAGGGGGCGGGGGCCGGCATCTCCCGAGCGCAGGCGCGTCGCGACTGGGACACGGTCGGTCTCGTGCCCCGGGTGCTTCGCGACGTCTCGTCGGTGGACACGACGGTCACGGTGCTGGGGGAGCGGTGGTCCGCGCCCGTCGGGGTCGCTCCCATGTCGATGCTGCGTGCCGCCCACCCGGACGGTGAGGTGGCGATGGCCCGTGCGGTCGCGGCCGAGGACTCGACCCTCGTGCTGTCCAGCAACACGGGGTCCCGCTTCGAGGACGTGAGCGCCACGGGCGCGCCCTGGTGGCTGCAGGTGTATCTCGCCGAGGACCGCACCGTGACCGCCGACGTCCCCCGGCGCGCCGTCGCCGCGGGTGCCCGCGCATTGGTGCTCACCGTCGACACCCCGGTGGTGGCCCGCAAGGCCGACGAGCGCATCTGGGACGTCGCCGATCCCACGTGGTCGGGCGCCGAGATGCCCGGACGGGGGACGCCGAGCCGTGACGGGGAGACCGACCCGGCCCGGCGCAAGGCGAAGGATCTCGCGTGGGACGACGTCGAGGAGCTCTCGGCGCTCGGCGTACCCGTGGTGCTCAAGGGTGTGCTGCACCCTGGCGACGCCGCGCGGGCTGCCGAGCGGGGCGTGGCCGCCGTGTGGGTCTCCAACCACGGTGGTCGACAGCTGGACCAGTCCCTGTCGACGGCCCGCGCCGTGCGCCCGGTGGCCGAGGCCGTGCGGAGAGTCCGGGCGCGCACCGGGTCCACGACGCAGGTGTACGTCGACGGTGGTATCCGTACGCCCGCGCACCTGCTCGCGGCGTTGTGCAGCGGCGCCGACGCCGTGTTCCTCGGCAGGCCGGCGTACTGGGCACTCGCGGCCGACCCGCTCTCCGACGACGGCGTGCGACGGCTCCTTGCCGCGACACGCGCCGGGCTGGCTGAGGCGATGACGCTGCTGGGGGCCCCCACCGTGGACGTCCTGAGCAGCGAGCACCTCGCTGACCTGCACTGATGTGGCAACCACGGCTTCTTCGACCGCCCCACGTGCCGCGCTGTGAGCCAGCGCACCCGCCCCCGGTTTGCGTAGGCCGCCCCGCCCGTCCTAATGTTTCACCTGTCGCCGAGAGCGGCGGGACGCAAGGCCAGAAGGCCGGGCGGCCGGCCCGGAGACACAACCCGCAGCATCACTGCCGGGTCGGGTCGCTCCTCATGAGCGATCAGCCAGCGGGATGCAGCCAAGCAGGTGAAGCGTTCGGTTTGCGCCGGACGACGAACACCGGTAAGTTTGGTCGGGTTGCCTCGGATGGGGTCCACTGGTGGTGGGGTCTGGCGGGGTGTCTGATTCTTGAGAACTCAACAGTGTGCTAAAAGTCGACGAATTAGTTTGTATTTGCCTCGTCGGTTCTCGCTCTTTGGAGTGTTGATCGGCGACTGTTGTATTCGATCATATGCCGCGTTTGTGGTTATGGTTTTTTCAACGGAGAGTTTGATCCTGGCTCAGGACGAACGCTGGCGGCGTGCTTAACACATGCAAGTCGAGCGGTAAGGCCCCTTCGGGGGTACACGAGCGGCGAACGGGTGAGTAACACGTGAGCAATCTGCCCTTCACTCTGGGATAACCATCGGAAACGGTGGCTAATACCGGATATGACCACTCCCGGCATCGGGTGGTGGTGGAAAGTTCTGGCGGTGGAGGATGAGCTCGCGGCCTATCAGCTTGTTGGTGGGGTAATGGCCTACCAAGGCGACGACGGGTAGCCGGCCTGAGAGGGTGACCGGCCACACTGGGACTGAGACACGGCCCAGACTCCTACGGGAGGCAGCAGTGGGGAATATTGGACAATGGGCGAAAGCCTGATCCAGCAACGCCGCGTGAGGGATGACGGCCTTCGGGTTGTAAACCTCTTTCATCCATGACGAAGCGCAAGTGACGGTAGTGGAAGAAGAAGCACCGGCCAACTACGTGCCAGCAGCCGCGGTAATACGTAGGGTGCGAGCGTTGTCCGGAATTATTGGGCGTAAAGGGCTCGTAGGCGGTCAGTCGCGTCGGGAGTGAAAACACGAGGCTTAACTCCGTGCCTGCTTCCGATACGGGCTGACTAGAGGTATGCAGGGGAGAATGGAATTCCTGGTGTAGCGGTGAAATGCGCAGATATCAGGAGGAACACCGGTGGCGAAGGCGGTTCTCTGGGCATTACCTGACGCTGAGGAGCGAAAGTGTGGGGAGCGAACAGGATTAGATACCCTGGTAGTCCACACCGTAAACGTTGGGCGCTAGGTGTGGGACTCATTCCACGAGTTCCGTGCCGCAGCTAACGCATTAAGCGCCCCGCCTGGGGAGTACGGCCGCAAGGCTAAAACTCAAAGGAATTGACGGGGGCCCGCACAAGCGGCGGAGCATGCGGATTAATTCGATGCAACGCGAAGAACCTTACCTGGGTTTGACATATGCGAGAACCTGTTGGAGACAGCAGGCTCTTTGGACACTCGTATACAGGTGGTGCATGGTTGTCGTCAGCTCGTGTCGTGAGATGTTGGGTTAAGTCCCGCAACGAGCGCAACCCTCGTCTTATGTTGCCAGCACGTCATGGTGGGGACTCATAAGAGACTGCCGGGGTCAACTCGGAGGAAGGTGGGGATGACGTCAAATCATCATGCCCCTTATGCCCAGGGCTTCACGCATGCTACAATGGCCGGTACAAAGGGCTGCGATACCGTAAGGTGGAGCGAATCCCAAAAAGCCGGTCTCAGTTCGGATTGGGGTCTGCAACTCGACCCCATGAAGTCGGAGTCGCTAGTAATCGCAGATCAGCAACGCTGCGGTGAATACGTTCCCGGGCCTTGTACACACCGCCCGTCACGTCACGAAAGTTGGCAACACCCGAAGCCGGTGGCCCAACCTCTTTGAGGGGGGAGCCGTCGAAGGTGGGGCGAGCGATTGGGACGAAGTCGTAACAAGGTAGCCGTACCGGAAGGTGCGGCTGGATCACCTCCTTTCTAAGGAGCACATCTGGCATCGGCGTTCCCGTGTGGGGGCGTGTGGTGTCCAGGTTTCCCGCATTGCGGCAGCGAGTGTCTGTCGGTGCGGGGGGCTCAGTAGTGGAATCGTCGACTATTCACGTCGTGCCTCGTGTGGCGCGGTCTTGTCAGTACTACTCGTGCGGTTCGTCCGTGTGGGTGTGGAACCTCGGGGTCGTTCGTCCGGTGGGGTGGGTGTGGGCACACTGTTGGGTCCTGAAGGATCAGGCGTTTGTCTGGTGTTTCAGTGCGGGCCTTACGCATGTCGCTGATGTGGTGTGTGGGGGTGTCGTTTGTTGTTTGAGAACTTCACAGTGGACGCGAGCATCTTGTAGCAATATTTGTTTGATGTCTTTAGTGGTGTGTTGTTTGACAAGCTACTAAGGGCACATGGTGGATGCCTTGGCACCAAGAGCCGATGAAGGACGTAGGAGCCTGCGATAAGCCCTGGGGAGTTGGCAACCGAGCTGTGATCCGGGGATGTCCGAATGGGGAAACCCAGCTGGAGTCATGTCCAGTTACCTCTGCTTGAACACATAGAGCAGTTGGAGGGAACGTGGGGAAGTGAAACATCTCAGTACCCACAGGAAGAGAAAACAAGAGTGATTCCGAAAGTAGTGGCGAGCGAAATCGGATGAGGCCAAACTTGCATCGTGTGATAGCCGGCAGGCGTTGCGGTGTGAGGGTTGTGGGGCCGATTTGTCTGTGCTGCCGTACAGGCGCGGAGTAAGAAATCCAGGATGAGGTCGAACCGGGTTGGGAAGCCCGGCCGTAGAGGGTGAGAGCCCCGTAGACGTAAGTTCTGGACTCCGGATCGTGACCCCAAGTAACACGGAACCCCTGAAATTCCGTGTGAATCTGGCGGGACCACCCGTTAAGCCTAAATACTCCTTGGTGACCGATAGCGGACAAGTACCGTGAGGGAAAGGTGAAAAGTACCCCTGGCGGGGAGTGAAATAGTACCTGAAACCATGTGCCTACAATCCGTCGGAGCGCGCATTCGTGTGTGTGACGGCGTGCCTTTTGAAGAATGAGCCTGCGAGTTAGCGTTGTGTTGCGAGGTTAACCAGTGGTGGGAAGCCGTAGCGAAAGCGAGTCCGAACAGGGCGTTTGAGTAGCACGATCTAGACCCGAAGCGGAGTGATCTATCCATGGGCAGGTTGAAGCGCGGGTAAGACCGCGTGGAGGACCGAACCCACCAGGGTTGAAAACCTGGGGGATGACCTGTGGATAGGGGTGAAAGGCCAATCAAACTCCGTGATAGCTGGTTCTCCCCGAAATGCATTTAGGTGCAGCGTCGTGTGTTTCTTGCCGGAGGTAGAGCACTGGATGGTCTAGGGGGCCCACAAGCTTACCGAAATCAACCAAACTCCGAATGCCGACAAGTGAGAGCGCGGCAGTGAGACTGCGGGGGATAAGCTCCGTAGTCGAGAGGGAAACAGCCCAGACCATCAGCTAAGGCCCCTAAGCGGTGACTAAGTGGAAAAGGATGTGGAGTCGCAGAGACAACCAGGAGGTTGGCTTAGAAGCAGCCATCCTTGAAAGAGTGCGTAATAGCTCACTGGTCAAGTGATTCTGCGCCGACAATGTAGCGGGGCTCAAGTCATCCGCCGAAGCTATGGCATTCACACTCCCTTTGTTGGGATCATCGGCCCGGGTTTTCCTGGGTCCAGTGGTGTGGATGGGTAGGGGAGCGTCGTGTGGGGGGTGAAGCGGTCGAGTGATCGAGCCGTGGACGCCACACGAGTGAGAATGCAGGCATGAGTAGCGAATCCAATGTGAGAAACATTGGCGCCGAATGATCAAGGGTTCCAGGGTCAAGCTAATCTGCCCTGGGTAAGTCGGGACCTAAGGCGAGGCCGACAGGCGTAGTCGATGGACAACGGGTTGATATTCCCGTACCGGCAAAGCAGCGCCCATGACGAGGCCGGTGATGCTAAGTGCCCTGAACTCCACAGATCCTTCGGGACAGTTGGAGGGATGCGCACGACCCGATCCGGTAGTAGTCAAGCGATGGGGTGACGCAGGAAGGTAGCCAGTCCGTGGCGATGGTTGTCCACGGCTAAGGGTGTAGGGCGAGCAGTAGGTAAATCCGCTGCTCTTGTGCCTGAGACCTGATGGGGAGCCCGTATGGGTGAAGCTGGTGATCCTATGCTGTCGAGAAAAACCTCTAGCGAGCTGTGCGCCGCCCGTACCCCAAACCGACTCAGGTGATCAGGTAGAGAATACCAAGGCGATCGAGTGAACCATGGTTAAGGAACTCGGCAAAATGCCCCCGTAACTTCGGGAGAAGGGGGGCCGGATGCGTGAACACCCTCGCGGTGGTAAGCGTTGATGGCCGCAGAGACCAGGCCCAAGCGACTGTTTACTAAAAACACAGGTCCGTGCGAAGTTGAAAGACGATGTATACGGACTGACTCCTGCCCGGTGCTGGAAGGTTAAGGGGACGTGTTAGCAGCTTTTGGTTGCGAAGCGCAGAACTTAAGCCCCAGTAAACGGCGGTGGTAACTATAACCATCCTAAGGTAGCGAAATTCCTTGTCGGGTAAGTTCCGACCTGCACGAATGGAGTAACGACTTGGGCGCTGTCTCAACCATGGACTCGGCGAAATTGCACTACGAGTAAAGATGCTCGTTACGCGCGGCAGGACGGAAAGACCCCGGGACCTTTACTATAGTTTGGTATTGGTGTTTGGTTCGGCTTGTGTAGGATAGGTGGGAGACTGTGAAGCGCACACGCCAGTGTGTGTGGAGTCATCGTTGAAATACCACTCTGGTCGTACTAGATGTCTAACCTAGGTCCATTATCTGGATCAGGGACAGTGCCTGATGGGTAGTTTAACTGGGGCGGTTGCCTCCTAAATGGTAACGGAGGCGCTCAAAGGTTCCCTCAGCCTGGTTGGCAATCAGGTTTCGAGTGTAAGTGCACAAGGGAGCTTGACTGTGAGAGTGACACCTCGAGCAGGGACGAAAGTCGGAACTAGTGATCCGGCGCTGGCATGTGGAAGCGGCGTCGCTCAACGGATAAAAGGTACCCCGGGGATAACAGGCTGATCTTCCCCAAGAGTCCATATCGACGGGATGGTTTGGCACCTCGATGTCGGCTCGTCGCATCCTGGGGCTGGAGTAGGTCCCAAGGGTTGGGCTGTTCGCCCATTAAAGCGGCACGCGAGCTGGGTTTAGAACGTCGTGAGACAGTTCGGTCCCTATCCGCCGCGCGCGTAGGAAACTTGAGAAAGGCTGTCCCTAGTACGAGAGGACCGGGATGGACGAACCTCTGGTGTGCCAGTTGTTCTGCCAAGAGCACGGCTGGTTGGCTACGTTCGGAAGTGATAACCGCTGAAAGCATCTAAGCGGGAAGCACGTTTCAAGATGAGGTTTCCCACCCCTTGTGGGGTAAGGCCCCCAGTAGACGACTGGGTTGATAGGCCGGAGGTGTACAGCAGTGATGCCTAGCCGACCGGTACTAATAGGCCGAGGGCTTGTCACACATCACACCTCTAGGGTCATCAAATTGTGTGCTCGAGGAAGTGTTGCGCGTCCACTGTGTGGTTCTGGAACCACGAACGACCCCAGGGTCACCCCGGTTTTCCTCGGGTGTGGTCCGGGGGGCGTGCTCGAATTCCATAGTGTTACGGCGGCCATAGCGTGAGGGAAACACCCGGTCCCATTCCGAACCCGGAAGTTAAGCCTCACAGCGCCGATGGTACTGCAATCGCGAGGTTGTGGGAGAGTAGGACGTCGCCGGACTTCTTTTCAGTGTGGGTCACTCCGACGGGATCAACGGATCTCGACGGGGTGGCCCACACGCATTTGTGCGTGCAGTCGTTGGCCTAGGCTGACGACACGTCTGCTGAACCTCGAGGAGCACCATGCAAGAGCGTCCCCGCAACAGTGGCGACAAGCCCCGCCGGGGCAGCGGTCCCGGCCGACCCTCCGGATCGTCGGATGACCGGTCGGGTGATCGCGGCCGCGGTGGACGAGGCCCGTCGGGTCAGGGAGGACCGAGCGGCCGGTCCAGTGACCGACGTGACGGCCGCGGGGGCGCGCGTCGTCCGGGTGGCACGGACGACAGCTCCGCGCGCAAGAGTCGGGACTGGGTCGCCGAGCGCGACTCCGTACGCCAGCGCTCGGTGTCGAAGGAGGAGTACGACGGCCCGGAGATCCCCGAGGAGATCACCGGCAAGGAGCTGCCTCGCGCGGTGACCGCGCAGCTGCGAGGGATCCCCGAGAAGCTCGCTGCCCGGGTGGCCAGGCATCTGGCTGCCGCGGGTTCGCTCATCGACACCGACCCCGAGACCGCCTACAGGCACACCCTGGCGGCGCGCGCCCGGGCGTCCCGGATCGCCGTGGTCCGTGAGGCGTGCGGCGAGACGGCGTACGCCGCCGGTCACTTCGCCGAGGCACTGTCGGAACTGAGGGCGGCACGCCGGATGAACGGCGCCGCCGACTACCTACCCGTCATCGCTGACTGCGAGCGCGGCCTGGGCAGGGCGGAGAAGGCGTTGGACGTCGCACGCGACCCCGCCGTACGCAAGCTCGGCCCTGCCCTACGGATCGAGATGACGATCGTGGAGGCCGGCGCCCGGCGCGACCTCCGTCAGCTGGACGCGGCGCTGCGGGTGCTGGAGAACGCACCACTGCACTCCCAGAACCGTGAGCCGTGGCTCCCGCGGCTGCGGTACGCGTACGCGGAGACGCTTCTCGAGGCGGGCCGCGAGGAGGACGCGCTCACGTGGTTCCACCGCACCGAGGCGGTCGACGGTGAGCGCACCACGGACGCGTACGAGCAGGTCGCTGAGCTCGAGCGTCGGTTGCAGCCCGACGCCGCCGGCACCGAGGTGCTGCCCACCGATGACGACACCCGGGAAGACTGAGGCACCGGTGGCGGGCCACCGTGGTCTCACCGCGCTCGAACGTCCCCCGGCGCAGCACTACGACCTCGTCGCTCTCGACCTCGACGGTGTCGTGTACGTCGGCTCCGAGGCGGTTCCCCACGCCGCGTCCGCCCTCGAGGGCGCCCGCGGACTCGGCACCCGCACAGCATTCGTCACGAACAATGCCGCACGGACGCCGACGACGGTCGCCGAGCACCTCACGTCGCTGGGCGTGCAGGCGGGGCCCGAGGACGTCGTCAACTCCGCCCAGGCCGCCGCGCGTCTGCTGGCCGCGGACCACGCCGCCGGCTCACGGATCTTCGTGATCGGCGGCGAGGGACTCCTCGTCGCCCTGCGTGATCGCGGGCTCGAACCGGTCACGGCGGTGACCGACGACCCGGTCGCCGTCGTGTCCGGCTACGCGCCGGACCTGCCCTGGGAACGGGTGAGGGACGGCGCGATCCTCGTCCGTCGTGGCCTGCCGTGGGTGGCGACGAACACCGACGCCTCCGTACCCACGCCGCACGGACGAGGACCAGGCAACGGCGTCCTCGTCGGGGTCGTGGCCGACTTCGCCGAGCGCGAGCCGGTCGTCGCCGGAAAGCCGGAGCGTGCCCTCCTCGACGAGACCGTCGAACGGACGGGTGCTCAGCGACCGGTGTTCGTGGGCGACCGCGTCGAGACCGACATCGACGGGGCCCATCGGGCCGGCATGGCGGGCCTGCTGGTGCTCACCGGCGTCTCGGACCTGGCGTCCCTCCTCCGCATCGAGGCGGACTCGCGGCCCGACCTCGTCGGGGTGGACCTGCGGTGCCTCCTCGAGCCCCACCCCCCGGTGGAGGTGGCGGAGTCGCTCGATGTCGCCGTGTGCGGAGGAGTCGAGGTGCGCCACGACGACGGGTGGCGCGTTCCTGACCCCGACGGCGACGACGGCGGCCTCCTGCCTGCCCTGCGCGCCGTCACGGCCCTTGCCTGGGCCCGTCTCGACGCCGACCACGACATCGCCGACGTGGACGACCTCGCTGTCCGGTGGGGCCTGCCCGGCTGACCGCACCGCCCGCCGGACCTCGGCCCACGGCGCAACATCTAGTCTGATGCGGACCACCCCACCCTCGCGTACCACAGGACCAGGAGGACCGCCGTGGACGACTCCAGCACCCCCCGACCGGTCCCGCGCCCGCCGACGACGGCGGCCGACGACGCAGGTGGCGACGCAGGTGGCGACGCCGGTGGTGCCCAGGACCGACCGTCGGTCGTGGCGGATGTCGAGGCCTCCTTGGCTGCCTTGGCCGACCTGCCCGCCGAGGAGCAGGTCGAGGCCTACCGCGACCTCGAGACGTCGCTGCGCGAGTCGCTGCGCACCGCCGGCGGAGACGTCTGAGCTGTGCCGCGGCTGCTCCGCCTCGACGCCGAGCTCGTACGACGTGGCCTGGCGAGGTCACGCGAGCAGGCGCGTGAGCTCGTGCTCGAAGGACGCGTGAAGGTCGGGGGCACGACGGCCCGCAAGCCGGCGACCTCGGTCGGCACCGACGCGGACCTGGTCGTCGTCGACGACGGGCAGCAGCCGGCGTACGCCTCGCGTGGTGGGCACAAGCTCGCGAGCGCGCTGGCCGCGACGATGCCCCACGGGCTGCGGGTAGCGGGACGCCGGTGCCTCGACGCCGGTGCCTCGACGGGCGGCTTCACCGACGTCCTCCTGCGGCACGGTGCCGCGCGTGTGCTCGCTGTCGACGTCGGCTACGGCCAGCTGGCCTGGTCCCTGCGCACCGACGCCCGGGTCGAGGTGCACGACCGCACCAACATCCGGGCACTGAGCCCGCAGCTGCTCGGCGGTGACGCGGTCGACCTGGTGGTCGGTGACCTCAGCTTCATCTCGCTGCGGCTCGTGCTGCCCGCACTGACGTCCGTCACCGCCGTCGAGGGCGACCTCCTGCTGATGGTGAAGCCCCAGTTCGAGGTGGGGAAGGACGCGCTCGGCAAGGGCGGGGTCGTCCGCGACCCGGGACTGCGGGCCCAGGCCGTGCACGACGTCGCAGCCGCAGCCCAGGAGCTGGGGTGGGGGAGCAGGCAGGTGGTCACCAGCGGCCTGCCCGGGCCGTCCGGCAACGTGGAGTACTTCCTCTGGCTCCGCCGGGACGCACCTCCGCTCGACCGCGAGACCCTGATCGGCGAGGTCGAGGGTCTCGACCACGGCTGGATTCCTGCGGCGGCGCGCCCGCAGCTGTCGGCGCCGGATGAGAAGGTCATCCCGTGACGCCCAGCATCCCCGACCTCCCGCGCCACTCGCTGCACGGCGCGACGACCGACGTGCTCCCCGAGCCGGTCGGCTCGGGATCCGAGCCGCGTGCCGTGCTGGTCGTCACCCACGGGGGCCGACCGCGAGCCGTCGAGGTCGCCGCCGAGATGGGCCTGGCCCTGCTCGAGGCCGGCATCGAGGTGCGCGTCCCGGCGTCCGACCTGGCCGAGCTGGAGCTGCCCTTCGAGCCGGTCTCGGCCCCCGACGAGGACCCGGCCGCGGGGTGTGAGCTCGTCGTCGTGGTCGGCGGGGACGGCACGATGCTGCGTGCGGTGGAGCTGACCCGCGCCGCGCGCGTGCCGTTGCTCGGTGTCAACCTCGGGCACGTCGGGTTCCTCGCCGAGGCCGAGCCCGAGGACGTCGGCCCCACGATCGAGGCCGTGGTGCGGCGCGACTACGTCTCCGAGGAGCGGCAGACCATCGATGTGTCGGTCTACCGCGGTCAGGAGCTGGTCGAGACGCTGTGGGCGCTCAACGAGGCGAGCGTGGAGAAGGCCTCCCGCGAGCGCATGATCGAGGTCGTCGTCGAGGTCGACGGACGACCGTTGTCGCGGTTCGGCTGCGACGGCATGGTGTGCGCGACGCCGACCGGGTCGACGGCGTACAACTTCTCGGCCGGGGGGCCGGTGGTCTGGCCGTCGGTCGAGGCGCTCCTGGTCGTCCCGCTCAGCGCTCACGCGCTCTTCGCGCGACCGCTGGTCGTCGCTCCCTCCTCCGTCGTCGCCATCGAGATGGGACACGCCCACCTGGGCGAGGGCGTGCTGTGGTGCGACGGGCGGCGCACGATCGACCTGGTCCCCGGTGACAGGGTCGAGGTGCGCCGCGGGCAGCGTCCGGTGCGCCTGGTCAGGTTGCACGACGCACCGTTCACCGATCGTCTCGTGGCGAAGTTCGACCTCCCCGTCGACGGGTGGCGCGACCTCGGCCGCCACCGCGATCGGGTGGGGGAGTCCCGTGCTTGAGGAGCTGCGGATCACCGGGCTCGGTGTCATCGAGGAGTCGGTGCTCCCGCTGCACCCGGGCCTGACCGTCATCACCGGCGAGACCGGTGCCGGCAAGACCATGCTGATCACCGCCCTGGGCCTCCTGCTCGGGGGGCGCGCGGATTCCGGTGCGGTGCGGCGGGGGAGCCCGGTGGCGCGTGTGGAAGGCCTGGTGCGGATCCCCCACGGTGATCCAGAGACCGGGCTCGCCGCGCAGGTGGAGCAGCTCGGCGGTCTCGTGGAGGACGGCGAGGTCATCGTCACGCGTCAGCTCGCCGCGACAGGCCGCTCTCGTGCCTTCGTGGGCGGTGCTGCCGTGCCCGTCGCGCGTCTCGCGACCTTCGGGGACGCGCTCGTCACCGTGCACGGCCAGTCCGACCAGCAGCGCCTCACCCGGCCCGAGACCCAGCGCACCGCGCTCGACGCCTTCGCGGGAGAGCCGGTGGAGAGGGCGACTCGCGCGTACGCCGCGGCTTACACGGCCTGGACCGCGGCGCGAGCCGAGCTCGAGAACCTGCGCGAACGCAGCCGGGATCGTGCGCGTGAGGCCGACCTCCTGCGCTTCGGCCTCGCCGAGGTCGAGGACGTCGACCCCCAGGCGGGGGAGGAGCACGCGCTGGCCGCGGAGGAGTCCCGTCTGGGCAACGCCGAGACCCTGCGCACCGCTGCGGAAGGAGCACGATCGGCCCTGTCCGCGGACGACGAGGCCCCCGACGCACTCGGCGCCGTCGCGAGCGCCCGACAACACCTGGACGCAGCGGGGGTGCACGACCCCGAGGCGGCCGACCTGGCGGCCCGCCTGGCGACGGTCTCCTACGAGCTCGCCGACGTCGCCGCGGACGTGGCCGCGTACGCGACCTCGCTCGACGTCGATCCCGCACGCCTGGCTCACGTCTCCGAACGCCGAGCCGCCGTCGTCGGTCTGCTGCGCAAGTACGGCGAGACCACCGAGGAGGTGCTCGCCTGGAGCGGTCGGGCGGCGGCACGGCTGCTGGAGCTGGACGACAGCGACGAGCGGGTCACGCAGCTCGTCGAGCGGGTGGCCGCGCTCGAGACGGAGACCCTGGCCGCGGCCACGACTCTCAGGGAGGCCCGAGCCGACAGTGCTCCCGTGCTGGCCGCGCAGGTCCAGACCGAGCTGGCGGGCCTCGCGATGCCGGACGCGCGCGTCGAGGTCACCGTACGCGGCGAGATCACCCCCGACCGGCTCGCTCCCCACGGCGCCTGCACCGTGGAGATCCTGCTGGCGCCGAATCCGGGCGCGGAGCCTCGGCCTCTGGGCAAGGGCGCCTCGGGCGGCGAGCTGTCCCGGGTGATGCTCGCCCTCGAGGTCTGCATCGCGGGCACCCACCCGGTGCCGACCTTCGTCTTCGACGAGGTCGACGCCGGTGTCGGAGGGCGCTCCGCCGTCGAGATCGGCGCGCGCCTGGCTCGGCTGGCCCGCCACGCGCAGGTGGTGGTGGTGACGCACCTGCCACAGGTGGCGGCCTTCGCCGACAGCCACGTGGTCGTGGCCAAGACCTCGGACGGGTCGGTGACCCGGTCGGGGCTGACGACCCTCGCCGAGGACGATCGCGTCCGCGAGCTCTCGCGGATGCTCGCCGGGCTCGAGGAGTCCGACACCGCGCTCGCCCACGCGGAGGAGCTGCTGGCCCACGCCAGACGTGAGTCGACCACCCACTGACCCCTGGCACCGTCGTCGGCACATCAGGTGCGGGGCACGCGCTCGGGTCCGCGGGGCGGGTGCCACTGCGTGCGAGGATGACCGCGCCATGAAGCCGACCCCGAGAGCCTCCGACGCCGAGGGCGACGCCGGGGCGAGCGGCCGCGCCCGGGTCGATCGCCGGCCCCGTGCCGTCCTCGGACGCGTGCACGCCGGTGACATCGTCGTCGTCGACGAGACCGACCTGGACCGTGAGACCGCCCAGGCGCTGGTCGAGGCCGACGTCGCCGCGGTCGTGAACGGGTCCTCCTTCTTCTCGGGTCGCTACCCCAGCCTCGGTGCAGGGGTGCTGGCCGAGGCGGGCGTCGTGCTCCTGGAGGCCGTGGGAGGCGAGGTGGTCGCCCAGCTGCCGGAGGGCAGCCGGGCCCGTGTCACGGGCGACCGGCTGATCGCCGGCAAGCGCGCCTGGACCGGGAACCGCCTGACCCTCGAGGAGATCGAGCGGCGCATGGCCTCGGCGCGGACGGGTCTCGCCGCACAGCTGGAGACCTTCACCGCCAGCACCTCGGAGTTCCTGCGCCGCGAGCAGGACCTGCTGCTGCACGGCCTGTCCACTCCGTCGCTGCGCACGCGCATCCACGGGCGCCCGGTCGTCGTGGTCTCGCGCGGGTACGACCACCGCGAGGACGTCGCGCGCCTGCGTCGGTTCATCCGCGAGCAGCACCCGGTGCTCATCGGGGTGGACGGCGGAGCGGAGACGCTGGTCGAGGCGAGACTGCGACCTGACGTCGTGATCGTCGGCGAAGGTGGTCTCGGGCGCCCCGTCACCACGGGTGGCAACGACACCGGTTCCGTCTCCGACCGCACCCTGCGCAGGGCTCGCGACGTCGTGCTCCATGCCGATGCCTCCGGACGTGCGGCGGGCTCGGCCCGCCTCGAGCGGCTCGGCGTACGCCACCACGTGATGGCGACGTCGGGGACACCGGAGGACATCGCCCTGCTGGTCGCCGACCTCGCCGACCCGACCGTGATCATCACCGCGGGGAGCCACGCGACGCTCGAGGAGTTCCTGGACCGCCAGCGGTCCGGTCTCGCGAGCATCTTCCTGACCCGGTTGAAGGTCGGGGCACGACTGGTCGAGGCCCGGGCCGTGCCGGAGCTCTACGCCGGGCGCGTGCGCACCTGGCAGCTGCTCCTCGTCGTGCTGGCCGGCCTCGTGGCGCTGGTGGCCGCCTTCACGACGACTCCGGTGGGTCAGGAGATCGCGGAGGACCTGCTCGACCAGCTGCGCACCTGGTCGCAACCCTTGCTGGACTCGTTGCCCGGAGGACTCTCACCGTGATCTCGTTCCGCTACCACGTCGTCACCCTCGTCTCGGTGTTCCTGGCACTGGCCGTGGGCATCGCCCTGGGCGGTGGGCCGTTGCAGGGCGAGGTCGACGACAGCCTGGTCGGGCAGATCGAGGCCGACCGAGCCCGCAAGGCCACACTCAGCGACCGCATCTCGGCCCTGCGGTCGGACCTGCGCTACACCGACGCGTTCGCCGAGGCGCTGTCGCCGGAGGTGGTGGACGGGAGCCTCGAGGGCAACGCGGTCGCTGTCGTCACCCTCCCCGGCGCCAACGACGCCCTCGTGCCGGACCTCACCACCCTGGTCGAGCAGGCGGGCGGGTCGGTCGCCGCCACGTACCGCTTGTCCCCGGCGTTGCTCGACCCCGAGCAGCGACAGCTCGTCGACGAGCTCGGCAGGCAGCTCGTCGCCGGGGCGGAGGACGTGCAGGTCACGGGCGACCCCGCGGCGTACGAGCGGATGGGCCAGATCATCGGCCGCGCCATCGGCGTGCAGGGTGCACCGGAGCCGCTGGACGCAGGCGCGGAGGCCCTGCAGTCCGGCCTGGCGACGGCCGAGCTGCTGGCATCGGCCGGTTCCACCGACACCCGAGCCGACCTGGTGCTGGTCGTGGCTCCCCCCGGCATCGCCGAAGGCACCGCGGCAGCGGAGGACGACGCCGCCTCCTTCGAGCGGTCCGGTGCGGGCGAGATCCTCGCCTCGCTCCTCTCGGGTGTCGACGAGCAGGTCGACGGGGTCGTGCTGACCGGCCCGACGAGCGCTGCCGTCGACGACGGTGCCCTGCGGTCGCTGCTCGCCGACGTTGGTGCCGCGCGACGCGTGAGCACCGTGGACCCGGTGAACCTCACCACGGGCAAGGTCGCGCTCGTGCTGGCCCTCGCCGAGCAGGCCGCCGGCGGGGTGGGTCACTACAGCGCCGCCGGCGGGTCGGACGGTGCGCTGCCCGCGGCCTCCGACGCGACGGGCGACCTCGCCGGGGACGACACGAGCGACGACACGGGTGACGGGCAGGGCTGACCACCCCGGTGAGCGAGCGAGGGTGTCGCGGCGAGTGCCGCGGCCCGGTTCGTTGGTAGGGTGGAACCCCGTGAAGGTGGCTCGCCGGACGGCGTCCACCCGGACCACGACACGGGAGTCATGTTGGCCTCAGCGCAGCCGACCAAGCACATCTTCGTCACCGGCGGCGTCGCCTCCTCGCTGGGCAAGGGACTGACGGCGTCGAGCCTCGGGAGCCTGCTGAAGTCGCGTGGGCTGCGGGTCACCATGCAGAAGCTCGACCCGTACCTCAACGTCGACCCCGGCACCATGAACCCGTTCCAGCACGGGGAGGTCTTCGTCACCGACGACGGCGCCGAGACCGACCTCGACATCGGTCACTACGAGCGCTTCCTCGACACGAACCTCGCGGGCCGGGCCAACGTGACGACCGGCCAGGTCTACTCCGACGTGATCGCCAAGGAACGTCGCGGCGACTACCTCGGCGACACGGTCCAGGTCATCCCGCACATCACGAACGAGATCAAGGACCGCATCCGTGCGATGGCCTCGGACGAGGTGGACGTGGTGATCACCGAGATCGGCGGCACGGTCGGCGACATCGAGTCCCTGCCGTTCCTCGAGGCCGCACGGCAGGTCCGGCACGACGTCGGCCGCAACAACGTCTTCTTCATCCACGTCTCGCTGGTGCCCTACATCGGCCCGTCGGGGGAGCTGAAGACGAAGCCGACCCAGCACTCGGTCGCGGCGCTGCGGTCCATCGGCCTGCAGCCGGACGCGGTGGTGTGCCGCGCCGACCGACCGCTGCCCGAGGGCATCAAGAAGAAGATCTCGCTCATGTGCGACGTCGACGAGGAGGCCGTGGTCACCGCCGCGGACGCGCCGTCGATCTACGACATCCCCAAGGTGCTGCACGCCGAGGGCCTGGACGCCTACGTGGTGCGTCGGCTGGACCTGCCGTGGCGCGACGTCGAGTGGAGCACCTGGGACCAGCTGCTCGAGCGGGTGCACCATCCGGCCGAGCACGTGGTCGTGGGCCTCGTCGGCAAGTACGTCGATCTCCCCGACGCCTACCTCTCGGTCGCCGAGGCGTTGCGCGCGGGAGGCTTCGCCAACGATGCGAAGGTCGAGCTCCGGTGGGTCCCCTCGGACCTGTGCGCCACCCCCGAGGGCGCAGCCAAGCAGCTCTCCGACGTCGACGCGGTGTGCGTCCCGGGAGGGTTCGGCGTCCGCGGTCTCGAGGGCAAGCTGGGCGCCCTGACGTACGCCAGGACCCACCAGATCCCCACGCTCGGCCTGTGCCTCGGTCTGCAGTGCATGGTCATCGAGTACGCCCGGGAGGTGTGCGGCATCGCGGACGCCGGCTCCACGGAGTTCGACCCCGACACCTCCGCGCCGGTCATCGCCACGATGGCCGAGCAGGAGGCGATCGTGGAGGGGGCCGGCGACCTCGGCGGCACGATGCGCCTCGGGCTGTACCCCGCGACGCTCCTTCCGGGCTCCGTGGTCGCCGAGGCGTACGGGGAGACCTCGGTCGAGGAACGGCACCGGCACCGGTACGAGGTGAACGTGGCCTACCGCGAGCAGCTGTCGCAGGCGGGGCTCGTCATCTCCGGCACCTCGCCGGACGACCGTCTCGTCGAGTTCGTCGAGCTCCCGAGGGAGACGCACCCCTACTACGTGTCCACCCAGGCGCACCCCGAGTGGAGGTCGCGCCCCACGCGTGCCCATCCGCTGTTCGCGGGACTGGTGGAGGCCGCGATCAACCGGCAGAACGAGCTGCGCTTCCCGCTGGACGCCGAGGAGTCCGCCGGGTCCGAGACCGTCCCGGAGCCGGTCACCGCGTCGTGAGCAACCAGGAGCGCGACACGTCCGCCGCTGCGGCGGCGACCCTGCGGGGCGCCGAGGTGACCGACCGGGAGGAGACCTGGCCGGTGGTCTCCTCGCACACCCCGTGGCGCAGCGACTGGATCGTGGCGGTCCGCGAGTACACCGTGCACGCACCGGGGGATCCGGAGGACCGCATGTCGCGGGCCGTGCTGGAGCACCCCGGAGCCGTGGTGGTGCTCGCGGTCGACGAGGACGACCGCGTCGTGTGCCTGCAGCAGTACCGGCACGCTGTGGGACGACGGCTGGTGGAGCTGCCCGCCGGCGTCCGCGACGGCGACGACGAGGACCCGCTCGAGGTGGCCCAGCGCGAGCTGCGGGAGGAGGCCGAGCTCGCCGCGGAGCACTGGGAGCCCCTGCTCGAGCTCCTGCCCAGCCCGGGGATCCTCGCCGAGCGGCAGCACGTCTACCTCGCCACGGGCCTGAGCCACGCAGGACGCGGAGACTTCGAGCTGCGTCACGAGGAGGCCCACCTCGACGTCGTGATGGTGCCGGCCGACGACCTGGTCACGGCCGTGCTCGAGCGGCGCGTGACGGACGCGCCCCTGGTCGCGGCGATCCTCGCCTGGCAGGTGAAGCGGCTCGGCGGACCGGGGTCGTGAGCGTCCCGATCGACGACGCCCCGGCGCCGGCGCACGAGCCCGGGCGGATCGAGTCCGCGGTGCAGACCTGGCTCGCGCACCTCGGTGTCGAGCGCGGCCTCTCGGCGAACACGCTCGGCTCCTACCGCCGCGACCTGCGCCGCTACCTCGCCTACCTCGGCACGGCCGGCATCGAGGACCTCGACGCGGTCGACGAGCAGGTCGTCGGCGCCTTCCTGGCGCATCTCCGGGAGGGCGACGAGGCGCACCAGCCGCTGGGCGCCGCCTCGGCGGCCCGCACGCTCGTCGCCGTGCGCGGCTTCCACCGCTTCGCGGTGCGGGAGGGACTGGTGCGCCACGACCCCGCGGCCCCGGTCAAGCCGCCGACACCGACGAGGCGGCTGCCGAAGGCGCTCCCGCTGGCCGACGTCGAGGCGCTGCTCGCGGCGGCGTCGGCGCCGGACACGCCACTGGCGTTGCGGGACCGAGCACTGCTCGAGCTGTTGTACGGGTGCGGTGCCCGCATCTCCGAGGCGGTCGCGCTGGACGTCGACGACCTCGCCCTGGACAGCTCTGACGAGGCCCGACCCTCGGTGCTGCTGCGCGGCAAGGGCGGCAAGCAGCGGATCGTGCCGCTGGGTTCGTACGCCGTGGAGGCCCTGCGCGCCTACGTCGTGAGGGCGCGGCCGGGCCTGGCCTCGAAGGGACGCGGCGTGCCCGCCCTGTTCCTGAACTCCCGTGGGGGGCGGCTCTCGCGGCAGAGCGCCTGGACCGTGATCAGCCAGGCCGCGGAGCGGGCAGGCATCCGTGTCGAGGTCTCACCGCACACGCTGCGGCACTCCTACGCCACGCACCTGATCGACGGGGGAGCGGACGTGCGGGTGGTGCAGGAGCTGCTCGGCCACGCATCGGTCACGACCACCCAGGTGTACACGATGGTCACGGTCGACCGCCTCCGCGAGGTGTACGCGGCCAGCCACCCGCGGGCCCTGCACTAGCACGAGCGGCCCCGGGCGGGAATGGTCCGAACCGGGTCCTGTCAGCTCTTGCGCCGCGCCGAGCACATCGTGTATTGCACAGCGAAATGTCCGAAATGCCCACGAGTGGACGGCATGAGTCGACAGGTGGGTCTGAGTTATCCACAAGCTGCCGATGGCCCATGGTGTGATTCCGTCCGGCGCGGCGCGTCGCGCCGGCTGACCGCCGAGGTCGCCGTACTGTCCCGAGCACGAGGTCGATTTTGTCGACATGTCACTCCGGACCCGACGCCGGAACCCTCTCAGCTCCAGGAGCCCCCATGTACTCCACCGGCACCTACGGGGTCGGCACCGTCCTGCGCCGCCCCGCCGACGAAGCGCCCGCACAGATCCCGGGTCTGCCCCCCGAGCCCGTGATCGGTCCGACCGGCCGGCCGCTGCCGAACCTGCCGGAGCCCGCCCCGGTCTCGCGGCACGGCGACGCGCGGATCATCGCGATGTGCAACCAGAAGGGCGGTGTCGGCAAGACCACGACGACGATCAACCTCGGGGCGGCGCTGGCCGAGCTCGGGCGCAAGGTGCTGCTCGTCGACTTCGACCCCCAGGGCTCGCTCTCGGTGGGCCTGGGGCTGAACCCCCACGACATGAAGCTCACCATCTACAACCTGCTGCTGCAGCGGGACGTCTCGGTCTCCGACGTGGTCGTGCCCTCGGGCGTCGAGGGCATGGACCTCCTGCCCTCCAACATCGACCTCTCCGCCGCCGAGGTGCAGCTGGTCAACGAGGTGGCCCGTGAGCAGACGCTGTCCCGCGTGCTGCAGCCGGCTGTGGCGGACTACGACGTCATCCTGATCGATTGCCAGCCCAGCCTCGGCCTGCTGACCGTCAACGCCCTGACCGCGGCGGACGGCGTGATCATCCCGCTGGAGTGCGAGTACTTCGCCCTGCGCGGCGTCGCCCTGCTGAAGACCACGATCGACAAGGTCACCGAGCGGCTGAACCCGCGCCTGAAGGTCGACGGAGTGCTCGGCACGATGTTCGACGGTCGCACGATCCACGGCCGCGAGGTCATGGAGCGGCTGGTGCAGGCCTGGGGCGACGCGGTCTTCCACACCGTGGTGCGGCGCACGGTGAAGTTCTCCGACTCCACGGTCGCGGGCGAGCCGATCACATCCTTCGCGTCCGCCTCGCCGGGGGCGCAGGCCTACCGCGACCTGGCACGAGAGGTGGTGGCCCGGTGCCTCGCCGCGTGAGTCTGCCGGAGGCCGACGACCTCTTCCGCCCGACCGTCGTCCGCGACGCCTCTGTCGACCCCTCGGGGGAGAGCGGGCTCGACGTCGAGACGCGCGACCCGGCCGAGCCGAAGCCGACGGGGCGCGTACGCCACGACGAGAAGATGACCGTCTACATCTCCTCCGACGAGCTGCTCGACATCGAGGACGCCCGCATCGCGCTGCGCCGTCGCCACGGGTTGGCCGCGGACCGGGGGCGCGTGGTGCGGGCCGCGGTCGCGCTCGCCCTGGTGGACCTGGAGAAGCGTGGCGAGCACAGCGACCTGGTGACGCTGCTGCGGCAGCAGTGAGCTCGACGCCGTGACCACCCTTCTCGAGGCACCCGACGACGCCGACTCGCGGGAGATGTCACCGGTCGCCGAGGAGGCGGGCGGTTTCCGGGTCCATCTCGACGTGTTCGAGGGACCGTTCGACCTGTTGCTCAGCCTGATCGTGAAGCACAAGCTCGACATCACGGCTGTCTCGCTGTCGCGCGTGACCGACGAGTTCGTGGCCCACGTGAAGACCCTGGACGCGACGGAGGACCTGGAGGAGACGACGTCGTTCCTGGTCGTGGCGGCGACGCTGCTGGACCTGAAGGCCGCGCGTCTGCTGCCGCAGGGTGACGTCGAGGACGACGAGGACCTCGCTCTGTTGGAGGCGCGCGACCTGCTCTTCGCGCGGTTGCTGCAGTACCGCGCGTTCAAGGTCGTCGCCGGCGTGCTCGACGAGCGGCTGGCGAGAGAGGAGCGTCGCCACCCGCGCACCGTGGGGCTCGACGAGTGCTTCGCCACGCTGCTCCCCGAGGTGCTCATCGGGCTCGGCCCGGCCGAGCTGGCCCGACTGGCCGAGCAGGCGCTCGTGCCCCGCCCCGTCGAGGAGGTGTCCCTCACCCACATCCACGCGCCCACGGTCAGCGTGCGGGCGCAGGCCGACCTGGTGCTCGCACGGCTGCGTCGCGACGGCACGACGACGTTCAGGTCGCTCGTCTCCGGTGCCGACACCCCGACGACGGTGGCCCGCTTCCTCGCGCTGCTGGAGATCTTCCGGGAGGGCGTGATCGCCTTCGAGCAGCCGAGTCCGCTCGGCGAGCTGACGGTGCGGTGGTCCGCAGCGGCCGATGCCGACGTCGACCTGAGCGTCGACGAGTTCGAGGGGTCACCCGAGTCCGAGGAGGGCGCGTCATGACCGAACCGACCATGCAGCAGGAGCCGGCGGACGAGGCACCCGCAGGTGTCCCGGCCGAGCGTCTGCGCCCGGCCCTGGAGGCGCTGCTGCTCGTGGCCGAGGAGCCGATGAGCACCGCCACCGCCGCCACGGCGGTGCAGCGGCCCGAGGCGGAGGTGGCCGAGGCTCTCGAGGGGCTGTCCGCGGAGTACGACGTGCAGGGCCGCGGGTTCGAGCTGCGGCAGGTGGGCGGCGGCTGGCGCTACTACACGCGGGAGGCGTACGCCGAGGTCGTGGAGAAGCACGTGCTGGAGGGCCAGCAGGCGCGTCTGACCAAGGCGGCACTGGAGACGCTGGCGGTGGTCGCCTACAAGCAGCCCGTCACCCGGGCGCGGGTCTCCGCGATCCGCGGCGTCAACGTCGACGGCGTGATGCGTACGCTGCTGCTCCGCGGCCTGGTCGAGGAGGCGGGGACCGACGGCGAGCACGGCGCGTACGTCTACCGCACCACGACGTACTTCCTCGAGCGCATGGGGCTGACCTCGCTCGACGAGCTGCCGGAGATCGCCCCGTTTCTGCCGTCGATCGAGGACGTCGAGGCCCTGGATACCGTCGAGGCATGAACCCGCCCCCCACGTCGCAGCCGCCCGGCGGCACCCCCGACGACGACGGGCTCGTACGACTGCAGAAGCTGCTCGCCCAGTCCGGCGTCGCCAGCCGCCGCAAGTGCGAGGAGCTGATGCTCGACGGCCTGGTGGAGGTGGACGGCGAGATCGTCACGCGGCTGGGCACCAAGGTGGACCCGACGAGCGCGGTGATCAGGGTCGACGGGCGACGGCTGCCTCCGGTCAGCGCGCACGTCTACCTGGCGCTGAACAAGCCCCGGGGCGTGGTCTCGACGATGAGCGACCCGGAGGGGCGGCGCCACCTCGGCGACGTGGTGGCCGCCCGTCCCGAGCGCCTCTTCCACGTCGGTCGCCTGGACACCGACACCGACGGACTGCTGCTGCTGACCAACGACGGCGACTTCGCCCAGCGGCTGGCGCACCCCTCCTACGAGGTCGACAAGGTCTACGTCGCGGAGGTCGACGGCGAGGTGTCCAAGGCGGTGCTGCGTCGCCTCCGCGACGGTGTGCAGCTCGAGGACGGCCCCGTGGAGGTCAGCGATGCCCGCGTGGTGTCGGTGGCTGCGGCGACAGGCCGCCGCGACGAGCGCTCGATCGTCGAGCTCACCATCCACGAGGGCCGCAACCGCATCGTCCGCCGGCTGCTGGCCGAGGTCGGTCACCCCGTCCGCCGGCTGACGCGCACCGCGATCGGCCCCGTACGCCTCGACGGGCTGCGCAGCGGAGCGCTGCGGGACCTGAGCTCGGAGGAGCTCGGTGCGCTCCTGGACGCTGCATCCTTGTGAACCCTGCCGCGAGCTCTGCCGCGAGCCCTGCCATGGGACCTGCCGTGGCGTGTCGTCGCGGCCCGCGCTGCGCGTAGGGTCGTGCCCGACCCTGGGAGACCGACCCGGCTGAGGCCGGCCGAGGAGACGACGATGGCGATGCGCGCAGTCCGCGGCGCGACGCAGCTCGAGACCGACGAGCGCGAGCACCTGTTGGAGCGCACCACCGAGATGGTGCGCGACGTGATGGCCGAGAACGGCCTCGTCATCGACGACTTCGTCTCGATCATCTTCACCTCGACGCCGGACCTGACCAGCGAGTTCCCCGCGTACGCCGCTCGGCAGCTCGGGTTCACCGACGTGCCCCTGATGTGCGCCCGCGAGCTGGACATCGACGGGTCGATGCCACGGGTGGTGCGCATGATGGCCCACGTGGAGACCGACCTGTCGCGGTCGGACGTCACCCACGTGTTCCTCCACGGCGCCGCGGCACTGCGGCGGGATCTCCGCCGGGTGCACGAGGTGCCGGACACCGATGGCTGAGAGGCCGGCGCGCCCCGGTCCCGCCCCCGCCGAACGCATCGGTGTGCTGCGCGGTCCCGTGCTGGTGGTCGGTGCGGGTCTGCTCGGCACGTCGGTGGGCCTCGCGTTGACGAGGGTCGGCGTCCGGGTGCTGCTCGAGGACGTCTCGCGCGACCACGTCCGCACCGCCACGTCACTGGGTGCAGGACATCCGTGGCGTCCCGGCGAGGAGCCCCAGCTCGTCGTCGTCTGCGTGCCGCCGGACGTACTCGGCGAGAGCCTGGCGCATTGGCTCACCACGGTGCCCGGCGCCGTCGTCACCGACGTGGGCAGCATCAAGGGCAGGCCCCTGGCGGATCTCGCGGCCCGGGTCGACGGCACCGTGCTGGCGCGCTACGTCGGGTCCCACCCCATGGCCGGGTCCGAACGGTCGGGCCCGCTCGCCGCCTCCGACGCGCTCTTCGAGGGGCGCCCGTGGGCCGTGACCCCGCACGCGTACGCCGATCCCGCCGCCGTCGTGCTCGTCGAGGAGCTCGCCGAGGCATGCGGTGCCACGGTGCTGCGCCTGGGCCCCGACGAGCACGACCTCGCCGTGGCGCGCACCTCGCACCTGCCGCACCTGGTCGCCGCGCTGGTCGCGGGACAGCTCGCGGCGGCGCCCGAGGACCACCTCGCCCTATCCGGACAGGGGGTGCGGGACGTGACGCGTATCGCGGCCGGCGACCCCGGACTGTGGCAGCAGATCGTCACCTCCAACGCCGACGCCGTGCTCGACCTGCTCGGCGCGGTGGCCGAGGACCTCGAGACCCTGATCGGTGCCGTCAGGCAAGGCGACCGCGACGGCCTCGGCGTGGTCCTCGCGCGTGGCGTCGCCGGTGCCCGCTCGCTGCCCGGCAAGCACGGCGGGCGGCCCCGCCCGCTCTCCGCGGTACGGGTTGCCGTGCCCGACCGCCCCGGCGAGCTCGCGCGCCTGTTCGCGGACGTCGGGGAGATCGGCACGAACGTCGAGGACTTCCGCATCGACCACGACACCGGTCGTGCGTACGGGCAGGCCGAGGTGATGGTGGCCGAGGACGCCGTGGACTCGTTGGTCGACGGCCTCGGGGCACGTGGCTGGACCGCGTACGCCTGAGCGGCCGCGCCGACAGGGCGGAGGCCTGCCGGTAGGGTCGCCGCCCGTGGACAACGAGGCGGGGCCGGACCGGGTCGAGCATGTGGTGGTGGCCGTCGACGGCTCGTCGGGATCAGGCAAGTCGAGCACGTCACGCGGTGTGGCGGAGCGGCTCGGGCTGCGTTACCTCGACACGGGTGCCCAGTACCGCGCCGTGACGTGGTGGATGCTGCTCCGGGGCGTGGACGTGACCGACCACGACGCAGTCGCCGCTCGCGCCATCGAGCCGCGCGTCGAGTCGGGCACCGACCCGGCCGACCCGACCATCACCGTCGACGGCGTGGACGTCTCCGAGGCCATCCGCGCAGAGGACGTCACGGGCGCGGTCTCCGACGTGGCGGCGGTCGGCGCGGTGCGTACGCGCCTGGTCGCGCTGCAGCGAGCGATCATCGGCGACGGGGGCATCGTCGTCGAGGGACGCGACATCGGTTCGGTGGTGTGGCCCGACGCGGCCGTGAAGGTGCACCTGGGTGCGGACGTCTCCGCCCGCGCCGCACGTCGCGCTGCGGAGCAGGGGAGCGGCGACACCGACGCCACCGCCGCGGACCTCGAGCGCCGTGACGCGAAGGACTCGGGCCGCGCGGTCGACCCGGCGCGACGGGCGGACGGCTCCCACGACCTCGACACCACCGACATCACCCTGACGCAGGCCATCGATGCGATCGTCGCCCTCGTGGAGGACGCGCACGCCGCGTCCTGACGTCCCGACCCGGGTGGTCACGACTCCAACGCGGCCCTCACGTCGAGGGCGAGGCCGGTCTCGGTCTCGCAGACCCGCCACAGGGTGTCGATCGCCTTCTCGGCCGGACGGACCAGAGGCTTGCGCACCGGCGGCCCGCTCATGCCCAGCAGCGGTCCGTAGAGCCCGCCACCGACCGCATCGGGGTCCGTGGCCGCGCGCAGCTGCGAGAGTGCACCCGTGTCCTCGCTCATGCCGACGACCTTCACCCCGGCGTGCGAGACCTTCGCGAGGAGTCCCTCGTTGCCCGAGGCGACGGTGGTCGACTGCAGGTCGGAGTTGGTCAGCCCCGGGTGCGCTGCGACCGCGCGGGCATCCACACCGTGGGCGCGGAGGCGGGGCTGCAGTCCCTGTGCGAGGTGTCTCATGGCGAGCTTGGTGTTGCCGTACTGGGCCCAGGCGTCGTAGTCCGCGCGCATGTGCGGGTCCCCAGGGTCCAGTGCTCGGCCCTGGTGGGCCGCGATGCTGGAGAGGGTGACGACGCGGGCGCGGGGCGTACGCACCACCAAGGGCAGGAGATGGGACAGCAGGGCCCAGTGCCCGAGCACGTTGATACCGAGCTGGGACTCGAACCCATCGGCGGTGGTCGACTCGGGGATCGCCATGACGCCTGCGTTGAGGACGAGGTGGTCGATGCGGTCGTGCGTGCTGCGGACCTGGTCGGCGGCCTCGGCCACCGAGGCCAGGGCGCCCAGGTCGAGCTCGACGATCTCCAGCGAGGCGTCGGGATGGGCGGCCAGCACCTCGTCCCGGGCCGCCTTCGCCTTGTCCTGGTTGCGGGCGGCCATGACGACATGGGCGCCCTTGCCGGCCAGGGCCTTCGTGGTGGCCTTGCCCAGACCGCCGTTGGCGCCGGTGACCACGGAGGTGGTGCCGGTCAGGTCGGGGATGTCGGAGACGGACCAGGGCACGAGCAGCTCCTCGGTGGGGGGATGGGGGAGTGTGCGTACGAGCTCCTACCCGGGAAGACCGGCGTGAGCACCCGCTGTCGCCGACGTGGGAGAATGATCGTTCGGCCGTCGGCAGCTCCGGCGGCCGCTTGACGTACCAGCAGATGGAGCAGCGCATGTCCGAGACCAGCCACGCCGACGCCGCCACGGGTCCCGTGCCGGTGCTCGCGGTTATCGGGCGGCCCAACGTCGGCAAGTCCACGTTGGTCAACCGCATGATCGGTCGCCGCGAGGCGGTCGTGCAGGACGTGCCCGGGGTGACACGCGACCGCATCTCCTACGACGCCGTCTGGAACGGGCGGTCGTTCACCGTCGTCGACACCGGCGGCTGGGACCCGGACGCGCGGGGGCTCGCCGAACGCATCACCGCGCAGGCCGAGATCGCGGTCGGTCTGGCGGACGCCGTCCTCTTCGTCGTCGACGCCACCGTCGGCATCACCGACGCCGACGAGGGCGTCGTGCGCGTGCTCCGCAAGTCCGGCAAGCCGGTCGTGCTGGCCGCCAACAAGGTCGACGACGCCCGCACCGAGGCGGAGGCGTACGCGCTCTGGAACCTCGGACTGGGGGAGCCGTGGCCGGTCTCGGCGCTGCACGGTCGGGGGTCGGGCGACATGCTCGACGCGATCCTCGCCGCGCTGCCCGAGCCGCCCGCCGAGGAGATCGGCAAGCCGCGGGGACCGCGGCGCATCGCGATCGTCGGCAAGCCGAACGTCGGCAAGTCCTCCCTGCTCAACAAGCTCGCGGGGTCCGAACGGTCCGTGGTCGACGACGCGTCGGGCACCACCGTCGACCCCGTCGACGAGCTGGTCGAGCTCAAGGGACGGACGTGGCGCTTCATCGACACCGCGGGCATCCGCAAGCGTGTGAAGGAGGCCTCGGGCCACGAGTACTACGCCTCGCTGCGCACCAACGCCGCCATCGAGCGTGCGGAGGTCTGCGTGCTCATCGTCGACGGGTCGCAGTCGATCAGTGAGCAGGACGTACGCATCATCAACTCCGTGCGGGAGACCGGGCGGGCGCTCGTGATCGCGTTCAACAAGTGGGACCTGGTGGACGAAGAGCGTCGCTACTACCTGGACCGCGAGATCGAGCGGGACCTGGTGCAGGTGCAGTGGGCGCCGCGCATCAACGTCACCGCACGGACGGGCTGGCACATCGACCGGCTCGTCCCTGCGCTCGACGCGGCGATCGACGGGTGGGAGACCCGGGTCGGCACCGGTGCGCTCAACTCCTTCGTCGGGCGGCTCCTCGCCGAGCACCCCCACCCCGTGCGCGGCGGCAAGCAGCCCCGCGTGCTCTTCGCGACGCAGGCGCAGACCGCGCCCCCGACGTTCGTGCTGTTCACCTCCGGCAAACTCGAGCCCGGCTACCTGCGCTTCATCGAGCGCCGGTTGCGCGAGGAGTTCGGCTTCATCGGCACCCCGATCGACATCCAGCAGCGACCCAGGGAGAAGAGGAAGCGCTGATGCTCAAGGACTGGAAAGGCAAGCCCTGGACCGTCTGGGTGACGTGGCTGATCGTCATCTCGATGGTCGCGTTCTTCGCGCTCGACCTGCTGCTGGTGCTGGTCAGCTGAGTCACGACCGCCGGGTCAGTCGACGTACAGACCGTCCTTCTCGCGACGGGTCGAGCCGACCTTCAGCGGCAGCACGCGCGTGACGGACTTGAAGAAGAGCCCCAGCCCCGGGATCTTCGCGAAGATGCCCTGCGGCCCCTTCACCATCCGGCCGGACGTGACGTCGTAGTTGGCTCCGTGCCAGGGGCACACCAGGCAGCCGTTCTCCACCGACCCGCCGGCCAGGTCCGCGCCGAGGTGGCGGCAGCGTCGTGAGGTCGCGAAGTCGGCGCGGTTGGCCCGACCGACGGCCCACGAGCCGGCCGCCTGCACGGTGTTGTCCTTCGGCTTCTCGTACGGTCCGTCGCTCATGAGCACTCCTGGAGATCTGTGACGAGACGCGGTGCCTCGGTGGACTGCTCACTACCCTCCATGGCTCGGTCGATGCTGCTCGCGAGGGAGCGTTGCAAGCCTGAAGCGTTCGTCACCAGACAATGTGATCGCGTGACGGCCGTGCACCTCCGCCAACGGGATCAAGTACGGCTGCAGGTCCCCGTCGATGACGTAGAAGGCATCGATCTCCTCCGGCTCGTAGATTCGCCGTGGCGAGCCCGACGTCGAGATCCAGACGATCCAAGCGCCGTTGTCGCGTCTCGTCGCGGTCTTGACCTGGATTCTCGACAGACCCTCTGGGAGCGCCACGACAAGGTCGTACCGAGCCGGCTCGAGCGGCCACTCACCTGGTACCCGGCTAGCGTGAACCACGCGGCGGCCAGGAGAGGTCCCGCCTCCCGCAGATGAGCGAGCGAGGGCTCCTCCAAGGCCGACCGGGACCGTGCTCCGACGGTGCCTCGTGGGCTCGGAGTCTTCCGCTTCGGCATGTGCTCGACCGACAGACCGAGGGTTTCGGCACGAGAGCGGAGTGAGGCGATCACTCCTGCGTTCGCGGAGCGCAGGCCGAGTGCTCGAACGACCGCTCTCCACGAGCGAGACGATTCGCTGGCATGTCTCAGGTCGTCATCGGTGTAGGTGCGCGACGTCACGCGAGCACCGTAGAGAGCCCCACTGACACTCCTGTGTCATCGCGTCGCAGGTGATCTCGTGGCACGGGTCGCCGCTGACCACCGGTCGGCCCTCCGGTAGTGTGCTCCTCGCCCGGGAGGTACATGCCGACCGTGGCGTTCGGGCTGTAGCGCAGCTTGGTAGCGCATCCGACTGGGGGTCGGAAGGTCGCAGGTTCAAATCCTGTCAGCCCGACCATCGCCCTGGCGACGGAGTCACGTCGCCAGGGCTTCGTCGTCCCACCGATCCACGCCGTCGCGGGTCGAGGGCAACAGAGGGCGGGGACCTGACCAACCAACAGTGGGAACCGTGGCACGTTCTGCCCCGGCCGATGGCGAGCGAGCTGCGGCAGCTCTAGGCTGAGCCGTGCCCTCCGACCATGCCGCCTCGGCGCGTCGCCACCGTGTCCACCGGCTCGCGATCATCGCCCCCGTCGCCAGCCTTCTTCTCGTCGCAGGCCTCACCGCGATCTCACCGGGTGCAGGCGACGCGTCGGCGGCGGACGGCCGCAGGGAGATCCGGCAGGTGTGGCTCTCGACGGCTGATCGCCTCTTCGCCGCCGAGGAGCGGTGGCTGTTCCAGGACCAACAGGTCGGAGACCTGAGGTTCGACGAGGCCGACGACCCGGAACAGGGCGGCCTCGCCGGCAGCATCAGGGTCTCCATGACCGACCACGACGCGTACGACAACGCCGTGGGACACATCGACCTGTCCTTCTCTCCAGCAAGCTTCTCGCCGGGCCGGTACGGCGCCGGCGGGCGCCCCGGCGGCATGAGCGTCTCCAACGGCTCGAACCTGTGCTCGTCCGCCGGCGGCAGCTTCACGATCCACCGGATCGACCGCGAGACCCGGGCTCTCTGGCTGTCGTTCACGCTCTTCTGCTCCCACGAGCCGACGTACGGCGAGGTCAGGATCGGTGTCGACGCCCCGACCGCCGCCGGCGTCGTCGGTCCGGGCTTCGTACGTCTGCCCGACGCGAACCTCGAGGGTGCCAACCGCGTCGAGATGCCCTACGTGAACGGTGGTTCAAGCACTGCGATCCCGGTCTCCGATGTGGCCGTAGGACCCCACGGTGAGGATGCGCGACAGATCGTCATCTCGGCCTGGCGCTGTCGGATGGAGCCGGGCGAGGCGTGCTGGGCGTACGTGACCGCGGCGCCCAGGGACGAGGGGCAGCGCCGCTGGCGAACGGTCTCGCGGTGGAACGACGGGGCGACACTGGTCACACAGGTGCAGCAGGAGGCGTCCGCCGGTCACGACTACGGCATCTACCGTGCGGAGAACTACCTGGGCGACATCGGCGAGGCCGTCACCGGGCCGGAGGTGGATGCCACCGGATACGTCGACGCCCGTGGCACCGTCGTCGACGCGGTGCCCGGCCTGAGGCTCACCGGCCCTGCCGGTGAGCCACGACTGCAGGTGGGTCGATACGAGGACGTCGACAGGTGGCCCTTCCAGGATCTCGCACCAGGGCTGAGCTCGAGTTCAGCGCCACCATGCCTCGCCGGGTTCGCCGACGACTCGTGGTTCGAGGTGGGTGAGGTGGCGTACGAGCCGGGCGGCATGCTCCTGCAACGTCTCGCCGTCACCTTCGACGTGAGCTGTGAGCGGGAGTTCGGACGCTTTCGCGGCATGGTCGGTGTCAATGCCTCCGACCCACCCCCGGCCCTGCCGGGATACCTGAGCACCCCCGGGCCGCGCTGCTGGCCGAAGACGGTCCTCGGGTACTCGCGGATCGAGGCGCAGGCCAGCCGCAGGGTCTCCCCTCCCGGCGCGCGGGTCACCATCTCGGGCAGGCTCGTCTCCGATCAGACAGGCCAGCCCCTGGCCGGCGAGACGGTGAAGCTGGAACGCATGCGGAACAGGCTGGAGCGTTTGCCCACCCTCAGGGTCCGGACCGACGAGCAGGGCCGGTTCGCGGTGCGTCAGCGCGCCCGTGGACGCACGAGGATCACCCCCGTCTTCGCGAGGACCTGCGAATGGCGCGGCGACCACGGCGCGAAGGTCTGGTTCCGCGCCGCCGGCCGGTGACGCGCCGCGGCGTGACCGCCGTCCCGTGATACGACGGCCGCGTGATGAGCACCGCCGCCGACCTCGACGCCGCCGACCCGCTCGGGGCGTACGCCGAGCTCTTCGTACGCCCCGACAGCGTGCTCGCCTACCTCGACGGCAACTCCCTCGGCCGACCCCTGAAGGTCACCGCCGAACGGCTCGGCCGCTTCGTCGAGGGACCATGGGGTGAGCGCCTCATCCGGTCCTGGGACGAGGACTGGATGCAGCTGCCGCTCACGCTGGGCGACCGGATCGGGCGCGTCGTGCTCGGTGCCGCAGCCGGTCAGACGGTGGTCGCCGACTCCACGACCGTGCTGCTCTACAAGCTCCTGCGCGCCGCGGTGGCTGCGCGACCCGGGCGCGACGAGATCGTCTGCGACACCGAGAACTTCCCGACCGACCGCTACCTCGTCGAGGGCGTCGCCGCCGAGCGCGGTCTGACGGTGCGGTGGATCGAACCTGATCCGACGACCGGTGTCACGGTCGAGGAAGTGGCAGCGGTCGTGAGCGAGCGGACGGCCGTCGTGCTGCTGAGCCACGTGGCGTACAAGTCGGCCTTCGTCGCCGACCTGGCCGGCATCACGGCCGCCGCCCACGCGGCCGGCGCGCTGACCCTGTGGGACCTCTCGCACTCTGCCGGAGCGATCGAGGTCGACCTCGACGCCACGGCCGTCGACCTGGCCGTGGGGTGCACGTACAAGTACCTCAACGGCGGTCCGGGCTCGCCTGCGTTCGCGTACGTCGCCGCGCGGCACCAGGAGCAGCTGACCCAACCCATCAGCGGCTGGATGGGGCACGCCGAGCCCTTCGCCATGGGGCCCGCGTACGCGCCCGCCGACGGGATGCGGCGCTTCGTCTCCGGGACCCCACCCATCCTTGCCATGCAACCGCTCGGCGACATGGTCGACCTCATCGATCGTGCGGGCATGGCCTCGGTGGCCGCGAAGACGCGTCGCCTCACCGATGCCGCGATCGCCTGCGCCGAAGAGCACCTCGCGCCGCTCGGCGTCGTGGTCGCCTCACCGCGAGAGGCGGCCGTGCGCGGTGGGCACGTGCTGCTCGAGCACCCGGACATGCAGCGCGTCGTCGCTCACCTGTGGGAGCAGGGCGTCGTCCCCGACTTCCGGCACCCGCGCGGGTTGCGGGCCGGTCTGTCGCCGCTCAGCACGACGTACGCCGAGGTCGATCTCGCCGTGCGCGCGATCGGGGACCTGCTCCGCGACGCGCCCGCTACCTGAGCAGGGCCTGGCCACCCAGGCAGCACGTCAGGCCGAGCGCAGCAGTGAGGAGGGCGTCGTAGCGGGCTCGCCCCGTCCGACCCGAGGCCACGAGGACCACCGAGCGCAAGACCAGGCTCGTCCCGGCGACCAGGAGGAGGACGGCCAGGACCGCCGCCACGCCGGACGTGCTCACAGGAGCATCACGCGCATGAGTGCTGCCGTCCCCGCAGCGAGGGCCACAGCGCCCGCGACCAGGATCGCCCCGGTCGGGAACGGCAGCGGATCGGTGTCGTCGTCTCGGACAGGCCAGGTGCTCATGCCCGGACGCTAGGTCGGTGACGGCCTGCGCGGGAACCGTCCTGACGGTTCCTTGATGGCGAGCGCACAGGCATCCTGGCGTCGCTTCGAGCCCGCCCTCAAGGCCACGTCAACGCCGGGGCCCGTGCCGTCAAGGAAGCGTCAAGGTCGTCGGGTCGGACGCTCGCGCGGGCCTAGGAACGTCCCGTGTCCGATCTCGTCTTCCTCGTCCTGACCATCGTGTCGGTACTGGCGCTCGTGCAGCTGGTCGCCGTCATCGACCGTGTGCCACTCGACCAGCCGCCCCGCGCCCCGGGCGACGACGGAGCCGCCTCGTGAGCGCCGTGATGCCTGCCGTGGGCCAGGTCGCGGTGCTCGTGCTGGCACTCGCTCTCGCCGTCCCGCTGCTCGGTGCGCACCTGGACCGGGTCTACACGAGCGAGCGGCACCTGCTGCCGGAGCGTCTCGCGTATCGCGTGCTGCGGCTGGACCCCGAGGCCGACCAGCACTGGCGTACGTACGCCATGTCGGTGCTCGGCTTCTCCCTCGGCGGGCTGCTCCTCCTGTACGTTCTGAACCGCACGCAGCAGTGGCTGCCGCTGAGCATCGGCATGGAAGCCCTGCCGGCGGACGGCGCCTGGAACACCGCGGTCAGCTTCGTCACCAACACCAACTGGCAGTGGTACTCCGGTGAGGCGGCCCTGGGTCACCTGGTGCAGGCCTCCGGCCTGACGGTGCAGAACTTCGTCTCGGCCGCGAGCGGGATGTGCGTGGCGGCGGCCTTCGCCCGCGCCATGACCCGCTCCTGCGCCGGAGGCCGGATCGGCAGCTTCTGGGTCGACCTCATCCGCACCGTCGTCCGTGTCCTCCTGCCGATGTCGATGGTGGCTGCGCTCGCGCTCGCCGGGGCAGGCGTAGTCCAGAACCTCTCCGGTCCGCGGGAGATCCGCACGCTCACGGGTGGGTCCCAGCAGGTGACGGGCGGGCCGGTGGCCAGCCAGGAGGCGATCAAGGAGATCGGCACCAACGGCGGCGGCTTCTACAACGCCAACTCCTCGCACCCGTTCGAGAACCCGGCGCCGTGGACCAACCTGCTCGAGATCTTCCTGCTGCTGGTCATCCCCTTCGCCATGGCGTGGGCCTTCGGCCTCATCGTCCGCGACCGGCGTCAGGGCGGCACGGTGCTCGCGGTGATGGCCGGTCTGTGGCTGACCTCCGTCGCGCTGCTGACCTGGGCCGAGATGTCAGGTCCGGGGACGGTGCCCAGCCTCGCCGGCGCCGCGATGGAGGGCAAGGAGGTCCGCTTCGGCGAAGCGGGCTCGGCGCTGTTCGCCGCCTCCACCACCGCCACCTCGACCGGTTCGGTCAACGCGATGCACGACTCGCTGACGGCGCCGGGCGGTGGCGTGGCGCTGTTCAACATGCTGCTCGGCGAAGTCGCTCCCGGCGGCGTGGGATCAGGGCTCTACGGCATGCTCGTCCTCGCCGTGGTGACCGTCTTCCTCGCCGGTCTCATGGTGGGGAGGACCCCCGAGTACCTCGGCAAGAAGATCAGTCGCCCCGAGATGGTGCTGGTGGCCGCGTACGTGCTCACCATGCCGGTCCTCGTGCTCGCCGCCGTCTCCCTGGCACTCACGACCGGAGCCGGACTCGCCGGCCTCCAGGAGTCGGGACCCCACGGACTGTCCGAGGCGTTGTACGCCGTCACCTCGGCCTCGAACAACAACGGTTCCGCCTTCGCGGGCCTCATCAGCGGCACGCCGTTCTGGAACACGCTGCTGGGCGTGTGCATGCTGCTCGGCCGCTTCGTGCCGATGGTCCTGGTCCTCGGGCTCGCCGGCCGGATGGCCGCGCAGCGGACGCTGCCGGCCGGGCCCGGAACCCTGCCCACCCACGGGCCGCTCTTCGCGGCCCTCCTCTCCGGCGTCACCGTGGTCCTGGTCGGTCTGACCTTCGTGCCCGTGCTCGCCCTCGGTCCGATCGTGGAGTCATTCGCATGAGCACGCGTGTCAGCACCGCCACCGTCTCCCGTCCCTCCGACGGTCCGCCGGCCACGGAGCCGACACGGCTGGCGGTCCAGCTGCGGGAGAACCTCCCGGCAGCCGTACGCAAGCTGCATCCGCGAGAGCTGCTCGCCACGCCCATCATGCTCGTGGTCGAGCTCGGTGCGGCCACGACGACCGTGCTCTCGGTCCTCGACCCCTCGGTCCTGGGGTGGAGCGTCGCGGTGTGGCTGTGGCTCACGGTGCTCTTCGGCACCCTGGCAGAAGCGACGGCCGAGGGACGCGGCCGCGCACAGGCCGCCAGCCTGCGCGAGCTGCAGTCCGAGACCGTCGCGTGGCGTCTCCGCGGAGGCACGGACCGGCACCAGGACCCGATGGCGGATGACCTCCCGCTGGAGGAGGTGCCCAGCACGGCACTGAGACCGGGCGACGTCGTCATGGTGCATGCCGGCCAGCGCATCCCCGGGGACGGCGAGGTCGTCGCGGGCGTCGCCTCGGTCGACGAGTCCGCGGTCACCGGTGAGTCCGCGCCCGTCATCCGTGAGTCCGGCGGGGACCGCAGCGCGGTCACCGGAGGCACCGTGGTGCTCTCGGACCGCATCGTCGTGCGTGTCGTCGCCGAACCCGGGGCATCGTTCGTCGACCGCATGATCGCCCTGGTCGAGGGGTCGGAACGGCAGCGCACACCGAACGAGCGCGCGCTGTCGGTGCTGCTCGGGTCGCTGACGGTCGTCTTCGGTGTCGTCGTCGTCTCCCTCGCCCCGGTCGCCGACTACTCCGGCGCCGGTCAGTCGCTCGTCGTGCTGATCGCGCTGCTCGTCTGCCTCATCCCGACGACCATCGGCGCCCTGCTCTCCGCCATCGGCATCGCGGGCATGGACCGGCTCGTCCAGCGCAACGTGCTGGCCATGTCGGGTCGCGCCGTCGAGGCTGCGGGCGACGTCGACGTGCTCCTGCTCGACAAGACCGGCACCATCACCCACGGCAACCGTCGCGCCAGCGAGCTGCACCCCGTGGGGGGAACGAGCCCCGAGGAGCTGGCCCGAGCCGCCCTGCTCGCCTCACTCGCCGACGAGACCCCCGAGGGCCGCAGCATCGTCGACCTCGTCCGGGACCGGGGCGTGTCCGGCGACCTGCCCGACGACTCAGCGATGGTCGAGTTCTCCGCGGCCACGCGGATGAGCGGCGTCGACCTGCCGGACGGACAGCAGCTGCGGAAGGGGGCCGGAACCGCGGTGCGTGATTGGGTCCAGGCCTCCGGCGCGAGTCACGACGCCGCGGCGACCGCCGAGCTCGAGAGCGTCGTGGCCTCGATCAGCGCCACCGGAGGTACGCCGCTGGTGGTCGCCGCGAAGGACGGCACGGACGCTGCGGGCCGGCTCCTGGGTGTCGTGCACCTCAAGGACGTCGTCAAGCAGGGGATCCGAGAACGTTTCGAGCAGCTGCGGGCCATGGGCATCCGTACCGTCATGGTGACCGGCGACAACGAGGTCACCGCGAAGGCCATCGCCGCGGAGGCCGGCGTCGACGAGGTGCTCGCCGAGGCCACCCCGGAGGACAAGCTGGCCCTCATCACACGGGAGCAGGCCGGCGGACGCATGGTGGCGATGTGCGGCGACGGCACCAACGACGCGCCCGCGCTGGCACAGGCCGACGTCGGCGTGGCGATGAACAGCGGCACGGCGGCGGCCAAGGAGGCAGGCAACATGGTCGACCTCGACTCGGACCCGACCAAGCTCATCGCGGTGGTCGAGATCGGCAAGCAGCTCCTGATCACGCGTGGCGCGCTGACGACGTTCTCCGTGGCCAACGACATCGCGAAGTACTTCGCGATCCTCCCGGCGATGTTCCTCGTCGCCTTCCCTGCGCTCGACGTCCTCAACGTCATGCGGCTGTCCAGCCCGCAGTCGGCGATCGTCTCCGCCGTCGTCTTCAACGCCCTGGTCATCGTCGCCCTGGTCCCGCTCGCCCTGCGCGGTGTCGCGTACCGACCCGCGAGCGCCTCGGCGCTGCTGCGTCGAAACCTGGCGATCTACGGGGTGGGCGGACTCGTCGCGCCCTTCCTCGGCATCAAGCTGCTCGACCTCCTCGTCTCCCTCGTCCCCGGTCTGTGAGGCCCTGCCATGACTCTCCTGTCCTTCGCCCGTCAGTGCTCCGCCGGCCTGCGGGTGCTCCTGCTGATGACCGTCGTGCTCGGCGTGCTCTACCCGTTGACCGTCACCGGCATCGCGCAGGTCGCGTTCCCGTGGCAGGCCGAGGGCTCACTCGTCACCGCGACGGGGGAGCGCACCGAGGATCCCGATCGGGCCGTCGGATCGGCTCTGCTGGGTCAGGTCGTGGACGACGCAGGTCTCTTCATGCCTCGCCCCTCCGCCGCCGGTGAGGGGTACGACCCCCTGGCGACGTCGGGATCGAACCTGGGTCCGGAGAACCCGGAGCTCCTCGCCAGCGTCGAGGACCGCCTCGCCGGTCTCGCCGCTCGAGAAGGGGTCCGTGCCGAGGAGGTGCCCGCGGACGCCGTCACGGCGAGCGCCTCGGGCTTGGACCCGCACATCTCGCCCGAGTTCGCCGCCCTTCAGGTGCCCCGGGTCGCGGATGCCCAGGGTCTGAGGGAGGCCCGTGTCTCCGGGCTCGTCGAGGAGCACACGCAGGCGCGTACGTTCGGCGTGCTCGGCGAGCCCAGGGTGGACGTGCTGGGGCTCAACATCGCGGTGCGCGCCCTCGCCGACGACGCCGGCTGACGGTGGGAGGATCGACGCCGTGGAGGACCAGGTCGCGGGGACGCCGTCGAGGCGCCGGGGCAGGCTGACCGTCTACCTCGGCGCAGCGCCGGGCGTCGGCAAGACGTACGCGATGCTCGGCGAGGCCCGTCGACGGCTCGATCGGGGCACCGACGTGGTCGTGGCGTACGTCGAGACCCACGGTCGTCAGCACACAGAGGCGATGCTCCAGGGCCTGGAGGTGGTGCCCCGACGGATCATCGAGCACCGGGGGACCACCTTCACCGAGCTGGACCCCGACGCCGTCCTCGCGCGCCGACCGACCGTGGCGCTGGTCGACGAGTTGGCGCACACCAACGTCCCGGGAAGCCGCAACCCCAAGCGCATCCACGACATCGAGGAGCTGCGGGACGCCGGCATCGACGTCATCACCACCGTCAACATCCAGCACCTGGAGTCGCTCAACGACGAGGTCGAGCGCATCATCGGGGTCCGGCAGCGCGAGACCGTCCCCGACGAGGTCGTGCGGACCGCCGACCAGATCCAGCTGGTCGACATGGCCCCGGACGCGCTGCGTCGTCGGATGGCCCACGGCAACATCTACCGACCCGAGCGGGTCGACGCCTCCCTGGCCTCGTACTTCCGGGTGGGCAACCTGACCGCGCTGAGGGAGCTGGCCCTGCTGTGGCTCGCCGACCGCGTGGACGACGCACTGGGCGACTACCGGCGCGCCCACCGGATCGAGCACAGCTGGCCGACCAAGGAGCGGATCGTCGTCGCCGTCACCGGGGGCGACGAGTCGGCGACGCTGCTCCGTCGCGGCGCGCGGCTGGCCCAGCGCGCGGCTGGCTCCGACCTGATGGCGGTCCACGTGATCGCCGACGACGGTCTGCGCACCGCCGACTCCTCGGGGCTCACGCAGCTCCACGAGCTGGCCCGCGACCTCGGTGCGAGCGTGCACCCCGTGGTGGGCGAGGACGTCGCGGCCGCGGTCGTGGACTTCGCCGCCGGGGCCAACGCCACCATGGTGGTCGTCGGGGTGTCACGGCACCATCGCGTACGCCGGTTGCTGGCCGGGTCCACCGGTGACCGGGTGGCCTCGTTGGCGGGCAGCATCGACGTGCACCTCGTGACCCACGACCGGGCGGCGGGGCCCGGACTCCTCATCCGGCGCGGCCCCGCCCTCGGGATGCGTCGCCGCGTGCTCGGCTGGCTCGCGGCCCTCCTGCTCCCGCTGGTGCTCACCTGGGTCGTGCGCGGGACCACGGGACCGGACCAGCTCGCCCTGGCCGAGCTCCTCTTCCTCTCCGTCACCGTGCTCGTGGCGATGGTGGGTGGACTGGCTCCCGCGCTGGCCAGTGCCGTGACCGGGTTCGTGCTGCTCAACTGGAACTTCACCGAGCCGCTCGACCGACTCACGATCTCCCAGCCCGTCGACGTGGTGGTCCTGGCCGTCTACGTCGCCGTCGCGGTGGCGGTGGCCTCGGTCGTCGACCGTGCGGCGCGACGAGCGTCCGACGCCGTCCGCGCACGCACCGAGGCAGCGACGATGTCTGCGCTGTCGCGGTCCGTGCTCACCGGGCAGGACACCGCTGAGGCGGTGTGCGCCCGTGTCCGCGAGGTCTTCGGCCAGACCTCGGTCTCGCTGCTGTCCCGCGAGCCGGTCGAGGCGGGCGCCTGGCGCGTCACGGCATCGGCGGGGGAGTCGCCCCCGTGCGTCCCCGCCGAGGCGGACAACCGGCTGCGGGTGGACGACGGACACGTGCTCTGCTTGCGCGGAGAACCTCTGCGAGCCGGGGACCGACGCGTCCTCGAGGCCTTCGCGCTGCAGGCGTCCCTGGTGCTGGAGTACCGACGGCTCCGCGCTCGCGACGAGCGCGCCCTGGCGCTGGAGGGCGCGCAGACGACCTCCACGGCCCTGCTGCGAGCGGTCTCCCACGACCTGCGCACCCCGCTGGCGGTGATGCGGGCCTCCATCGACGGTCTCGGGCACCGGACCCTGGAGGCCGAGGACCGCGACGCCCTGCTGGGCACCCTGGCGGAGTCCACGGGGCGGCTCGAGAGCCTCATCGACGACCTGCTGGACCTCTCCCGGGTCCAGGCCGGCCTGCTCCTTCCCTCGGAGCGGGACTTCAGCCTCGAGGAGGTGCTGCCGGTGGCGGTCAGTGGGCATCTGCCGGGTGCCGTCAGCCTGGACCTCGACGAGACCTCACCGCTGGTGAGCACGGACCCCGGGATGCTAGGGCGCGTCGTCGCGAACCTCGTGGACAACGCCGTCCGGGTGTCGGACCCGGTCCCGGTCCGGGTGCTGGCGAGGGTGGACCGCGGTGTGATCGAGGTGCTCGTGGTCGACAGGGGACCCGGCGTCCCGTCTGACCGTCGGGAGCAGATGTTCGAGCCGTTCCAGCGCCTCGACGACTCCGGGCCGGGGGGGCTCGGGCTGGGACTGGCGGTGGCCAGCGGTCTCACCGAGGCGTTGGGCGGCACCCTCGCGGCCGAGGACACCCCGGGTGGGGGACTGACCATGGTGCTGACGGTTCCCTGCGACATGGCGGAGGTGAGGGCATGACCAGGGGAACGGCACGTCATCGCGTCCTGGTGGTCGACGACGAACCCGCCCTCGCTCGGGCCCTGGCCATCAACCTGCGGGCCGCCGGGTGGCAGGTGACCACGGCGGCGAACGGGGCCGCAGCCCTGGGGGCGGTCGCCTCGGCGCATCCCGAGGTCGTGCTGCTCGACCTTGGCCTCCCCGACATGGACGGCACCGAGGTGGTCGCCGGGATCCGCGGCTGGACCGACGTACCCATCGTCGTCCTCTCGGCCCGGCAACACGGCGACGACAAGATCGAGGCACTCGACCTGGGTGCCGACGACTACGTCACCAAACCCTTCGCCATGGACGAGCTGATGGCCCGCCTCCGGGCGGCCGTGCGACGGGGGAGGTCCGGCGTGCCCGAGGCAGAACCCACGGTCACCGTCGGCGACCTGACGATCGACCTGGCCCGCAAGAGGGTGCGACGCGGCGACGACGAGGTCAGGTTGACGCCCACCGAGTGGGCCTTCCTCGAGCTGCTGGCCCGCAACCTCGGCCGTCTCGTCACCCGCGAGCAGCTGCTGCGTGAGGTCTGGGGGCCGGCGTACAGCCAGGAGAGCCACTACCTGCGGGTCTACGCCGCACAGCTGCGTCGCAAGCTGGAGCAGGACCCTGCGCGCCCGCGACACCTCGTGACGTCGCCGGGCCTGGGCTACGTGCTGGAGGCCTGAGCGGTCCTCCCGGACACGAGGTACTGCTGCACCAGGTCGTGGCCGGGGGCGACCCCGTACGCCTCGTCGAGCTCGCGGATCTCGGTCAGGGGGGTCACGGTCACGTCCACCAGACCACCGGCCCGCACGGCCTCCGCCGTGTCGTCGATGGACGTCGCGTCGGCGAGCGGCAGCGCGGTGCGGGGACGGACGCCGTACATGCCGCCGAGGCCCTCCCGGCTCCATCGGGCGTCGACGACGGCGACGACCCCGCCGGGTCGCAGGAGACGCGTCCAGCGCTCGACCGCGACCACGGGGTCGCGCAGCGTCCACATCACGTAGCGGCCGACGACGGCGTCGAAGGAGCCCGGCTCCAGGTCGGGGTCGTGGGCGTCGCCGTGACGGAACGTCGCGGAGGACCCTCGCGCGGCTGCGTGTGCTCGTGCGATGGCGAGCATCTCGTGCGACCGGTCCAGGCCCAGCACGTCGTGCCCGAGGTCGGCCAGCAGCAGCGCGACGTGGCCGCTGCCGCAGCCCACGTCCAGCACCCGCGCCGGCGCTGCCGGAAGCGCCGAGGCCCACACGCGCGCCCACGCCCCGCAGTCGGCGGCGAACCGCTCGGGGCGCTGCTGGTAGGCGTCGTAGGAGGCTGCCCGGTCGTCCCAGTAGGCGTCGATGCGCTCCTGCAGGTCGACGTCGGTGCTGCTGCCGGCCATGGTGGCGCTGCCGGTGGTGGTCGGGTCGAGCGGGGTCATGCGGTCCTCTCCTGGGTGCGGGCCTGGCGCACCGGCCGGTCGGGGTCGAAGAGCAGGTGCAGGCGGCCGTCCACCTCGAGCGGGTCCACGCCGATGCCGTAGACAGGTTCGAGGACCTCGGGGACCAGGACCTCGCGCGTGGCACCGGATGCCGCCACGCCGCCCCCGCCGAGCAGCACGAGCTCGTCGCAGTAGCGCGCCGCGAGGTTCAGGTCGTGGAGCACGACGACGGTCGTCGTGGCGAGGTCGGTGGCAAGACGGCGTACGAGGCCCAGCACCTCGTGCTGGTAGCGGACGTCGAGATGGTTGGTCGGCTCGTCGAGCAGCAGGTGCGTGGTGCGCTGGGCGAGGGCGCGCGCGATCAGCACCCGCTGACGCTCCCCGCCGGAGAGCAGGGCGAACGGACGCGCGGCCAGGTGCGTGGCACCGACACGCGACAGTGCGTCCCCGGCGATGCGGCGGTCATCCTCGCCGGTCCGCTGCCACGTGCCGAGGTGCGGCGTACGCCCCAGCAGCACGGTCTCGGCGACGGTCATGACGCTCTCGCCACCGTCTTCCTGCACCACCACCGCGACACGTCGTGCCACCTCGACGGGGGAGAGATCCGCGAGGGGCTCCCCGTCGACCTCCACGGTGCCGGTGCGGCTGGTGAGGGCGCCGTGGAGCAGACGCAGCAGGGTGGTCTTGCCGCTGCCGTTGGGGCCGATCAGGCCGAGCACCCGTCCCGGTGGCGTGGCCAGCGAGACCGCGTCGAGCACGCGGTCGTGGCCGTACGCCCAGGACAGGCCGTGGGCCTCGATCACGACCCGGCCCCGAACCTGTCCACGATCTGCTCGAGGCCGTCCACGACCAGCGGCGACGGCGGCTCGGTGAAGTTGAACAGCTGCACCATGACCTGGTCCTCGCGCACCGCGGTGAGGTCCTCGGCACCGGGGAGGCCGGTCAGGGCGTCCTGCACGGGGCCCGGCTCGCCCTCGCTGTGCAGCAGCACGAGCACGTCGGGGTCCCGGCCGAGCAGCTCCTCGAGGGTCACCTCGACGACGCGCTCGTCCACGTCACCGAACACGTTCGTCAGCCCGGCCGCCTCCAGCTGGGGGTCGGCCATGCTGCGGTTGCCGTAGGCGTAGGTGGTGCCACCACCCACGGTCGGGTAGAGCACCGCGGCCGTCCGTCCCGTCCCGTCCTCGACCTCGCTGCGCACGGCCGCGAGCCGCTGCTCGAGGTCCTCGACGGCCTGGTCGGCCTCGGCCGGCCGGTCGAAGACACGGCCGTACGCCCTCATCTGCGACGCGACGTCGTCGAAGCCGGGGTCGTCGATCCCCTCCGCGCACAGGGCGGGTTCCTCGAGGAGCGGGATGCCGCTGGAGGCGAGGGTGGAGCGGGAGAGGTTCTCGACCTCACCGAGCACCAGGTCGGGCTCCTGGGCGATCACCACCTCGCGGGAGATCTGCAGGTGTCCCGCGGGATCGAGCTCGTCGGTGAGCGTGGGAACCTGGTCGAGCGCCGCCAGGGTCTCCTCGTCGTAGTACGCGGCGGGGTACTGGCCGGCGCGTGCCTCGACACGGTCGAGCACTCCCAGGGCGCCGAGGTAGGGGACCGAGGCGCTCTTGAGCAGCACGACACGCTCGGGCGGCTCCTCGAGCGTGACGTCGGCCCCGCAGTTCTCCAGGGTCACGGGGTAGCCGGCGGACGCCCCGGTGTCACCGGTGTCACCGGTGTCACTGGTGCCGGCCCCGGTCGACGACGTGCCGCAGGCGCCGAGCGTCAGCGCGGCGGCCAGGGCGAGTCCGGTGGTGAGGGTGCGGGGGATGCGCGTCATGGGTCTGCTCTCAGGATCGGGGTCAGGCGGCGCGCGCGTGGAGCCGGCGCACCAGGACGAGGAGGAACGGGGCACCGACCAGCGCGGTGAGGATGCCGATGGGTATCTCCTGGGGCGCCAGCAGCGTGCGGGCCGCGATGTCGGCCCAGACCAGGAGGATCGCCCCGAGCAGGGCGGCGACGGGCACGACCCGGGCGTGGGTGCCGCCGACCGCCCGGCGCGCCAGGTGGGGCACGACGAGGCCCACGAAGCCGATGCTGCCGGAGGCCGCCACGACCACGCCCACGCACAGCGCCACGACCACGAGCAGCTGGAGACGGAACCGGTCCGGGCGTACGCCGAGCGTGTGGGCGGTCTCGTCGCCCACGGAGAGGGCATCCAGGCGGCGTCCCCAGCCCAGGAGGAGCACGACAGTGCCCATCACGACCACGCCGACGACCGCGAGAGGCCAGTCCCAGCCGGCCAGGCCCAGGGACCCCAGCAGCCAGAAGAGGACCGAGCGGGCCCCCTCCGCCGAGCCGGAGGCGAAGATCAGGAAGCTCGTGAGGGCGTAGAGGGCGTACCCGACGGCCACCCCGGCCAGGAGCAGGCGCACCGAGGTCACCCGGCCCGCGGTGCGGGCCACGGCGAAGACGAGCAGTGACGCGGCCAGGGCTCCCAGGAAGGCGGTCACCTGCAGGGCGTACTCGGCCAGACCGGCGCCCACCCCGAACAGGATGGCCGCGGCGGCGCCGCTGGAGGCACCGGAGTTCACGCCGAGGATGTACGGGTCCGCCAGGACGTTGCGGACCATGGCCTGCAGAGCGACCCCGCAGACCGCCAGCCCGGCTCCGACGAGCACACCGAGCAGGACGCGCGGCAGGCGGACCTGCCAGACGATGGCGTCCTCCGCGGCGCTGATGCCGGCACCCGGCTGCCGGCCCAGCAGATGGTCGAGGACGATCCTGGCCACCGTGCCCGGCGGGACGGACACGGCGCCGACCCCCACGCCGACAAGGATCGTGGTCACGAGCACCGCGACGAGTGCGACCAGCCAGGTCGTCGTGCGTCGGCGGGACCGGTCCGTCCCGAGCGGGTCGGGCACCGGCTCGGCGAGCGGGCGGTGGGGAGCGGTGACGGCGGTCTCGCGCACGGACGAGTCCGTCACGACGACACCTCCGATCCGGTCCGTGGGCAGGGTCTTGTTGCACATTGTTCGCAACAAGCGCGCCCACCTTAGCCACGGGTCGTACGCCGGGACTCACCCGGTGGCTGCACCGTCGGCGTCCTCGACGCCCCAGTTGCGCGCATGGAGGGACCGGACCTCGGCCGCGAGGCGAGAGTCAGGACCGGCGACCGCGACCCCGGGAGCCACCTGCCCGGTCGCCAGCGGGGTGACCGGGCCCGGCGCGAGGCCCCACTCCTCGCGCCAGCTCGCGAGCTGCGCCGAGCTCGAGGCGAAGACGATGCGCCCCAGGCCCACCCAGGCGTGCGCGGCGCTGCACATGGGGCAGTGCTCCCCGGAGGTGTAGACCGTGGCGGCCGCCCTGCCGGGACCGTCGAGGTGGCGAGCCGCCCACCGGGCGAGCGCGATCTCGGGGTGCAGCGTCTGGTCTCCCTCGCCCACCCGGTTGTGGTCCTCGGTCAGCACCGTCCCGTACGCGTCCACGAGCAGCGACCCGAACGGGTCGTGCCCGGCCTCGAGCGCCTTGCCGGCGAGCTGCACACAGCGTTCGAGGTGTCGTACGTCGGTCCGTGTCAGGTGCTCGCCCACCCGGTCAGCCTAGGTCCGAGGACGGCCGGGGCCGGGCACACTGGCGTCGTGATCGACCCTCGGTTCGTCTTCCTCGGTGCGCTCCTGAGCCTCGCCGGGTCGACGCGCTACGCGTGGCTGACCTGGCGCGGCCGCACACAGCCCAACCGCGTCACCTGGTTCCTGTGGGCGCTCGCCCCGGCGGTCGGGTTCGCGGCTCAGGTCGACGAAGGCGTGGGTCTGCCCGCCGTGCTCACCGCCTCGATCGCTCTCGGGCCGGCGCTGATCTTCGCTGCCAGCTGGACGAACGCGGGTGCCTATTGGCGCGTACGCCGGGCCGATCTCGCCTGCGGCGCCGTGTCCCTGGTGGCCCTGTGGCTGTGGCTGGCGCTCGACCAGCCGGTCGCGGCCGTCATGGCCGCGGTGGTCGCCGACCTGGTCGCCGGGCTGCCGACGGTCTGGAAGGCGTGGGTCTTCCCCGAGACCGAGCACTGGGCGGTCTACGCCCTCGGCGGAGGCAACGGTGTCATCGCCCTGCTGAGCCTGGAGCGATGGACCGTGGCCGGAGCAGCGTTCCCGCTCTACATCGCCGTGCTGGGCACGGGGGTGGCGCTGGTCGTCACCCTGCGGGCCCCCGCCGGGCGGCTGGTGGGAGGGTGAGCGCGATGAACGACGCAGACCGCAGCGACCCCGGCGCCGTCGCCCGGCACCTCGCCGACCGGCTCGAGCAGCTCGGCCTCGCCGACCAGCTCGTCGCCGCGGGTCTGCCGTCGTACGTGCGCGACGAGACCGGCACCCCTCACTGGACCGACCCGGGCACGGGGCAACCGCTGACGGCCGAGCAGCTCACCGAGCTCGACACGCTGCTGCGCTCGCAGGGGGAGGATCCCGCTCACGCCGTGCCGCTGGAGCTGGTGCAGCTGTCGCGCCAGGCACACGTGCGCCGGGTGCTGCTCGAGAGCGCCTGGCACACCTACGACTCACTGGCAGCACTCCGCGACGCGGATCCGCGCGAGACGCGACTGGGGTGCATCCGGGCCGCGGCGGCGCACGAGCTGCTCCTGGTCAGCAACGGGCAGGTGCGCATGGTGCCGGCGTTCCAGCTCGACGCCCACGGCGAGCCGCGCGCCGACCTGGCACCACTGCTGCGCCCCCTGCTCGCCGCGGGCATGGACGCGTGGCGCGTGTGGGCGTGGCTGACCCAGCCCGCAGCATTGCTGGGGGGCGAGGTGCCCGAGCGCGCCGCCGCGGACCCCGACCTCGCCGCCGTGGCGAGGACGGCCGCCGTACGCCTCGGCGAGCAGGTCGCCCGGAACAGCTGATTGCGTCGGCGGCGCTGTCAGTGCGCCGCCGCCCGGTGAGCGGCGAGCACATCCATGCCGAAGTCGTTCGCCGGGTCCCGCCACACCGAGTGGGCGTGGTTGGCCTGACGCTGGGTGTTGTCCCACTCCAGCAGCAGCCCGGGTCCCTGTACCCGGTAGTACGTGGGAGCGCCGTCGGTCAACGGACCGGCCCAGGCGACGTGCACCGCGTCGAGCGCCTCGTCGTCGAGCACGGGTCGAGCCGCGGACGGCACGCGGCCGGTGTAGCAGTCCAGCACCGTACGCAGCTGGTCGCGCTGCGGTGCCGACAGGACGCTGCCGGGGACCCCCGCGGGGCTCTCTCCCAGCGCGACGATCTCCTTCTCCGTCTCGCTGAACGCCGCCTGCTCCTCGATGGAGTCGGAGAGGTCCTGCATCTTCTGCTGCTGCGCGGCGTCGCGGAAGCTCTCGGTGCGCCACACGCCGGCGAGGGGGATCCAGTTGTCACCCGCGCTCACCCTGGTGCGGTTGGCCGTGACGAGGTCCGGCGGCGCCTTGTCGAGCAGGACGGCCTCGCGTCGCAGGTCCGGCGGCAGGGAGCGTACGAGCTCCCGGGCGGCGTCCTCGACGCGCCCGAGAGGCCGGTTCACGGCCCCTCCCAGCAGGGGCGAGGACGCGGGATCGGCGCCGAGGAAGCACGGTGTGGCGGCGACGAGCTCGCCACCGACGACCAGGTTGTTGAGCGAGACGTGGTGGCCGCCGTACCGCCAGCCCCAGGCCCGGTCACCGCCCGGCTCGCCGAAGACGCGCAGGTAGTACAGACCGGGGTCGCGTCCGCGCGTGCGGTCGAAGAGCACACGGAAGTCCTCGGCGCGGTCGAGCACGTTCTCCAGGCCCATGATCGTCGCCACGGTGACGTAGCCCGCTTCGGACAGGCCGGTGGCGACCAGCCGCAGGGCGGCCCGCTGCTGGGCGGGACTCTGCTGGTGCACGGTGAGCCCGCCGTGGTCGGTGGGTGTGTAGAACCAGCGGCGACGTTCGGTGTCGCCGACGTCGTCGGACGGAGGGGTGCCGACCGCCAGGGCCCGCTGCTCCTCCCCGAGGGTGTCCAGCCAGGCGTTCGCGGCGTCGGCCATCAGCGAGGCGAGGTCGCTACGAGTCGCGGTCACGAGGCCTCCAGGCTGTCGACGAGCTGTGTTGTGTGCAACCTACTGCGGCATCTAGTGTGACCGCCACCACCTGACCCGAGGAGAGCCATGAGCACGCCCACGCAGGACAACCGCGAGCTGCTGACCGTCGTCGCCTACATGAACGCGGCTCCCGGCAAGGCCGACGAGCTCAGGGAGGGGTTGAAGGGGCTCATCGACACCACGCTCGCGGAGGAGGGCTGCATCAACTACGACCTCCACGAGAGCATCGAGAAGCCCGGCTGGTTCACCTTCTACGAGAACTGGGAGTCCGAGGCGCACCTCGACGCTCACCTGGCCGCACCGCACCTCGTGGAGTTCGCGAGCCGGATCCCCGAGCTGCTCGACGAGGACGGGCTCAGCGTCAACCGTGTACGCCGCATCGCCTGAGGGCCTGAGGGCCTGAGGGCCTGAGGGTCCCTGAGCCTCAGAGCTGCGCGGCGGGCGTCTGCTCGGTGGCGGCGCTCGCGGGCATCACCCGTGCGAGCAGGTCGGCCATGGTCACCACGCCGGACCCACGACCGTCGGGCCGCTCGACCAGGGCGATCTGGGCGCCCTGCTCGCGCAGCGCCACCGTCGCGTCGAGCACGGACATCGCGGGGTCCAGGCGCGGCAGCTCGCGCACGTGCTCCCCGACCGGGGTCTCCGCGGGGGAGGTGAGCGTGTCGCGCAGGTGCACGACCCCCTCGGGCGCGTGGGGTGAGCCCACGAGGATCCTCAGGTGACCCGACTCCAGGGCGGCGGCGTGCAGCTCCCCGACGGTCGACTCCGCCGACACGGCGGTCGGCTCGTCCTCGGTGAGGAGGTCTGCGAGAGGGGTCTGGGTCGACCCCAGGGCGCTGGCGAGCTGCCTGGACGCCTCGGCGTCGAGGTCCCCCGCCTCCGCCGAGTGCTCCACCAGCGCGCGCAGGTCCTCGGGATCCTGCTCGACCGCGACCTCCTCGACGGGCTCGACGCCCGATCGACGCACGAGGGCGTTGGCGGCCTCGTTGAGCACCAGCAGGGCGGGGCGCACCACGAACATGAAGGCGCGCATCGGGAGGGCGAAGATCGTCGCCGACCGCTCGGGGTGGGCGATCGCGATGGACTTCGGCGCCATCTCGCCGACGACCAGGTGCAGGAACGTCGTGATCACCAGGGCGATCGCGAACGCGATGGCGTACGACAGGCCGACCGGGAGGCCGAGCGCCTCGAACACCGGCTCGATCGCGTGCTCGATCGCGGGCTCGGTGACCGCACCGAGCGCCAGCGTGCAGGCGGTGATGCCGAGCTGGCTGCCGGCCAGCAGCACCGAGACCTCCGAGGAGTTGCGCAGCGCCGCGCGGGCCGCGCGTGACCCCGCCGCCGCGCTCTCCAGCCGGGTGCGCCTCGCGGCGATGGCGGAGAACTCGACGGAGACGAAGAAGGCGCTGAGCGCGATGATCAGGATCGTCACCGGGATGGCTGCGAGACCGTCCATCAGTGGTCCTCCTCCTTGTCGTGCTGCTCGTCGTGCTGCTCGTCGTGCTGCGCCTGGCGGCGGTCACCGGTGGTCGTCGTCGGTTGCTGTCTGGGGGCCTCGGCGAACCGGGTCGCGGGGTCGACGCTCGTCGGCGACAGCGGCGGGTCGAGGTCGGCCTCGGCGACGCCCTCGGGGACGACGAGGGTGAGCCGCACCTCGCTCGGGACGTGACGCTCGACCTCGAGCACCTCGACCCGCAGCGTCCGGGTCGGCGGGTCGTCGTCGTGGGCGAGCTCCGCAGGGTCGTCGGGGAGCCGCACGTCGACGTGCTCCCCGGCCGCGAGCAGCGCCCCGTACGCCGCGACGGCCATGCCGCCGACCGTCTGCGCCGCCCCGGCGGGCAGCTTGTAGCCGATCTCCCGCTCGACCTCGTCGAGCGGTGCGTCGCCGCGCACGGTCCAGCGTGACGGCGGCGCCGACTCGGCGCCGCCGGCGCCGGCGTGGTCCTCACCGTCGACCTCGAGGTGCGGGTCCTCGACGGGGTCGTGCTCGTCGGTGAGCTCGCCGACGACCTCCTCGACGAGGTCCTCGACGGTGACGATGCCGGAGAACCCGCCCCACTCGTCGAGCACGATGCACATCTGGTCGCTGGATGCCTCCATCTCGGCGAGAGCGCGGGGGAGGGTCATGAGCGTCGGGACGACGGTGGCGGTGCGCGCGAGGTCGGCCGCGGTGACCTCGCGGTCCTCGACGCGGGCCCGCAGGGCGTCGATGACGTGCACCACGCCCACCACGCCGCCGGTCTCGTCCAGCACGGGGTAGCGGGAGTGCCCGCCCTCCATCTCCGCCAGCAGCTCCTCGAGGCCGAGCGAGGCGGGGACGGTGTCGACGACCGACCGGGGCCGCAGCGCGTGGTCGACGCGGCGTGTCGGGAAGTCGAGCATCCGGTCCAGCACCAGGCTGAGCTCCTCGGGGAGCTCGCCGGCCTCCTCCGAGAGCGTCACGATGCGCTGCAGGTCGGCGGCGTTCGCCGAGTGTGCGACGTCGTGCACCGGCTCGGTGCCCAGCAGGCGGAGCAACGCGTTGGAGGAGGCGTCGAAGAAGGTGATCGGGTACTTCATGATGCTCATGTAGATCGAGGTCGAGCGCGCGAGGCGGCTGGCGACCGGGTACGGCGTGGCCAGCGCGAGGTTCTTCGGGTAGAGCTCGCCGAAGAGCATCTGCACGAACGTCGCCACCACGAGGATCCCCAGGGTGCCGATGGTCGCCCCGAGCGCGACCGGGACCCCGACGTCCTCGAGCAGCTCCCCGATCGCGTCGCCCACCAGCGGCTGAGCGACGTACCCGACCAGCAGGCCGGTCACCGTGATGCCGAGCTGGGCGCCGGAGAGCATGAACGACGTGCGCTCGGTGATCTTCAGCGTGCGCTGCGCGGTCGTGTCGCCGTCCCCGGCTCGCCGCTTCAGGCCGCTGCGGTCCACCGCCATGTAGGCGAACTCCTGGGCGACGAAGTAGCCGTTCGCCGCGATGATCAGCGCGATCACCGCCAGGCCGCCCAGCAGGGGCAGCACGATCTCCAGGAGCACGTCCATGCCCCAGATCCTGCCCGACGAGCCCCACCGCGGCGCGGCTAGCCCGCCTCGGGGCCCACCGCGGGCTCACCGCCGGCCCAGCTCGTCCTCGCCCGCGAGCGTGCCGGGCTGTCAGGCTGGGGGCATGCACTACGTCGGCATCGACCTGGCCTGGGGTGAGCGCAAGCCCTCGGGTGTCGCGGTGCTCGACGGCGACGCGCGTCTGCTGCACGTGGCGGCGGCCCAGTCCGACGAGGAGATCCGTGAGGAGATCGCCGCGTACGTCGAGGGGCCCTGCCTGGTCGGCATCGACGCCCCCGTCGTGGTGCTCAACGCCACCGGGTCCCGACCTGCGGAGCAGCAGCTGGGCAAGGACTTCCGACGGTTCGAGGCCGGTGCCCACCCCTCGAACACCGGCAAGCCGGAGTTCGCCCACGGCACCCGCGCCGGGCGCCTGTGCCGGGCGCTGGGACTCGACCACGACCCCGCGTCGACAGCGGACCGACGCGCCATCGAGGTCTACCCGCACGCCGCGACCGTGGCGCTGTTCGACCTGCCGCGCACGTTGAAGTACAAGAACAAGCCCGGCCGCGACCTGGAGTCGCTGCGCACCGAGATGCTGGCGCTGGTCGGGCTGGTGGAGACCGTCGTCCACGTCGACGACACCTGGCGAGGACTGCGTCGTCAGGTCGAGACCGCGGCTCGTAAGAGCCAGCTGCGCGTCGTGGAGGACCAGGTGGACGCGGTGGTGTGCGCGTTCGTCGCCCTCTTCGCCGACCGTCACCCCGCCGACACGACGACCTACGGGGACGCTGCGACGGGTGCGATCACCACGCCGTCGCCGGGGGCCTCGAAGGTGCTGCGTACGCCTCCTGATGGCGGTGACGGTGACGCCGGTCGCCGGTCGCGGGGGACCAGCGTGCCGCTGGCGGTGCAGACCTACGCGGAGCGTCAGCCGGCCCTGGTCCACGTCGGGCGGAGCTTCACCGACCTGGTCACCGACGTCCTCGACGAGGCGGGCATCAACTACCTCGCGGTGACCGGGCGCACGAAGTCGGTCACGTCGTTCGCCGAGAAGGCCGCGCGCAGAGGACCCGACGGCGCCCTGCTCCACCCGGACCCGTTGCACGACATCACCGACCAGATCGGCATCCGGGTCGTGGCGTACGTCAGGAGCGACGTCGAGGCCGTCGCCGACCTCCTCGCCGCCCAGCTGCACGTGCGCGAGGACCGCGACATCGGCGAGGAGACCGCGCAGGCCGGCCGTTTCGGCTACGCCAGCCGACACCTGCTGGTGGAGGTGACCGACCCCGACGCCGCCGCGCATGACGGCCAGGACGGCCAGGACCGCCGGCCCTACAGCCACCTGCGGGGGTGGACGGCCTCGGTGCAGCTGCGCACCGTGCTGCAGCACGCGTGGGCGGAGTTCGAGCACGAGGCCCGCTACAAGGGACGGGTGCCCGCCGAGCACGCGGGTGACCTCGACCGGCGCTTCACCCTCGCCGCGGGGCTGCTGGAGCTCGCCGACACCGAGTTCGAGTCGATCCGTGCGCGGTTGCGACCCGCCCAGGTCGACAGCGCGCGGTCCTCCGACGACGGCCCGGACGACCCCCGCCTCGACCCGCGGGAGCTCGCCGCCTTCCTGGCCGGGCAGTACGACGACGCCGGCTGGTCTCGCACGGACCACTACGGCTGGATCTCCGGGCTGCTGCTCGAGCTCGGCGTCACCGGTCTCGACGAGCTCGCCGAGGTGCTCCGCCGCCCCGAGCTGGTCGGCCTCAACGAGCGCCTCGGCTACCGCTACCCGCCGGGTGCGGTGCGTCGACTCGACGACGCCCTGCTCGCGGCGTACGGCGAGAGGTACATCGGCCTGACGGGCAACGCGCACCGGGTCGAGGCGCTGACGTCGCGGCTGGCGCGCAGCCGGACGCGTTCAGACGGCGAGGAGTCGGGTACGCGCGGGTCATGAGCCAGACCCTCGACCACCTGCTCGACGAGCACGGCCAGACCCACAGCGCCGAGGCCGACATCAACCTCCGCGACGAGCCGGCCCCGCTCTTCCAGCTGCTGGTGCTCACGAACCTCCTGGCGGCGAACCTCTCGGCGGACCTGGGCGTACGCACGGCCGCGGAGCTGCGAAAGGAGTTCCGCACCGCGCACGCTATGGCCGACGCGAGCACCGACGAGGTGCGCGCGGTGCTGGAGGAGACGCGGTTCCTCCGCAAGGACCAGACCGCCCAGCAGCTGCACGACACCGCCGCGCACGTGGTCGAGCGGTGGGACGACGACCTCCGCGGGATGCGCGAGGTCGCCGACGGCGACGCCGGACGGCTCGCCGAGCTCGTCGCCGAGTGCCCCGGCATCGGCCCGGTCGGCGCGCGCATCTTCGTGCGGGAGGTGCAGACGATCTGGACCGAGCTGCAGCCGTACGCCGACGAGCACGTGCTCGAGCTCGCCGCCGCCGCGGGACTGCCCGAGACGGCCGAGGACCTCGCCGAGATGCTCGGGGACGACGACCTGTCGGTGCTCGGAGCCGCACTGGTGCGGGCAGAGCACGAGGGCCAGCTCGACGAGGAGGGCATGGACCTCGACACTGAGCCCGAGGCGGACCACGAGGACGAGGACGCCCCGGCGGCGGAGAGCGAGCAGGAGGACTGACCGGCGGCGGTGGCGGTGGCGCGTGGGCGCGTACGCTCGAAGGCGCCATGGACGCCTCCGCAGACCGCCGCCCCCGCCGTACGTTCGCCGTCATCAGCCACCCCGATGCGGGCAAGTCGACCCTGACCGAGGCGCTCGCGCTGCACGCGCAGGTCATCAGCGAGGCCGGCGCCGTGCACGGCAAGGGCAACCGCAAGGCGACCGTCTCGGACTGGATGGAGATGGAGAAGGCCCGCGGCATCTCGATCACCTCGGCGGCCTTGCAGTTCGAGTACGACGGCCATGTCGTGAACCTCGTCGACACCCCCGGTCACGCCGACTTCTCCGAGGACACCTACCGCGTGCTCTCGGCCGTGGACTCCGCGGTGATGCTCGTCGACGCCGCCAAGGGGCTGGAGCCGCAGACGCTGAAGCTGTTCCAGGTGTGCGCGCACCACGGCATCCCCGTGATGACGGTCATCAACAAGTGGGACCGACCCGGGCTGGACCCGTTCGAGCTGATGGACTCGATCGAGCAGCAGATCGGTCTCAAGCCGACCCCGCTGACCTGGCCGGTCGGCATCGCCGGCGACTTCCACGGCGTGCTGGACCGGCGCACCGAGGAGTTCATCCGCTACACCCGCACCGCGGGCGGCGCGACCCGTGCACCGGAGGAGCGGCTCTCCGCCGAGCGTGCGCAGGCCGAGCACCCCGCCGACTGGTCCGAGGCGTACGAGGGGCACGAGCTGCTCGCGGTCGACGACGCCGACCACGACCAGGAGGGCTTCCTCGCCGGACGCACGACACCGGTGCTCTTCGCCTCGGCCCTGCTCAACTTCGGCGTCGCGCAGATCCTCGAGCGGCTGGTCGAGCTGGCTCCGCCGCCGCGGGCGACCGAGACCGTCGAGGGCGACCGGCGGTCGACCGATGCCGACTTCAGCGCCTTCGTCTTCAAGGTGCAGTCGGGCATGGACGCCGCGCACCGCGACCGGCTCGCCTACGCCCGGGTGTGCTCCGGTGTCTTCGAGCGCGGCATGGTCGCCACCCACGCCGCCACCGGGCGTCCGTTCGCGACCAAGTACGCCCAGGCCGTGTTCGGCCGTGAGAGGGCGTCGGTGGAGCGGGCGCTGCCCGGCGACATCGTCGGCCTGGTGAATGCGAACGCACTGCGGGTCGGCGACACGATCTACACCGGGGACCCGGTGACGTACCCGCCGATCACGTCCTTCTCGCCCGAGCACTTCGCGTCGTGCTCGGCGAAGGACTCGGGCCGCTTCAAGCAGTTCCGCAAGGGCATCGAGAGCCTCGACCAGGAGGGGGTCATCCAGGTGCTGCGCTCGGAGCTGCGCGGTGAGCACGCCCCCGTCCTGGCGGCCGTGGGTCCGATGCAGTTCGAGGTGGTGGCCGCCCGCATGGAGTCGGAGTTCCGCTCGCCGGTGCGGCTGGACGTGCTGCACTACCAGCTCGCCCGCGTGGTGCACCCCGAGCAGGCCGACGAGGTGCACGGCCTGCGCGACGTGGAGGTGATGGAGCGCTCCGACGGCACGCTGCTGGCGCTGTTCCCCGACAAGTGGCGGATGCAGGCGGTCGAGCGGATGCACCCGCACCTCGAGCTCGGCACGCTGGTCGCCGGACGCGGCTGAGGTGAGGCGCGTACGCGAGGTCGTCGTCGCCGCGGCTTGTGCCGTCGCGGTGACGGCGACGGTGGGCGCCTGCTCCTCGGACGTGGCGAGGGTCGTCGGGGAGTCCTCGGTGGGCGGGCTCGGACCGACCGCGGGGCCGGGCACGGGCGACCTGCTGGTCACGGGGCGTGTGCTGGACGACGGCGAACCACTCGAGGGGGCCACGGTGAGCGTGCTCGTCTACCCCGCGCGCCCGGACCCCGCCGCGACCGGACCGACGGTCTCGGTGGAGGTGCCGCGCGTGACGACCACGGAGTCCGGTCGGTTCGCGGTGACCCTGCCGGCGGCGGAGGTGCCGGGCGAGTACCTCGCCCCCCTGCCGGACGGATCGCCGCGCCTGGAGTTCGCCGTCGTCGTGGACGACGGGTCGCGCGTCTCGAGCTATCCGGAGATCGCGGCGCTCGTCGCCGCCGGTGGCTCCTCGCCCGAGCGGGTCTGGCGCTCCCCGGGCGGGACGGGCGAGGGCAGCGTGCTCCGCCTCACCGTCGACCTCGGTGAGCAGACCGCCACCGTGACGGACTCGGACGGCTCGAGCGAGACGACCGGGGTGCCCAGCCGATGACCGGTCGCGACCGGGACCCCCACGGCCGTCCCGAGCAGGCGCGACCACGCGACGCCCTGGGGCGACCGCTGGCGTACGGCAGCACCGGGGTGGAGCCGGTGTCGCTGCACGAGCGCGGCGTCGAGGAGACGCTGCGCGATGCCCGCACCCTGGTCGAGGGTGGCCGGGCGTTCTCCGCCCACGAGGTGTTGGAGCTGCGCTGGAAGGCGGGGCCGGCGCAGGAGCGGGACCTGTGGCAGGGCCTCGCGCAGCTGTGCGTCGCGCTGGTGCACCACGGTCGCGGCAACCCGAGGAGCGCGCGGCGCCTGCTCGACCGTGCGGCCGGTCGGTTGGAGGCGTACGCGGTGGGCGGTGGACCCACCTACGGCGTCGACCTCGCGGCCGTGCAGGGCTGCGCACGCCGGACCGTCGACGACTGAGGTGAGCACGACAGGCGCGCGTGCCGCCCGAGACCGGCGGTAGCGGCTAGTCTCCGGCCCGTGACCTCACGAACCCGACGTCGAGCGGGCATCACGACCCTGTCCGTGGCCCTGGCCGGCGTGCTGCTCACCGGGTCGGCCTGCACGAGTGATCCCGGTCCCCGGCCGACGGCCTCGTCGACGGCCTCGTCGACGGCCTCGCCGATGGCCTCGCCGACGGCCTCGCCGACATCCGATGGCTCGGGCACCGCCACGGCCCTGACCGCCGACAGGGAGGTGCCGCTCGCCGAGGACGGCTCCGTCTCGCTCACCGTCCCGGCGCTGGACGTGACGGGCGGGTCGGAGCGCGACCGCAGCTGCTTCGTCGAGCGGGACAGTGATCTGGGCGTCATGGACTTCTACCTCGACGCCGCCGTCGACATCGAGTCGCTCCGGATGGAGCTCATCGACCCGCGAGGCGTACGCCTGGTCGGTCGGCCGGTGCTGGTCCCGGCGGTCAACCGCGGGGGCTCGATCCCGTACGGCGGCACCGTGGACTGGGACGATCGTGCCGAGGTGCTCGGTGAGCAGAAGTTCATCGAGTGGAGCGCCCGTCAGTCCACGCGGTTCGCCTCCATCAGTGGCGGTGACTCCTACCTCGTGCTCATGCGGCTGCGTCCGACCGCGGACCGCGTGTCCTTCGACGGACTGCGGGTCGACTACGAGGTGATGACCCCGGACGACACCGAGCGGGTCGGGCCCCAGTTCACGGCCGAGGTGCCCACCGACACGCGCTGGCGCATCGTCGAGCGGTTCGGAGCCTGCTGATCCCGGCCCACGGGCTCACCAGCCAGGTGCGTCCGGGCGCTCCCCGTCGAGCAGGCGGGTGAGCGTACGCAGCACGCCGTCCTCGGTGTGGGCGGGGGCGCCGAAGCGCGCGCGGGCGCGCACCTCGTCGTGTGCGTTGGCCACCGCGAAGGTCCAGGTGCCCTCGGCCATCATCTCGGCGTCGTTGGGCGCGTCGCCGAAGACGGCCACCTGGTCGTGGGTGAGGCCGAGGCGCGTCCGCAGGGCGGCGACGGCCTGACCCTTGTGGGTGCCGGCCGCCATCACGTCGACGTAGTGCGGACCCGACACGACCACGTCGGCCTCGTCGCCGGCGACGGCGGTCAGCGCCGGGACCACGGCGCGCTCGGGCCCGGCGGCCGCGTACACGGCGACCTTGACCAGCAGCAGCTGCGCGGCGTCGGGGGCGGCCAGGAGCTCGGCGAGGGACGGCACGTCGGTCACCTCGGCGTAGTGCGGGTCCACGTGCACCCGGAAGTCCTCGTCGGTGCGGTCGACGTACGCGGTGTCCGATGCGCACACGATGACGCCGAGGTCCTCGGTCGCGGCCAGCTCGTCCATGGCCGCGACGATGCGCCGCACCGTCTCCAGCGGCAGCGGGGAAGCGGAGACCTCGGCCCCGCCCGCGGTCACGTACGCGCCGTTCTCCGCGATGAGGACGGCCTCGCCGGGCAGGTCGGGGAACATCTCGACGAGCGTCGCGTGCTGGCGTCCCGAGGCCGGGCAGAACACGACCCCGGCCTCGTGCAACCGCTCGAGCATCGCCGGCAGCTCCGGTGGGAGCTGCTTGTCGGCATCGAGGAGCGTGCCGTCCATGTCGCACACGACCAGGCGCAGGTCGATCGGGTCGGGGGAGATCACCGGGCAAGCCTGTCAGTCCCCGCGTCGGTCACGATGGGCGCATGGGTGGGAGCGCAGGAGCCGTCGACCGGTCGGTCGTGCCGGCCGAGACGGTGACCAGCTGGCTGGTGACCCTCGGCGGCAGGCCGCAGTCGCACGTGGATCTGGCGGACCCGACCCGGATCGCGTTCGACTACGTCCGCCGCGCCGCGGACGTGCTCGATGCGCTGGCACCGCCGGGGGAGCGGCTGGCGACCCTGCACGTGGGCGGCGCGGGGATGACGCTCGCGCGGTATCTCGCGGCCACCCGGCCCACCTCGCGCCAGGTGGTGCTGGAACCCGACGCGGAGCTCACCGCGCTGGTGCGCGCGCAGCTGCCCCTGCCGCGACGCAGCGGCATCAAGGTGCGCGAGGTCGACGGAGCCACAGGCCTCGCGGCGATCCGCGACGACTCGTTCGCGGCGTGCGTCGTCGACGCCTTCGACGGCGAGGGACGGACGCCGGCCGAGCTGCTGGGACCCGAGGCGGCGGTGGCGTACGCGAGGGTGCTCGGACCAGCGGGCACCCTGGTGGCGAACGTGCGCGACCGGCAGCCGCACCCGCTCGTCCGGGGGTTGGTCACGTCGTTGCGGGGCAGCTTCGCCGAGGTCCGGGTCGGCGCGGAGCCGGCGACCTGGAAGGGCCGGCGCGACGGCAACCTCCTGGTCGTGGCCGGCCCGGACGCCCGGGCGGCGCAGGCGCTGGAGGAGGCGGGAAGCCGACGGGCGGCGCCGTACCGGGTGGTCGCGGGGGACCGTCTCTGAGGTCGCCCGGCTAGCGTCGACGGCGGTGACGACCTCCGACCCGCGCCCCGATCGCTCCTCCCGAGCGCCGGACCGGCGTACGCGCCTGGAGCTGGCGCTCCTGCGGGACGGGCCCACGTGCGCCTGGTGCGGACGACCCTTCACCCAGAACCGACGACCCACCACCGAGCACCTGGTGCCGCGGGCCAAGGGCGGCCCGTCGTGGACCGAGAACGAGCTCGCCGCGTGCGCGCGGTGCAACCGGCTGCGTGGTCACACCTCCATCGCGGAGTGGTACGAGGAGTGCGTACGCCTCGGCTGGGACCCCGACCTCCCGCGCCTCCTGTCCTCGCTCGAACGCCTGACCGACGCGATCGGCGAGCGCGGGGGACAGCGACGGGCCCGCCCCTACCTCGCCCGCGAGCTGCGACGTCTGCGTCGCCTCGGCTGACCCGCCCACGCGCCCGGCAGGATGACCAGCGTGGACCTCCTCCTCGTCGGCGCCGGCCACGCGCACCTGCACCTGATCGACCAGGCACCACGGCTGCGGGCCGCGGGCTGGCGCCTGCGGCTGCTGTCACCGGCGACGTTCCACTACTCCGGCGTCGCCTCCGCGGTCGCGGCCGGTGCGCTGCCGCCGGACGCGGGGCGGGTCGACGTACGAGGTCTCGCCGCCCGGCGCGGTGTCCCGCACACGCTGGGACGGCTGACCGGGCTCGACGTGGGGTCGCGGGAGGCCCTCACCGACGCCGGTGACCTGCTGCGCTACGACGTCATCAGCCTCAACGTCGGCTCGGAGAGCGCCTCGCCGGGCGTCGCACCCGGGCACGACGACGCAGGCCTGCTGCGCGTGAAACCGCTCGCCGATCTCGACGCGTTGCAGGGGAGGATCCGCCGCGCCGCGCAGGGCCCCGGCGGCGCCACCGTCACCGTGGTCGGCGCCGGCTCCTCCGGGGTCGAGCTGGCCGCGCACCTGGCGACACGCACCGACGTGGCGCGCGTCCAGCTGCTCGAGGCCGGCGAGCAGGTCGTCCCGGGCCTGCCCGGTGGCGCCCGCCGCCACCTGCGGCGGCTGCTCGACCACCGCGGGGTCGACGTACGCACCGGCGCCTCCGTGGTCGAGCTGACCGGCAGCGTGGCCGTGACCGCGGACGGCACGACGCTGCGCCACGACGTGGTGCTGCTCGCCGCCGGACTCCGGGCGCCCGCCGTGGTCGCCGACGCCGGCTTGGGGGACACCGACGGCGTCCCGGTGCGCGCGACGTTGCAGCACCGCGACCTCGACGAGGTGTACGCCGTCGGCGACTGCGCACACTTCCTGCCGCGCCCGCTGCCCCGGGTGGGCGTCCACGGGGTGCGCCAGGGGCCGGTGCTGCTCAGCTCGCTGCTGGCGCGCGCGGCGGGTGAGCCGCTGCCCACCTACACGCCGCAGCGCCGATGGCTCGCCGTGCTGGACCTCGGCGGCGGCCGCGGGCTGGCGACCCGGGGCGGCTGGTGGTGGTCGGGCCGGTCGGCGTGGTGGCTGAAGCGGTGGATCGACCGGCGGTGGATCGCGACCTACCAGGGGTGAGGCGGCGGAGGTCAGCGTGGCCGGAACGGGAGCCCGATCGCCCGCCGCAGGGCGGCGTCGAAGACCGGCCGCGGGGCGAGGCGGTGGGCTGCCGCGGCGACGTGGGCCAGCCTCCCGGCGGGGAACCGTACGGTCCAGACGGCGCCGGTCGCGGCCTTCCACACCACCGCGGCGACCACCTCGGGGCTGTCGCCGGAGCGCAGGGCGCGCGTCAGGAACGCCTCGAGCGCCTCGACCCGGCGGTCGTACGCCCCGGTCGCCTCGGCCGGACGCAGCACCGCGTCGTCGAAGCCGGTGTCGGTGTAGCCGGGCTCCACGAGGAGCACCCGGACACCGTGCTCGCGCGTCTCGTGGTCGACCGAGACCGACCAGCCCTCCAGGGCGTGCTTGCTGGCGGCGTACGCGGCCATGTAGGGCGCGGGCACCAGTCCGACGGCCGAGGAGACGTTGACCACCCGGCCCGTGCCGCGGTCACGCATGCCGGGCAGCAGCGCCCGGGTGAGGCGGGCGACGCCGGTGAGGTTCACCTGCAGGACGCGCTCGAGGATCTCGACCTCGGTGTCCTCGGCCGCTCCGACGGCGCCGATGCCCGCGTTGTTGACGAGCACGTCGACGCGTCCGTGCGCGCCGAGCACCTCGTGCACGAACGACCGCACCGAGGCGGCGTCGGCGACGTCCAGGTCGCGCATGGCCACTCCCTCCGGCGCCGGCGCGGACGCGGCGTCGCGGCTCGTGCCCACCACGGTCCACCCCTCCCGGGCGAAGCGTCGACAGATCGCGGCGCCGATGCCGCCCGAAGCTCCGGTGACCACGACGACGCCCGGGGTGCTGCTGCTCACGGTGACTCCTGATGACGTGGGTGCGGCGCGGATAGTGTGCCGGGCACCAGCCTCCCCCGACAGGAGCCCTCCATGGCCCAGCTCGCCGACCCGCTCCGCCTGCCCGGTGGACTCACGCTGCCGAACCGGATCGCGAAGGCCGCGATGACCGAGAACCTGGCCGATGCCGACAACCAGCCCACCGAGGCCCTGCAGCGCCTGTACGCCCGGTGGGCCCGAGGCGGGGCCGGGCTGCTGGTCACCGGCAACCTGATGGTCGACCGGCGGTTCCTCGAGCGCAGCCGCAACGTGGTCGCCGACGACCACCTCGATGTCTCGCGTCTCGCAGCGGTGCGCGAGGCCGCGGCGGGCGTCCCGGTGCTGGCGCAGGTGAACCACCCGGGGCGCCAGACCAACCGCTTCGTCGCGTGGCAGCCCGTGGCCCCGAGCGCGGTCGACGCGGTGCCGATGATGGGACTGTTCGGCAAGCCGCGCGCCCTGGGTGCCGAGGAGGTCGAGCGGGTGGTCGCCGGCTTCGCCCGGGCCGCGCGCCTCAGCGTCGAGGCGGGCCTGGACGGCGTGCAGGTGCACGCCGCCCACGGGTACCTCCTCGCCCAGTTCCTCTCACCCCGCGTCAACCGGCGCTCGGACCGCTGGGGCGGCGGGGTCGCGGACCGGGCCCGTGCGCTCCTCGCGTGCGTGCGGGCCTCCCGCGAGGCGGTGGGGGACGGCACGGTGGCGGTGAAGCTGAACTCCTCGGACTTCCGGCACGGTGGCTTCACCGAGGACGACGCCGAGCAGGTCGTCGGGCTCCTGGTCGAGGAGGGCGTCGACCTGCTGGAGGTCTCCGGCGGAACCTACGAGGACCCGGCACTCTTCGGCCTGGAGAGCGGCGACCAGCGCAGCGACCGGGCCCGCGGTGAGAAGGAGGCGTACTTCGCCTCCTTCGCGCGTCGGGCCCGGGGCGCGGCCCCGGACACGCCCATCATGCTGACCGGCGGCATCCGTACGCGCAGCGTCATGGAGGAGCTGCTCGCCTCGGGTCACGTCGACGTGATCGGCCTCGGTCGTCCGCTGGCCATCGACCCCGACCTGCCGACGAAGCTGCTCGAGGGGCACGAGGGTGGCGAGCTGCCCTCCTACGACCTCCCGACCGTGGCAGGGATGGCGGGCGAGTCGGAGTGGTACGAGGCGCAGATCGGTCGCATGGGGCAGGGACGCGAACCCGACCCCGACCTCTCGGCGGTCAGGGCGGCCTCGGGGTTCGTGCTCGGTGAGATGGTGCGCGGCCTGGGCGGCCGTCGCCGTCGCGCCAAGCTGGTCGAGCGGAGCGAGGCGTCGTGACCGGGCACCGCGTCCTCTCCGTGGAACGGCCTGTCGGGACGCTGCCGCTGCACCTGTGGGGACCCGACGACGGCATCCCGGTGCTGCTCCTGCACGGCTTCCCCCAGACCTCGCGGTCCTGGCACGCCGTCGTGGACCGGCTGCTCGCTGCGCGGGACGACCTGCTCCTGGCCGCGCCCGACCAGCGCGGCTACGCACCGGACGCTCGACCCGACGACGTCGCGGCGTACGCCATCGGCGAGCTCACCGACGACGTGCTGGCCATGGCCGACGCACTCGGGGCCGGGACCTTCCACCTCGTCGGGCACGACTGGGGCGCCTCGCTCGGCTGGCACCTCGCCGCTCATCACGCCGAGCGGGTCCGCAGTCTCACCGCGCTGTCGATCCCGCACCTGGCAGCGTACGGCTGGGCGATCCGCCACGACCCGGAGCAGCAGCGGCTCGGCTCCTACCTGCGGGTGTTCCGCACCCCGGGCCACGGCGAGACCGCGCTGCTCCAGCACGACGCCCGCCGCCTGCGGGAGATCTACGACGGTCGGGTGTCGGCCGAGGACGTCGAGGCGTACGTCGAGCTGATGCGCGACGGTGCGCTCACACCTGCGCTCGGCTGGTACCGCGCGATGGGCGGCGAGCTCGCCCGCACTCCCGCGGTCGACGTCGCGACGACCTATGTCTGGGGCAGCCAGGACCAGGCCGTCTCCCGAGCGGCCAGCGACCGCTGCGGGGAGTTCGTACGCGGGGCGTTCCGCCACGTCGAGCTCGGCGGGGCCTCGCACTGGACGCCCGACGAGCGTCCGGACGACGTCGCCCGGGCCGTGCTCGAGACGATCGCCCGGGGGTGTCCGGGCTGACCGGGATGGGCACCGGAGCCCCGTGGTCGACGAACGCAATGTGCTCGGGGAGCGTCTGGCCGCCTGCCCGCTCGAGCCGCTCGCAGGGTCGGCCGACGCACGGTCCTGCGGGCACCCGGGTCCGGGGAACGGCGCTGCTCGGCCGATGGTCTGCGCGGTGATGACGCAGGAGTTCCTCCGGCACCAGCGCTCCGTCGGCAACGAGCTGTCCACCCCGCAGACCCCGTCGCGCTTCCCGGGGCTGGCCCCCGGGGACAGCTGGTGCGTGCCCGCCACCAGGTGGCGTCAGGCGTACGAGGCGGGGGTGGCCCCGCCGGTCCTGCTCGGTGCGACGCCGCGGCTGGCTCTGGAGCAGGTCGGTCTCGAGGCCCTCCTCGCGTACGCCGTGGACGTGCCTCCGGACCCCGGGACGCTCCTCGGCTGAGCCGGGTGGAGGCCGGCCGCGACGAACCTGTGCGCAGCGCTGCAACCGTGTGCGCCGTCAACTAGGGTGCGCCCATGGCTGCCGAGGACCAGATGACTCTGGAGGACCAGCTCTGCTTCGCGTTGTACGACGCGTCGCGGGCCGTGATGGGGCAGTACCGAGCCGGGCTGGCGGAGCTCGGGCTCACCTACACCCAGTACGTCGTGCTGCTCGTGCTGTGGGCGGACTCCGAGGCCACGGTCAGCAGCCTGGGGGACCGTCTCAACCTCGACTCGGGCACCCTGTCGCCGCTGCTGAAGCGCCTCGAGGCCCAGGGACTCGTCCGACGGGTTCGCTCAAGCACCGATGAGCGGGTGGTGCACGTGCACCTCACCCAGGCCGGCGCCGCCCTCGAGCACGACGTGAACCTGGTGCGGTGCGAGGTGGAGGCAGCGGTCGACATCGAGCCGGGGGAGATGGCACGGCTGCGAGAACAGCTGCACGACCTCAGCGCCCGGCTGCGCAGCGCGCAGGGCTGACCCCCGGCGGATGTGCCAGGCTCGAGCCATGCACGACGTCGCCGACCTCGATCCCGTCGCCGTGTGGGGGGAGACGCAGGAACGCGTGTGCGTGCTGGCGCTCGGACTCGACGCCGACGCCGCGGCGCGTACGGTGCCGGCCACCCCGGACTGGACCGTCCGGGACCTCCTGGCGCACATGGTCGGTGTGGGCGCCGACGTCCTCGCGGACGAGGAGGACCCCGACCACGCCCCGTGGTGGACGCAGAAGCACGTGACCGAGCGTGCAGGCCGTGACATCGGGCAGCTCGTCGGGGAGTGGCGCGACCTCGCCCCAGGGCTCATGGGCCACATGCGTGAGCACGGGGCGCGGCCCCTCGCCGACGTCACCATCCACGAGCACGACCTGCGCGGGGCCGTCGGCCGCCCCGGCGCCCAGCACGACCCAGGCCTCGCCTGGGTCACCGAGAGGATGCTCGAGCGCGTCCGGCCCGCCCTCGCGGCGGGTCCGTCGCTGGCACTCGTCTCCCCGACCGCCACATGGACCTCCCACGACGGCCCGGTGGAGAGCGCCGACGTCGAGCTGCACGCCGAGGACTTCGACATCGCCCGGGCCCTGACGACCCGTCGGACGGAGAGGCAGCTGCGCCGCTGGACGGTGCGGGGCGATCTCGACGACGTGCTCGCGGCCTTCACCCTGCTGGGTCCGCTGCCTGCGCGGGAGCTGCCGTGCTGACCACGCTCTTCCTCGGGCAGGAGCTGTTCCGGTTCGGACAGACGGTCATCACCACCGGCAGTGTCGCGGCCGCCCTGGTGGCGCTGCTCGTGACCGGCGTGCTGATCCTGGCGATGCGGCGCTCGATCCGGCGCTACCGACGCGGCCGCGGCCAGCAGTACCGCTCGACCCTCTACACGGTGCAGCGCATCGGCACCTACACGCTGCTCGCACTGGGCTTCTTCGTCGCGATCAGCCTGCTCGGCGTGCCGATCTCGCGGCTCGCGGTCGTCGCCGGCGCGCTGGGCATCGGCCTCGGCTTCGGTCTGCAGACGATCTTCTCGAACTTCATCTCCGGGCTCATCCTGCTCTTCGACAAGTCGCTGAAGGTGGGCGACTTCGTCGAGCTCGAGTCCGGGGTGACCGGCGAGGTCCGCGACATCAAGATCAGGTCGACCACCATCGTCACCAACGACAACATCGACATCCTGGTGCCGAACTCGGAGTTCGTGGAGGGACGTGTCGTCAACTGGACCTACCGCGAGGTGTCGCGTCGCATGCGCATCCCCTTCGGGGTGGCGTACGGCACCGACAAGGAGGTCGTGAAGGAGGCGGCGCTGAAGGCCGCAGGTGAGGTGCCCTTCACGCTGGCCCTGGAGGGGGCCCGCCGACCGCAGGTGTGGCTGAGCGAGTTCGGGGACTCCTCGCTGAACTTCGAGCTCGTCGTGTGGCTCAACGCCGAGGCGACCAAGCGACCGGCGGCGGTGAAGGCGGCCTACAACTGGGCACTGCACACCGCGCTGGCCGAGCGGGAGCTCGAGATCCCCTTCCCGCAGCGAGACCTGAACGTGCGCTCGTTCTTCGGGCTCGCGGAGGACGACGCGCTCGAGGCGCTGAACCTGGAGCGACCCGAGGAGACCGGGACGGGCACGACGGGACCTCCTGCGTCCGCCGCGTCCGAGGATCCGCCGGCCAACGACGCGATCGAGGACGTGAGGTCGGAGGCGGGGGACCTGCCGGCGTTCGAGAGCGAGTAGCCACCCCGGGTCGGGGGACGCTGCGCCCATGAGCGACATCGAGAACGGCGCCGCCGTCGGTGACGAACAAGGCGATCCCTGGGCCGTCCCCACCCACCAGCTGCTCGACGACCGCAGCATCCCCGCGATCGGGCTGGGCACCTACCCGATGCGCGGCGAGGAGTGCGTCGAGGCCGTGATGTCGGCGTTGAGCCTGGGCTACCGCCTGGTCGACACCGCGGTGAACTACGAGAACGAGGACGCGGTCGGACAGGCAGTACGCCGGTCGGGGGTCGCCCGGGAGGACGTGTTCCTCACCAGCAAGCTGCCCGGCCGGCACCACGCGTACGACGACGCCGTCGCCTCCGTGGAGGCGTCGCTGGAGCGGTTGGGCACCGACTACCTCGATCTGCACCTCATCCACTGGCCGAACCCGAGCGTGGGACGTTACCGCGAGGCCTGGCAGGCCCTGGTGGACTGTCGGGACCGCGGGCTCATCCGTTCCGTCGGCGTCTCGAACTTCACCGCCGAGCACCTCGACGCGATCATCGAGGACTCCGGGGTGGTCCCGGTGGTCAACCAGATCGAGCTGCACCCGCTCTTCCCCCAGGGGCCGCAGCGCGCCGACCACGAGGAGCGCGGCATCCGCACCGAGGCCTGGAGCCCGTTGGGCAAGCGGGACGCGCCGTTCGAGGAGGAGGCGGTCGCCCAGGCCGCCATGCGGCTCGGCGTCACCCCGGCGCAGGTCATCCTGCGCTGGCACGTGCAGCTCGGCACCGTGCCGGTGCCGAAGTCCGGCGACCCCGTGCGGCAGCGACAGAACCTCGACGTCTTCGACATCGAGCTCACCGAGCACGAGATGGCGGGCATCTGCCGGCTCGGCCGGGACGACGGGCGTCTCTTCGGGGGCGACCCCGACACGCACGAGGAGATGTAGAGCCGAGCCGAGCCGAGCCGGGCCGAGCGGGTCCGGCCGGGGCGGACCCCCACAGCTCAGCCGGGGGCCTCGTCGTGACGCCAGGCGCGGACGGCCACCACCAGCGCGAGCGCGAGCGTCGCGACGCCCACCCCCAGGGCCAGCCGCAGCGCCGTGTCGGGCGCGGTGCCGGAGACCGTCGTGGTGTAGACGGTGAGCAGCAGCGCGGTGCCGATCGCGCCGCCGACCCGGTTGCCCGTGAGCAGCGCGCCGCTGGCCGCGCCGCCCATCTCCGTGGGCACGTTGTCGAGCGTCAGGGTGGTGTTGGGGGAGATGAGGCAGCCGCCGCCGACCCCGGCGACGAAGAGCGGGACCCCCACCTGGACCCACCCCCAGCCCTCGAGCCGATCCGGTGCCAGCAGTCCGACACCGCTGAGGCCGACGATGATGATCACGAGGGCGACGATCGTCAGCGGGCGGCCCAGGCGCGACGTGGCCCGGCCGGCGAGGGGCGCCGCGATGGCGGCGCCGGTCGCGAAGGCGGCCAGCGCGGCGCCGGCACGCAGGGCCGTGGCGCCCAACCCCTCCTGCAGCCAGACGGAGAGCACCAGGATCACACCGGTGAAACCGGTGAAGTACAGCGCGGCGACGGTCATGCCGTCGCCGTAGCCGGGCGTACGCCGCAGCAGGTCGATGTCCAGCAGGGGCATGCCGCCGACCGCCTTGACCCGACGCTCCCAGTGCACGAAGGCCCACACCCCCACCGGTACGCCCAGCAGCAGGAGGAGGGGGAGCACGAGACCGGCCTCGACGCTGATGACGGGGAACATCAGGCACAGCACGGTGACACCGAGGATCAAGGAGCCCACCGGGTCCAACGACGTGTCGCCTGGGGGTTCGACGCGGCGCGGCACGACCCGCCAGATGGCGGCGAACCCGAGGACTCCGATCGGCACGTTGACCAGGAACACCCAGCGCCACCCGTCGGCCTCGCCGAGGGCGAAGATGAGCAGACCACCGAGCAGGGGCCCTGTGGCGGCTGCCAGCTCGGCGGTGAACCCGAAGAGCCCGAAGGCCTTGCCCCGCTCGGCGCCGGAGAACAGCGACTGGATCAGCCCTGCGTTCTGCGGTGCCAGCATCCCGGACCCGACGCCCTGCACCAGGCGCGCCGCGATGAGCATGCCCGTGGAGGTCGCGAGCCCGGCTGCCGCCGAGGCACCGACGAAGACGACGAGACCGATCAGGAGCAGGCGGCGTCTGCCGTACGCGTCCCCCAGACGACCACCCATGACCAGCGTGAGCCCGAAGGTCAGCGCGTAGCCGCTGACGACCCACTGGATGGTCGCGGGGCTCGCGTCGAGCGACTGCCGGATCGAGGGGATCGCGATGTTCACGATGGTGACGTCGAGCAGCGCCATGAAGATGACGAACAGGGTGACGGCGAGGATCCGCCATCGCCTCGGATCCGGGTCTTCGGCGGTGGCAGCCGTGCCCTGGGCGTGCTCGGGTCGTTCCTTCACCCGCTCCGACTACCCGTGCGGAGACCCCGTCACGTGGTGACGGGCGTCATCATCTGGCGTACGCCGGGAGCCGCGGCTCCCGACGCACCCGCGGGGCGAGCGCAACGGCCGAGGCGATCTGCTCGGTGACGCGGAGGACGTTCACCGGCAGCTGGACGCGGCGGACCCCCGGCATGACGTCGCGCAGGCACAACCGCGGGTCCCGCGACACCACGCGGTCCGGGTCGGCGGGCCCGCGGAAGCGCAGGGCGTCGGCGACCACCGCGTACCCCACGGGGTCGGTGGTGCCCATCGAGAGGTGCTCGGCCACGTGCACGGGACAGAGCTGCTGGACGGCGATGTTCGTGACGCGGTCGGCCGGGCCCCGCAGCTCCGAGGACGCCACGGGCGGCAGGTTCGGCGTCACCACCTCGTCGGTGATCGTGTAGACGACCGTGTAGTCGATGCCCGGGAATGTCTCGCGGCCCGCGTTGAGGGTCGTGATGAAGTCGCTGAAGCTGGCCTGCTGCCAGAACGCGGCGGGGCAGCCGACCAGCGGCTGGCAGATCAGCTGGGAGTCCAGGGTGCCGTGGTTGGACGGGTCGATGCCGACGACGTCGTCGACACGGTCGCGGGTGTCCGGCCAGTACGTCAGCGACCACCGGGGGAGCATGCCGCCCTGGCTGTAGCCGACGACGTCGACGAGGCGGTCGCTGCGCCGGTTCATGCGACGGATCGCGTAGGTGACGTACTCGGCGTTGTCGGCGACGTCGAGCATGCCGCTGCCGGGCAGGTCGACCGTGCACGTCACCCGTCCGAGGCGGCGGGGGAGTGCCCGCTCGTAGTTCCAGTCGAAGTTCACGTCCGCGGTGAACGCGGTGCCGTGGACCAGGAGCACCGGCTGGCGGTCGGCGCCGCGGAGGCGGCCACGGCAGCTGAAGGCCTCACGCAGCGTCGAGACGGGCACAGAGTAAGCGGGTCCGCGTGCCGTCCTGGCGGCCTGGGTGGTCGCGGTGGTCGCGGTGGCGGGAGAGGTGGTGGCGGGAGAGGCGGTGGCGGGGGAGGCGGACCAGAGCACCGTCAGCAGCGAGGCGGCGAGAGCCAGCACCGCGACGAGGACGCCGGGGACCCGAGCGGAGGAGACCATGTCGGACATCGTCCCACCGGGTGAGGCCTGTCACACGCCCCACCGGGCGGCGCGGTCCCGACACGCGCCGACGTGGCGCGAGCCGGTCCCGCTCCTAGAGTGGTGCGCATGCTCAGCACCCGGCGCGAGGACCGCGTCTCGATCCTGACCCTGCAGCGCGAGCACCGTCGCAACGCGTTGGACCTGGACCTGTGCACGGCCATCCACGAGACCGTGGACCGCGAGGTCGACGCCGGTGCCCGGGTGCTGGTGGTGACGGGGGAGGGCAGCTCGTTCTGCTCGGGCGCCGACCTCGGCGGTGTGTACGGCGACGCGTTCCTCGAGGCCCTGTACGGCATGCTCCACCGGCTCACGGCACTGCCGGTCCCGCTGATCGCGGCAGTGAACGGGCCCGCCATCGGAGCCGGCACCCAGCTGGCGATGGCCTGCGACCTGCGCGTGGCTGCTGCGACGGCGCGGTTCGCCGTGCCGACGGCCCGCAACGGCATGGCGGTCGACGCCTGGACCATCCGTACGCTCGCTGCCCTGGCCGGTCACGGTCCCGCCCGTCGGCTGATGCTCGCTGCTGAGCAGCTGGACGTCGAGGAAGCCACCGCCACCGGCCTGGTCGACCGGCGTGGCGACCTCGGCGACGCCGTCGCCTGGGCTCACGAGATCGCCGCGCTCGCCCCCCTGACGCTGGCCCACAACAAGCTGGTCCTGAACGCCGACCGCCGTGAGGACCGCAGCCCCTCCGAGCTCGACGACGAGATCGGACGGTCGTTCTCGCGCTGCTGGTCCAGCGCCGATGTCGCCGAGGCCGCCGCGGCGCGGTCCGAGAAGCGCGTCCCCGCGTTCGAGGGCCACTGAGGTGCGGCGTACGAGGATCGCGCTCGCGGTCGGTTCCCTGGCCCTGGCCACGGCCTGCGCGGGGACTCCCGCCGAGAGCCCCGGGGGCACGGCCACCCCGACGGGGGGCGACCCGACGGCGGCGACCGAGTCCGCCGGAGCTCCCGACGAGTCCGACGGCTCCGACGGCTCCGACGGTGAGGACGCGGCTGCCCCGGCGGACCCGGACGCGCCCACGGGGTGGGGCCCCACCGAGAGCGAGCTGGCGCAGGCCCGCGCCGAGGTCGCCGACTGGGAGCTCGACCGGCTCGCGGGCCAGGTGATCGTCGGTCGCTACTACGGCACCGACCCGAGCATCCCGGCCGAGATGGTCGAGCGGCTGCACCTCGCCGGGGTCTCGGTGACCGCCGAGAACGCCGTCGACGAGGCGCAGGTGCGGGCGACGACCGCTGCGGTCAGTGAGGCCGTCGCCGCCGACGGCCGCGACTTCCCTGCCGTGATCGGGGTCGACGAGGAGGGTGGCGTCGTCTCGCACCTCCGCGGCATCGCCACCGGCTTCCCCGCCTTCGCCGAGGCGGGGGAACGCATCGAGGAGCAGTCGCGGACGGGACGGCGCGTCGTGCGCGAGGCGGCAGCGGCGCTCGCGCTGGAGCTGCGCGACCTCGGATTCACGTGGGTCTTCGCGCCCGTGGCCGATGTGACGATCGGCTCCGGCGACGTCACCATCGGGTCGCGCTCACCCTCCACGGACCCCGAGATCGCCGCGGAGGCGGTCAGCGCGGCCGTCGCCGGCTACGACGACGTCGGCGTCGTCGCGACGGTCAAGCACTTCCCCGGCCACGGCGGCGTGACCGCGGACTCCCACCTGACGCTGCCCGAGCTCGGTCTCTCGCGCGCGGCGCTGGAGGAGCGCGAGCTGGTTCCCTTCCGGGCCGCGGCCGCGGACGGCGCGACATCGGTGATGATGAGCCACATCGCCGTCGACGCGCTGGCGCCCGGTCGTCCGGCGAGCATCGCCTCGAGGGTCTACCGCTTCCTGCGGGAGGACGTCGGCTTCGAGGGCGTCGCGATCACCGACTCGATGGGCATGGGGGCGGTCAGCAGCAGGACACGACCTGTCATGCAGGCCTTACGCGCCGGTGCGGACCTGGTGCTGATGCCCATCGACAGCGACGTGGCGCACGCGACGATCGTCTCCGCGGTCGAGGACGGCACGCTGTCGCGCGAGCGGCTCGAGGACGCGGCGGCCAAGGTCGTGGCCTTGCAGCGCTGGCAGCAGCGGGTGGCCGAGCAGGTCCCGGTGCCGGAAGACCTGGCAGCCCGCGTGCAGGAGGCGGCGGCCGCGCTCGACGGCTGACGCCGTCGGCTGCTGAGGCTTGCCGGGATCAGCCGGGGTCAGCCCGGGTGAGCCGGTGACTCAGCGACCGCAACGCGTGCAGCGCTGGTGACGGTTGTCGAGGGCCTGGCCGCAGCCGCAGGTCGCCGTCGCGTCGACGACGGAGGTGGGGCCCGGCTGTGCCGGGATGGTCGCGCGACCTGAGCGCGTGGTGACAGTGGTGTGCATGATCTCTCCCTGATGTCGTCCGTGACATCGCCGTGATGTGCTCGTGCTCCCGATGGAAGCGTGTGAGTTACATGACACGTCATCGGCCGGCATGCGTGCGGGATTTCGCGGCAAGTCGCGGTCCGCATGTCTCGGAATGATCACTAAGCAGTGTCGGCGGGCTGGTCTGGCCCACGGCCCGCACCACCCGTTGGGACTAGCACCCGGACTCGGGACGGTTCAGCGACGACGGACGCGACGCTTCTTCTCCACGGCCAGCTGGAAGCCGCCGACGACGGATGCGCCCGTCACGTCGGTGACGCGCAGCCGGAAGGACTGGACGCCCGCGCGGCGAGGACGGCCCTTGACGACCGCGAGCGTCCCGGCACTGTTCGTGCGCAGCCGCAGGCCGCGGGGGAGGCGCCCCTGCACGGTCCAGGTGCGCGCCTCGACGCCGCCGTCGACGGCGAGCAGCGCGCGGTAGCGGGTGCGCTGCTTCGCCGCGGGGAGCATCCCGGTGCGCCGCAGGGTCAGGGGCTCGGCCGCTTGCACGAGCAGACGCGAGGACTGCGTGCGTCGGGTGCCGCCGGCGTCGGTGACGGTCACGGCCGGGGTGTAGACGCCAGGCGCGGTCGGGGCGCCCCTCACCGTGCCGGCCGGCGTCATCGTCAGGCCGTCCGGGAGACCCGTCGCGGACCAGAGGTAGGGCGCCTCACCTCCCCAGGCTCTGCCGGCGGCAGCGTCGTACGCCTGGTTCTGGACGACCTTTCCGGGCAGCAGGACGTCGAGGCCCAGGGGGTCCGGTGCGGGGGAGGACCCGGGTTCGGGCTCGGTCCCCGGCTCGGGGCCGGGCTCGGTCCCGGGCTCGTTCACCGTGTTGTCGTCAGGGTCCGAGGAGGTGCCGGACGCCGGCGGTTGCGCGTCCTCGGGCTCGGGTTCCGGCGCCGGCGCAGGCGTCTGCGGCGCCTGGGTGGTCACGGTGAGGGCGTAGCGGCCCAGGGAGCCGTAGTCGGAGTAGCCGCCCTCGCGGCGGGGGTCGCCGTGGCCGACACCGTCCACCTGCGCGGTGAGCGTCGTACCTGCGGGTGCGATGTCGCCGGTCCAGGTCGCGCCGAGCCCGCCGGCGTCGCTGGCGGAGGAGCGGGCGACCGGTGGGTCGACCCGTGCGATGCGGCGGCCGTCGGCATCGAGCACGGTGAGCTCGATGTCGAGGTTGGCGAAGGCGGCGGCCGGGGTGACGCTGATCCTGGTGCGGCCGGCGGCCTCGATGCGGAAGGCGTCCACGTCGTCGCGGGTGGAGATGAGGCCGCGGACGGTGCTCGACAGTCCGGACAGCGGCGTGGCGGTCGAGGGGGTGCCGCCGTGGTCGTCGACGAGCAGGGGCGCGCCGGTGCCGATGATCTGGAGGTCGTCCTGGTCCTGGTTGGCGCCGCCGTACTCGCCTGCGGACCACTGGGACATCGGCTGGTAGTAGCCGACGCCCATCACGGGAGCCCACGGGTCCGCTCCGCCGTAGTAGCCGCGGTCGGACGTGCCGTCGTGGCTGAGCCCGAAGTTGTGACCGACCTCGTGCGAGATCGCCTCGCCCACGCTCTTGCCGCTGGTCCCGGTGCCGTTCGTGAAAACCCAGGCCGGCCCGTAGTACTCGCGCCGCGGTCCGGCGACGTTGAAGGTGTTGACGTACGCCACGCCACCGCAGCGACAGGCGTCGAAGATGGGCCCGCCGCCGGTGACCTGCACACGGACCCCGTACGCGAGGTCGGTCGAGGAGTCGCGACGCAGGGCGTCGGACGCCGGCTCACGGGTCGTGACGTTGACGTCGAAGGGGGCGTAGTCCTCCGAGACGACCTGCCAGGCGCGCTGGATCTCGCGGAGCTCGGCGTCGCTGAAGGCGTCGTCGGCACGGTCATCGAGGGAGTAGGCGCTCACCGCGATCGAGCTGCCGTAGCTCTCGTTCCACGCCGTCTCGGTGACACGGTCACCGCCGAAGTCGAGATAGATCGTGCGGGACGCACCCGGCCGTGACTGCAGGGTGAAGGTCGAGTCCAGCGGCGCGAGGGCCATGGGGGCACCGACGTCCGCCGCCCCGACCACCTCGGTCCGGTCCTCCTGGGCGTACGCGGGCGTCGCCTCGTCGACGTAGAAGGCGAGGCCGCAGCGGTCCGCCCACAGGGCCCCGACGTCGGCTCGCGCGCGCGAGTCCAGCGAGCTGACCGAGGTCCGGTTGGCACGAGCGAGCGCGCGGTCGTCGACCTGCGACGAGGCGAGGGCCTTCGCCATCGGCACCGGCCGGTCGAAGAGCGGGTCCTGGCAGGCCAGTGCCTCGCGCTCGGCCAGGGTCAGGGCTCCGGCGCCGGCGACCAGGGCGACCGGGACCGCGATGGCGAGCGTGCGCCGCGTCCGCCGCGCGACCTGACCCATGACCCCTCCTCCACGCGATCGACACGAGACCCGCGATCGACGTCTCGACGGTAGGCGCGCGACGGGGTCCCCCGGGCCGGATCGCGAAGGGTTTACCGTCCGATGCCCGTGGTCTGGTCCGCAGGGCTGCCGGCTCCTCCCGGTTCGTCCCACGACGTCGCGATGGTGAGCTCCGGGCGAGTGGTGCGGAGGATCCCCGGGTGTCCGGTACGACCCGGACGTCTCGGTGCCTACGCTGGTGACCGACCGGTCCCTCGACGCGCCGGGTCCGATCGACCAGGGAGGTGGCTGTGGAGTCTCCGTCCGCCACCCGGCACTCCCCGGCCCTGTTGGACATGCTCGCCGACACCGCCCTCGACGCCGACTACGCCAGGGCCGCGGATCAGGGTGGACGTCCGCCCCGGCCGGGGCTGCGGCTGCTCGTGGTGGTCCTGCTCGGCATCATGACCGCGGTCGGCATCGTGCAGACCGCCCGCAGCGAGCCGGCAGCCCGTCAGGGCAGGGCCGACCTCGTCGCGCAGCTCGCGGAAGGACAGGACGGGCTCGCGGCCCGGCGTACGCGTCTGGCGGGCCTCGAGCGGGACCTGCGCCGACTCTCCGACGATGCCTCGGCCCTCGCCGCCGACCGGCTGCGCGTCCTGACCCAGGAGCAGCGCGCGGAGCGTCTCGCAGCGGCCAGACCGGAGAGCGGTCCCGGGTTGCTCGTGGTCGCCGACGACGCGCCGGACGCGGACGCGGTGGAGCAGCGCGTCCTGGACAAGGACCTCCAGCGTCTGGTGAACGGTCTCTGGACGGCCGGCGCACGGGCGGTCGCGGTCAACGGCGTCCGGCTGAGCGCCCTCAGCTCGATCCGTACGGCCGGTGAGGCTGTCACCGTCGACTACCGCTCGGTGCGACCGCCGTACGAGGTGATCGCGCTCGGAGACGCGAACGAGCTCGAGACGGGCTTCGTGACCTCGACACACGGCAGGTACTGGTACGAGCTGGAGCAGGCGGTGGGTGTCATCCTCGAGGTCGAGCCGCGCGAGCGGCTGTCGGTCCCGCCCGCACAGCGGCTGGGACTGCGACAGGCGGTCGCCCTGACCGCACCCGGGCCCGTCGAGGGGAGGACACCGTGATCGCCGTGCTCGGGCTCGTCGTGGGCGTGGTGGTGGGCCTCGTGCTGCAGCCGGAGGTGCCGGCCGCCCTCGAGCCGTACCTGCCGATCGCCGTGGTGGCCGCGCTGGACGCCGCCTTCGGCGGCCTCCGCGCCCACCTCGACGGCATCTTCGACGACCGCGTGTTCGTGGTCTCCTTCGTCTCCAACGTGGTCATCGCGGCACTGATCGTCTTCCTCGGCGACCAGCTCGGCGTCGGTGGTCAGCTCTCCACGGGTGTCGTGGTGGTGCTCGGCATCCGCATCTTCACCAACGTCGCCGCCATCCGGCGCCACCTGCTGCACGCATGAGCGCCCACGACCCGTCCGAGGGGGCGTCCGGCCCGTCCGGCCCGCCCCGCTCCCGGGGGCGGCAGCTCGTGGTGGCGGTCCTGCTCGGGGCGCTCGGTCTGGCGGCTGCCACGCAGATCACTTCGCGCTCGGACGAGGCCGCCTACACCGATGCCCGCACCGACGAGCTCGTGTCGCTCCTGGCGGGCCAGGCGGCGGCGCGTGAGCGGCTCGAGACCGAGATCGCCGAGCTGGAACGCGACCGCGAGGCGCTGTCGAACAGCTTCGACTCCCGCGCCGCGGCGCTGCGGCGGTCCCGGGAGGAGGCGTACCGGCTCGGGGTGCTGGCCGGCACCGTGCCCGCGGTCGGTCCGGGCGTCCGCGTGAGCGTGGAGGACGCGGAGGGGGCCGTGGGCATCAACCAGCTGCTGAACGCGGTCCAGGAGCTGCGCGACTCCGGCGCCGAGGTCATCGAGGTCGACCAGCGCATCCGGCTCGTGGCGTCGTCGTGGTTCGAGGACGACCCCGAGGGCGTGGTGGTGGACGGGCAGCTCGTGAGGCCGCCGTACGTGCTCGAGGCCATCGGCGAACCGGGCACGCTGGCCGGTGGTCTGGACTTCACCGGCGGGTTCATCGACGACGTGCTGGCGCGCGGCGGCACGGTCGACGTCGAGCAGCTCGGTGAGGTCAGGGTCGACGCCGTCGTGGACTAGCCTGCAGAGGTCGACCGACACCCCGCACCAGGAGGCGCCGTGATCCCGCAGGACCTGTCCTACACCGAGGAGCACGAGTGGGTGCGCACGCCCGAGGGTGGGGGCAGCGTCCGCCTCGGCATCACCGACTACGCACAGGACTCCCTCGGCGACATCGTCTACGTCGAGCTGCCCGAGGTGGGCACCGAGGTCACCGCGGGCGAGGCCATCGGTGAGCTGGAGTCGACGAAGTCCGTCAGCGAGGTCTACGCGCCGGTGAGCGGCACGGTCACGGCGCGCAACGACCAGCTCGAGGGCACCCCCGAGCTGGTGAACTCCGACGCGTACGGCGAAGGCTGGCTGCTCGAGGTCGAGGTCGCCGGCGAGCTCCCCGCGATGCTCGACGCCGATGCGTACGCGGCACTCGTCTCGCACTGACCCCTCCACCCTGGACCTCGACGTGAGGTCGAGGGTTGTCGACGGACACGCGCCCCGGCACGCCGTGCGCCTGTGGTGAGCCGTCCTTTCACGTTGGTAGGTTGACGCGAACCATCAACCTCGACTGGCACGTGAGGGTGCCTGCCGTCGAGACGACGTCCGTCCGCGAGGGCCGGAAGGCCGGAGGAAGGTCCAGCGCATGCCGTTCTGCACCCAGTGCGGGAACCGCAACCCCGACGACGCGCGCTTCTGCGCCCAGTGCGGCACGCGACTCGTGACGCCGGACGCCGGGGCGGCCGCCGAGCAGCCGAGGGAGCCGGTGGGGCGGCCCTCGGAGAACACCGCGACGATCACCTTCGGCGAGCCCCAGAGCGTGACCGAGACCGGCGAGCGTGAGCTGGCACCCGCTGACGCGGCCGCGGTCGACGCGCTCCCACGCGGGTCCGCGCTGCTCGTGGTGCAGCGGGGGCCGGGCGCCGGCAGCCGGTTCCTGCTCGACACCGACACCGTCGCGGCGGGACGTCACCCCGACTGCGAGATCTTCCTCGACGACGTGACGGTCTCGCGGCGGCACGCGGAGTTCCTGCGGGAAGGGGACGGGTTCCGGGTCCGCGACGCCGGCAGCCTCAACGGCACCTACGTCAACCGGGACCGCATCGACGACGTCGTGCTGCAAGGTGGTGACGAGGTCCAGATCGGCAAGTTCCGGCTGGTCTACTTCGCCAGCTCGCGCCGGGGCTGAGGCGGTCGCATGAGTGAGGCGAGCGCCAGGGCGGCCCGGCCGACCGGCATGAGGCAGCGGGTGAGCATCGGTGAGGTGATCGCCGAGCTCGGGCCCGACTTCCCCGGGCTGACGATCTCCAAGATTCGCTTCCTGGAGTCCGAGGGGCTGGTCGAGCCCGAACGCACCTCCTCGGGCTACCGCAAGTTCAGCCGGGCCGACGTCGACCGGCTGCGGTACGTGCTGACCGCCCAGCGCGACCACTACCTCCCTCTGAAGGTGATCCGGGAGCACCTGGACGCCATGGACCGCGGGCTCGCCCCGCCGCCGCTGGTGGCCGGCGAGCCGCAGGTGCCGGAGGAGGCCCGTGACGCGGGTGCGGCGCTGACGGCGCCCGGCTCGTTCACCGGTGAACGCTCGCGGCTCCGGGTCTCGCGCAGCGAGCTGCTGCAGGCCGCGGCAGTGGACGAGGACCTCCTGCGTGAGCTGGAGGACACGAAGCTGGTGGTGCCCGGACCGGGTGGGCACTACGACTCCGACGCCCTCGACGTCGCCACGGTCGCCGGCGAGCTGGCGGCGTACGGCATCGGGCCGCGTCACCTGCGCATGTTCCGGACGGCCGCCGACCGCGACGTGGGCACGATCGACCAGATCGTCTCCACCGTCCGGCGTGGACGCGAGCCCGACGCGGCGGCGCGCGCCGAGCAGGCCACGGGCGAGCTCGCCTCGCTCATGGTGAGGTTCTACGGCGCCGTGCTGCGCGACAAGGTGCGGGACCTCGGCAGGTGAGCGTCGGATGACCCCGGCGGGGCTAGGCTGAGGGTGTGCGTGAGGTCGAAGTCGTCGGAGTGAGGGTCGAGATGCCCTCGAACAGCCCCGTGGTGCTGCTGCGGGAGACCTCGGGCGAGCGGTACGTGCCGATCTGGATCGGCGCCGTCGAGGCGACGGCCATCGCGTTCGCCCAACAGGGTGTCGTGCCGCCACGGCCACTGACGCACGACCTCCTCCGCGGAGTGCTCGAGGCCACCGGTCGCACGCTCGAGGAGGTGCGCATCACCGAGATGGTCGACGGTGTCTTCTACGCGACGCTGGTGCTCGACGGCGGCGTCGAGATCTCCGCGCGTCCCTCGGACTCGATCGCTCTCGCGCTGCGTACGGGCTCGCGCATCGTCTGCGCCGAGGACCTGCTCGCCGATGTCGGCCTGGCGGTGCCGGAGGAGCAGGAGGAGGAGGTCGAGAAGTTCCGCGAGTTCCTCGACCAGGTGAGCCCGGAGGACTTCGAGAGCGACTCCTGACCGTCAGGTCACAGAAGAGTCTCAACCTCAGGTTCAGGTTCCGACACGCCCCTCGAGGGTTCGTGATGTGATTGACCACCCCCACCCCCGCACCTACGGTGAGGGAGATGTCTTCGCTGTAACTCCACTGTCGTGACTCGCACACCCGTGCGGACCTCGATCTGCTTCCCCGGCACGGAGCGACCAGACGGAGCGAGACCAGGAGGACCGTGGTGAGCAGCTTCGAAGGACCCCGCGAGGGTGTCGGCGCCGAGGCCGTCGACGACGCCAGGGTGCGCGAGGAGGCCGCTGCCGCCGCGGCGGCAGCCGACGAGCAGGGTCTGCTCTTCGACGACGACGTCTCGCCGCTTCCCAGCGACACGGGCTACCGCGGTCCCACCGCCTGCAACGCCGCCGGCATCACCTACCGCCAGCTCGACTACTGGGCGCGCACCGGGCTGGTCGAGCCGACCGTCCGCGGTGCGAAGGGGTCCGGCAGCCAGCGGCTCTACTCCTTCCGCGACATCCTCATCCTCAAGGTCATCAAGCGGCTCCTCGATGCGGGCATCAGCCTGCAGCAGATCCGTACCGCGGTCGCCCACCTGCGCGAGCGCGGCACCGACGACCTCACGCGCGTCACCCTCATGAGCGACGGCGCCACGGTCTACGAGTGCACCAGCAACGACGAGGTCATCGACCTGCTCCAGGGCGGCCAGGGTGTCTTCGGCATCGCCATCGGCGGTGTCTGGCGCGAGATCGAGGGCGATCTCGCCTCGCTGCCGAGTGAGCGCACCGAGGACCTCGCGGGGGAGCCCACCGACGAGCTCTCCGCCCGACGTCGCGCGCGGACGGCGGGCTGACCGGCAGCTGACCGGGTGCTCACGCGCCGTCGTCCGCGTCGCTGTTCCGCGTACGCGCCACCGCTTGTTAGCCTGGGCGTGCCCGTGATCCCGCGCGGGAGAGACCGTGTCGCACCAGGCGCGGCGCCGACGGGGCAACTCCTCCCGGAACCTCTCAGGCACCCAGGACCGCGCGGACCAGGCAGCTCTGGAGGCCGCAGCGTCGCGACCGACTGAGGGGAGGCCGCCCCGGCGTGCGCCGGGGTCCCCCGACGGAAGGCCTCCTAATGACCGTGACGCGTACGCAGCCCAGTCGACCGCTCACCGTGCCTGACCCGCGCGACCTGTCCCACAGCCCGGCCGCCGCGGCGCGCACCTTCACCGAGCGTCACATCGGCCCCGACGCCGCGTCGGTCGCTCGCATGCTCGAGGCCGTGGGTCACCCCTCCCTCGACTCGCTGATGAAGGCCGCCGTGCCGCCGGCGATCGCGCAGGACACCTCGCTCGCGCACTCCGAGGCGCTGCCCGCGCCCCTGGACGAGCGCGCGACCGCGGCAGCGCTCCGTGAGCTGGCCGCCATGAACCGTCCCGCCGAGGCGATGATCGGCCTGGGCTACCACGCGACGATCACCCCCGCGGTCATCCGACGCAACGTGCTGGAGGACCCGGCGTGGTACACCGCGTACACGCCGTACCAGCCCGAGATCTCCCAGGGACGCCTCGAGGCGCTGCTGAACTTCCAGACCGTGGTCGGCGACCTGACCGGCCTGCCGACGGCCAACGCCTCGCTGCTCGACGAGGGCACCGCCGCGGCCGAGGCGATGACGCTGGCCAGGCGCGCGGACCGCAAGGCAGAGGGCCGCTTCGTGGTCGACACCGGGGTCCTGCCCCAGACGATCGAGGTGGTGCGTACGCGTGCGGAGGCGCTCGGCATCGAGGTCGACGTGCGGGACTGCTGGGCCGGGCTGGGGGAGGAGCCGGCATACGCGGTGCTGGTGCAGTACCCGACCACCGACGGGCCCGTGCGTGACCCGCGTCCCGTGATCGAGCAGGCGCACGAGCGGGGCATGACCGCCGTCGTCGCCGCAGACCTGCTCGCCCTCACGCTGCTCGAGGCACCGGGCACCATGGGAGCCGACGTCGTCGTCGGCTCCTCCCAGCGCTTCGGCGTGCCGCTCTTCTACGGCGGACCCCACGCCGGCTTCATGGCCGTCCGCGACGGCCTCGAGCGGCACCTGCCCGGCCGTCTCGTCGGGGTCAGCAAGGACGCCGAGGACCGGCCCGCCTACCGCCTCGCCCTGCAGACCCGCGAGCAGCACATCCGCCGCGACAAGGCGACCTCCAACATCTGCACCGCGCAGGTGCTGCTCGCCGTGACCGCCGCGATGTACGCCGTCTACCACGGTCCGATCGGCTTGCGGACGATCGCCGAGCGCATCCGCGGGCAGGCGTACGCGCTGCGAGACGAGCTCGCCGTGCTCGGCTGCACGGTCGACGACGCCCCGATCTTCGACACGGTCACCGTGACCGTCTCCAACCCGTCCGACGTCGTGGCTGCGGCGCGCGAGCGCGGGATCCACCTGCGGCACGCGGGGGTGGACCGTGTCGGCATCTCGATCGGGGAGTCGGCGACGGCCGCGACCCTGCTGTCGGTGCTCGACGCCTTCGGCGCCGAGGACGCCGTGGTGCCGAGCGAGGTCGCCGCGCCCGCCCTCCCCGAGCAGCTGGCGCGCACCACGGCCTACCTGACCCACGAGACCTTCTCGGCGTACCGCTCCGAGACCTCGATGCTGCGCTACCTCGCGCGGCTCTCCGGCCGGGACTACGCGCTCGACCGCGGCATGATCCCGCTGGGCTCGTGCACGATGAAGCTGAACGCGACCACCGAGATGGAGCCGGTCAGCCTGCCCGGCTTCGCCGACCTGCACCCCTTCGCCCCCGCTGAGGACGCCGCGGGCTACCTCCGCCTGATCGGAGACCTCGAGGGCTGGCTCTGCGAGGTGACGGGCTACGACAGCGTCTCGCTGCAGCCGAACGCCGGTTCCCAGGGTGAGCTCGCCGGCCTTCTCGCCATCCGGGGCTGGCAGCGCGCCCGCGGCGAGACCGGCCGCGACGTCTGCCTGATCCCGTCCTCCGCCCACGGCACCAACGCCGCCTCCGCGGTGCTCGCCGGGATGCGGGTCGTCGTGGTGAAGGCCTCCGACGACGGCACCGTCGACCTGGCGGACCTGCGCGCCAAGTGCGCGGACCACGCCGAGACCCTGGCCGCGATCATGGTGACCTACCCCTCGACCCACGGCGTCTACGAGGAAGGCATCACCGAGCTCTGCGAGATCGTGCACGAGCACGGCGGTCAGGTCTACGTGGACGGTGCCAACCTCAACGCGCTGGTCGGCCACGCGAGGCCCGGGGAGTTCGGTGGGGACGTCAGCCACCTCAACCTCCACAAGACCTTCTGCATCCCCCACGGCGGCGGCGGTCCCGGCGTCGGGCCGGTCGCGGTGCGCGCCCACCTCGCCGAGCACCTGCCCAGCCACGCCATGCACCCCGAGGAGCGGGGCCGCACCGGCATCGGCGCGATCAGCGCGGCACCGTACGGGTCGGCCGGGATCCTGCCGATCTCCTGGGCGTACGTGCGGATGATGGGCGGCGAGGGCCTGACCCGCGCGACGTCGGTCGCCGTGCTCGCGGCGAACTACGTCGCCCAGCGGCTCGCCGAGCACTACCCGGTGCTCTACACCGGTCGCGACGGGCTGGTCGCCCACGAGTGCATCATCGATCTGCGCGGCATCACCAAGGAGACCGGGGTGAGCGTCGACGACGTGGCCAAGCGGCTGGTCGACTACGGCTTCCACGCGCCGACGATGAGCTTCCCCGTCGCAGGCACGTTCATGGTCGAGCCCACCGAGTCCGAGGACCTCGCCGAGCTCGACCGCTTCTGCGACGCCATGATCGCGATCCGGGGTGAGATCGACGCCGTCGGTGACTCCTGGCCGCTCGAGGACTCGCCGCTGCGGCACGCACCCCACACCGCCCACGCGCTGGTGGGGGAGTGGGACCGGGCCTACACGCGTGAGGTCGGCGTCTTCCCGACCGGCATCGACCCCGACAAGTACTGGCCGCCCGTGGCGCGCATCGACCAGGCGTACGGGGACCGCAACCTCATGTGCAGCTGCCCGCCGCTCGACGCCTTCGAGGAGCAGCACACGACCTAGGGTTGCGGTGTGACCGAGAGCCCGCCACGCCCCGCCGCACCGCAGGTCGCCGCGACGACCGGCAGACACCTGCATGCGGTGATCGCGCACGCCCAGGTCGCCGGACGGCTGCCGTCGGTGGCCGCCGGGGTCGTACGCCACGGACAGCTGGTCTGGAACGGCGGCCACGGCCTGCACGTCGACGCCGAGCGCCGGTGGGCCGCGGGCCCGGACACCGCCTACCGGATCGGGTCGATCACCAAGACCATGACCGCGGTGCTCGTGATGCGGTTGCGGGACGACGGTCTGCTCGACCTCGGCGACGCCGTCGGACGACACCTGCGCGAGAGTCCGTTCGGCGACACCACCGTCCGCGGGCTGCTCGACCACACCGGCGGGCTCCCGGCCGAGCCCCGCGGGCCCTGGTGGGAGCGCGCCCCCGGCGTGTCGTGGTCCGACCTCGTCGAGACCCACCGTTCGGCCTCGACGGTGCTGCCGCGTGGCGGGCCCCACCACTACAGCAACCTGGCGTACGCCGTGCTCGGGGAGCTGGTCGCCCGCAAGCGCGACGCGACGTGGTGGGACTGCGTCCGGGACGAGCTGCTGGGCCCGCTCGGGATGACCGCCACGACGTACGCGCCGCAGCCGCCCCACGCCGACGGCTTCAGCGTCGACCCGTGGGAGGGCACCCTGCTGCGCGAGCCGCACGCCGACACCGGGGCCATGGCTCCGGCCGGCCAGGCCTGGTCCACGGTCGCCGACCTCGCTGTCTGGGCGGGCTTCCTCGCGGCCGGACACGACGACGTGCTCGGTGCGGCGTCGCTGCAGGAGATGCGCACCCCACCCGGTGGCCGGGTGAGCTCGACCGGCGCCGGCACGGGATCGGGCGGCTACGGGCTCGGGCTGCGGCTCCTCGACGCCGACGGTCGCCGGCTCGCCGGGCACACCGGGTCGATGCCGGGCTTCCTCGCCTCGCTGTTCGTCGACCCCGAGCGGCGCACCGGTGCCGTCGTGCTCGCCAACGGCACCCTCGGCCTGGCCACCGAGCAGGTGGCCCCGCGGCTGCTGGCGACGCTGCAGCAGCACGAGCCGCACGTGCCGACGCCGTGGCGGCCATCCGCCCCGGCGCCGGACTGGCTGCGCGAGGTGCTCGGCGTGTGGCACTGGGGCACCAGCCCCCTCGAACTCACCTGGGACGGGACGCGCGCCCTGCTGCACCGGGCCGGATCCGCCACCACGGCCCGCACCGAGTTCTCCGTGCTCGAGGTGGCCGGGCCCGACCGGCTGCGGGGCATCGGCGGCTACCTGCACGGCGAGACGCTCCTCGTACGCCGTGACGAGGACGGGTCCGTCAGCCACCTGGACGCCGCGACCTTCGTGTTCACCCGTCGCGCGTACGACCCGAGGCTGCCCGAGGGCACCATCCCCGGCGGGCTGCCCCCGGGCTAGCGTGCGGTCATGAACAGGGACCTGCCGCTCACCCACAGCGACTCCGTGCACGTCGACGCCGCACCGGCCGCGGTGTACGACCTCGTCAGCGACCAGACCCGCGTCGGGGAGTGGTCACCGCAGTGCGTGCGCTGCGAGTGGGAGGACCCCGCGCACGCCGGAGAGGTCGGCGCCGTGTTCGTCGGCCACAACGAGACCGCGGACCGGTCCTGGTCGACGCGGTCGACCGTGGTCGTGGCCGACCGACCGCGCGAGTTCGCCTGGGAGGTCGGGCCCGGGCTCGTGCGCTGGGCCTTCGAGATCGACGCGGACGGGCACGGGTCGAGGTTGACCGAGAGCTGGCGCTTCCTCGACGACGGGCTGGCGATGTTCCGGCAGCGCTACGGCGAGGACGCCGACGCCCAGGTCGCGGACCGGACGCAGGCCGCGCACGCCGGGATCCCGCGGACCCTCGAGGCGATCAAGCACATCCTCGAGCGCTGAGCCGCCCGCCGGCGCCCGTCACAACGCCTGACACAGGGCCTGTCACGAGGCCTGTCACAATGCCTGGGAGACGCTCGACATCGCGAAGTCGGGGATGCGCAGCGCAGGCATGCGCGTCCGCGAGAAGTAGTCGTCGCCCCACTCGCGGCTGAAGGCGGACACCGATTCCCCGGCCTCAGAGAACCGACGCAGCAGGCTCAGCGGGGACTCGTTGAAACGGAAGTTGTTGGCCATGCCCACCACCTCGCCGCCCTCCACCAGGTAGGTGCCGTCCCGGGTCAGTCCCGTCAGCAGCAGTCGCTGGTCGTCGACCATGCGGATGTACCACAGGCACGTCACCAGCACCCCGCGGTCGACGCCGCGCACCAGGTCGTCGGTGGAGCCCGACCCGCCCGCGACGTCGAGCACCAGGTTGTCGATGACCGGGGTGGGCGGCTGCCCGGTCAGCGACGCGGTGCGCCGCGACTGCAGCAGCGACGTGACCCGCCCGCCGCGGATCCAGTCCGTCGCCGAGAGCGGCAGACCGTTGTCGAAGACGCTCACCGAGCTGCCCGACGTACGCGCGACGTGGAAGGGCGAGGCGCCCAGACCGGCGGCACGGGGATCGGACCACAGGTGGACGCCGTCGTGCGCCATGCTCTCACCCAACCGGGTGCCGCCGCCCGGCCTGCCGAACGCAGTCTGGCCGTCGAGGGCCTCCCGCGCGCCCATCGACCAGTACGTGTAGATCATGAGGTCGGCCACCGAGGTCGGCGGCAGCACCGTGTCGTAGCGGCCGGCCGACAGGTCGACCCGGCGGCGCGACCAGCCCAGGCGGCGGACGAGCTCGTCGTCGACCGCCAGCGGGTCGACGTCGGTGAAGTCGCGGGTCGCGCCACCGACCCAGGCGCTCGCGGTCAGGTCCGCCGGCTTGCCGGTGAAGCCGTAGTGCCCGGTCGGCTGCTCGTGCCGCAGCCGCAGCCCGGTGCTGGACCCCAGGTAGGTCGTGTCGACCTCGTGGTTCACGAAGCCGTAGTGCACCCGGTCGCTGCCCTCCGCGCGCGAGAACGCCTCACCGAGGCGGGGTGCGACCTCGGCGTACACACCGACCGAGGTGCGACCCGGCGGCTCGTCCCACTCGGCTGCGGCGTCACCGGTCACCAGCGGCGCAGCGTCCTCGGCACGGCTCGCGGTCTCGCTCGCGGCGTCCGCGGCCGCCACGAGCCGTTCGACCTCCGCGACGGTGCCGACCGAGCCGCTGACCGACGCCGACCGGTCACCCCGGAGGGAGACGACCGTGACCTCGACACCCTGCATCTCGCCGTTCGTGGTCAACGTGTTGTTGGCCCACCGCAGGTTCGCCGAGCTCGACACGGTGACGACCACGACGCAGTCCGAGGCCGTGCTGGCGGCGAGGCCGCGCTCGACGAGGTCCTGGGGACGGGGCGCGGACTCGGTGCTGCTCACGGGGCTCACTCCGACTCGCTGGTGTTGAGGACGTTCACGTCGCGGAACCGCGCCACGGGGCACCCGTGGCTGACGGCCGCGACCTGGCCCGGCTGGGCCTTGCCGCAGTTGAAGGCCCCGCCGAGCTCGTACGTCGAGGGTCCCCCCACCGCGTCCATGGATCCCCAGAAGTCCGTGGTCGTGGCCTGGTAGGCCGCGTCACGGACCTGGCCGACGAGCTCGCCGTCGCGGATCAGGTGGAACTGCTGTCCGGTGAACTGGAAGTTGTAGCGCTGCATGTCGATGGACCAGGACCGGTCACCGATCACGTACAGGCCGCGCTCGACGTCGCCGATCAGGTCCTCGACGCCCAGGTCAGCCGTGCCCGGCTGGAGCGAGACGTTCGCCATGCGCTGGATCGGGACGTGCCCGGGGGAGTCGGCGTACGCGCAGCCGTTCGACCGGCCCTCGTTGAGCTCGGCCCCGTAGGTGTGGGCCATGGCGCGGTCGAGCTGGTAGCCCACGAGCACGCCGTCACGCACGAGGTCCCAGGACTGGCCCTCGACGCCGTCGTCGTCGTAGCCGATCGTGGCGAGCCCGTGCTGTTGCGTGCGGTCGCCCGTCACGTGCATCAGGTCACTGCCGTAACGCAGCGAGCCGAGCTTGTCGGGGGTGGCGAAGGAGGTGCCGGCGTAGTTCGCCTCGTAGCCGAGAGCCCGGTCGAGCTCGGTCGCGTGCCCGATGGACTCGTGGATCGTCAGCCACAGGTTCGAGGGGTGGACCACGAGGTCGTAGCTGCCCGCCTCGACGCTGGGAGCGGCGAGCTTGTCGCCCAGCAGGCCGGGCAGGGCGCTGAGCTCCCGGTCCCAGCGGTCCATCGCGTCGGGGGCCGACATGTGCTCCCACCCGCGGCCGACCGGTGGCGCGACCGTGCGCATCGAGTCCGCCACGCCGCGGGCCGTGTCGGAGCCGAAGACCTCGACCTGGCTCAGGAGGCGTACGCGCTGCTGCGTGGTCGAGGTGCCCGCGAGGTCGGCGTAGAACTTGTTCTCGTGCACCTGGGCGAGGTGTGCGACCGCGTGGGCGACCGGGTCGCTCGCCACGAGCCGCTCGGTCCAGCCCGTCAGCAGCGAGGTCTTCTCGTCCAGGCCGACGGTGAAGGGGTCGATGTCGTACGCCGAGACCCAGGTGCGGTCGGCGTGCACCGGCTCGGCGGCGAGGCGTACGCGTCGCGAGGTCATGGCGGCGGCGACCCGGGCGACCTCGAGGGCGCGCTGCGCGGTCACCGCGGCACGCTCGGTCGTGAGCACGACGTCGGAGGCGAAGCCCCACACGCCGTCCAGCAGGACGCGGACGGCGTAGCCGACCTCGGTGCGCTCCGCGACGCCCTGCACCTCACCGTCGCGCGCGGAGACGTCCTGGGTCCGCAGGCGCTCGAACCGGAAGTCGGCGTGCTCGGCCCCCGCCTGCTCGGCGACCGCCAGCGCGGACTCCGCGAGCGGACCGAAGTCCAACGCGAGGAAGGACGCATCGATGTCGTGGGGCATGCGGAGAACCTAGCGGGCAGGGGCGACGCTCAGACGAGCGCGCCCGGCGCGATCAGCGCTGTCGGCTCGCCCGCCGCGGCGAGGTCGGCGTGCACCGCGCGCACCTGCGACCCACGCGGCGTCTTGACCACGTGCAGCTGGTCGGGGATGCGATCCTTCAGCTCCGCCACGTGGCTCACGACGCCCACGGCCCGCCCTCCTGAGCGCAGGTCGTCGAGACAGTCCATGACACGGTCCAGGGTGTGGGGGTCCAGCGACCCGAACCCCTCGTCCACGAACAGCGTGTCGATCTCGGCGCCGCCCGCCTCGGCCGTGACGACGTCGGCGAGTCCCAGCGCGAGCGCCAGCGCCACGACGAAGGTCTCTCCGCCCGACAGGGTCGCCGGGTCGCGCGCCTCGCCGGTCCAGGAGTCGACGACGCGCAGCGACAGGCCACCGCGCCGGTCGCCGGCGCCCTTGAAAGCGGTGTGCTCGAGCTCGTAGCGCTGCTCCGCCATCGTCTCGAGCCGCGCGTTGGCGGCGGCCACGACCTGGCTCAGGCGCGAGGCGAGCACGTACGCCGAGAGGCGCATCTGCAACGGGTTGTCGGGTCCCTTGCCCTCCGCGGTCGCGGCGAGCTCGGTGACCGTCCGCAGCTGCTCGCGCACCGGCGACCACGACGCCAGGGCCGCACCCAGCTCGCTCTCGAGCTCGGTGAGGCGCTCACGTCGCTGCTCGGCCGCGACGAGGGCCGTGCTGAGATCGCGGGCCGTGGTCTCGGCACGGCGGAGGTGCTCGCCCGAGCGGTCGAGATCGGGTCGGGGATCCCGCCCGTCCAGCACGTGCCCGACCTCGGGCGGCATCTCCGCGAGCACGGACTCGGCGGTGTGACGTGCGCGGGCGGCCTGGTCGATCTGCTCGGCGGCGGCCTGCACGGCGTCGTCGTCCAGGGTGGCAGCGAGCGCTTCCTCCAGGGACGCGAAGCCGGACTCCTCGAGGCAGTCCGCGACCCGCGCGCCCGCGGCCCGGTGCAACGACGCCGCGGTCTCCTGGGCGAGGAGGGCCTCGCGCAGGGCGGTCAGGTCGCGCTCGTGGCGGGCGAAGACCTGCACCCAGGCCTCGACGTCGTGCGGTTCGTCGACGAGGCCCTCGGGGAATTCCGCCGCGGCGGCGTCGAGCCTCGAGCCGGCCGTCTGCGCCTGCGCCCGCGCCTCCTGGCGGGCGGCGACGCCGACCGCCGACCGCGACCGTGCGGTCGCGAGGTCGGCCTCGAGCTGTGCACGGCGCGCCTCGAGGTCGGCGAGGGAGGACTCCAGGGCCCTCAGGTCGCGCACCGCGTGCTCGGACTCGTCGAGGTCCTGACGGGCTGCGGCCAGCCTTTCGCGGGCCGCTTCGACACCGAGGCCGTCACTCGCGGCGCGTGCGGCGTCGCGGTGGGACCTGACGGCGACGAGCTCCTGCTCGGCGACCTGGTGGGCCAGGTCGGCGTCCTCCGCGGCGCGGCGCGCGACCTCCTCGCTCTCGGCCGTCTCCGCGGCAGCTGCCCTCGAGGCCGGGGAGGGGTGGTCGCACGACCCGCACACCGGACAGTCCTGCCCGACGACCAGCCGGTGCGCGATCTCCGAGGCCATCCCGGCGATGCGACGCTCGCGGCACGCCAGGTATTCCTCGCGGAGGTCCTGGGCGGTCTGGCGGAGCTGCTGCACGCGGTCGGTGCCGTGCCGCACCTCGGTCTCGCGCTGCTCCAGCTCGCGAGCCGCGCCGGACCGTGCCACCGCACGGTCGTGCTCGAGAGCGCGGGCGGTGCGCAGGTCGGCCACCGGGCGCAGCCGTGCCAGATCGGCGGTCAGCCGGCCGTGCTCGGCCGGGACCGAGGCGCTGGCCGCCGTGAGCGCCTCGACGGTCTGCTCCAGCCCCTCGATCTCCGCATCGAGGGCTGCGACCCGGGACAGCGCGGTCTCGCGGTCCCGGCTGACGTCACGGAGGGCGAGGGCCCGGCCGCGTCGGTCGGCCAGGCGGCGCAGGGCTCCCTCGACCTGATCGCGGCGGGGCGGTGTGGAGAGCGACGGCTGCTCGCCGTGCACCTGCACCGCGACCGAGGCCTGGACGCCGGTCCGGAGCACGAGGTCGTCGGCCTCCTCCTGTGAGCTCACCGCGGCGTCGAGCCCCCGGGCGGCCTGTGCCACCGGGCGCGCGCGCAGCGCCGCGTCACGTCGGGCGCCGAGGGCGAGCAGCTGCGCCGCGCGCGCGTCCAGCTCGTCGAGGCGACGCCGGGCCCGCTCGGCCCGTTCGACCTGGTCGGCGAGTCGGACGGCCCGGTCGTGTCGTGCCCGGACCGCCAGCAGGGTCTCCTCGGCGTGCGTGGCCCGGCGCGCGCACGTGGTCGCCGTACGCGCGGCCGACTCCACGACCTCCGCGACGTGGTCGGTCAGCTCGCCCGAGGCCGTCGGGGCCGACAGGTCGTCGTCGGTCCAGTGCTCGGGGGCGGCCGCGCCCGCCGACTCGGTGACGCGCGAGAGCAGCGTCCGGGCGCCGTGGTGGTGCACCTCGGACCGGCGACGCGTCTGCTGCCGACGGTCGACGAGCCACCGCTCGACGTCGGCGAACCGGCTGGCCGCGAAGATCTTCTGCAGCAGTCCCCGCCGCTCGTCGGACCCCGCCCGGAGGAATGTGGCGAACTGGCCCTGGGGCAGCAGCACCACCTGGCAGAACTGCTCCGCGGTCAGCCCCGTCAGCTCGCCGAGGAGGTGGTTGGTCTCGTCGATGCGGCTGGAGAGATGGACCCACTGACCCGCGACGCACTCCTGCAGCGTCACCGACGCCTGTGCGGTCGTCGTGCCCGACCCACGCTTCTTGGGGCGCTGCCACCGGGGCGTACGCGTCAGGCGCAGCCGGCGCCCTCGCACCGTGACCTCGAGGTCCACGCGCGGTTCCGCGTCAGGTGGGGCGTGGTCGCTGCGCAGGTGCCCGGCGCCCTGCCGGACGCCGGGGACGACGCCGTACAGCCCGAAGCAGAGCGCGTCCAGCACCGTCGTCTTGCCGGCGCCGGTCTCACCGTGCAGCAGGAAAAGGTGCTGCGCGGCCAAGGCGTCGAGATCGATGACCTGCCGCTGCACGAACGGTCCGAACGCCTCGATCTCCAGGCGGTGCACCCGCATCAGGCACCCCCGGCCGCGACCTCGGCGCCGACGAGCGTGTCGGCCTCACCACCGCAGCACGACTCGACGGCCTCACGGAGCAGGGCGGCCTCCGCAGGGTCCGCGCCGCTGCCGCGGACCTCCGCGAGGAAGTCGAGGGTGACGTCGTGGTCGCTGCGACCGGCACCCAGGCGCGCCGCGGGCACACCCGTGACCACGCGCGTCGGTGGGTCGAACGCCAGCACCAGCGTGTGGGGGAAACGGCGCCGGAGACGCTCCATGGCGCCACGCGGCCGCGTCGCGTCGGTCAGCGTGACGTGGCACCAGGCCTCCTCGGCCTCCCGCAGCGAGGGGTCCGCCAGCAGGTCGTCGATCTCGCCGCGCAGCCGCCGCAGCGGACGGCGTACGGGGGCGTCGACGAAGGACACCGCGGCCGTGCCGTCGGCGTCGAGGTCCACCAGCCACGAGCCCTTGCGGTGCGTGGCCTCGGAGAAGGAGTACGCGACCGGCGACCCGGAGTAACGGACCGTCGGTGACATCTCGTGACGGCCGTGCAGGTGCCCCAGCGCGACGTAGTGCGCGCCGTCGAAGGTGCTCGTGGGCACCATCTGCACCCCACCGACGCTGATGTCGCGCTCGGACTCGCTCGGCTCCGCACCCGAGACGAAGGCATGGGCCATCACCACCGACCTCGTGCCCGGTGCCCGACCCGACAGGTCGGCGCGCACCCGCGTCATCGCCTCCCCGAGCGCCGCCTGGTGGCTGCGTGCGCCGAGACCCCACGGACCACGCAGCGCCTCGGGATCGAGGTAGGGGATGCCGTACACCGCCACCGGGCCGTGCGTGTCCTCCAGCAGCACCGGCTGGTCGCACCGGGAGGCCACCGTGCGGATGTGCACGCCGGCCGAGGCGGCCAGCCCGGCGTTGAACCCCAGACGCTGCGCCGAGTCGTGGTTGCCGCTCGTGACCACCGTCGTCGCCCGCGAGGCAGCCAGACGCGCGAACGCCTCACCGGCGAGCCCCACCGCGTCGACCGGGGGCAGCGCGCGGTCGAAGACGTCACCGGAGACGACCACGAGGTCGACCTGCTCGGACTCCACCACCTCGATCAGGTGGTCCACGTACGCAGCCTGGTCCTGCAGCAGCCCCTCGCGGTGGAAGGAGCGGCCCAGGTGCCAGTCGGAGGTGTGGAGCAGTCGCATGCAGAGGACGCTAGGAGCCACCACCGACAGAACGTGGGTTGGCGCGCCGGGTTGTCTGGAAGACAGCGACCACAGGAAGAGGTCCGCCGGTCCCTTCTCGCAAGGAGCGAGCACGGACGTCGCCGAGGTACGAGGTGGCGTGCGCGCGCAGGGACGGCGAGAAGGTGACGGGCCGGCGACACGCGAGCGGAGCGAGCCAGACAACACTGCTGCCCTACAGCTCCAGTCTCTCGCTCCTCGCGTAGCAGACCAGGCGCTCGTCGCGGGCGAACCCGACCAGGCACAGGCCGGCCTCCTGGGCAAGCCGCACCGCGAGGCCGGTCGGCGCCCCCACCGCGACGACCGCGCCGACACCGGCGACCACGGCCTTCTGCACCAGCTCGAACCCGATCCGCCCGCTCAGGCACAGCACCGGCTCCGCCGTGGGCGACCCGGCGAGGATCCGGGCGCCGGAGACCTTGTCGACGGCGTTGTGGCGCCCGACGTCCTCGCGCACCACGAGGGGCTCGCCGTCGGCGTCGAAGAGACCGGCCGCGTGCACGCCGCCCGTGCGGTCGAAGAGGGACTGGGCCTCGCGCAACCGGTCCGGCAGCGCGGCGAGCACGCCCGGGTCCAGGCGCAGGTCGGACCAGTCCGCGCCGGCCGAGTCGTCGTGGCAGGCAGCCGGTGCGAGGGCGTCCCCGATGCTCGTCGTGCCGCACACGCCACAGGCCGCGCTGCCGGCCGTGGGTCCGTCGTAGCGCTCCCTCACCTCGCGCAGCGCCGGGCCGAGAAGGTCGACGGTGACGACGTTGAACTCCTCCTCGGGCTCCAGGGAGGCCTCGGTGCAGTAGGCGATGCCGCGGATCAGCTGCGGCAGCAGGATGCCCTCGTGCAGGCACAGACCGGCTGCGAGCTCGAAGTCGTGCCCGGGCGTACGCATCGTCGTGAGCATCCGGAACGCCGGGCGGCCGGGCCACGCGAGCCGCACCTCCAGCGGTTCCTCCCCGATCACCCGGTCCTCATGCCGGCTCACCCGGTCGCCGACCACCTCCACCACACGTACACGCGTCGACGGACCGGGCCGTCGCGCGCGTGAGACACGGCCGGACGGGGCAAGGGGGGGCCGACCGGCCGATGCGCCGGCGGGCGTCGATGAGCGGGACATCACCACGGTGGCGACTGTAGCCAGCGGCCCCGCCGTGCAACCCTGGTGAGGACGACCCTCGGCGGAGGTCGCGCGAGAACGCAGACGAGGAGGGTGCCGATGAGCCTCCTCCGTGCCCCGCGGTCTCCCCGGGAGCCCCGCGCGAGTGGTCTGCAACGCCTGGACGTGGCCGGCGAGGGCGACGTGCGGCACGAGATCGTCTCCGGCTACATGCTGGCGGTCTTCCTCGGCTTCGTGCTGGCGGGCTTCACCGCCCTGGCCGCGGGCCCGTTGGTGCGCATCGACACCTACTTCAACCTGGCGCCGCCCCCACCGGAGTGGCGACCGGTGCTGCAGGTGGTCGACCGCATCGGCCAGCGGGCGGTCTGCCTGCCGATCCTGGCGCTGGTGGTGCTGTGGTGCGTACGCCGCACCCGCTCCTGGCGGCCGATGATCGTGGCCGGTGTCTCGGTCTTCATGCTGAACCTGACCGTGCTGATCCTCAAGATCGGGCTCGGGCGCGCCGCCCCGGCGACCGCGGACCCGTACTTCTTCCAGGGCGGGCTGGGCGCGTACCCGTCCGGCCACACGTCCAACATCGTGCTGGTCTACGGCCTGATGGCCTACCTCGCGCTGCGCTACGGCGGAGTGCCCCGAGGCCGGGTCTGGACGCTCGCGCTGGCGGTCACGGTGCTGTCGGTGGTCATGGTCGGCACCAGCCTGACGCTGAACTGGCACTGGTTCGCCGACCTCGTCGCCGGGCTGCTCGTCGGCGGCCTCGTCCTCGAGCTGACCGCCACCATCGACCTGCACCTCGCCGCGTCGGGGCCACGCCGCCTGCGCGACGCCGAGCTCGTACGCCGCGTCGCCGCGACGTAGCCGACCTGCCGGGGCGGATCAGAGGCCGTCGACCGCCCGCGCCGCGACGCCGCGCCGCAGCACGTCGAGCCGCTCACGCAGGCGCCGTGCGACCGCCGGGTCCAGGTCGTCGTGGTCGAGCCCGGCCGCGACCGCGTCGACGAGCTGCGGGTCGAGCCGGTCACTCGGGAAGAACGCGTCCGCCGCGTCGGGCAGCAACCACCCCTGGAAGTGGTGCTGCAACCGGCCCACCTCCTCGAGGTAGCGCGGCACGTACGCGTCGGTCAGGTCACGCTGCGACGGTCGCCAGAAGCCCTGCCCGGTCGCGGTGAGCTCGTAGTTGGGCACGGACACCTCACCGGTGACACGGCGCCAGGCCCACTGCTTGGCCTCGGCCGTGGGGAGCGACGCGCGCGCACGGGCGTGCTCGACCCGGGCGTCCGCGGCAGGATCCTCGTCGAGGGCGGCGTCGAGCCGGCGCTGGTCCAGCTCGCCGAGCACCGCGCCACGCACCAGCAGACGCCAGCGCAGCGCCCGGTCGACGGTCAGGCCACGGGGCACGTCCACGGCGTCGAGCCAGGCGTGCACCAGGCTCGGCGGAGCGGTGGCGACCGCGGTCTGGGCGAGGGCCAGCTGTCGACCCGTGCCGGGGCCTGCTGAGCCGAGCCCCAGCATCGCGGCGGTGTGCAGCCGGCGCGCGGCGTCCTCGGGGTCCACCGACCACGGCAGGACGCGCTCGAGCGCGAACCGGCTGATCTCGGCCACCCCGGCGTCGTCCGCCTCGTGCGGCAGCGCCCTCTCCAGCAGGTCGAGCGCCTCGGCGGGCCCGAGCACGGCGTTGTGGAGGCCGTCGCGCACGGCGTTCCAGACCACCGCGCGCAGCAGGGGGTCCGGGGTCGCCGGGAGCAGCGTCGGGAGCAGGTCGCGCGTCCGCCGGTCCAGCCGTACGCGCGCCCAGGTCTCCTCGGCGCTGTCGGGCACCACGGCGGCGTCGGGCGGCACCTCGACGGGTGTCGCCGCCCCGGTGACCGTGACGGGCTGCGCGCGCCACACGGTGCCGTCGTGCGCCGCGAGGTGCAGCTGGTGCTCGCGCTCGGCCGGGTGCTCGCGCGGAGGCGTGCGGCGCAGCAGTCCCGCGTCGCGGTCGTAGGAGATCTCGTCCACCCCGGCCGTGCGCAGCCAGCCCGTCACCCAGTCCGTCAGGTCGTTGCCGGAGGCCGCTTCCCAGTGGGCGACCAGGTCGGCCATCCGCGCGTTGCCGAACCTGCTGTGGGCGAAGTGGCGGCGTACGCCCCCGAGGAACGCCTCGTCGCCGAGCCGCGCCGCCAGCTGCCGCAGCGCCGAGGACCCCTTGACGTAGGAGATGCCGTCGAAGTCCGCGAGAGCGGCCAGGGCGTCGGGTGCACCGTTGCCGGCCACCGGGTGGGTGGCTGGCCCCTGGTCGGTGACCAGGCCCCACGTACGCCGTCGGAAGGCGGTCTGCACCCACGCGTCGTCGTAGGTCGTGGCCTCGGCGGTGACGCGGTTGCCCATGTACTCCGCGAAGGACTCGTTGAGCCACAGGTCGTCCCACCAGCGCGGGGTCACCAGGTCGCCGAACCACTGGTGCGCCATCTCGTGGGCGATCGTGGTCGCACGGCTGATGTGCTCGGAGCGGGTGACCTGCGAGGTGAAGATCATGGGGTCGCGGAAGGTGACGCAGCCGGGGTTCTCCATCGCTCCCGCGTTGAACTCCGGCACGAAGGCCTGGTGGTAGTCGCCGAAGGCGTACCGCACGTCGAAGAGCTCGTGGAAGCGGTCGAAGCACTGCCGGGTGATCGTCAGGATCTCCTCGGCGTCCCGCTCGAGCTCGCGGGCCAGCGAGGCCCGCGCCGAGAGCCCGAGCGCGATGCCGTCGTGGGAGTCCTCGACCAGGTGGTACGGCCCCGCGACCAGCGTCGTGAAGTACGTCGACAGCGGGGGAGTGGTGTCCAGCTCCCAGCGTCCCGGGGCGACGTGCTCGGCGTGGCCGTTGCCGCGCACGACCCAGTCGGCGGGGGCCGTGACGTGCAGCGTGTACGGCGCCTTGAGGTCGGGCTGGTCGAAGCAGGCGAACCAGCTCGGAGCGGCGTCCATGAAGGACATGCCGTAGACGTAGTGCCGCCCGTCGGCCGGGTCGACGGCTCGGTGCAGGCCCTCGCCGTCGGTGCGGAAGGCCATCTCGGCCTCCACGACCAGCTCGTGCTCGCCGCCCAGCGCCGGCAGCGCGATGCGTCCGTCGACGAGACCGTGCTCGCCGTCGAGGTCCAGGTCGCGACCGTCGAGCCGCACCCGGTGCAGGGCGCGCGGCTTGACGTCGAGGAAGGTCGCCCCCGCGTCACACCGCGCCGCGGTGAAGGTGACCCGCGTCGTCGAGGAGAAGGTCTCCTCGCCGCGGTCGAGGTCGAGCGTGATGTCGTACGCCCCGACCTGGAGCAGCGCGGCGCGGGCCTCGGCCTCCGTACGCGTCAGGCTGGGCACGGCTCAGCCCTGGGCGGCGTCGCCGAGGCGTACGAGCATCTTGCCGGTGTTGGCGCCGGCCAGCAGGTCGAGGAAGGCCTGGGGAGCGGCGTCGAGGCCGTCGACGTAGGTCTCCTCGGTCGTCAGCGACCCCTCCTGCAGCCACCCGGCGGCGGTGGTGATCCACTCGCGGGTCTGGTCGGCGTGGTCGGAGACGATGTAGCCGCGCATCGTCAGGCGCTTGCCGATGAACTGCATCATGCCGCGGGGGCCGGGCTGCAGCTCGGTCTCGTTGTACTGGCTGATGGCGCCGCAGGCGGCGATGCGCCCGTAGGTGTTCAGCGCGAAGATCGCGGCCTCGAGGTGGTCGCCGCCGACGTTGTCGAAGTAGACGTCGATGCCATCGGGTGCGGCCGCCCGCAGGGACTTCGAGACGGGCCCGTCGTGGTAGTCGAAGGCGGCGTCGAAGCCCAGGTCCTCGGTCAGCCAACGCACCTTCTCGGGGGTGCCCGCGGACCCGATCACCCGGGAGGCCCCCAGCTTCCTCGCGATCTGACCCGCGACGCTGCCGACCGCGCCGGCGGCTCCGGAGACGAACACGACGTCGCCCTCCTTCACCGGTGCGATGGTCGTCAGGCCCGCCCAGGCGGTCAGGCCGGTGAGGCCGAGGACGCCCAGGTACGCCGACGCGGGGGCGATCGTCGTGTCGACGACGCGCGCCTCCTTCTCACCCACGACGGCGTGCTCGCGCCATCCCTGCTGGTGCATGACGGTGGCGCCGACCGGTGCCTTCTCGCTGCGGCTGGCGATCACCTGGCCGACCGCGCCACCCTCCAGCGGCTCGTCGACGGCGAAGGGCGGGACGTAGGACTTCACGTCGTTCATGCGACCCCGCATGTACGGGTCGACGCTCATCACGTGGTTCGCGACCAGGATCTGACCGTCCCCGAGCTCGGGCAGCGCCACGTCGTCGAAGCGGAAGTTCTCCGACGTCGGCTCGCCGTGGGGACGGGAGGCGAGCACCACGGCGCGGGTGGAGGTGGGCAGGTTGTCGGTGGTCTGCGAGGTCATGTCCAGCACTCTGCCAGCCGGAGGCCCGTGGTGCTCGGCTGGACCGGCGGGCGTCGGGTCGGCCGGTAGCGTCGCCGACGTGTCCGCCCGTCGCCGCCTGCCCGCTCTGGCCGCCGTGCTCTCCGTCCTGGCCCTCGGGGCGTGCTCGCCTGCCGACGGCCCGGCGGACCCCGGGACGAGGCCGACGGCTCCGACCACGCTGCCCTCGTCGCGTCCCTCCGCCACCCCGAGCGAGTCGATCCGTGACGACGAGGTCGTCCCGGGATGCCCCGATAAGCTGGCCGAGGAGCTCGGTGACGTCGTCGGCGGCGTCGACGTGGACGGGGACGGCGAGCTGGACGTGATCCGCTACATCCAGGGCGACGACGGCGCCGCACCCGGTGAGGGCTGCGCTCGCACCGTCGTCGCCTACCTCCCGGGCGGTCAGCTGGCCGGCTTCACGCTTCCCCAGACCGAGGAGATGCCCGACGGCGTCGAGTCGCTGCAGCCGCGCACACCGTCGAGCTCGGCGTACGTCTCCTTCCGCACGCTCACCTCCGACGGTGGGGCGCAGCCCCACCTGCTCGCCCTGGCCGGCGGGTCCCCCGACCTGAGGCTGAGCGAGGTGAGCCTCGACGGCGACGGCGTCCCCCTGCTGCCGTCCTCACCCGCGGGGACACCGACCGTGCGCGCAGGCTTCCTCTGCGCCGACGGGGACCTCGTGGGACAGGTCGGGGCGCCGCGCGCCGAGGGTGGGACGACGGTCTGGGACATCACGACCACGACGTACCGCCTCCAGAACCGGGAGGGAGGCGACGTCGCGGTCCCGGTCGACGAGCTGACGCAGACCGGTGTGGCGGACGATGCGCTGCGTTTCGGCTACCCGGCGCTGCTGCCGGAGTCGAGCGCGAACCTCTGCGCCTGACGCCCGCGTCGGTGCGTGAGCGGTCTCATCCTCGACGCAGCACCGGCGGCGCGAGGCAGGTGGGACGATGTCGGCAGCAGCCGTCGTACGCCCCGAGAGGACCCAGCAGTGAAGCGCGAGATCTACAACGAGGACCACGAGGCGTTCCGCGACTCCGTACGCGAGTGGCTGAGGCGCGAGGTCGAGCCGAACCTCGAGACCTACCTCGAGCAGAAGTCCTTCGGACGCGACTTCTGGCTGAAGGCCGGCGAGGCCGGGATGCTCGGTCTGGAGATCCCCGAGGAGCACGGCGGCATGGGCGCCGAGGACTACCGCTTCAACGCGGTGCTGACCGAGGAGCTCAACCACGTCAACGCCGCCCTCGGCTCCTGCGTGGGCATCCACGCCGACATCGTGGCACCGTACCTCGTCGAGCTGACGACCGAGGAGCAGAAGAAGCGCTGGCTGCCGGGCGTGGCGGCCGGTGAGCTGCTGTGCTCGATCGGCATGACCGAGCCCTCGGGCGGGTCCGACCTCGCCGCGCTGAAGACGACCGCGAAGCGCGACGGCGACGACTGGGTCATCGACGGGTCGAAGACCTTCATCACCAACGGCTACTCCGCCGACATCGTCGTCACCGCGGTGCGTACGAGCCCGGAGAAGAAGGCGAAGGGCATCACGCTGTTCGCCGTCGAGACCGACAAGGAGGGCTTCAGCCGGGGCCGCAAGCTCGACAAGGTCGGGCAGGACGAGTCCGATACGGCGGAGCTGTTCTACGAGGGCGTGCGCTGCACCGAGGACGACATCGTCGGTGAGGTCGACAACGGCTTCATCCACATGATGCAGAACCTCCCGCAGGAGCGGCTCGGCTGCTCGATCTCCAACCTCGCCCACGCCAAGCAGATCCTGCTCGAGACGGTCGAGTACGCGACCGAGCGCAAGGCGTTCGGCCAGTCGATCGGCTCCTTCCAGCACCTGAAGTTCCTGCTCGCCGAGCAGGTCACGAAGATCGACGTCACCCAGGCGTACGTCGACCAGTGCGTGGTCGCACACGACAAGAAGCAGCTGACGCCCGTCGACGCGGCGAAGGCGAAGTGGTGGACCTCGCAGGTGCAGAACGACGTGCTCGACGTGTGCGTGCAGATCTACGGCGGCTACGGCTACATGAACGAGTACCGCGTCGCCCGTGCCTGGCGCGACGCCCGCGTCTCGAAGATCTGGGCCGGCTCGAACGAGATCATGAAGGAGCTCATCGGGCGCGACCTGGGCTTCTGAGGCCGAGCCCCTGAACGCCCGCATATGCGGGCGTTCAGGTGCTTGCGCGGGTCTGTACGCCCGCAGGAGCACCGAGACACCCGCGTACGCGGGCGTTCAGGGGCGCCCGGGCACGCGTGAGCCGCGGCGGTGTCAGCGGGGGCGCTGGACCTCGACCACCCGGGGCGGCAGTCCCCACTCCGACCCGCCGAGCCGACTGACCGGACGCAGCACGTCCATCGACGGCAGCCCGGTGGTCAGCGCCTCCTCGGCGACCGAGAACGAGACCACGCGTCCCATCACCACGACCGAGTTGCCCACTCGCACCGTCTGGTGCAGCCGGCACTCGATGGCGGCGGGGGAGTCCGCCACGCGCGGCACGGCGACGACGGTGCTCGGCTCCATGCGTACGCCGAACTCCTCGGCCTCGTCGACGTGCGGGTCGACCGAGGCCGACGTGGCGTTGACCGCCTCCATCTGCGCCTCACCGGCGAGGTTGACCACGAACTCACCGGTCGCCTCGACGTTGGCGAGCGTGTCCTTCTCGCCGACCGAGGTGAACGCGACGACCGGTGGGTCCGCGCTGACGACCGTGAAGAACGAGTGCGGCGCCAGGTTGCCGACCCCGTCGGCGCCGAGGGTGGACACCCAGGCGATCGGGCGCGGCACGACGAGCGCGGTGAGCACGGCGTACGAGCTGCCTCCCTGGGCCTCGGGGACGGACTCGGGATCGATGTCGGTGCGCACGCTGAAGAACCTAGGCACCGACCGAAGCGGCGTACGCGCCACCCCCGGTGGGCAGGGACTCCACATGAGCGAGACGACCCAGGATCCCGGTGGCGAGCAGCCGTACGACCTGCGCTTCTACTTCGACCCCGTCTGCCCGTTCTGCTGGATGACGAGCCAGTGGGTGCGGCAGGTGCGCGAGGCGAAGAGCTACCGCGTGGAGTGGCGCTTCATCTCCCTGCGCATCGTCAACAAGGACGTCGACTACGACGCGCACTTCCCGCCGGAGTACGAGGACGGCCACACCGCAGGCAAGAAGCTGCTGCGCATCTGCGCTGCAGCCCGGGAGGCCGGGGGCAACGACGCCGTCGATGCGCTGTACGAGGCGCTCGGCACGCAGGTCTGGGAGACCGAGCCCACCGACTGGACCGAGCAGATCGACCGGCTCGCCGACTGGGCACGTCCACTGCTGCAGGAGGCAGGCCTCGACCCGACCTGGGTCGACGCGATCGACGACGACGCGTGGGACGCCCAGCTCGGGCGCGAGACCGAGGAGGCCCTCGACGCGGCCGGCCGCGACGTCGGCACTCCGATCATCCAGGTCGACCCGCCGGACGGCCTCGCGTTCTTCGGGCCCGTCATCAGCCGCAGGCCGACCGACGAGCAGGCGGCCGAGCTGTGGGACCACGTCACGGCGCTGATGCGGTTCGGAGGTTTCGCCGAGCTCAAGCGGTCACTGCGGGAGCTGCCGCAGCTGCGGGGCCTGGGCGTCGGGAAGGACGAGGTCGGCAAGACCGAAGACTGGCACGGCGGGTCACGCCGTCTGAAGTCCGACCGCGACGACTGACGCCGAGAGGGCAGGAAATGACGCCGAGAGGGCAGGAAATGACGCCGAGAGGGCAGAGAATCACGTGATTCTCTGCCCTCTCGGCAGAACTTTGTGCCCTCTCGCGGGAAGTGACCCCTCGCGAGAAGTGACCTCTCGGCGTCAGGCGGGCATGTCGGAGTCGGTGTCGGCGTTGCGCGCGGTGTCGACACCGTGGTCGAGCGAGGACATCAGCGCCGAGATGAAGGCGGGGATGTCGTCGGGGTTGCGGCTGCTGATCAGGTTGCCGTCGACGTTGACCCGCTCGTCGACCCAGGTGGCGCCGGCGTTGCGGATGTCGGTCTGCAGGCTCGGCCACGAGGTGAGCGTGCGGTCCTTCAGCACGTCGGCCTCCACCAGCGTCCAGGGCGCGTGGCAGATCGCGGCCACGGGCTTGCCGGAGCGTACGAACTCGCCGACGAAGGAGACCGCGTCGGAGTTCATGCGCAGGGCGTCGGGGTTGGCGACGCCGCCGGGCAGCACGAGGGCATCGAAGTCGTCGACGGAGACGGAACCGACGACCTGGTCGACCTTCTGCGTCGAGGCCTCGGTGAGGTGGTCGAAGGTCTGCACCTCGCCGGTGTCGGTGCTGATCAGGACAGCCTCGTGACCGCCGTCGGTGACGGCCTCCCAGGGCTGCTCGAGCTCGACGCGCTCGATGCCCTCCATGGCGACGAGGAATGCAACCTTCTTGGTGCTGCTGGTCACGGGGAACCTTCCGTTGGGGTCTGAGATCGGTCTGACCCCTGACGGTTACCCGATGCCGGGCGCCCACACGCGTGGGGCGGCCCAGCTCACCCTCAGGCGGCCGGCTCCGAGACCGACTCGATGATCGTCTCCTGCGCCGGCGGTCCGTCGTCGGGGCTGGCGCCCTCGACGGTGCCGGCGGCGGCGATCTCCTGCACGACCTCGAGCCCTGCCGGGGACATCTGGCCGAAGACCGTGTAGGCCGGCGGGAGCGGGGAGTCCTCGTAGACCAGGAAGAACTGCGAGCCGTTCGTGCCGGGGCCCGCGTTGGCCATGGCCACGGTGCCCGTGGGGTAGATGCACGCGTTGCCCGAGCACTGCAGCTCGTCGGTGAGCTGGTCGACCTCGTCGTCGAACTGGTAGCCCGGTCCGCCGGAGCCCGACCCGGTCGGGTCGCCGCACTGCAGCACGAAGATGCCGGCGTTGGCCGTGGTCAGTCGGTGGCACGGGGTGTCGTCGTAGTAGCCCTGCTCGGCCAGCGAGAGGAAGCTCGCCACGGTGCACGGGGCCAGGTCGGTGTCGAGGTCGACGGGGACGTCGCCCTGGTTGGTGCTCAGCGTCACCCGCGGGTTGCCGGTGGCCTCCTCGCCCGAGGGCAGGTCGACCTCGACCGCCGCGGCGCCGGTCTCGGTGTAGGTGCACGGGCCGCTCGGCGTCGCCGAGGCCGACGGCTCACCGGCGGAGCTCGTCGCGCTCTGGGAGTCGGCGGGTGCGGAGGCGTCCTGCACGGTGCCGGAGCAGCCGGTCACGAACAGGAGGCCCAGGGTGGCCAGGAGCGAGGCAGTCGTACGCACGAGGGGCGATGCTACCCGGCTGCCCGGCCCCGGGAGTCGGTCGGTGCGATGCCGTCCAGCACCGTGAGGGTGCGTCGCCAGGCGTCGCTCCCGGTGTCGATGAGCGTGAAGTGGTCCCCCTCGACGCGCACCAGCTCAGCGCGCCCGCCTGCCCGCCGGGAGGCGGCGACGTAGGCCTCGGACTGCGAGAGGGGCACGTTCGCGTCCGCGTCCCCGTGGACGCACCACACCGGCACCCGGAGCGGCACCTGCTGCACCGGGTCCACCGCGGCGCCCGCGGAGGCGGCCGGCGCGCCCAGGAAGCCGTCGACGGCCCCGCTCCCGAGCGCCTGCTCACCGGCGAGACGCAGGTCGAGGACGCCGGCCTGGGAGACCACGTGGGTCACCGGGGCGCGTACGGGTTGCCAGCGCGACAGCGCATCCTGGGCGCGGGCGGCCGCCCAGGTGGCCAGGTGCCCGCCGGCGCTGTGGCCGAGCGTCACGACCGTGGTGAGGTCGAGGTCGTCGACCTCGCCGAGGAGGTCGATGCCCGCGGCGACGTCGTCGAGGGTCGCGGGCACCCCGCCGCCCCCGCCCGTGCCGGTACCCACACGGCGGTACTCCAGGTTCCAGGCGGTCCAGCCCCGGGCGGCCAGGTCGGCGGCGAGCGGGGCGCCGAGCGAGAGGTTGTACGCGTCGCGCCAGAACCCCCCGTGCACCACCACGACGACGCCGCGGCCCGGGCCGCCGCCCACGGGACGGTACAGGTCACCGAACTGCGACGGGTCGTCGCCGTAGGTCAGGCGCTCCGGTGAGGGCACAACGGTCTCCTCGGTCTCCTCCGTGGTCCCGCTGCCCCCGGTCTCGCTGGGCGCGGCGGCAGTGCCAGCTGTCCGGCCGCCGCACGCGGCGACCCCTCCCGCGGCCGCCACGGCCAGCAGCGAGGCCAGGACGTCGCGACGGTTCACATGCCCGAGTATGCGCGGCGTGAGTGACGGCCCCGGCCGGTCGTCCTGGTCCGGTCCGGGGTGCATCGTCCCGCTCCGCGCGGTTACGGTCACCCAGCCCGTGACGCTCGTCACGTGCATCACCTGACCGAGAGGCACCCCTGTGACCCGCCGCCACCGCCCCTCCCGCGCCGCCGTCCTGGTTGCCGGGCTGGGTCTCGCACTGCTCGCCACCTCGGTCCCCGCGCGGGCCGATCGCGGGGGAGCCCCGGCCGATCCCGGAGGTGCCGCAGGCAGCACGCCGCTCCCCGGGTACGAGGTCGTGCTGCCGGACCTCGAGCCGGTCACGGTCGACGGCGAGGAGTCCCGGGTGACCACCGGTGTCCGCGCCAACGCCGGCTACGCGATCGAGAAGCCGGCGCGGTGGAACGGCGAGCTGGTCATGTGGGCGCACGGGTACCGCGGCACCGGCACGACGCTGACGGTCGATCCTCCCGGCTTCGGGCTGCGCGAGCGTCTGCTCGAGCAGGGGTACGCCTGGGCGGCGTCGTCGTACGCCCGCAACGGGTACGACGTCGGCACCGGCGTCACCACCACCCACGACCTCGCCCGCTTCGCCCGCTCGGTGCTGGGTGCGCCGCCCTCACGCACGTACGTCGCCGGCGTCTCGATGGGAGGGCACGTGATCGGGCGGTCGCTCGAGGAGTACCCGAACTTCTACGACGGCGCCCTGCCGATGTGCGGGGTGCTCGGGGACGTCGAGCTGTTCGACTTCTTCCTCTCCTTCAACCTGGCCGCCCAGGAGCTCGCCGACGTCGACGCCTATCCGTTCCCGGCGGACTACTACCCGACCGTCTCGAGCGGGATCCAGACCGAGCTCGGCCTCTCCGCGGTCACGCCGAACACCCCCTTCGCGCCGGTCACGGACCCCCGCGGTGCGCAGCTGCGCGCCGCGACCACCGAGCTCTCCGGCGGCGAGCGACCCGGCGCCCTGGTGGGCTTCGCGGCCTTCCAGGACTTCCTGTTCACGCTCGGACAGGCCGACGACGGCGGCTCGCTGGCGCTGAACCCCGGCCGCGTGGCCCAGAACCTCGACACGACGTACGCGCCGAACCGACCCGTCGACCTCCAGGACGGCATCGAGCGGGTCGCCCCCGCCGACCCGGCGGCGCGGACGACGCGGCGCCTCGACGCGGTGCCGGTCATCGACGGTCGCCCCAAGGTGCCGACGCTGACGCTGCACGGTCTCGGTGACCTCTTCGTGCCGTTCTCGATGGAGCAGGCCTACGCCGAGGACGTCGCCGACAACGGTCAGCAGGACCTGGTGGTGCAGCGGGCGATCCGCTCGGTCGAGCACTGCGAGTTCACCCCCACCGAGGTGGGGACCGCCTGGGACGACCTGACGACGTGGGTGGAGTCGCTGGACAACAGGCGCGCCCGCGGCCCCGTCGGCACGCGCGGCGGGCCGAGGGGCAGGGCCGAGACCCCCAGGGGACGCACCGTGGCCCGGCCGGCCGGTGACGTCGTGCTCGACCCGGCCGTCGTGGCCGAGCGGACCTACGGCTGCACCTTCACCGACCCGACCTCGCAACGCTCGAGCCGGCTCGCGCTGCAGGCGGTCTCGGGGCCGTGCCCGGCCGGCTCCTCGGTCTACGACGACTGAGGTGCTGCGGGAGAGACGAGGAGTCCGGTCGCGTCAGCCGCGGACGGGCTCCTCGCCCCACCGGACCGCATCCCCGAGTGAGATCTCGCCGCCGACGAGCACCCGGAAGCACGTGCCCGCGCGGCGACGCAGTGCCGCCGCGGCGCCCGGTGCGATCTCGTCGTCGAGGATCCGGCAGGGAGCGGCGACGCGCACGACCTCGAGCTCGACCTGCCCGATGCGGACGCGTGTGCCCGGCGTGGTCGGCACCGCTCCGTGGGAGAGCGTGACGTTGCGCCGCGTGCCCTCCGGCGGCACCGGATGCCCCAGCTGCTCGGCGGCCTCGTCGAGCAGCGGCGCCGACTGGATCGTCACGTGCCGGTGCCTCGCCCCGTGGTAGCGGTCCCCGACCAGGCCCTTGCCGGCCTCCGCGACCACCATCTGCTGCGCCCTCATCGGCAGGCGCCGGCCGGGAGCGGTGAAGATCGCGGTGACCACGGGCAGCGTCGGCGGCCCCTGCCCGGCTGGCTCGTCCACATCCGCGAGCGTACGCGTGCCCGCGCAGCCGACGGGCAGGCTGCCCGTGCCGCACGTCACGTGCGGGACCCGACCCGAGGAGGACCCCATGGCCACCGCTGCCTTCTTCGACGACCCGTCCGGCACCGTCGCCGCGATGCTCGAGGGCCTCGCCCGCACCCGCCCCCTGCGGCTGTGCGTCGACCAGGGTGTGCGCGCGGTCGTACGCGCCGAGGTGCCGGGGGACCAGGTCGCGGTGGTGTCCGGCGGAGGGTCGGGGCACGAGCCGGCGCACGCGGGCTTCGTCGCGGACGGCATGCTGACCGCGGCCGTGGCCGGTGACTTCTTCGCCTCCCCCTCCGTCGAGGCGGTGCTGGCCACGATCCGGGAGGTCACCGGCGAGGCCGGCTGCCTGCTGGTGGTCAAGAACTACACCGGCGACCGCCTCAACTTCGGTCTCGCGGCCGAGCGCGCCCGGGCCGAGGGCCTGGAGGTCGAGATCGTCACGGTGCAGGACGACGTGGCCCTGCCCGACAACCCCGAGCCGCGCGGCCTGGCCGGCACCGTGCTGGTGCACAAGGTGGCGGGGCACCACGCCCGCAACGGTGCCTCGTTGGACGACGTCGCCGCGGCGGCACGCTCGGTCGCCGAGGGACTGGCGACGATCAGCCTGTCGCTGTCCTCGGCGCGACTGCCCGGCGCCGACCGTGAGCGACGGGACGCCGAGCTCGGTCTTGGCATCCACAACGAGCCGGGCGCCCGCGAGATCGATCCGGCCTCGGCCGGCGAGGCTCTCGACCTGGTGCTCGACCCGCTGCTGACCGCGGTCGCCGACCGCCACGGCGGGGTGACCCCGCTCGTGGCGCTGCTCAACGACACCGGAGGCTGCTCCACCCAGGAGATGGCGGTGCTGGCACGCGGTCTGCTCGACAGGCTGGGTGATCGGTGCCGGGTGCTCGTGGGGCCCGGACCGGTGATGACGAGCGTGGACATGCACGGCTTCTCCGTGACCTTGCTGCCCCACACCGACGACCTCACCGAGGCGCTCCTCTCGTCCGTCGACACGCCCGATTGGCCCGGCGCGAGCGAGCCCCACGCGGTCGAGCACTTCGAGCCGCGGCGCTCGGAGTCCCTGGAGCTCGGTCGCGGCGACCGCGACGCCGAGGTCGGTCGTCGGCTGCGGGCCGCGTGCGAGGCGCTCGTCGACGCCGAGTCCGAGCTCGACGAGCTCGACGCGAGGACCGGCGACGGCGACGCGGGCGCGACCGTCGCCGCCGGCGCCCGGGGTGTCATCGAGGCACTCGAGGACGACGCACTGTCCACCGGGAGCACCGACGTGCTGGCCCGTGAGATCGCCCAGGTCGTCGGGCGCACCATGGGTGGCTCCTCCGGTGTGCTGCTCTCGATCCTGCTCAGCGGCACGGCCGCCGCCCTCGAGGACGGCGCCGCGATGCCGGCCGCCCTGCGGCAGGGCCTGGAGACCGTCGAGCAGAACGGCGGTGCCGGCACCGGTCAGCGCACCATGGTCGACGCGCTCTCGCCCGCGGCGGACGCTCTCGACGACGGCCTCGACGCGGCCGCGCGGGCCGCCCGACAGGGCGCCGATGACACTGCGAGCATGACCGAGGGCATCGCCGGGCGGTCCAGTTACGTGCAGGCCAAGGACCTCGACGGCACCGTCGACCCCGGCGCCGAGGCGGTCGCCCGGGCGATCGGAGCGTACGCGGACGCCTGACCCTCCCGACCCTCCTGGACTCCGGCGCGACCGTCAGGGCACGAGCACGACGATGCCGCCGGACTCCGAGGCGACGTCCATCGCCGTCAGCTCGGCAGGACCGTCCTCGAGCCCCGTGGTGCGCGCGATGAGCGCAGCGGGCTCGATCGCGCCGCGGGTGACGAGCTCGAGCAGGTCGGGATAGCTGCGCGACGGCATGCCGTGCGAGCCCAGCACCTGGATCTCGCGGGAGACGACGACGTCCATAGGGATCGCGTACGCCGCCTGACCCAGCAGCAGGCCCACCTGCACGTGCTTGCCCCCGGGTCGCAGGCACCGCACCGAGCCGGCGGCCGTGGCGGGATGGCCGACCGCGTCGAGCGAGACGTCGATCTCGGCCATGTCGCGCAGGTAGCGCGCGGTGCCGTCGGGGCCGTCGTACGCGTGGGGGTCCACCGCCTCCCGGGCTCCCAGGCGCAGCGCCCGGTCCCGCGCCGCCGGCGACGGGTCGACGACGACCACGGAGGCCCCCAGCGCGGCCGCGACCATGACGGCCGACAGCCCGACCCCGCCGGCCCCGTGGACGGCGACGACGTCCCCGGTGCGGATGCCGCCGCGGTCGACCACGGCGCGGTGGGCGGTCGCGAGGCGGCACCCGAGCGAGGCAGCAGCCTCGGCGGAGAGCTGGTCGGGCAGGTGCACGAGGTTGGCTTCCGCGGCCGGCACCGCCACGACCTCGGCCCAGGACCCGTCGAAGGTGAAGCCCGGCTGCGCCTGGTTCGGGCACACCTGGCTGTCGCCCCGCGCGCAGGTGGCGCATCGACCGCAGCCGAGCACGAACGGGGCGGTGACGCGGTCCCCGACCTCCCAGCCGTCGACCTCCGGACCGATGGCGCTGATGCGACCGGCCCACTCGTGCCCAGGCACCATCGGCACGGGCACGGGGTCGTGACCACGCCACGCGTGCCAGTCCGACCGGCAGACACCGGTGGCCTCGACCGCGACGAGGACGCCGTCGCGAGGACAGGCGGGCTCCTCGACGTGGCGCAGCTCGGGGGGCGAGCCGTACGCGTCGTAGACGACCGCGCGCATCAGACGGCTCCGCGGCGGCCGGCGACCGTTCGGGCGGGTGACTGGGCGGGTGCCTGGGCCGGTGACTGGGTGGCGTGACGGGTGGACACGATCGACGACCTTCCCACACCCGCGGTCGGGGCGCCTCGTCCCCAGGGGTGGGAGCCGTGTCGGCGCGGCTGTCGGTGGGGGCGCGTACGAAGGGGGCCATGGCACCCACCACGCGACCGCCCGAGCCCACCCTGCCCCCGATGGTGGACCGTCGTGAGCGTGCACGGATCGCGCTGTCGTCGCAGACGCCCGAGCCGATCGAGGGGGAGTGCCTGGCCTGCTTCCTGGTGCGCTCGGTCGAGGCGTACGGCTGCGGCGGCGACCTGGCCCTCGTCGAGGCCTTCCGCCGGGGGCGGGCACCCGCCGCCGTGGGCGTCGCCGACCGGCTGGTCCGGCTGGGCGCGGACTGCGCGTGCCAGGTCGCGCCCGCCGGGGTGTGGGTGCTGGCCCGCGAGCACCGGGTGCGCGACCTGCGCACCGACCGCCTCGAGGTCCCCTCACCGATCCCTGCGTGCCACGGCGTCGGTCCCGGCTCGGCCCGGCCGTGTGCACTGTGGGAGCGCCGTGGGCGGCGTCAGCCCGGGGCAGCGGCCTCCCAAGCGCGCAGCACCTGCGGCGCGAACGCCTCCGCGATCGCCGAGTAGCCCCGGTCGTTGGGGTGGAAGAAGTCGGCCGCGGTCTTCCCGACCCAGGACCCGGGGCCATCGCGGCCCATGTCGACCAGGGTCACCGCCCCCTCGCGGGCCGCGCTGCGGAGCATCGCGTTGACCTGGCCGGCCTCCCCGTGCGGTTGGATCAGTGTCGAGACGACGCTGCCGTGCGGCAGTGCCTCGAGCATCTCTGCGAAGGCCGAGGGCAGACGGTCCCGGTGCTCGCGACCGGCGTACAGGTCGTTGGAGCCGATCAGGACGACCACGACGTCGCCGCTGCGGACACCGACGGGGTCGCCCGTGACGGGGTCGGGCAGCCGGTGCATCACCGGCACTTGCTGCTCCAGCAGGTCCGGCACGCGCGCGCCCGTCGCCGAGAGGTTGACCAGCCGCGGGTCGGCCCCGACGCCGCGCAGGTCACCGACGACGCGGTCGACCCACCCCGCGTCGTACGCCGAGGCACCCACCGCCTGTGCCATCGAGTCGCCCAGCACGATCAGCCGACGGCCCGGGCGGGCGAGCTCGTCGGCGTTGCGCACCGACCAGGCGTCGGCGTACGGCCCGACCTGTCCCCACACCCGTCGGACGCCGGGCAGCACCCACCGCAGCGTCCGTACCGTGCGGCCTGGCCCCCGACCTGTGCGGTTGTCGTACGCCAGGGGCACGACCGACGACGGCTCGGACGTCACGGGCTGCTCACGCTCCTCGGTCTCCTCAGGCCGGCACGTGCCCGAAGCGGCCGCGCTGGAAGTCCTCGTACGCGGTCATCACCTCGGCGCGGGTGTTCATCACGAACGGACCGGCCCAGGCCAGCGGCTCGCGGATGGGACGCCCGCCGACGACGATGACCTCCATCTGCGGCGTACGCGACTCCTGCCGTGTGCCCGCCGCGAGGGTGAGGTAGTCGCCCGCGCCCATCACCGCCGTCTGGCCGAGGCCGATCGGACGGTCGTCGGGTCCGACGGTGCCCTGTCCCTTCAGCACGTAGACCAGCGCGTTGTGCTCGACCTCCCACGGGAGCTCGACGCGGGCGCCGGGCTCGATCGTCAGGTGGGTCAGCGTCATCGGGGTGTGGGTGGATCCCGGGCCTTCATGGCCGTCGACGGAGCCGGCGATCACCCGCACCAGGGCGCCTGCGTCGGCGGAGCTGACCAGGGCGACCTCGCGGGAGCGGATGTCCTGGTAGGCCGGTGCGGTCATCTTGGCCTCGCGCGGCAGGTTCACCCACAGCTGGATGCCGTGGAAGAGCCCGCCGGAGGTCACCAGGCTCTCCGGCGGTGTCTCGATGTGGAGGATGCCGCCGCCGGCGGTCATCCACTGGGTGTCGCCGTCGGTGATGCGTCCACCGCCCCCGTGTGAGTCGGAGTGGTCGAAGATCCCGTCGATGATGTAGGTGACGGTCTCGAATCCGCGGTGGGGATGCCAGGCGGTGCCCTTGGGCTCTCCGGCGCCGTAGTCCACCTCGCCCATCTGGTCCATCATGATGAACGGGTCGAGGTGGCGCATGTCGATGCCCGCGAACGCGCGGCGCACCGGGAAGCCCTCACCCTCGTAGCCGGACGGTGCCGTGGTCAGCGACACCACGGGGCGTGGCTGGTCGCCGAGACCCGGCGTGCGCAGGCGGGGGAGGACGGTCAGGTCGTCAACGGTCACAGCAGGCATCGGAGGCTCCTCGGTCGGGTCGGTGACCGCACAACGGTCGTTGACCGTTCAACATTCCCGCGCGCGAGGCGCCTCCCACGGCCGTCACTCCACGTGCGCCTGACCGGTCGAGGCCATGGTGCCGCCGTCGACGTTGAGGAACGTGCCGGTGACGTACGCCGCGTCGGTGCTCGCCAGCCACAGCACGGCCGGAGCGATGTCCTCGGGCTCGGCGATGCGTCGCAGGGCGACGCGGTTGACGGCGGCGGCGTGCACCGTCGGGTCGTCGACCATGTCGGCCGTGAGGGGGGTGCGGGTCATGGCCGGCACGACCGCATTGACGCGTACGCCCGCGGGGCCGTGGTCCAGCGCCATCGACTTGACCATGTTCATCACCAGGGCCTTCGTCGAGTTGTACGGCGCCTGCCCCCAGTCCCCGGCGATGCCGGAGACCGAGCCGACCACGACGATGTTGCCGCGGGTCTTCTCCAGCTCGGGCACGGCCGTCTTGGCCAGCGCGATCCACCCGTCGACGTTGATGGCCCGGATCCGGTCCCAGTCGTCCCACTCCAGGTCGGGGATCGGTCCGCCGACGAAGGCGGCCGCGTTGTGCACGAGCACGTCGAGGCGGCCGAAGTGGGCGACGGTGTCGGTCACGGCCCGCGCGGCGGCCTCGCGGTCGCCGAGGTCCGCCTCCAGCACGAGGCAGTTCTCGGCGGACTCCGGCACGGCCTTGGCGACGGCGTCCACGGCCTCCTGCAGCTGCTCACCCCGCCTGGCGACGAAGGCGACTTTCGCGCCGTTGCGGACGAAGGCCTGCGCGGTGGTGCGCCCGATGCCGGAGCTGGCGCCGGTCACGAGGACGACGCGGTCGGTGAGGTCGTAGCGGTTGTGGGTCTCCATGGCCCTTCCCTACCCGGTGGACGACCATGGTCAAGCCAGATTCCTCCGAGGACCACGCGAGCCTGGTCACGTGTGCCGGTCTCAGATCAGCGAGAGCCAGTAGTCGCTGAACCGCAGCCCGATCGCCACGACCACCACGAGGTAGGTCAGCGTCGCGAGGAGCACCGCGTAGTCGGAGACCGCCCGAGCGACCGGCCCGCCGCGACCCAGCACACCGCGGTCGATGTTCGAGGAGGTCAGGGCCCAGAAGACGGCGACGACCATGGCCCACACGACCATGCAGTACGGGCACAACGCCCCGATGCGGTACAGGCTCTGGAAGGCCAACCAGCCCATGAAGCCGAGCGCCAGTGTGGTGCCGACCTGCAGCCCGAGCCACCAGAAGCGCGGCAGCGGCACGCGCGCCAGCACCAGGGCGCCGGTCGCGACGACCACGGGGAACCCGGCGATGCCGAGCAGCGGGTTGGGGAAGCCGAAGACCTCCGCCTGCTCGGTGACCATGATCGACCCGCAACTGAGGATCGGGTTGATGCTGCAGGAGGGCACGTAGTCGGGGTCGATGAGGATCTGGATCTTCTCGACCATGAGCGTGAAGGCGGCGACGAAGCCGATCAGTCCACCGACGGTCAGCAGCCATCCGAACGCGCGACCGGGCAGCGGGGCCTGTCGCTCGTCCTCGATCGGGTCGAGGTCGTCGGAGTCGTGGTGCTCCATCGGCTCGGCGGTCGTGCTGGCCATGCGCGCTCCTGGTCGCCGGGGTCTCTGGGCCCATCGTCTCATCCGGGACGGCGGCGGTCGGCCAGCTCCTCACGCAGCAGGTGCAGGCACACCGTCACCGTGCGGCCGCGGACGAAGGCGCGGTCACCGGGCAGGTCGAGCTGTCGCTGACGGACGCCATCGGGCCCTGCCAGGGCCACGTGCACCCGGCCGACGGGTTTGTCGGGGGTGCCCCCGCCTGGGCCGGCGACCCCCGTGGTGGAGATGCCGTACGTCGTGCCCAGCCGTGCCCGCGCGCCCAGAGCCATCGCCTCGGCGACCTCGCGGCTGACGGCACCGTGCTGCTCGATGGCCTCGGTGGGCACGTCGAGCTCGACGGTCTTGGCCTGGTTGGCGTACGTCACGAACCCCCCGAGGAGGTACGCCGAGGAGCCCGGCACGTCGGCGAGTCGTCCTGCGAGCAGTCCGGCGGTGCAGGACTCCGCCGTGGCGACGGTCGCCCCCGCAGAGGTGAGCGCGTCGGCGACGATCCGGTCCACGGGGTCGCCGGCCGGGCTGAACACCTGGTCGCCGAAGCGGGCGAGGAGTGCTCGCACCAGCTCCTCGTGCACGTCGAGGTCCTCGGGGGAGAAGCGGGTGACGACCTCGAGCTCCCCGTCGCGCAGGCAGGTCGTGATCTCGAGCCGCGCGAACCGTGCGGACCCGACCGTCGCCTCGTGGTCGCGCAGCAGGCCGGCGAGCTGCGCCTCGGGTGGGCCCCAGATGCGTACGGTGCGCTGCTCGAGGTCGCTCGCGTCGGCGAGCACGCGGCGTACGCGGTCGTCCGCGACGGCGTCGTCCCACATGCCCTGCAGCTCCCGCGGCGGACCGGGGAGCACCAGCACCGGGGCGCGGTCGCCGGACGCGGGAGGGACCACGAGACCAGGAGCGGTGCCCACGGGCGCCAGCACCGAGGCACCGGCGGGCACCATCGCCTGCTTGCGGGTGCCGGCGCGCACCTCCTCGGTGTCGCGCTCCCAGCCCCGGGCGGCCATCAGGCCGTCGACGATCTCCGCGATCTGCTGCTCGAGGGCCGCGTCGTGGTGCAGGGGACGTCCCTGGACCTCACCCACCACCTCGGCGGTGAGGTCGTCGGCGGTGGGGCCGAGCCCGCCGGTGGTGATGACGAGGTCGTGGCAAGCGACGAGGTGCTGCACGGCGTCGACGAGGTCGGCGCGCCGGTCGCCCACGACGGTGACCGTGCCGATCTCGACGCCGAGAGCCAGCAGTCGCTCGGCCAGCCACGGGCCGTTGGCGTCCGGCACGCGGCCGGTCAGCACCTCGGTGCCGGTGACGACGACGGCGGCGGACGTACGCCCGCGCGGGGTCTCGTGCTCGGTCATGCTCCGAGACTAGGTGCCCGTGGCAGGACCGGGCGGGGCGAGCAGCGCCGCGACCTCGGGCGACTCCCAGAACGGCGTGAGGCGGGCTCTCACCAGTCGCTCCAGGGCATCGTCGGCGCGCAGCGTGGCCAGCAGCGGCGTGAGGGAGGCGACCACGTGCGCGACGACGGCCTCCTCGGTGAGACCGAGACGGGCGAGGAGGTCGACGACCTCGTGGTCGGAGTACGCGTCGAGGAAGGCGTCGACCTGGTCGTCGACGAACGGGGTGGCCCCCTCGGCCCCGGCAGCCGCCGCGAGGAGGCCGTGGGTCCGCTGCGCCAGTGCGGCCACCTGCTCGTCGGCCGCGGTCGGCCGCAGCTCGGCCACGGGACGATCCGCCGAGGCGTCGTAGAGCTCGAGCGTGATGGCGCGGACGACGTCGTCGGTGAGGGTGTCGTGGATGATGGCCGAGGTGCGACGGATCGTCACGCCGGCCCCGGCGCCCAGCGCGTCGCTGATGACCTTGTCCAGTCCCGAGCCGCCCGCCACGGCTTGACCCAGTCGTCCGGCGCGGTTCAGCGCACCCGTGCCGAGAGAGATGAGTCCGCCGACGCCGGGGACCTTCTCGGCGAGGGTGCGGTTCTGGGCCAGCACGTCGGCCACGATCCGGCCGACGGCGCGTACGCCCACGGTGACGGCCGTGGGACTCGCGAGCAGGTGCTGGGTCAGCTGACGGCCGTCACCGCGCAGGGTGAGCAGGGCGTCGGTGAGAGCGGCGACGTCGTCGCGGCCGAGCACGTCGCGCAGACGGTCGGGGGAGTCGGCCAGCGAGTGGTGCGCGGTGACCGCCCCGCGGCCGACAGCGTCCGTGACCAGCGCGGAGCGGGGGCCGCCCAGCACGCACGCGCGGACGAGCGCCCGGACCGCAGCGGGGTCGGCGACCTCGCTCAGCGTGCGGCCGCGCAGGCTGGTCACCAGGGCGCGTACGTCGGGCGCCAGCACGGCACCCAGGCGCTCGGGACCGAGCTCGCGCAGCGTCCACGCCACCTGCGCCTCCAGGAGGCGGGCGGCGGTGTCGGGGGCCCTGGGGGAGTCCAGCGGGGCGTCGGGCGGCGGGTCGGCCATCACCTCCGCAGCGTAGGTGAGCGAGGCCACCGGCACGGGCGGCGGACGCCAGGCGACGAAGCGGCCCGGGCCGACTACCGTCGTCCGCGCACCCCCCGACCCCGGCCCAGGAGAACTCGATGATCCGCAACGTCGTCCTCTGCCGCCTGCCCGACGACGCGTCCCCCGACGTGCGCGACCGTCTCGACCTGGCGCTGGACGGCATCGCCTCCCTCGACCTGCCGGGCATGCTCGCCAACCACGTCGGTCCCGACGCGGGTCTGCGTGAGGGTGGCTGGACGGCCGCGATCACCAACGACTGGACCGACGAGGCCGCCTACCGCGGCTACGACACGGACGTCGAGCACAACCGGCACCGCTCGGTGATCGTGGAGGTCTGCGAGCAGGTCGCCAGGGTGCAGCTCGACCTGCCCGACGAGCCGGGTCGATGACAGCGGGCGGCGGGGTGAGCGGTCGGACGACGAGGTCCGGCACCGAGCGGGGCCGTGCGCCCTCCGACAGGGTGCTCGACCTCTTCGCGGTGCCGCCGAGCGCCGCGCCGCTGGTCGGCAGCCGCGGGGCGTACGTGGCCGGTGACCTCGTGCTGAGTCCCCTCGCACCGGGCGACGACGTCGACCGCAGCTGGCTGGCCCCGACCATGGCGCGTCTGGCGGTGCGGCTCGACGAGGACCCCGGTCGGGTGACCGGCGCGCTGCGGCTGGCTGTGCCCGTGCCGGCGCGCGACGGTTCGATCACGGTCGACGGGTGGGAGGCGCACCGTTTCGAGCCCGGCACCACCGTCGTCCGCGATCCGGCCGTCGTGCGCGCAGCCGGTCGGCTCCTGCATGCACGGCTGGCGATCGAGGTGCGTCGGCCCGCCGGGGTGGGGCTCCCCGATCTCGTCGAGCTGCCCGCGACCTCGCCGACGGGGGAGCAGCAGCGACTCCTCCAGCGGATCGAGGAGGCCGGCCGGAGCCTGGCAGCACCGCCGTCGCGTACGCCCCAGCTGGTGCATGCCGGCCTGCCGGGTCGGGTGCTGCTGGACCCCTCCGGCTCCCCGGTGGTCCTCCAGGTGGTGCCGGCGTGGGACCTGGCGGCGCGAGCGGACGCGCGGTGCGTGGTCACGGCCGTCCTCGACGGTGACGCGCCCGGCGAGACCCTGGCGGCGCTGTCGTCGGTGCAGCGCACTCGCGTGCTGGAGGTGCTTCCGGCGATGCTGACCCGCGACACGCTCCACGACGCCACGGCGTACGCGGAGGTGCTCGACGAGCTTGGGGCCTGATCTCGGCCCGACGCTCACGGACCGCGCGGCAGGATGGGGACGATGCCACCCCTGCTGCTGCCCCTCGCCCCCGAGCAGACCTACGCCCGCGACCTCGACGGCCTCTACGCGCCCTGGCAGGGCGCGGCCCTCAGCGCGCCGCAGGTGCTGCGACTGAACCGCCCGCTGGCGGCCGAGCTCGGGCTCGACGCCGACGCGGTCGCGGCCCTCGACTCGGCTGCCGGCGCGCTGCTGCTCACCGGTGCCATGGCGCCGGAGCAGGGCACACCGCTGGCGATGGCGTACGCGGGCCACCAGTTCGGTGGTTTCTCGCCGCTGCTCGGCGACGGCCGCGCGATGCTGCTGGGCGAGGTCGTCGACACGGCCGGGCGCCGGCGCGACGTGCACCTGAAGGGCTCGGGGCGTACGCCGTTCTCCCGCGGTGGCGACGGCAAGGCGGCGCTGGGCCCGGTGCTGCGCGAGTACCTCATGGGCGAGGCCATGCACGCGCTGGGCATCCCCACCACCCGGGCGCTGGCGGCGGTGACGACAGGTGAGTCCGTGCAGCGCGACGAGCCGGAGGTCGGCGCCGTCTTGGCCCGTGTGGCCGCCTCCCACCTGCGCGTCGGCACCCTGCAGCTGTTCGCCTCTCGCGGGCAGACCGAGGACGTACGCCGCGTCGCCGATTTTGCGATCGCGCGCCACGACCCGGACCTGCTCGATCTGCCGGCCGAGACCGGGGAGCGGTACGTCGCGCTCCTGACCCGGGTGCGGGACCGCCAAGCCGCACTGGTCGCCTCCTGGATGGCCGTGGGCTTCGTCCACGGCGTGCTGAACACCGACAACGTGACGCTGTCGGGGGAGACGATCGACTACGGGCCCTGTGCCTTCGTCGACGCCTACGACCCTGCTGCGGTGTTCAGCTCGATCGACACCGGCGGGCGCTATGCCTTCGGGCAGCAGCCAGGCATCACGCAGTGGAACCTGGCGCGGCTGGCCGAGTCGATGCTGCCGCTGCTGGTGCCTGCGGCGCAGCGCGAGGACCAGGACGCCCAGGTCGCGGCAGCGGTCGGCGTGCTCGACGGCTTCCCCGCGGTCTACGCGAGGGAGTGGACGGCGCGGATGCGGGCCAAGCTCGGGCTGAGCCCCGAGCTCGACGAGGATGAGCGCGACCAGGCGCTGGCGACCGAGCTCCACGAGCTGATGCAAGCGCAGGGTCTCGACCTGACACGCACCAACCGGTCGCTGTCGGCGGTGGTGCGCGGTGACTCCGAGCTCCTCCGGGCGGAGTGCACCGACCTGGCCGCGGTGGACACGTGGCTCGACGCGTACGCCACCCGGAGCGCCCGCGAGACCCGCCCGCCCGAGGAGCGCGCCGCGGCGATGGACGCGGTGAACCCGGTGTACGTGCCGCGCAACCGCCTCGTCGACGAGGCGATCATCGAGGCTCGCGGCGGAGACATGCAGGCGTTCGACCGGCTGCTGGACGTGCTGGAGGACCCGTTCACCGAGCGGCCGGGTCTCGAGGCGTACGCCCAGCCGGCGCCGGACTCCTTCGGTCCGTTCGTCACCTATTGCGGCACGTGACCCGACGTCGCCTGGTCCGGACTGGTCGTTGCCGTTTTGTGATCGCGCTCACGCGGTAGGTCTCAGGGACAACTATCACCGACCGTGAGGTCGGGGGAGGAGTCACCATGGCCGAGAGCAACGGCAACCGGGTCGTCGTCTACAAGGGTCCGGGCGAGACGGCGGTCGAGTCCATCGACTACCCCAAGCTGGAGATCCCGAAGGAGGTCGCCGACCACTTCGGGATCAAGCAGGCGGCACCCCACGCAGTGATCCTGAAGCTGGTGACCACCAACATCTGCGGCTCCGACCAGCACATGGTGCGCGGCCGCACCACGGCCCCCGAGGGCCAGACCCTGGGACACGAGATCACCGGCGAGGTCGTCGAGTGCGGTGACGACGTGCTCTTCGTCAAGGAGGGCGACATCTGCTCGGTGCCCTTCAACATCGCCTGCGGGCGCTGCCGCATGTGCAACGAGGGCAAGACCGGCATCTGCCTGAACGTGAACCCGGCCCGCGCCGGCGCGGCGTACGGCTACGTCGACATGGGCGGCTGGCTCGGAGGCCAGGCCGAGTACGTGATGGTCCCGTACGCCGACTTCAACCTGCTGAAGTTCCCCGACCGCGACCAGGCGCTGGAGAAGATCCTCGACCTGACGATGCTCTCGGACATCTTCCCGACCGGCTACCACGGCGCCTACACCGCCGGCGTGACCACGGGCTCGACCGTCTACGTCGCCGGCGCCGGACCGGTGGGCCTGGCCGCCGCGCACGCCGCCCAGCTGCTCGGTGCCTCGGCCGTCATCGTCGGCGACATGGTGCCGGAGCGACTCGAGCAGGCGCGCAGCTTCGGGTGCGAGACGGTGAACCTGTCCGACTCCGGTGAGCTGCCCGACATGATCGAGCAGATCCTCGGCGAGCCGGAGGTCGACGCCGCGGTCGACGCGGTGGGCTTCGAGGCCAACGCGCACAGTGGTGAGGCGGCCCCTGCCGCGGTGCTCAACGCCGCCATGGAGGTCGGCCGCGCCGGCGCCGGGCTGGGCATCCCCGGGCTCTACGTCACCGGCGACCCGGGCGCGCCGAACGATGAGGCCAAGGAGGGTCAGATCGGCGTACGACTCGGCCTCGGCTGGGCGAAGTCGCAGTTCTTCATGACGGGCCAGTGCCCGGTCAAGAAGTACAACCGCCAGCTGATGAACATGATCCTGGCCGACAAGGCGCACATCGCGAAGGCCGTGAACGCGGTGACCATCGGCCTCGACGAGGCTCCGGCCGGATACCAGGAGTTCGACGGGGGAGCGGCGAAGAAGTTCGTCATCGACCCCCACGGCATGGTTCCGGCCTGACGACGAGAGGACTCCCGATGAGCGCCACACCTTCCCCCGCCGGCGGTGCCGGAGGCAGTCCCGGTCGCCGGAGTCTGACGCGGCCACGTCAGCGGTGGATCGCCGGCGTCTGCGCCGGGCTGGCGCAGCGCTTCGGCATGTCGCCGAACACCGTGCGACTGCTCTTCGTGCTCAGCGTGCTGCTGCCGGGACCGCAGTTCGTCGTGTACCTGATCCTGTGGGTCGTGATGCCCTCGGAGTGATCAGCCAGAGCGACAGGCAGTTCTCGCCCGCCGACGGGTCCCGAGCCCGTCGGCGGGCGAACTGCATGTCGTGATGGCGGTCAGGCGCGCCGGTGCAGACGCGCCATCGCCGTCGCGCCGACCGCGGGTCCGGCGGCGAGCAGGAAGAAGGCGTACTGCCAGCCGACGACACCGGCCACGAGCTCGGTGAGGTGGATCGTCGCCACCGTGACGGTGTAGCCCACGGCGGTCATCGTCGTCAGGGCGGTGCCCACGTAGCGCGGGTCGGCGACCTCGCTCAGCGCCGTGGAGAAGACCCCGGAGTCGGCGATCACCGCGGCGCCCCACACGAGGACGAACGCCAGCAGCACCGGCAGCGGACGACCGAAGGCGAGGGGTGAGAGCAGGCAGCAGGCGCCGCTGAGGGTCAGCGCACCGGCCGCGGCGACCGGTCTCCCGCGACGGTCCGCCACGCGCCCGCCGAGGACGCAGCCCACGAAGCCGGCCACGCCGATCGCCGCGAAGGCCGTCAGGTTCACCGCCGACCCCGTCACGGCGCCGCGGGACTGCTGACTGACCAGCACGAACGTCGGCAGCCACGTCCACAGGGCGTACAGCTCCCACATGTGGCCGTGGTAGCCGAGGTTGACCAGCCGCGGGCCCCGCTCGGTGAACATCCGAAGCGCGTAGCGGGGGTCCAGGCTCACCCGTCCTGCTCCGGCCAGGGGGCCGGGTCGCAACGCGTACGCCGCCACCACCCCGCCGACCAGGGTCGTCGAGGCGGCGCCGAGCATCACCCCCTGCCACGGCAACGCCGCGAAGCCGCGGATCAGCTGCGGCAGGGCGGACCCCATGGTGAGGGCGCCGATGAGGACGCCGAAGTGCCACCCACGTGTGGCCGAAGGCGCCCAGGTGGCCATGACCTTCATGAGCACCGGATAGACCCCGGCCAGCGCGGCGCCGGTCACGAACCGCAGCGCGACTGCCACGCCCAGCCCGTCGGCCAGCACCGCCAGCGCGGCCGTGGCGAGGGCAGCAGCGGCGCACGACCAGGCCACCACGCGGGTCGGGTCGACGCGGTCGGCGAGGTTCAGCGCCGCCGAGCCCACGGCGCCGACCACGAAGCCGACCTGGACGCTCGAGGTCAGCAGCACCGCCTGGCTGCCGCTGATGCCGAAGTCGGTCTGCAGCGAGGGCGAGACGGCCGTCGCGGAGAACCAGCACGAGAGTCCGAGCAGCATCACCAGCGAGACCAGACGACGCTGCCGTCGGGCGTACGCCGAGGTCTCGAGGTCCTCGACCGCGGTCACGAGAGGCAACCGGGGCGTCGGTCAGGGCTGGTTAGGGTCGGCCCATGAGCTTCCCGCCCGAGGTGACCGAGGCCGTGCTGAGCCACATGAACGACGACCATGCCCAGGACAGTCTCACGATCGTGCGGGCGCACGGGTACCCGGCGGCGCGCTCGGCGGAGATGACCGGCGTCGACGAGCACGGCGGCACCTGGCACGTGGTCGACGCGGTGGGGGAGGCCTCCGTGCGCATCGGCTGGCTCGGGGGAGAGGTGACCGAACGCGCTCAGCTGCGGCAGGAGGTCGTACGCCTCTTCGAGGCCGCCCGCGCCACCCTGCCGGACTGACCTGCTCGCGTCCCGCGTGGACGCCGGGGTCAGGATGGGGCCATGAGCACGGTCGTCTTCGTCCACGCCCATCCCGACGACGAGGGCACCGGCACCGCCGGGACCATGGTCCGGCTCGTGCGCGAGGGGCATCGCGTCGTCGTCGTGTACGCGACGGGCGGGGAGTGCGGCTCGGTCCCGGACGACCTGCGCGCGGACGAGTCGCTGACGATGCGCCGTCAGGCCGAGGCCGAGCGGTCCGCCGAGGTGACGGGCGTGCAGCGCCTGATCTGGCTCGGGTACGTCGACTCCGGCATGACCGGGTGGGAGCAGAACGCTGCCGACCGGGCCTTCGGGCGGGTCGACGTCGACGAGGCGGCCGAGCTGATCGCGACGAAGCTGGCCGACGAGACCGTCGACGTCCTCGTCGGCTACGACTGGCACGGCGGGTACGGCCACCCCGACCACGTCATGGTGCACCGCGCCACCCTTCGCGCTCGCGACCTGCTGCCGAGAGCGCCGCGGTACCTCGAGTCGACGATGAACCGCGACCGCATGCGCGCGATGTACGAGATGGCGAAGCAGATGGCCGACCCCGGCGCGGACCCGGAGATGTTCGACCCCGATGCGCCCGCCGACGACGGCAACCCCTTCGGCACCCCGGCCGCGGAGATCGACTGGGAGGTCGACATCGCCGAGGCCGTCGCGACCAAGCGCAAGGCGCTGGAGAGCCACGCCAGCCAGGGCGACGTGCAGCAGATCCTCTCCATGCCGGAGGAGATCTTCGCGCACGCCTTCGGCCGCGAGTACTTCGTCGAGCCGGGCCTCGGGCAGGACATGCAGACCGGCTGGCCCTTCACGTCAGACTGAAGGGATGCGCCTCCTCCTGAACGTCATCTGGCTGGTCTTCGGGGGCCTCTGGATGGCACTCGGCTACCTTCTCGCCGGGTTCCTCGCCTGCGTGCTGATCGTGACGATCCCCTTCGGCATCGCCTCGTTCCGCATCGCGGCGTACGCGCTGTGGCCCTTCGGGCGACGGGCGGAGCGGCGCCGCGACGCCGGGGCCGGCTCGACGATCGGCAATGTGGTGTGGGTCGTGCTCTTCGGGTGGTGGCTGGCGCTGGGCCACATCGTCACCGGGATCGCGATGGCGGTCACGATCATCGGGATCCCGCTCGCGATCGGCAGCTTCAAGATGGTGCCGCTGTCGGTGCTGCCGCTGGGACGCGAGATCAGACCGACCTGACGCGGGCGCGGGCTGGGTGGTGACGACGCGGTGGGGCTGACGGAGTCCACCGGCTGGTGCCGTTCGCTACGGTCGACGACGAGACACGGGGTGCCCGAGCGCGGGCTGAGATCACACCCGTCGAACCTGCTCTAGTTCGCACTAGCGAAGGGATGTCGCGGATGAGCGTCCGCCAGCCATCTGACCCTGCGACCGCGCTGCGCGCCCCCGACGTCGCGTCCTGTGCCGCGGTGCTCCAGCGCGTACGCGACCGGTCACCGCTCGTGCAGTGCCTGACCAACAGCGTCGTCATGCCGTTCTCCGCCAACGTCCTCCTCGCCGTGGGTGCCTCGCCCGCGATGGTCGACATCCCTGAGGAGGCCGGTCCGTTCGCCCAGGTGGCCGACGCGGTGCTCGTCAACGTCGGCACCCCGTACGCCGAGCAGCGCGACGCCATGGTGGAGGCCGCTCGGAGCGCCGGGTCCCACGGCACGCCCTGGGTGCTGGACCCCGTGGCGGTCGGCTCGCTGGCGGTCCGGACCCGGCTGGTGGCACAGCTCCTCGAGCTGGGACCCGACGTGGTGCGCGGGAACCCTTCGGAGGTGATGGCGGTCGCCGGGACGGCCGACGGCGGACGCGGCGTGGACTCCACGGCGGCCACCGAGGAGTCCCTCGACGCCGCCGTGTCGCTGGCGACCACCCTGGGCGGTGTCGTGGCGGTCTCCGGCGCGGTGGACGTCGTGACCGACGGCGACCGCACGACCCGCGTAGCCAACGGTCATCCCTGGCTCACGCAGGTCACCGGTGGGGGATGCGCGCTGGGGGCCGTGGTCGCTGCGTTCCGGGCGGTCGAGTCCGACACCCTGTCCGCGACGGTCGCCGCGGTGGCCTCCTACACCGTGGCGGCGGAGGTCGCCGCCGCCACGGCATCGGGACCAGGAAGCTTCGCGTCATCGCTGCTCGATGCATTGGCCGGTCTCGACGGCGAGACGCTGCGCGAGCGGATCGTCCTGCGGTGAGCACGTCGACACCCGCTCGTCCTCGGTTCGCTCCGGGGCCGTACCTGATCGCCGACACCGGTGTCTGTGCGGCTCGCGGCCCGATCGACGTCGTGCGTGCAGCGCTCGTGGCCGGCGTCACCGCGGTGCAGGTGCGGGCGAAGCACGAACCGTCCTCCCGCGTCCGCGACCTCGTCTGCGAGGCAGCCGAGGTCTGTCGAGGACGGGCGCTGCTCATCGTCAACGACCGGGTCGACGTCTTCCTCACGGTGCGCGAGCAAGGAGCGGAGGTCGCCGGCGTCCACGTGGGACAGGACGATCTCGACCCCGTGGTCGTCCGCGACGTAGTGGGGTCGCACGCCATCGTGGGGTGGAGCGCCTCGACGGCCGCGGAGCTCGCTGCGGCAGCGGCCCTGCCACCGGGCACGCTCGACTACCTCGGGGTGGGGACGATACGCGCCACCGCGACCAAGTCCGACGCTCCTGCGGCACTCGGCGTCGCGGGCTTCGCCGAGGTCTGCCGCGCCACCTCCCTGCCATGCGTGGCGATCGGGGGCATCAGAGCTGCGGACCTGCCGGGGATCCGTGCGGCGGGCGGCGCCGGTGCCGCTGTGGTCTCGGCGGTCTGCGCGTCGGAGGACCCTCGAGCCGTGTGCGAGTGCCTGGTGAGGGAGTGGGACCGTGGCTGACGACGGACGGGTGCCCCGGGTCCTGAGCATCGCGGGCACGGACCCCACGGGTGGTGCCGGAATCCAGGCGGACCTCAAGAGCATCGGAGCCAACGGCGGCTACGGCATGGCGGTGGTCACCGCGCTCGTCGCGCAGAACACGAGGGGCGTATGCAGCGTGCACACCCCGCCGCCGGCTTTCCTGCGCGAGCAGCTCGATGCCGTCAGCGACGACGTCGACATCGATGCCGTGAAAATCGGGATGCTCGGCAACGAGGAGACCGTCGACGAGGTGCGGACATGGCTGGGGAGCGCGCAGCCCCCCGTGGTCGTCCTCGACCCGGTGATGGTCTCCACCAGCGGCGACCGGCTGCTCGATGCCGCCGCCGAGGAGGCGCTGCGGGGCCTGGTGCCTCTCGCCGATCTCGTCACGCCGAATCTCAACGAGCTCGCCGTGCTCATCGACGCACCCGTGGCCACGACGTGGGCACTCGCTCTCGACCAGGCCCGGGCGCTCTCCTCCTCGACGGGGACGGTCGTGCTCGCCAAGGGCGGTCACCTCGACGGCGCCGACTGTCCGGACGCCCTGGTCGACGCGCGGGGCGCCCTTCCCGGCGAGATCGTCGAGGTCGAGGGTCGACGCGTCCGCACACGCAACACCCACGGCACGGGCTGCTCGCTGTCCTCGGCCATGGCCACCCGTCGCGTCGTCGACGGTTCGTGGCCTGAGGCGCTGCGACGCACCAAGCAGTGGCTCGCCGAGGCGATCGCGCGCGCCGACCGGCTGCACGTCGGCCGGGGAAACGGGCCCGTCCACCATCTGTACGAGCTCGACCCGACCTCCCGAGGGAGCCGCGCGAATGCAGCTGTCTGACCGAACCGTGCTGGTGACCGGCGCCGGTCGCGGACTGGGCCGGGCCATCGCCCGCGCCGTCGCGCGCGAGGGCGCCCGGGTCGTCGTCAACTACCGCCGCAGCCGCGAGACCGCGGAGGATCTGGCAGGCGAGCTGGGCGACCGCGCCGTCGCCGTGCGGGCCGATGTGACCGACCGCGAGCAGGTCGCCAGCATGGTGGAGCGGGCCGAAGCTCAGCTCGGGAGCCGCGTGGACACCGTCGTCAACAACGCGCTCGCCGACTTCTCCTTCGACGGGGACGACCGAGCTACCGCCGACGTCATCGACTGGCCCGCCTTCGAGTCGCAGCTGGCAGGAAGTCTCCGCGGCGCCCTGAACACGGTGCGGGCCTGTCTGCCGGGCTTGCGGACCTCCGGCGACGGCCGTGTGGTCAACATCGGCACCAACCTGCTGCAGAACCCGGTGGTGCCCTACCACGACTACACCGCCGCGAAGGCGGCTCTGCTGTCGTTCACGCGTACGTTCGCCGCCGACCTGGGTCCCGACCAGATCACCGTGAACATGGTCTCGGGCGGCCTCCTGCGCACCACCGATGCCAGCGTCGCGACGCCGGAGGCGGTCTTCGACCTGATCGCCGACACCACGCCGCTGCGTCGCGTCGTCACGCCCGACGAGCTCGCGGACGCCGTCGTGTTCTTCCTCTCGCCGTGGGCTCGCGCGATCACCGGCCAGAACCTGGTCGTCGACGGTGGCTTGGTCATGAACTGAGGGCCGGCGCAGAATCTCGGGGCGCAGCCTCGACATCTGATGAAGATTGATGAAAGCATGCCCAGATGATGAAGGATGATGAACGGCAGGGCCGTCTGCGTACGACGTCGCGCAGCCCCTTCCGGCCGTCCTTCGGGTCCAACCCGCCGCTGGTGACGGGCCGCGACGCGGTGCTGGACGAGATCGCCGACGCGCTCGACAGCGGCCCGGGAGCCGCCGGGCGCGCGGCGCTCATCACCGGCAACCGCGGCATCGGCAAGACCGTGGTGCTGAACGAGGCCGAGGCGCTCGCACGCGAGCGCGGCTGGGTCGTCGTCTCCGAGACCGCGACCCCGGGGCTGCTCCAGCGTCTGGCCGAGGAGGGCCTGCCCGAGGTGGCCGACGTGCTGCGTCAGGCGCCCGCGCCGGGCACCCGGCCCAGGCTGCGAGGTATCACACTGCCGGCGGGGCTCGGTGGTCTGCAGATCGACAACCCGCCGGCGTCGAGCCGAGGGGGCGTACGGCCACAGCTCAACGCCCTCACCGAGGCGCTCGAGGACCACGGCACCGGCATCATGCTCACGCTCGACGAGGTGCACGCCGGGGCCGCCCGTGAGGAGGTCGCCCAGCTGGCCACGGTGGTGCAGCACGCCTTCCGCGAGGACCGTCCGGTCGCGTTCGCCGCCGCCGGCCTGCCGGCCGCGGTGCAGGACCTGCTCACCGCTGACGTCTCGACCTTCCTGCGTCGCGCGCGCCGCTTCGTGCTCGCCCCGCTGAGCGAGGTCGCGGCGCGCGACGCGCTGCGTCTGCCGATCCGGGACGCGGGCCGCGAGGTCTCCGAGGAGGCGCTCGCGCTCATGGCGGAGGCGACGCTGGGCTACCCGTACCTCATCCAGGTCGTGGGGGACAGGGCCTGGAGGCAGGACACGCGCAGTGCGCGGATCACGACGGAGCACGCGCGGGTCGGGGTGGCAGAGGCGATCTCGGAGTCGTGGTTCGCGCTGCACGAGCCGGCGGTCAACGACCTGTCGGAGAAGGACCGCAGCTTCCTCGCCGCCATGGCCGCCGACGAGGCCGAGTCCTCGATCGCCGACGTGCAGCGGCGGCTCGACCGGGACCACGGGTACGTCTCGCGCTACCGGTCGCGGCTGATCGTCGCGGGACTCGTCGAGCCGAGCCGCCGCGGATACCTGCGCTTCACCATTCCCTACATGCGCGACTTCCTGCGCTCCCGGCTCGACGTCTGAGGACGGCACCGTCCGACTCCTGACCCTGCTGCGGCCGCACGCGTCGGGCGTACGCTCGCGCGGTGGACGCTGAGACCTCTCGGACGGACGGGCTCGATCCCGTGGGGGAGACGCTGCGCGCGTCGAGTGCGCCCGTCGCGTGGGCGGACGCGCGAGCCGCGAACCTGGCCAACTGGCAGGACCGGGTGTCGATCCACGAGGTGGCCTACGGTCTCGACGACTTCGACGACCCCGCGCATCTGAGCGACGTGGTGACGTACGACCTCGAACGGCTCGCCGAGCACCTGGGGGAGGGGCCGCTGGACGGTCTCGAGGTCTGCCACCTGCAGTGCCACATCGGTACCGACACCGTCTCCCTGGCACGTGCGGGCGCGGCACGGGTGGTCGGGGTCGACTTCTCGCCTGCGGCGCTGGCGTCGACGGCGACGCTGGCCGAGCGAGCGGGTGTCGCCGAGCGCACCGCGTGGGTCGAGACCGACGTGCTGGACGCGCGGGCGGCGGTGTCGGGGGAGTTCGACGTCGTCTACACCAGCATCGGCACCATCAGCTGGCTCGAGGACCTCGACCGTTGGGCACAGCAGATCGCAGCCCTGCTGGGGCCGGGGGCGCTGTTCTACTTCCGCGACGGCCACCCCTTCATGGACACCCTCGACGAGCATGCCCCCGGCCTCACCGCGGCGTACCGCTACTTCCCGAACGGCCGCGCCCGGGAGTGGGACGACGCTGGCAGCTACGTCGGCGACGGCACGGTCGAGCACTCCTGTCACTACGACTACCCGCACTCCATCAGCGAGGTGCTGAACGCCCTCGTCGGCGCCGGCCTGTCGATCGTGGCGATGCACGAGGACGACGTGCTGCCGTGGCAGTTCAGCCCGCGGATGGTGAAGGTGGCCGGCGGTTGGGCCTGGCCCGGCGTCGACCGCGAACGCGTCCCGCTGACGTGGACCGTCGTGGCGAGGGCGGCTCACCGACCGTGAGCACACCGCAGACCGAAGAGGTCTTCCGCGATCGTGAGCGTGCCGAGTCCTTCGGCTCCGTCGCCGAGGCGTACGACAGGTTCCGACCGGGCTACCCCGACGGGATGTTCGACGACCTCGGAGCCATGGCCCCAGGGTCGGACGCGACCCTGCTCGACATCGGCTGCGGCACCGGACGCCTGAGCATGGGCCTGGCGCGGCGGGGGATGGACGTGCTGGGTCTCGAGATCGACGCCGGGATGGCCAGGGTCGCCCGTGAGCACGGCCTCGATGTCGATGTCGACTCCTTCGAGGACTGGGACCCCGCTGGACGTTCGTTCGACCTGATCACCTGCGCGCAGGCATGGCACTGGCTGGACCCGGAGGGCGCCTTCGAGAAGGCTGTCTCCCTGCTCCGCCCGGACGGTCTCCTGGCCTGCTGCTGGAACTACCCGCGGTCGCTGCCGTGCCAGGACGACCACCTGGCGCTCTATCGACGGCTGGCGCCGCAGCTCGAGATCGAGCCGCCCACCGGCGTCGTCGAGCCGAACCTGGACCAGTTCGAGGCTGCTGCCGCCATCGAGGTCGTCTCCACGCATCGCTACGAGTGGACCGAGGTCATGACGGCGGAGCAGTGGATCGGCCGCGTCGCCACGCACAGCGACCACATCCGGCTCGACCGGCAGCATCGTGATCATCTGTTCTCGGAGCTCCAGCGTGTGCTCGAGCCGCAGGAGCCGTTCGAGGCGGCGTACGCGACCTGGCTCATCACCGCGAGGCCGCGCAGTCGGCAGGGGGGCCGGGGGCGTGGTCAGATCTAGACGAACTGACATAATGCATATTATCGGCGCTTTGCAGGAGCCGGCCACCACCCACCCTTGAAGGCTGATTGCGCGGGCTCCCAGGTGGCTACGGTCCTGAGCATGACGATGATCTTCAGCCGAACCCTCAGCGCTGCCACCGCGGCGTACGCCGGCTACTGCTTCGCCGAGCCGGCGCACCTGCCGCAGGCGCTCGGGTGGAAGGCCGACAGGACCGAGACCGGCAAGCGCATCGCGTACGCCCTTGGCATCCGCGACGCGGCCATCAGCTCGGTGGGTGTCTTCGGTGACCGGCACCAGGTCCGTCGCGCGATGCAGGCCCGCATGTTCTTCGACGTGTTCGACGCCGCAGTCCTCGCGCCGCAGGGTGCCGACCGCACCGCCCAGCTCAAGGTCGGCGGCACGGCGCTTGCGTACGGCGTGCTCAACCTCGCGGCGCTGACTGCCGACTCCCGTCGCGTACGCAAGGCCTCGCAGCTGCTCACGCTCACCACTCCGGCGGGCGTCGCGCGCAGCGTGCTGCGCTAGGTGGTCATCACCCGGCGGCCGTCCGAGGCCTGCGGGAGCCCTCCTCGGCATCTGAGAAGGTGCTGCCATGAGGATCGGACTCCTGACCAGCGGCGGTGACTGCCCGGGGCTCAACGCCGTCATCCGCGGCGCCGTGCTGCGCGGCGTCAAGACGTTCGGGCACGACATGGTCGGCATCCGCAACGGCTGGCGCGGCTTGCTCGACGGCGACGTCATGGCGCTCCCCCGGACGCGTGTGCGCGGCCTGGCCGGCGTCGGCGGCACGATTCTCGGCACCTCGCGGACCAATCCGATCGACGCGTCGGGGGGTGGTGTCAAGGCGATCCGCGCCAACCTCGAGCGGCACGACATCGACGCCGTCATCGCGATCGGCGGCGAGGGGTCCCTGGCCGGTGCGAAGCGTCTTTCCGACGCCGGCCTGCCGGTGGTGGGCGTGCCGAAGACCATCGACAACGACCTGGCCGGCACCGACTACACCTTCGGGTTCGACACCGCCGTCGCCATCGCGACCGACGCCATGGACCGCCTGCGCACGACGGGCGAGTCCCACCACCGCTGCATGGTCGCGGAGGTCATGGGTCGGCACGCCGGCTGGATCGCCCTGCACTCGGGCATGTCCGCTGGAGCCCATGCCGTGCTGATCCCCGAGCAGCGCGTGACCACGGCCGAGCTGTGCACCTGGGTGCGGGAGGTGCACGAGCGCGGCCGGTCTCCCCTGGTCGTCGTCGCGGAGGGCTTCATCCCCGAGGGCCACGGGGAGGTCGTCAACGGCAAGGGCGTCGAGCTCGACGGCCGGCCCCGGCTCGGAGGGGTCGGGGACTTCGTCGCGGCCGAGATCGAGCGCCTGACCGGCATCGAGACCCGTGGCTCCACGCTCGGCCACGTGCAGCGCGGCGGTGCCCCGACGGGATACGACCGGGTGCTCGCCACCCGGATGGGCATGGCCGCGACCGACATGGTCAACGACCGTGCCTGGGGTCAGATGGTCGCGCTCCGCGGCACCGAGATCGAGCGGGTCGACTTCGCCGAGGCCCTGACGGGGCTGAAGACGGTTCCGCAGCACCGCTGGGACGAGGCCAAGGCGCTCTTCGGTCGCTGACCTCAGTCCTGGCCGGTGTCCTGGCCGGTGTCCTCCTCGGCATCCTGCTCGATGTCGAAGGCCTCCCGGTCGACCTGGTCACCGGTCTCCGCGTTGCCCTCGGGCATCGCGTCCAGGGCCGCCGAGCGCTCCGCGGAGTCGTCGTGACCCTCGTCGAGTCCCGGGTCGTGGTACGCGGTCGCATCGGGGTCCTGGGGCAGTTCCGGAGTCATGAGAGGAACGTATCCACGACCTGCCGTCCGCACGCGGCCGCCGGTGTGGCGCACCTCTCCCCCACGAGTGTTCGTTCGGATTGCCCATGACGTCACGGCGTGGCAACATGAGTGTTGAGCCGGTTGGCTCATGACAGGGCGGAGGCGATCCGCCATCCACGACTCCACCAGGAGGTGCGTCTCATGACCCGCATTCGCAAGGCTTTCCACGCTATCGACCAGTTCACCGCGGCGTTCGAGCCGTGGTTCCTGGACACCAAGCGCAACGCTCGCTGACACGCGAGCTCCGCTCCGCCGGGCCGGTCACCGCGAGGTGACCGGCCCGGCGTGCGTCTCAGGCGGGGAGGCGTTCGGCCAGCTCCTTCCAGGTGAGCAGCTGCTTGCGGGCCATGACCAGGTCCCCCACGCTGACCGCCGGGGCGGCCCACCGGTGACGCCGCATCACGATCTTGAGCAGCAGCCGCGTCCGCCGGGCGCCCACGGGCACCAGCACGTACGACATCACGGCCCCGAGGATCTCACCGGTCAGCTCGCGACCGGGGTCGACCGCCAGCACCTCGCCGAGCGGCCGGCCGGCGCAGGCCAGGAACGGGTCGCCGACCCGCGGGTCGTCCAGGTCGCGGAGCTCTCGCGGCGACGTGCGACCCAGGTTGTCGATCCAGTCGTAGGAGTACGGCGCGAGCCGGATCTGGCGGACCCACCGCCACACGTGCTCCGCGGGGGCGTCGACGGTGATCCCCCGCCACGCCTCCATGGCCGGTGAGGGCACCAGCCGGTCGCACGGGTACGTCCGCGCCGTCTCCTCCCCCGACACGCCCCACCGGTCACCGATCACGCGACCATGATGCCTCGTGCGGCTCCCTAGGCCCGGACCTCGCCCAGTGCCTGGGCCACGGCGCTGCTGACCGCCGCTCCCCCGTCCTCGACGCTGGCGACGGCGACGCCGTCGACGAGCACCGCACCGGGTCGCATGGCCACGCTCGCCGCCCGCGCGGCGTGCAGCGGGCCGCGCTCGGGGCGGACACGACGGAACGCCCAGCCCAGCAGCCACACGTTGTCGGCCGGCGTGACCTGCACGTCCACCCCGGGGTGGTCCCGACGCAGGCGTCGGTACACCTCGCTCGTCGGACCACCGTGGTCGCGCGTACGCGGCCCCGCGAGGGCGAGCGGAGCGGGCGCGACGCCGTCGCGCACCGTGCCCCCGCAGCACCCGCCGCCCCCGTGGGCCTCGACCCAGGGGCGTACGACGACCACCCGCACCGTCACGGGCGCCTCACCGCCCGGCGCTCTCCGGCGTGGCCTCGACCTCCGGGACCGGACCGAGCTGACCCGAACGCGCCTTGCGGAGCGCCCCGAAGGCCTCGACGACGAGCCAGATCGCCAGCACGAAGATGACGCCGTCCAAGGGGGCGAGCACCCACTGGCCCGCCTCGACGAAGTTGAGGAGGTTGGCCACCAGGGCCCATGAGGTCATCACGAGCAGGAACACCAGCGGGACGAGCGTCGCGAGCGCGTTCGAGCCCTTGCGGGTCACCCACACCGCGATCACGGCGAGCGCCAACCCGGCCGTGAGCTGGTTGGTCGTGCCGAACAGCTGCCAGAGGACGCCGAAGGTGTAGCCGTCCTCGCCGCCACCGGGCAGCAGTGCCATCACCATCGGCACCGCGACCGCGACGAGCCCCGAGAGCGTGAGGTTGCGCGCGAGGGTGTTCCACCCGGCGAGCTCGGCGATCTCCTGGACGACGTAGCGCTGGAGGCGTACGCCGGTGTCCATCGTGGTGGCGGCGAAGGAGATGACCACGACCGCGGCGAACGTCGCGGCGATCGCGGCGGGCGCGCCGAGGTTCGCCGCGAACTGCGCGGTGCCCTCGACGAAGTTGCCGACCGCGCCGTCGCTGGCGGTGGTGAAGTCGGGATAGAGCGCGTCCCAGTCGGCGCGGCTCGCGGCGACGCCGGCGGTCACCGCGAGCAGGGCGCCGACGGCGAGCGATCCCTCGCCCACCGCGCCCATGTAGCCGACGTAGCGGACGTCCTCCTCCTTGTCGATCTGCTTGGCCGTCGTGCCCGACGCGACCAGCGAGTGGAAGCCGGAGATCGCACCGCAGGCGATCGTGATGAACAGGAACGGGAGGATGGAGGGTGAGCCCTCGGGCACGTCGTTGAGCACCGGCGCGACGATGCGGTCCATGCCGACGAGGATGCCGAGACCGATGACGCCCAGGGCGATGAACAGCTGGTGGGAGTTGATGTAGTCGCGCGGCTGCAGCAGCAGCCACACCGGCAGCCGCGAGGCGACGAAGGTGTAGACGAACAGCAGCACCACCCACACGTTGCGCGGCTCCATGCCGACGAGCTCGCCGACCGGGGTGATGTCCAGTGGCAGCACCTGCCCCACGGCGATGAGCACGTACAGCAGCACGACGCCGACCAGCGAGGGGATCAGGGCCGCCGAGCGGGTGCGGTAGATCAGCTGGCCGATGCCGATGGCGAGGGGGATCTGCACCAGGATCGGCAGGACCGCCTCGGGATAGGCGACGAAGAGGTTGCCGATGACGACGGCGAAGACCGCGTTGACCAGGGTCAGCAGGAAGAAGATGATCAGCAGGAACAGCGTGCGCGCCCGCGCGCTGATGACCTCGCTGGCGATCGTGCCGATGCTGCGGGCGCCCTGGCGCACCGAGACGGCCAACGAGCCCATGTCGTGCACGCCGGCCGCGAAGATCGTGCCGACCACGATCCAGGCGAGGGCCGGGCCCCAGCCCCAGAACGCGGCGATGGCAGGGCCCACGATCGGAGCCGCGCCCGCGACCGAGGTGAAGTGGTGGCCGAAGACGACGTGCTTGTTGGTCGGCACGAAGTCGACGCCGTCGTCGACGGCGTGCGCCGGGGTGACGAAAGCAGGATCCATGCCGTACACGGACTGCTGCAGGTAGCGCGAGTAGTAGCGGTACCCGAGGCTGAAGAGCACCGCGACGACGGCGGCGACGATGATGGCTGGCACGAGATCCCCTCCTGGCCGCACGCGGCCGGCGGGTGCCGGGCTCACGCATCGGACGATGCACTCTGCAACGAGTGGTGCCCGTCACGCAACACCCGGGGGGTGGACGAGCGGCCCCCTACGGTGGACAGGTGCCCCCTGTCGACCCCTCCGACCCCACTGAGCCCGCTGAGCCCGCTGAGCCCACCGTGGTCGCCGACGCCGTCCGCGCCGCCCGTCGCGGTGGACTCGCCGACCTCGCGTGGCGTCCCGCAGACGCCGACGGCCCGTGGCCTCGCGTACGCGGGGTGCTCCCCCTCCTCGACACCGCAGCCGACGCCACGAGGGAGGGACCGTCAGCCGGCACGCTGGTTATCGCGCTGACGTACGCGGAGGCGGCCGACGCCCGCTCGCTGGCGACGGGCGGACGGGCGACGCTGGTGCTGGAGGCGGTCGCGGGCGAGGTCGCCGTGCGGCGTGCGCTGGAGTGCGATGTCGACGTCGACCCGGACACCGAGGGGCACGAGTTCGTCGACCGGCTGCTCGACCAAGAGCTGCGACGGTGGCCGCCGTCGCGGCTGCTCGCCGACTCGCCGATCCTCCGCCGGGAGCACTGGTGGTACCTCCCGCGGCTGCTGGTGCGGCTGCACCCGCGGTCCGTACGGGACCTCCCGGTCACCGCTGCCGCGGATCACCTGCTCGTCGTCGACGCAGAGGGGGCGGGTTCCCGGGCGGGAGGGCCGCTGGATCTCGCTGCGGTGCCGAGGCCGGACGGGCTCACCACCGACCACCGTGGTCCGACTCCTCTCGATGCGCCGCGTGCTGCGGTCCCCGACGGACCCGCGACGCTGTACGGCCGCGCGCAGTCGCCGGACCGCGAGCGGTGGAGCCAGTGGTCCTGGCACGGGCCTCGGGAGGGCTCGGACCTGCACGTCGTCGGGGCGCGAGGTGTGGTGGGACTCGGTGCGACACCGGGGGTCCTCACGCGGTGGCGTACGCAACGTCGTCTCGAGCGCGCTTGTCGCGCGGAGCTCCGACGGACGGACGCGCTCGCCCCACGCCCCGTGGAATAGCTCGGGTCGCCGCGTACGTTCGACCGGCGTGAGCGACGCCGACGAGTACGCCTCCCTCTCCCCCCTGTCATCGGGCTCCGCCGGGGCAGGAAGTCCGGGGTCCACCTACCGTGACGCGCACGCGCTCCTGGTCGAGCGTGAGCCCGCCGCGGCGCTCGAGATCATCGAGCCGGCCTTGGACGTCTCCCCCGCCGACCGTGGCCTCCGGTCCCTGCGCGCCTGGGCGTTCCTGATGCGGGCGCAGCTGGAACGGGCGGAGTCCGAGCTCACCCGTCTCGTCGAGGACGACCCGAGCGACGCGTGGGCGCGTCACGCACTCGGACGCAGCCTCGAGCGGCAGTCGCGGCAGGCCGAGGCGTTGCCGCACCTGCGTCTGGCCGAGGCCATGACGGGCGACGCGGTGCACGGGGCTGCCGTCCGCCGGGTCGAGGCCGCCGTGAAGGCCGGCGCATGAGCCACTCCACCGCTGAGGTGGGCACCGACCGCGCCGCACCGGCCCCGCGCCGGCTCTTCCGGGTCGTCGCGGTGACCGAGGCCGTGACGTGGACGCTGCTGCTGGTCGGCATGTACCTGAAGTACGTCAGCGAGACCACGGACGCCGTGGTGTCGGTCGGGGGCATGCTGCACGGCATCGCCTTCATCGCGTTCGTCGTCACGACGGTCGCCGTCGCGATCGATGCACGGTGGGGTCTGCGTCGGACGGTGCTGGTGCTGGCGAGCAGCATCCCCCCGCTGGTCACCGTGCCCGTCGACCTGGTCCTCGAGCGACGGGGCGCCTTGCCCGAGCGGTGGCGTCTCCGCACGGAGGCGCCGACGACGCGGCTCGACAGGCTGCTGGCACCGGGCGTACGCCACCCCGGCCGGGGGCTGCTGGTCGGCGTCGCCGGCGTGGCGGTGCTCACCGGCGTCGCTCTCCTGGTCGGTCCGCCGGTCGGCTGACCGGCGGCTCACCCCTCGACGAGCTCGGCGACGGCGACAGTCCGCTCGCCGTGGGCGACGGAACGCAGACCCGCGACGACGGCGTCGAGCCACGCGGTCACCGACTGCTCGGCCTCCGGCGTGCCGGGGTAGCGGCAGCGCAGGTGCAGGCCCGCGGCGGTCAGGACGAACCAGACCATGACGCCGTCGGTCTCGATCACGGCGCCCACGAACTGTGCGTCCAGGGCGAGGGTGTCGACGTCGACGGGGAGCCGTCGCAGGTCCAGCCAGGACAGGGCGAACAGCCCGGGGGCCACGGGCATGTCGCCGTACGGGGCGAGCACGTCGGCCAACGGCCACGACCCGAGCACGACCGCGGCCGCGAGGGCCTCCCCGGACGCATCCAGGTCGGGGTCCGCGACCTCCAGCACCGAGTTGGTGATGAACCACCCGACCGCGTCGTGCCACCCCGCGTCGTGCCGGCTGTGCACGGGGAACAGCGCCCGCAGCGGTGCCTGCGCGAGGTCCCGGGTCACCGCCGTCATCACCGAGACGGCCACGGTGGCCGGGCGGGCGCCGTGGGCGCGCGCGCGTACGCCTCGAGGTCCGCTGCCTCGTCGGCGTCGAGGACGTCGCGCACGACGAGCCGTTCGGGCACGGGCGCGGTCACCTCGCCGAGCGGCAGGGGGAAGCACGGCATGGCGTCGCCCCCGGCGGCGAGGGCGCGCCACCAACGGTGGCGTACGGACGCCGGCGCGGGCGGCAGGGCCGCGAGCGCGGAGGTGTGGTCCGCGAAGTCCGCGGCACGCGGACCGAGGCGGTCGGGGCCGTCGGCCCAGGCGGTCACGAGGTCACGCAGCACCACGAGCATCGACCACATGTCGACGTGGGCGTGGTCGGACCCGACGACGACCACGGGGGACTCGGCCGCGTCGTGCGGGTCGATGAGCAGCAGACGGTGTGACGGCTCCGCGTACGGTCGGCAGGTCGCGTCGAGCACCTGCCGCACCAGGTGGCGCGTCTGCTCCTCGTCCTCACCCGCGCCGTGATCGACCCAGTGCGCGTCGAGCACCTCCAGCCGGTGCAGCAGCAGCCGGTCATCCGTGCGGGCGAACGCCGAACGGAAGGTCGGGTGCCGGGCGACCACGGCGAGCCACGCGGCAGCCAGACGACCGGGGGTCTCACCCGGGGTGCCACCGGGCGTGTCGCGTGGGAGTCGCGCGGAGACGGCCATCCAGGACCCGGGGCGGTCGACGAGACCGACATGACGTCGCTGGTCGAAGGAGATCGGCAGGGTCTCGGTGCCGCGCCGGCACGTCAGCGTGAGGCCGTGCACGCGCCCGGCGGGCAGCGTCATCAGGGCCACGCTCGTCAGCCGCACGTCGTCACTCTAGGTGCCGGACCGGCTGCGTACGTGTGCTCGCTCACGATCGGCACGCGGGGTGTCGGGATGAGGGCGGACCGGTCCTACGCTGGACCATGCCTTCCCTGACGGTCCGCGACGCGCGTCTCGCCCGCGACGTGCAGGGACGCAGCGGCCCGGCGGTCGTGCAGCTGCACGGGCTGACCTCCAGCAGGCTGCGCGAGACCCAGCTGGGGCTGGACCTGGCCCGCGAGGTCGTGCAGGACGCGTCACGAGCGCGCGTGCTGTCCTACGACGCGCGAGGTCACGGTCGCTCCACCGGCGCCCTCGACGGGACCGACCGACCCGCGGACTTCGCCTGGGAGCACCTGGCGAGCGATCTGCTCGAGGTCCTCGACCTGACCTTCGGGGACCAACCCGTGCACGGCGTCGGGCCGTCGATGGGTGCGGCCACGCTGTTGCACGCCGCGGTGCGCGAGCCGGAGCGGTTCACCGGTCTCACCCTCACCGTCCCTCCGACGGTCTGGGAGTCGCGGGCCGCGCAGGCGGCCTCGTACGAGGAGTCCGCCCGACTCGTCGAGACAGAGGGCGTCGAGGCGTTCCTCGCGGCGGGCGAGCTGGCACCGCGACCCCCGGCGGTGGCCGACCACCCGCTCACCCCGCCCGACGTCGCCGCCGAGCTGCTCCCGACGGTGCTGCGCGGCGCCGCGCTCAGCGACCTTCCCGCGCCCGAGGCCGTCGCCGGTCTGAGGGTGCCGACGCTGCTGCTCGCGTGGACCGAGGACCCGACCCACCCCCTGGACTCGGCCCGACGTCTGCAGTCGCTGATCGCGGGGAGCGAGCTGGTGGTCGCCGAGTCACCCGCGCACGTCGCGACCTGGCCGGCGCGGTTCCGCGCGCAGCTGGAGACCGCGGTCGAGGGCGGCCTCAGGCAGTCAGGAAGACCCGCAGCGACGCGGTGAATGCCTCGGGGCGCTCCGCGTGCACCCAGTGACCGGCGCCCTTGATGGTGAGCTGGCGCGTCCGCGGGAACAGCGCCCGCATCGCCGGGTCGTGCGCGTCCTGGACGTAGTCGGACCGCTCCCCCGCGATCCACAGCACGGGGTGGTCGAAGGTCGCGTCGAGCTCGGGGAAGCCGCCGATCACGGGGAGTCCCTCCCGCAGCAGGTCGAGGTTCGCGCGCCAGGAGAACTCCTCGCCCTGCTGGTGCAGGTTCTGCAGGAGGAACCCGCGTACGCGGGCGTCGTCGACCCGCTCCGCGAGTCGTTCGTCGGCCTCACCGCGACGCTCGAGCGTCGCGAGGTCGAGGGCGGCCAGCGAGTCGAGCAGGTGCGCGAACTCCCCGGACTCACCCGTGCCCTCGCTCTGCGTGGGGCTGATGTCGACCACCACCAGACGGTCCACGAGATCGGGGTGCCGCAGCGCGAGCACCATCGCGACCTTGCCGCCCATGGAGTGACCCACGAGGTGTGCGGGCTCGGCGTACGTCTCACGCCACCAGGCAGCGATGACGTCCGCGGTGGCGACGTAGTCGACGGAGTCCGTCCACGCGGACCGACCGTGGTTGGGGAGATCGACGAGGGTCGAGCGCAGGTCGGGCCGCAGGTCCTTCGCGATGGTCGTGAAGTTCTTGCCCTGCCCGAACAGGCCGTGCAGGAAGATCACCCGCTCGCCGGAGTCCCCGATCTCGCGGACGTGGAGCGGGTCGTCGCGGTGCTCGTGCTCGGCCACGGGACGAACCCTAGGCGCTGCGCGGTGGCGGGCGGCCGCTGGGCAACCGCGGTCTGCGTACGCTCGAGGTCATGTCCGTCATGTCCGGTTCGCGGGTGCGCGCCCTCGCCGCCGCCGCGGTGCTCGCGCCTGTGCTGGGCTGCGCGGACGCCGGGCCGAACACCGCGTCGGACGCCGGGCCGGACGAGACCGTGCGGACGGTGGACACGGCCGCGGTGGAGGAGCCGGCCCCTGAGGCGACACCGATCGAGGCCACGCCCGAGGCCGTACCGGCTGACGACCTGGAACCACCGAAGGCTCAGCCCTCGGACGGCCGCGCCCGTGACGCGCTGCTGAGCATCCCCGCGCTGGGCATCCGGGACGTGCAGGTCGTGTCCTACCGCGGGTTCACCGACGACGCCGAGGGCACCGACATCCGGAACGGCGGCGTCGCGGCCAGCCCCACCGGGCCCCGCGGCGGCGCCGGGCCCGGCGGTGTCGGCAACTACCAGGTCACCGCCCACCGGCTCTCGGCCGGCGGCATCTTCCAGTACCTGCCCGACCTCGGTCGGGGGGACCGCATCCGCGTCGCGGCCGGGGACACGACCTACGTGTACGCGGTGCGCCGCACCCGCATCACCAGCTTCCGCAGCGCCGAGTCGCTGCGCGAGCAGCGCGCCGCCGTCCCCGGTCGACCGGGCGTCGAGCCGACCCGCGCGATGGTGACGCTGTCGACGTGCCGGACGCTGGAGGACCACGCCGAGGGCAACTACTGGTCGGACGAGTTCGACAACCCCGAGAACCGCATCGACAAGATCGGTGTGCTCGTCCGCACCATCGAGGGCTGACCTCCACGCTCGCGGAGGGGTACCCTCGTGCGGCCCACTGGCCTCGGCCAGCCTCACGTCGCCCTCGGGAGCCCCGTGACTTCTCGTCCTACCGTACGCCGGCTCACGCTCGTGCCTCTCGTGGTGCTCGCCCTGTGGCTGCCGCTGTTGCCGGTCACCGCGCAGGCTGCGGACGCACCGTCGTCCGGGTCCACCTTCTCGGCGACGCCGCCCGGGGCGCGCAGCGCGGTCGTCCGCGACCTGCGTCGCGCGTTGCGCGCCGCCGACGCGAACCGCCGCATCCCTGCGGGCACCGAACCGGGCCGTGTCGACCTCGTGGGTGACACCCGCACCCTCTCCCCCGCGTGCACCGCGGACCCGGGCGAGACCCGACACCGCATCTGCGCCCGCGGACGCACCGGCTCCGACCACACGGTGGTCGTGCTCGGAAACTCCAAGATGGCGATGTGGTTGGCGGGCCTGGAGTACCACGCGCGCCGTGAGGGCGTCCGCCTCGTGCCGTTCATCAAGTACGGCTGCGCGCCGTACATGTTCGAGATGTGGCGCAAGGGCAGCCCGTGGCCCGAGTGCTCGAACTGGCGTGACTGGGCGCTGCGCAAGATCAAGCGGATGAAGCCCGACCTGGTCGTCACCGCGGCGCACACCTGGCTGGAGTTCGAGGGACCCAACGGAGGTCAGATGCCGAAGGGTCGTGCGTGGGACCGCACGTGGCAGACGGGCGTGGAGCGCACCGCACGTCGGCTGGGACGTTCCGCGGACCGGGTCGTCGTGCTCGGCGACGCACTCACGCGCAGGGACAATCCCGGCGACTGCGCCCGACGCCCCGGACCGACCATGCGGTTGTGCGAGGTGACGATGGTCGGTCGTACGCGACAGCTGCTGCGACTCACCGAGCGCGGCGCGACCAGCGGCGGGGCGGAGTTCCTCGACATGAACGCCTTCACCTGCATCGAGGACCGGTGCCCGATCGTCGCGGGCGGCAGCTACGTCTTCCGTGACAAGTGGGGGCACCTGACGGCGACGTACTCACGGCAGATCAGTCGTGCCTTCGCTACGTCGATCGGACTGCGTCGGTGAGGGCGCGGGTCACGTCGACCGCACTGGTCGCGCTGCTGGCGGTCGTGCTGGCCGTGTTGCCGAGCGGGGCGCCCGCCACTTTCGCCGCGGACCAGACCTCGACCGGCGGAGGTACGACGACGGCCACGGCTGCCGAGCAGACGTCGGCTGCGCGGATCGTGGACGTACGACCCCCGGGGCCGCGCAGCGGTGTCGTGCGGGCTCTGCGGCGTGCCCTGAGGGCGGCGGACCGTGGCCGGCCGATCCCGGCACGTACGCGACCGGCCGACGCCGACCTGGCTCGGGACGTACGCACCCTGCCGCCGCGGTGCACCGCCGACCGTGGCGAGTCGCGTCATGAGCTGTGCCCGCGCGGTGCCGTCGACTCCCCGGTCAGCGTCGCCGTGCTGGGCAACTCCCACATGGCGATGTGGCTGGCAGGTCTGGAGCCCGAGGCCGAGCGCCTCGGGATGCGGATCGAGCCGTACGTGAAGTACGGCTGTCTGCCCTATCGCGCTCAGCAGTACCGCGAGGGACAGCCGTGGACCGAGTGCTCGGACTGGGCCCGGTGGGCGACTGACGAGATCGCTGCGGGAGCCCACGACCTTGTTGTGGTGGCCTCCCACACGTGGCTCAAGCTGCTCGACGACAACGGTGAGCCGTCACGCCGGAGTGCCGCGTGGGACCGGCAGTGGCAGGAAGGCATCCGAGCGACCGTCGAGACGCTGCGTGCGAGCGGCGCCCGGGTCGTCGTCCTCGGGGACTCCACCACTCGCCGTTCCCAGCCCGGCCGCTGCGCGCAACGACGCGACGCCTCCATGCGCCGCTGCGAGCAGCGACTGACGCCGCACACGCTCAAGCTGTTGAGCATGACGTCGAGTGCGGCGACGGCAGGCGGCGCACAGTACCTGAACATGAACGACTTCCTGTGCCTGCGCGACCGCTGCCCGATCGTCTCGCGGCGCCTCTACGTCTTCCGCGACAAGCTGGGGCACATTCCCTCGACCTACTCCTTCGCGGTGCGCCGAGCCTTCTCGCGTTCGCTCGGGCTGCGCGCCTCGTAGCCCGGACCCGGCCGAGCACATGGCGCTCAGAAGGGTGCGGGTGTGCGTTCTCGTGCCGGCGCATGTACGGGGACGTGCTCGGCCGGCAGGGCTGGTGGGGGTGGTGGGTCGATGCGGATGGTGGCGGGTCCGTCGCGGCCTCCGGGGAGCCCGGCGAGGCGTCTGGTCTGCGGTGGTCCTCCGGGGCGGGTGGTGACGAGGAATCGTTGGCGGTGCGGAGAGGTCCACTCATAGGCACCGGGCCCGGTGCGGGCGTAGGCCCACCCGCCGTGGGTCTTGAGGCGGTGGTGGAACCGGCACAGCGGGGCGAGGTTCGCTGAGTTCGTCTGCCCGCCGGCCGTATAGGGGTGCAGGTGGTCCAGGTCGCAGGAGCGGGCCGGGCGGGTGCAGTCGGGGAACACGCACCCGGTGTCGCGGATGATGATCTGCTCGGCCAACTGGGTCGACGGCTCGTAGCCGTCGCTGGTGAGTTCAGCATCGGGGTCGAGGACGGGACGCAGGGTGATGCGGGTGGTGGACGCAGCACCGCACCACTGCCGCACCAGCTCCACGGGGACCTGCCGCAGCGGACCCTGCTCGACCCACGCGATGCTGGCCGCGGCGGGGTCGCCGAGCGCGGCTTCGGAGAGGTGGACGTGGAGCACGACCTCACGCGACGCCCGCGGCAGCGCCACCACCCCCGAGCGAGTGCCGGTGTCGGTCTCCTGGACTGCGGACTCGTCCAGGAGCATCTGGTCGCCGCGGGCGAGTGCGCCGAGGGCCTTCGCGCGGCGTACGTCGAGGGACTCGGTGGACCCGGCTGCGGCGAGTGCGGCGGCGCCGGCGGCGACGGCGCGTTCGAGGTCGAGGGCATCGAGGTGGTCCAGGGTCGCGGCGACGTCCGCGGTGAGGGTGTGAGTGCCGTCGCCGAGGAAGACCCGCACCCCGCGGGTCTGGGCGCAGCGGTCCAGCAGCGCGTGGGCCTGCTCGGGGTCGAGTCGGTGGCGGGTGCGTGTCACGACCTGGTCGATCGCTGCGGGCCCGAGGGTGTGGACCCGGTCGGCGACCTGGGCGTCGACCGCGGCGGCGACCTCGGGGTGCAGGTCCAGGGTGGCCTGGGCGACGCGGCGGGCCCGCCACAGCGGGACCTGGAGGTCCTCGACACGTGCCCAGCAGCCACGGAGCCGGTGACGGAGCTCGAGGAGGTCACCGACCAAACGACGGGTGCTCGCGACCGACAGCCCCAACGTGGCACCCAGCTCAGCCAACGCGAACTCGGCCACCAGAGGTGTTCCGGCCCCGCCCGGCTGCACCGCTCGTTCACCACCCAGCGCCGGGCCTGCACCCGCGCCGGCCTGATGGTCGGGCTCACCGTGCCACGCGATCGGCGCGGTGCCGTCGGACACGAGGTGGTCCCCGGGGTGCGCGTCGGCCCAGGCCAGCACCAGCTGCGCGCGGCGCAGCTCGACACCGGCCTGCTGGACCTGCACGCCCTGCAGCGCCGCGACCAGCAGGCGCGGCGTCTCAGGAACGGGCAGGGACTCGATCACGAGGACAACGCTAGGGACGACCACCGACACTTCCGACGCGATCGGCCCTGCACGTCTCGAGGTGTGGACAACACCTCCCACGGGGTCACGGCTCCGAGGGCACGCACCACCGGTACTGCAGTCGAGCGGCGGGGACGGAGAGAGTGGCGATCGTGCCGGCCAGCTGCGCGGCGCGCCCGAGCACCAGCGTGACGTGCCGATGCGCCGGACGGCTTCCGACGTAGAGCGCGGCGGGCCCCGGGGCGTCGGCGACGGCCAGGACCCTGGCGAAGGCCGCGGCGGATCCGAGGGCAGCAGGCTCGTGACGTACGCGTGGCGCGTCATGTCCTGCATCGTGCCTGCCAGTGCTCACGGCGAGGTGCGCACGGCATGCGGCCAGGGCGCCTGCAGACGCCTCGGCGCCGCACCTCCAGCTGCCCGTCACCCGGCCAGGTGCCCCCACTCCTCCTCGAGCTCGCTCCACGTGCCCGTTCCGACGACCTCGCCTGCGTCGAGCACGACCACCCGATCGGCCCGCGCCAAGGCTGCGCGCTTGGACGTCGACGCCAGCACCGTGCCGCCGCGCGCACGCAGGGTGTCCCAGAGCTCGATCTCCGTTGCCGCGTCCAGCGCCGACGACACGTCGTCGGCCAGCAGCAGGTCGGGCTCGCAGGCGAGCGCCCGAGCGAGGGCCAGGCGCTGCACCTGGCCGCCGGACAGGCGTACGCCGCGGTGCCCGACACGTGCCTTGGGTCCGCCGGCGTCAGCGACGTCCTCGTCCAGCCGCGCTGCCGACAGCGCCGCAGCCACAGGCCGGTCGTGGTGCATCGCGACGTTGTCCTCGAACGTTCCGGACAGCACCCGTGGCACCTGCGCGACGTACGCTACGTGCGGCGGCCGCAGCTCGCGCTCCGCATCCGTGATCGCGGTGCCGTCGCGGCAGACCTCGCCGGTCCAGGAGACCAGGCCCGCCAGCGCGGCGAGCACGCTCGACTTGCCGGAGCCGACCGGGCCGAGCAAGAGGACCAGCTGGCCAGGATCCAGAGTCAGGGAGACCCCGCGCACTCCGACCGTGCCGTCGTCGTGGACGGCCGTCAGGTCGTGCACCTGCCATGTCGCTGCCGGCGTCCGGTCCAGCGGATGCGGCGGCGGAGCAGCGCCCGCGACGAGGTCGACTCCCTCCGGCAGGTCGACCAGCTGGCCTCCCCCGCCGAAGGCCGAAGTGGCCTCGATCCAGGCCCGGGTGCCCGGCGCCTGGGTGACCACGGCACCGGCGACCCGTCCGAAGAACTCGAACCCGGCGATGGAAGACGCCAGCAGCAGCGCGGTGGGCAGCCCCCACCAGCCCAGCAGCAGACCCAGCCAGGCGACCACCGCGCCGGTCTGCACCATCAGCCGCGGCACCGCGTCGAGCAGCGCACGCACGCGGTGCTCCACGAGCGCAGCCTCCACGCGCCCGCCGTCGACATCGGCGAGGTGGCCGCGGGCGTACGCCGTCGCGCCGGCCAGCTTGATGGTGCGCAGCGACTCCAGCACCGAGACCAGGGAGCGACCGAAGCCGGCGCGGGTCGTCGAGGCCCGGCTCTCGGATCGCCCCGCGACCGCCCGACCACCCCACGACGCGCCAGCAGCCGCGAGCAGCACTGACGCGGGCACGAGACCGGCGAGCGGCTCTCCCGCCAGCGCTGCCGTGAGCACCACCAGCAGCGCGCCGTTGGTCAGGTCGACCCACAGGTCGCAGTAGTGCACGTAGCGGTCGGCGTCCATCGCCCGCCCGACGACCTCGCCTGCCGGGTCGCGGCGCAACCGTCGCGTGCGGGTCTGCCCGACCAGCACGGCGTTGCGTACGCGCAGCAGCACCTCGACCCACCAGCGCGGGTACAGCCAGATCCCCGCCGACAGGAAGAACGGAGCCACCAGCAGCGAGGCGCCGACGGCGACCAGCAGACGCGTCGGGTCCGCCCCGTCCTGCAGCCCCGCGACCAGGTTCCCCCACAGCCACGCCGTCGCCGCGCCGAACGCCCCCGTGGCTGCCGAGAAGAGGAAGAACGGCACCGTCGCGATCCCCCACAGCTTCCTCACCATCAGCGCCCGCCACGTGGCCGACACCAGGGACGGCGTCGGCTCCAGCACCGGCGCTGGAGGCGGCGCGGCCTCCCGTCGTGAGCCCGACCCGATCCCTGTGGAAGCACCGATCTCTGGCGCGGATGCGGCGTCCGCCTGTGACTGCTCGTCGCGCGCGGCAGCTCGCACCAGGTCCGCGAAGCGACCCGGCGTACGCGCCAGCTCGGCCCGCGGCCCCTGCTGCACGATCCGGCCGCCCTCCATCACTGCCACCAGGTCGGCGCGGTCCGTCGTCGCCAGCCGGTGAGCGACCAGCACGCCCGTACGCCCCTGCAGCAGTCGCGAGGAGGCGGCGACGACGCGGGCCTCGGTCACCGGATCCATCCTTGCCGTCGCCTCGTCGAGCACCACGACGCGTACGTCGCGCACCAGGAGCCGCGCGAACGCGACCAGCTGCTCCTCACCGGCGGAGAGGGTCGTCCCGCCGGGTCCCAACGGGGTGTCGAGACCGCGGGGCAGACCGGCGATCCACGCGGTGAGGCCCAGGTCCGCGACCGCGGCCTCGACGCGTGCGCGCGGCACCGGCGCCCACAACGTGATGTTCTCCGCCAGCGTGGCGGCAAGCAGCTCGGTGCGCTGGGTGACGACACCCACCTCCCGGCGCAGCGTGGCCAGGTCGACCTCGGTGATGTCGAGACCGCCGAGGAGCACGGTGCCGGGCGGCGGGTCCGCGGCGCGCGACAGCAGCGAGACCAGCGTCGACTTGCCCGAGCCCGTACGCCCCACGAGCGCCAGCGTGCTGCCGGCGGGAACCTCGAGGTCGAGGTCGCGCAGGGCGAAGTCGCCCGTGGGGTACGCGAAGCGCAGCCCTTGCAGCGAGATGTCGAGGTCTCCGTCGGGGAGGTCGGCCCCACCCGCGGGCTCCGCCGGCGACGCGAGCAGTTCCCGCAGCCGCAGCACGGCCCCGAAGCCGCTCTGCAGCTCGGGCAGCCGGCGCGCAGCGGAGTCGGCCTGCCCCACCAGCTGCGAGAAGACGAGGAACAGCGTGACCAGCTCCGCGACTCCCAGGCGACCGGCGTCCACGAGCAGCACCCCCGCCACCGCGACCGCTGCCAGCAGCGCATGCAGGAGCAGGCCCGTGGCCAGGCCGATGCCCGCCTCGAGGTTCAGCACACGGACGAACCGGCGATGCACCTCGGCCGCGAGCTCCGCGGTACGGCGCACGACGAAGGGCTGGCCGAGGCTGGAGCGGATGTCGTCGCGGGCCGCGATGCCCTCCTCGACCATCGCGGCGTGGTCCGTCCACGCGGCCTCCTCCACGACCTTGCGCTCGGAGATCTCGGCGAGACGGGAACGGACGACCCAGACGACGGCCGCGAGGCCGAGAGGGACGAGGACGAAGGCAGGAGTCCACGTCAGCCCCGCGACCACCCACAGCGGCACGAGCGCCGCGACGGTGCGCAGCGCCTGCCACGCGTCGCGCCGCAGCAGGTTGCCGACCTGGTGCGTGTCGTCATCGACCCGGTCCAGCAGCTCGCCGACGGCCTGCTCGGCGGCGACGTCCAACGGTTGCGCGAGGACGACGTCCACCAGGTCGGCGCGGAGCCTGCCCTCGGCACGGTCGACGACGGCGGACCAGGCGACGAGAGCGCCGTTCTCCAGCACCACCCCGCCCACGACCAGCATCGCGAATACGGTGACGAGGATGCCCGTGGCGGACTCGGCCAGGCGACCCGCGACCACCGTCGACGAGGCCGCTGCCGTCGTGGACACGACGAGCAGCCCGAGGGCTGCGACCGACCGTCCGTTGGCGACGCGACGCAGGTCCAGACGGCGCGACTCACCCGCCGTTTGCCCGACGATTCCGGGGCGCCCGAGAGACCCGGTGGCGTTGCGAGACACCACGTCACCCTAGGTGCGCCGTCGACCGAATTTTCGCGATCGCAAGCGGCGCATGCGGGCGCCGTCGGTGCTGCCGGTTCAGTCGGCGTCGAGCGCGGCGAGCTGCTCGTCGGTGAGCTGCAGGTCCGCCGCCGCGGCCGAGTCCGTGATCGACTCCGGCCGCTTGGCGCCCGGGATCGGGATGACGACGTCGGCCTGGGCCAGTTCCCACGCAATCGCGATCTGCTGCGCGGAGACCTCGTGCTCCTCGGCGACGCGGGCGAAGGCGGGGTGCTTCTCGGCGAGCTCCTTCGCGTCGTTGAGACCGCCCAGGGGCGACCACGGCAGGAACGCGATGCCCAGGTCCGCGCAGACCTCGATCTCACGCGCCGAGGAGCGGAACTTGGGGCTGAACTGGTTCTGCACGCTCACCAGGGCGCTGCCGAGCACCGCATGGGCGGTCTTGATCTGCTCGGGATCGGCGTTGGAGAGCCCGATCATGCGGACCTTGCCGGAGTCGTGGATCGCCTTCAGCGTCTGCAGCACCTCCTCGTACGGGGTGTCGGGGTCCGGCCGGTGGTGCTGCCAGAGGTCGATGTGCTCGACGCCGAGCCGCTCGATCGAGGCGTCGACGGCGTGACGCAGGTGCTCGGCGGAGGAGTCGGTGTCCCAGCCGCCGTCCGGATCGGTGCGCACGTGGCCGGCCTTCGTCGCCACGAGCGCGTGCTCGCGTACGCCGGCCTCGTCGAGCAGGGAGGCGAGCAACCGCTCGTTCTCACCGTTCGCCCCGGCTCCCAGCTTGCCGGGCCCGTACGCGTCCGCGGTGTCGAAGAGCGTGACGCCCGCATCGACCGCGGCACGCACGGTCGCGAGCAGCTGGTCGCGAGGGGCGCGGCCCTCCTGGTCCATGGTCATGCAGCCGATGCCGACCGCCCCGACCTGGTGGGTGCCGACGGTGTCGTTGCCGAGTGTGCGTGTGTGCATGCCCCTCCCCTGCCCCGCTCCGCGCCCGGCCAGTCGTGCGCTACCCCCGGGTAAGGGGCGGAGGTGGTTGAGTTCTCCCATGGCCGCCACCACCTCCTCGTACTCGATCACGATGCGTCTGCACACGACGACCGACTACAACGTCGTCGGTCAGATCGCCACCTGCGTGGGAGCGGCCGAGGGTGTCGTCACCGCCATCGACGTGGCGGAGTCACGGCACGACCGTCTGGTCGTCGACGTGACGTGCTCCGCGAGCAACGAGGAGCACTCCCACCGCATCGTCGAGAAGGTCGAGGAGCTCGACGGCGTCACCGTCCACAAGGTCTCCGACCGCACCTTCCTGCTGCACATCGGCGGCAAGATCGAGGTGTCCTCCAAGGTCTCGCTGAAGACCCGTGACGACCTCTCGATGGCCTACACGCCCGGCGTCGGCCGCGTCTCCCGCGCGCTGGCCGACAACCCCGAGGACGTCCCCCGCCTGACCGTCAAGGGCAACTCCGTCGCCGTGGTGACGGACGGATCCGCCGTGCTGGGTCTCGGCAACATCGGCCCCGGGGCGGCGCTGCCGGTGATGGAGGGCAAGGCCGCGCTCTTCAAGCGCTTCGCGGACATCGACGCCTGGCCGATCTGTCTGGCCAGCCAGGATCCCGACGACATCGTGCAGGCCGTCGCCATGATCGCGCCCGGCTTCGGCGGCATCAATCTCGAGGACATCGCGGCGCCGGGATGCTTCGAGGTCGAGCGTCGCCTGCAGGAGATGCTCGACATCCCCGTCTTCCACGACGACCAGCACGGCACGGCGATCGTGGTCACCGCAGCGTTGAAGAACGCGCTGAGGGTGGTCGAGAAGGACCTGAGCGACGTCACCGTCGTGGTCGCGGGCGCCGGAGCCGCCGGCTCGGCCATCGTCACCCTGCTCCTGGCCGGCGGGGTGGGCGAGGTCGTCGTGGTCGACAAGGAGGGCGTGCTTAGCCGCGATGACACGTCCCTGGCACCGGCCATGGCCGAGCTCGCCTCACGCACGAACCCGCGCCGCCTCACCGGCGGGCTCGACGTGGCGTTGCAGGGGGCGGACGTCTTCATCGGGGTCAGCGCGCCCGACATCCTCGCGGAGGAGTGGATCCCCACGATGGCGCCGGACCCCATTGTCTTCGCCCTCGCCAACCCCGACCCCGAGATCGATCCGGCGGTGGCCGGCCGTCACGCGGCGGTCGTGGCCAGCGGCAGGTCGGACTATCCCAACCAGATCAACAACGTGCTCGTCTTCCCCGGTGTCTTCCGAGGCCTTCTCGATGCCCGCGCCACCGATGTCACGGTCGAGATGATGCTCAAGGCCGCCGACGCGATCGCCCGGGTGGTGGGCGACGACGAGCTCAACGCGAGCTTCATCATCCCGAGCGTCTTCGACTCCCAGGTGGTCACCAGCGTCGCCGAGGCCATCGCGGGGGACGAGAAGGACTGAACACCCCGAGACCGGCTGCTGCGGCATTTCGCCCCAAGCCCCTCCAAGGTCGCGCAAACAGCCCCGGGCACTCCGGCGGATCGTCTACCGTGGATCCTGCCCTCGACCCGCCACGGCGGGGCCGTCCCGACGTGGAGACCGACCAGTGACGCCAGGCCCGCGAGCCGACGAGACCACGCCTCGGCGCCACGTGCGTCGCGGCGCGGCGGTCGTCGGCGCCCTCGGTCTGGTCGCGGCGATGATCGGCTGGTCCACCGCCAGGTCCGAACCCTCCACCGGCATCGCGCCGGCCGTCGACTCCGCCGTCAGCACGGCGGTCACCACGGTCGCCGTGGGGCGCTTCGACGCGACGTACGCGGGGCTGGTCACGCCCCTGACGACCGAGCGGGCCTCCCGCGCGGCCGGCCCGCGCTCGGTGCCCGCCGGAGCCGGTGGTGCGCTCGGCACGCCGCAGGTGGGCGTCGGTACGACCTCCGCGGTCGCCCCGGCCGAGACGCCGAGCCCCGTCAGCGCCATCGAGGGCGACCTGCGCGACGCCCTGCAACGGGCCGACCGGCGCGAGCGTCTCCCCCGCGGGCTCGCCGAGCAGGGCTCGGTTCTGCGGGACGACGCCCGTCCCCTCCCGGCCCGGTGCACCGCCGAGCCCGGGGAGTCGCGCCACCAGGTGTGTGCCGTCGGTGACCGGGCGAGCGACCGCACCGCGGTGCTCATCGGTTCCTCCCACGTGATGATGTGGCTCCCGGGCCTCCGCGACCAGGCCGAGCGTGCCGGCGTACGCCTCCTCGTCTACGTCAAGTACGGCTGCGCGCCGTACACGTTCACGATGCGGCGCGGCTACGTCCCGTGGACGGAGTGCATGCAGTGGCGCGACTGGGCGATCGACGACGCCGTCGCGCAACGGCCCGAGCTCGTCATCGCCGGCTCGCACGCCTGGGTCGACATCTCCTCACCGAGCGGATCGGCACTGACCGGGTCCTCCTTCGACGACGCCTGGCGCGGGGGCGTCAGCGGACTCGTCACCAGGCTGGCGCCGGTGACGGACGCGGGCGGCCGGGTCACGGTGGTCGGTGACACCACGCGCCGCACCCTCGACCCGGGACGCTGCGCGGAGTCGCGGCGCGGCAACTACGGGCGGTGCGAGCAGCGCATCACACTGGACACCGTGCACCTCAACGACCTGACGCGTGAGGCGGCCGAGGGAGCCGGAGGCGACTACTACGACCCGGGCGAGCTCGTGTGCCTCGACGCCCGCTGCCCCGTCGCCTCAGGTGGACGCTTCGTCTTCCGTGACCGGCTCGGTCACGTCTCCGCCACGTACGCGCGTCACGTGGGTGCCGCGCTCGCCGAGCGTGTCGGACTGATGCGGTGAGGTCCGGACGCGGCGGTGCTCGAGCTCTCGTGACGACGGTCCTGCTCACCGCTGCCACGGCCCTCGGCGCCGCCTCCACCGCCTCCACCGCCGCGGCCGTCCCGACAGCGACACCCGCCGCCGCTGCCACGCAGGACCGTCCGCTCCCGAGCGTGGCCGAGCGCGAGGCGCTCGTGCGGCCCGCGACCGACAGGCTCGTCGCGCAGCTCCGCCAGTCGCTGACGCGGGCCGACGAGGGCCGGCGCGTCTCCGCGCGCCACCGACCCGCGGTCGACCGGATCCGCAGGAACCTGTGGGACGGACCCGGCATCTGCGCGAGCTCGGGGACGACCTCGCGCCACGGCATCTGCACCTTCGGCGACGTCGCCGGAGACCGCACCGTCGTAGCGCTCGGCAGCTCGCACATGACGATGTGGATGGCAGGGCTCACCGCCGCGGCCGAGCGGCGCGGCACGCGCGTCGTCGGCCTGTTCAAGTACGGCTGCACGCCCTACGACCTGCGCAGCACCCGCGACGGCACCGAGTGGCAGGCGTGCTCGGACTTCCGCGAGTGGGCCGTCGACACCATCGCGCGCATCGCTCCCGACACCGTCATCGTCGGGTCGCACTCCGCGTTCGACGTGCTCGGCGACGACGGGTCCCTCCTCGAGGGCCGGGCGTGGACGCAGGAGGTGACCGCGGGCGCGGCCCGCCTGGTCTCCCGGGTGCTCCCCCACACCGACGACGTCGTCGTGCTCGGCGACGTGACACCCCGCACCCGGGATCCGCAGCGTTGCCTGCAGCGCACGAAGCGGTCCTACCGCCGGTGCGAGTCGCCCGAGGACCCGGCGCACCGCGCCCTGGTGCGGGCGACCGGCGACGCGGTGCGCGCGGAGGGTGCGGACTTCTTCGACACCAACCACCTGATCTGCGTTCAGGGCCGCTGCCCGGTCGCTGCCGCCGGTCGCTACGTCTACCGCGACGCCTCGCACGTCTCGCGGGTCTGGTCCCAGCGGGTGGGCTCCCTCATGGCGACCCGGGTGGGTGTCCGATGAGCAGGACGCACGACGCGCGGCGGCGTACGCTCCTGGCCGTGATCCGAGCCCTCCTGCTGGTGCTTGTCGCCGGTCTCCTCCCCCTGCTGGGCACCTCCTCGACCTCGACGTCGGCCGACGGCGGCACCAGCGACGCGGCGAGCCGCGTCGCGAGCGGCGCCGATCTCCGGCTCGTCGCGCGCACCCGGGGGCCGGCCGCCGACATGGCCCAGCTGCGTCGCGAGCTGCGTACGAGCCTCCGTCGCGCCGATCGCGGCCGGGGTATCCCGCCCCGGACGCAGCCGAGGCTGCAGAAGCTGCGGCAGAACAAGTGGAACGGCCCCGCGCGCTGCACGGCGGATCCCGGTGAGACCACGGCCGACATCTGCGCGCTCGGGGACCTCGACGGCGACCGCACGGTCGTGCTGCTCGGCGACTCCCACCTCAACATGTGGATCCGGGGCATCCAGCGTCCCGCCCGCGAGGCGGGCATCAGGCTCCTGCCGATCATCAAGTTCGGCTGCCCGCCGTACGAGCTGCGGATGTGGCGCTTCGACCTGGGTCCCTGGGAGGAGTGCTTCACCTGGCGGGAGTGGGCCCACGAGCAGATCGAGCAGATCCGCCCCGACGTCGTGGTGACCTCGGGCCACCGCAACTTCACCATGAGCCGGGACGGCGAGACGACACCGATGCCCGAGGACGAGCGCGACCAGGCGTTCCTCGACGGTGTCTCGGAGACGATCGAGCGTCTCCAGGACTCAGCGGGCCGCGTCGTCGTGCTCGGTGACATCAACTACCTGAAGGAGGACCCGGTGAAGTGCCTGAAGCGCAAGCGCGCCTCGATGCGCCGCTGCGAGTCCCCCGTCACCGCGGACACCCGTCACCACAACGAGATCCTCGCGACCGCCGTCGCGCAGGCGCCGTCCCGTCTCTTCGACCCGCCCGTGGACTTCCACGACCCGAACGACCTCATCTGCCTGCGCGGGCGCTGCCCGATCCTCGCGAACCTGACCTACATGTACTTCGACTTCTTCCACGTCTCGCGCACCTGGTCCAAGCACGTCGGCCCGCTGCTGGCGCCGCAGATCGGCATCGCACCCCGGGAGCCGGGAGGACTGCTGTCGTGAGCGCCCCGGCCAGCTTCTGGCAGCGCTTCGGCACCCTGCCCGTGGGCGAGAAGGCCTCGCGCCGCGACATCCAGGGCCTGCGCGGCTTCGCCGTGCTGCTCGTGCTCCTCGCCCACGCCGGCGTCCCCGGCTTCGGCGGCGGGTTCCTCGGCGTCGACGTCTTCTTCGTGGTCTCCGGCTTCCTCATCACCGGGCTCCTGGTGCGCGAGGTGCGCAAGACGGGCACCGTGTCGATCGGCGGCTTCTACGCCCGCCGCGCCCGCCGCATCCTGCCGGCCGCGACGGTGCTGCTGGTGGTCACCGTGGCTGTCGCGGCGCTGATCCTCCCCTTCGTGGAGGCCGACCGGATCGGGCGCGACGCCTTGTGGGCGGCGTTCTTCGCCGCCAACATCCACTACGCCCTGCAGGGCGTAGACTACTTCGCCGCCGACCTGTCCCCCTCGGCGTTCCAGCACTTCTGGTCCCTCGCGGTCGAGGAGCAGTTCTACATCGTCTGGCCGGTGCTGGTGCTCGGCCTCGCCTGGGTCGCCGCACGACGCGGGCGCCGCACGACCGCGGGCACGGTCGGCATCGTGGCCGCCATCGCCGTGGTGGCCTGCTTCGCGTGGTCCCTGTACGCCACGAGCACCTCACCCAGCACGGCGTACTTCTCGACCCTCGCCCGCGCCTGGGAGATCGGCGTCGGAGCCCTGCTGGCCTGCGTGGCCGCTCCCCTGTCGGCGTGGCTGACCACGCGCCGCCGCGAGGTGCTCGCCGCCGGCGGCATGATCGCGATCGTCATCGGCCTGGCCTCGGTCGACCCGACCACGCCGTGGCCGGGAGCGTGGGCCCTGCTGCCGGTGCTCGGCACGGCGGCGATGCTCGCGGCCGGCCTGCCGCACCCCCGCAACCCCGACGGGTCCTTCCGCCCGATGCCCGGTCCGACGTACGCCAGCCGTCTCATCGAGATCGCCCCGGTGCGCTGGATCGGCGACATCTCCTACTCGCTCTACCTGTGGCACTGGCCCCTGCTCATCGTGACCGCGTCGTACCTCGGGCGCGACCTCACCGTGTGGGAGGCCACGGGCCTGATGGTGCTGGCGGTCCCGGTCGGCGCCATCAGCTACTACCTGATCGAGAACCCCTGGCGCCACGGCGTGGAGGAGCTCGACCTGCGAGGTCAGCGCCGCTCGCTGGTGCTGTGGCCCGCAGCCCTCGCGATCTCGGTGCTCGCGGTGCAGGGCTCGACCTGGTACGTCGCGGCGCAGCAGTCGAACGGCGCCTCGACCGTGGCCCTGGGCGCGCCCGCGGCGCCGTCTGCCGGCGACGGTGTCGCCGGCGCGGACGCGCCCGACGCAGGCGCACTCCTGACGGCTGCGCTCGACGTGGTCACCTCCGACGCCGCCCAGCAGGCGCCGATCCCCTTCCCGCTGGGTCAGGACCTGCTGGAGCTCAACGAGGACCGTGTGCAGTTCGACGAGCGCTGCACCGCCGAGCCCGACGAGACCAGCCACGACATCTGTCCCGCGGGCGACCGTGACGCCGCGACCACCGTCGTGCTGATGGGCGACTCCCACCTGAACATGTGGTCACCGGGTGTCGACCGGGTCGCCAGCCAGGCCGGCGTACGCGTGGTGCCACTCATCAAGTTCGGCTGCACCCCGATCGACATCGAGATCCTCCGGGTGGACGTCGACCGGTCCTACACCGAGTGCGACCAGTGGCGCGACTGGTCGCTCGACCAGATCGAGAAGCTCCAGCCGGCCGCTGTGATCCTCGGTACGCACACCCACTTCCAGGCGCTCGACGCCGGCGGCAGCGTCATCGAGGGGCCGGCCCGCGACGCGGCCTGGAGCGACGGCGTACGCCGCACCGCTGAGGCACTGGCCCCCGTGACCGAGGAGGTACGTCTGCTCGGCGACCTCAACTTCCTCGACCAGAGTCCGGCCGACTGCCTCTCCCGGCGCGACGCCACCATCGGCGACTGCACGTTCCCGATCAGCCGCACCGTCACCGCCATGGACCAGCTGGCGCAGGAGGCTCTCGAAGGCACCGGCGCCGAGCTGGTGCCCCTGACCGACATGTTGTGCGTGGACGGTCGGTGCCCGCTCGTGGCGGCCGACCTCAGCGTCTACCGCGACGTGCAGCACGTGAGCGCCTCGTGGGCGGAGTACGCCGCGCCCGCCCTGTGGGAGCGGCTGGACCTCGACATCGGACGCGGCGACACGACCGGGAGCTCGTCCGACGACGTGACGGCATCAGCAGGCTGAAGGGCCCGAACGACGCGATTCGGTCACGCGTCGCGCGACCTCGGCCCTGCGGGCCGTCCCGGGACTACCGTTCCTCTCGCAGCGTCAGTGATCGACCAGACCCACCCGGAGTCCGCCGTGCCCTCTGCCTTCCTCCCTCTCCTCACGGCGCTGACGGCGTCGCTCGCGCTCGCGGCGGCCCCGGCCACCGCCACCCCGCCGTCCCAGGTGGCCGCCTCGGTGGCCCCGTCGACGGCGACCGTCGCGGCGTCGGCAGCCGTCGACGACCGTACGTCGCTGTCCAGGCAGCTGCGCCGGGGTCTGGCTGCGGCGGACGCCGGTCGCCGTGCGCCTGCCCGCACCACCCCGCAGTTCAGCCGGCTCGGTGAGGACGGGTGGGGCTTCCCCGACAGCTGCGGCGCGGACAAGCGGGAGGTCAGGCACGAGATCTGCACCTTCGGTGACCCCGCCGGCGAACGCACGGTGGTGCTCCTGGGCTCCTCCCACGCGACCATGTGGGTGCCCGGGCTCGACGCAGCCGCCGCGGCGGGCGGCACCCGACTCGTGGGGTTCTTCAAGTTCGGCTGCTCCCCGATCGTGCGCAAGACGCAGGTCGACGGCAAGGCGTGGCCAGAGTGCGCCGCGTGGCGGGAGTGGGCGCTCGACCGCATCGCGGAGCTGGGCCCCGACGCCGTCGTCGTCGCCGGCCACCACTACGTCAACATCGAGGGTCGCAACGGTCGTCTGATCCGCGAGGACACGCCCCGCTACGACAAGGCGTTCGCTGCCGGCACCCGCAAGCTGGGACGCCGTCTCGGTGCGGTCGCCGACGAGGTCACCATCCTCGGCGACACGGTGGCGCGCGTGCCGCGCACGCGACCCACGGTCTGCCTCGAGGCCAACGACATGCGCCTGAAGCCCTGCGTGCAGCGTCTGGACAAGCGCACCCGGGCGATGAACGCCCGTGACCGCCGCGCCGTACTCGCCGTCGGCGCCTCGTTCTACGACCCGAACCGCCTGCTCTGCGTGAAGCGCCGCTGCCCGGTCGTGGCTGCCGGCCACTTCGTCAACCGCGACTTCTCCCACGTGACCCGCACCTGGTCACTGCACGTCGGCCCGCTGCTGGCCCGCGAGCTGCGGGTGGTGCTGTGAGAGCCGTCCGGGTGGCCCTGGCCGTGCTGGTCGTCCTCGCTCTCGCGGCGCCGGCCGCGGGTGCAGTGGGCGCGCCTCGGGCGGCGGCGGACGTCTCGACACTGCTGCCCTGGCCCTTCGATCCCGATCCCGAGCCGGAGCCCGGTGCACCGCCCACCACCGACCCGCCGCCGTCCTCTCAGCCGGCCACGGCGGCGCAGGTGCGGGAGTCGCTGCGCGTCGCCCTGCAGGCCGCCGACCGCGGTCGGCGTGTGCCCCGGCGCACCGGCCCCCCGCTGGAGACACTCGTCGACGACCGCGGCACCCTCGAGGACCGCTGCATCGCCGGCCTCGACATCGACGACACCCAGCACGACATCTGCCCCCTGGGCGACACCTCGGGTCGACGGACCGTCGCCATCATCGGCAGCTCACACGCCTCGATGTGGGTGAACGGCCTCGAGGGTCCCGCGGCCGACCGTGGCGTACGCCTGGTGCCGTTCGTGAAGTTCGGCTGCTCACCGCTGGTCATGCGCACCCGGGTGTACGGCAAGGCGTGGCCGGCGTGCGCGGAGTACCGGAAGTGGGCGCTCGCGCGCATCGCCGAGCTCTCGCCCGACCTCGTGGTCGTCTCGACCCACTCCTACACCAACATCGACAACGGCCGCGGCGGTCAGCTGCGAGAGGGCTCGAAGCGCTACGAGCGCACGTACGCCAGGGGCATGCGACGTCTCGTCTCGCGACTCGGAGCGGTCTCCGACGACGTCGTCGTGCTCGGCAGCGTGGCCCGACGCGGGCCGGCGGTCCGTCCGCTCAGGTGTCTCGAACGGGAGGACGACCGGCTCGCACCGTGCGAGAACCGCCTGGACCGCCGTGACAACGCGATCCGCGACCGCGACCGCACGGCAGCGCGCGCGGCCGGCGGCCGGTATGTCGACGCCAACAGGCTGACCTGCGAGCGCCGTCGCTGCCCGGTGGCGGCGGCGGACACCTACGTCTACCGCGACTTCTCCCACGTCTCGCGCACGTGGTCGCTCTACGTCGGTGGGGTGCTGGCGCAGCGGCTCGGGATGTGAGGCCCGGGCTCAGCCGTCGCCGCGGCCCGTCGCTGCCTGGAGACGCTCGATGTGCGAGGAGGCCTCGGCCTTGCTCATCGTCGGGTCGAGCTGCTCGCCGGCCTCCCGGGCGAGGGTGTCGAGGTAGCTGCGCTGCGCCTCGGTCATCGGCTCGTCTCCGGTGACCCAGGCGGCAGGGTCCTTCTGCGCCGAGGTGTCCGCGTCCTCGGGACGGGCGGCACCGAGCGGCTCGCGCTCGATCGGCTCGTTGGTCGTCGGGGTCTGGTTCGAAGAGATGTTCGAATCGGTCATGACCACGACGTACCCGGGGTCGCGGCCGGCAAACGGTCAGCGCACCGTGCGTACGCCGGTCTCGTCGACGTGCACGTCCGCGGCCAGGCGCAGCACCGGTCGGCCGTGGTCGTCGTCGACCACGTCTCCGGTCGCCCACCACATCCGCAACCCGGACGCGGTGACGTCCAACGTCGCGATGTTGTTCTCGAACCAGGGTCCTGCCTTCTGGTCCCAGCGCCACGGTGACCGGGGCGCGGTCCTCGTACGCCGGGTGACGCGGCCGATGACGTCGGCGACGCCGTAGGCGAGCGCGAAGGTGACGTGGCGGTAGACCCGGTGCAGGGGGTTGCGCATCGGTGAGCAGACGGCCTGCACGACGGTGCTGCGGTCGGGGACCCCGGAGCCGCGGCCGTCACCCAGGTCGACGACCTCGGCGACGTAGCTGTGGTGGACGTCGCCGGAGAGGAAGGTGACGGTGCGGGGCGCGGCTCCGCGGGAGCCGGTCGCGACCTCGGCGACCATGCCGCAGACCCGCTGGAAGCTGCTCTGGAAGGCCGCCCAGTGCTCGAGGTCGACCCCCTGGCGGATGCGCTCGCCCACGCGTGCCCACCGCGGGCCCCACGCGCCCTCGGCCAGCGCCTCGTCGAAGGCCTCGATGTGGTGCAGGCCGGTCGGCAGCAGGAACGGGATCGAGGTGCCGATGAGCAGGTGCTCCACGTCGCCGGTCAGCTGGCCGTCCAGCCACTCCATCTCGACGTCGTCGAGCATCTCGCGGCGGTCCTCGCGCAGCAGTCGGCCGGCGCGGGAGTCCACGACGACCAGGCGGCAGCCGGCGACCTCGCGGACGAAGGACCACCGGTAGGTCTCCGGCGCACGGTCGACGCGCTCGGCGAAGGCGTCGAGGGTCTCGGAGAGGTCCAGCTCCTCGGCGCCGTCGTGATCGAGCACCACGCGGTAGATCTCGTCCGCCGCCCGCTGGGCCGGTGAGAGGTTGCCGAGGTGCTGGTAGACCCAGTACGACGCGAGGCCGGCCACGATGCGACCGTGCCACCACTCCTCGGCGCGCACCTCCTGCAGCCACGGCAGCGAGGTGTTCCAGTCGTCGCGGACGTCGTGGTCGTCGAAGATCATCGCGGTCGGCAACGTCGAGAGCAGCCAGCGGTTCGCCGGGTCGCTCCAGGCGAGGCGGTACAGCTCGGCGTACTCGGTGAAGTCCGCGAGCTCCTCCCCCGGCGGCTGCTCGATGTCACGCCGCGCGGCGATGAAGTCGTGCATCGGCTCGGTGGTCTCGTCGGCGTACACCTGGTCGCCGAGGAACAGGGCCGCGTCGGGCCAGCGCATCGTGCCCGGGGGCTCGGTGATGCCGGCCATCGCGAGCGCGTACGCCCGCAGGGCGTCGACGCCGTGGGTGCGGTTGCCCTCCTCGTCGTGCGCGACCGAGGTGCGGCACGAGGCGAAGGCCAGGCGCAACGGCTTGTCGGGCTCCAGCGTCGCGAGCACCGGGGGCGGCAACGGGAGGTCGGGATCGGGCGGGGGCGGCCAGACGTGCCGGCCCGCGACGGTCACCTCGTACGCCGGGGCGCTGCCCGGCGCGAGTCCCTCGACCTCGACCAGCGCGTAGTGGTGGCCGTGGACGGCGAAGGTGCGCGCCGTCCAGGTGCCCTGGTCGGTGACGACCGCCACGTCGGCGTCGTCGCTGGTCTGGACCCACACCGCGGCCGTCGTCGTGTCGGTGTACCGCAGCAGCGGTCCCAGCACCAGACGGGCGTCGCCGGTGATCCCGGTCTCCTCGTTCATCACGACACCCTGTCCCCCGGGGCGACGCGGCTCAAGCAGCGGGGCCGCGCGCGTGCTGTCGGGGGCGCCGGCGAGATACCGTCCACCCATGACCGACGACCACCGTCAGCGCATCGGCCACCTGATCCGCGACGCCCGCTACCACCGCGGATGGACCCAGCGGCAGCTCTCCGAGGAGCTGGGCATGGACGAGGGCGCGGTGGCGCGTGTCGAGCAGGGCCACCAGGAGCTCACCTTCGACATGCTCGCCCGCATCGGCCAGGTGCTCGACTCCCAGCTCGTGTCCCTGGGGTCCGGGCCCGTGCACCTGCGTGTCTCCGGACCGACCCGCCTCAGCGGGTCCATCGACGTCAAGACCTCCAAGAACGCCGGCGTCGCCCTGCTGTGCGCCAGCCTGCTGAACAAGGGCCGCACGACGCTGCGCAAGGTCGCGCGCATCGAGGAGGTCAACCGGCTGCTCGAGGTGCTGGACTCGATCGGCGTCGAGACGCGTTGGCTGAACGCGCAGAACGACCTCGAGATCGTGCCGCCGGCCGAGCTCGACCTCAGCGCGATCGACGAGACCGCCGCGCGGCGTACGCGCTCGATCATCATGTTCCTCGGCCCGCTGCTGCACCGCGAGCAGCGCTTCGACCTCCCGTACGCCGGTGGTTGCGACCTCGGCGAGCGCACCGTCGAGCCGCACATGAGCGCCCTGCGTCCCTTCGGTCTGGAGGTCAAGCCCTCCGACGGCGCCTACCAGGCCGAGGTCACCCCGGGCACCGGCCCGGCGCGGCCCATCGTGCTCACCGAGCGGGGCGACACCGTCACCGAGAACGCCCTGATGGCAGCGGCGCTCCACCCGGGCACCACCGTCATCCGCAACGCCTCCTCCAACTACATGGTCCAGGACCTCTGCTTCTACCTCCAGGAGCTCGGGGTCGGGGTCGAGGGCATCGGGTCGACCACGCTGACCGTCACCGGACGCCAGGAGATCGACGTCGACGTCGACTACGCGCCCAGCGAGGACCCGATCGAGGCGATGAGCCTCATCACCGCCGCGATCGTGACCGACTCCGAGGTCACCGTGCGCCGGGTGCCGATCGAGTTCATGGAGATCGAGCTCGCCGTGCTCGAGGAGATGGGCTTCCGCTACGAGCTGAGCCAGGAGTACGTCGCCGGCAACGGGCGGACGCGGCTGGTCGACGTCACCACCAAGCCCGGTCCGCTGCGCGCGCCGCTGGACAAGATCCACCCGCTGCCGTTCCCCGGCCTCAACATCGACAACCTGCCCTTCTTCGCCGCCATCGCCGCGGTCGCCGAGGGCCAGACGCTGCTGCACGACTGGGTGTACGAGAACCGCGCGATCTACCTCACCGAGCTCAACAAGCTGGGCGGCGACGTGAAGCTGATGGACCCCCACCGCGTGATGATCCAGGGCCCGACGCACTGGTCCGGCGCCGAGCTGATGTGCCCGCCGGCCCTGCGCCCCGCCGTGGTCATCCTGCTCGCGATGCTGGCCTGCAAGGGCACCTCGGTGCTGCGCTCGGTGTACGTGATCAACCGCGGTTACGAGGACCTCGCCGACCGGCTCAACGCCCTGGGCGCGAGCATCGAGATCTTCCGCGACTGAGCCGACCGGCCACGTGCTCTCCCGACGGACGCCCGACTGGCGCGCGACCCCGCACACCGGCCTGCCGTTCCTCGACGTCGTCGCCGAGCGGCCGGGCAGCGTGATGGCCTTCGCGCACCGCGGGGGTGCGGGGCACCCGGAGCTGGAGGGGTTGGAGAACACCGCGGCCGCCTTCCGGCACGCCGTGGCTCTCGGCTACGACTGCCTGGAGACCGACGTGCACCTGAGCCGCGACGGGGTGCTGCTGGTCTTCCACGACGACGTGCTGGACCGCGTGACCGACCTGACCGGGGCGATCGCCGGCCTGGACCTCGCGGAGGTGCGTCGCGCCCTGATCGGGGGTCGGGAGCCGGTGCCGACCTTCGCGGAGGTGCTCGAGGAGTTCCCCGACGTCCGCTTCAACATCGACATCAAGTCCCCGGCGGCCGCGGTGCCGCTCGCGGACGCCGTGCTGCGGCGCGGTGCCGAGCACCGCGTGTGCGTCGGCTCCTTCTCCGCGCGGGTGCTGCGGGCGTTCAGACGCGCCACCGGGGGTCGTGTCGCGACCTCGGCACACCCGGTCGAGGTCGCCGCGTGGCGCTTCGCCCCACCGCGGGCCGCACGGCTCCTGGAGGGTGGCGACTTCGGCGTCTTCCAGGTGCCGGCCCGACGGGGTCCGGTCGACGTCGTGACGCCGGCCTTCGTACGCCGCGCCCACGCCGCCGGCAAGCACGTGCACGTGTGGACCGTCGACGAGGCCGAGGAGATGCACAGGCTGCTCGACCTCGGCGTGGACGGTCTCTTCACCGACCGCACCGACACGCTGCGGTCGGTGCTCATCGAGCGTGGCGCCTGGAGAGGACCGGTGTGAGCAGCCGGGCCACCACGGCTCCGCCGCCCGAGTCGCCGGAACGCCGGGCGGAGCAGCGCGCCTGGTACTGGTACGACTGGGCCAACTCGGCGTACTACACCTCGGTCGTCACGGTGCTCTTCGCGCCGTACATCATCGCGGTCGCGGGCGATGCGGCGGAGGCCGCGGGAACCGACCGGGTGAGCCTGCTGGGTCTGTCGGTGGCTCCGGGCGCGCTGCCGTCGTACCTCATCACGATGACCACGGTGCTCTCGGCCGTCCTGCTGCCCCTGCTCGGACCGGTCGTCGACAGGGTGGTGCGCAAGCGGCTGCTGCTCGGCGGTCTCGCCTGGACCGGTGCGGCGTTCGGGTCGCTGCTGTGGTTCGCGCGCGACGGCAACTGGCAGATCGGGGCGATCGCGCTGGTGGGAGCGAACCTGGCGTTCGCGGGATCGGTGGTCGTGCAGGACTCGATCCTGCCGCTGATCTCCTCCACCGAGCGACGCGACGCGGTCTCCTCGCGCGGATGGGCGTTCGGCTACCTCGGCGGTGGGCTGCTGCTGGCCCTGAACCTCGTCGTGGTGACCGCGCACGAGGCGATCGGCCTCACCGAGGGCGAAGCGGTGCGGGTGGGGATGCTCTCGGCGGTCGTGTGGTGGGCGGGGTTCACGATCATCCCCGTCGTGCGACTGCGCGACCACCCGCCGGTGGAGCTGAGCGAGCGGCGCCGTCCCTCCGGCGGCATCGTCTCGCAGAGCTTCGGGCAGCTCGCCGGCACGTTGCGCGAGCTCCCCCGCTACCCGATGGCACTGCTGTTCCTCCTGGCGTACCTCTTCTTCAACGACGGCATCCAGACCGTGATCGCCTCGGCCTCGACCTACGGTGCCGAGGAGCTCGACTTCGGGCAGTCGGTGCTGATCGCGACGATCCTGCTGGTGCAGTTCGTCGCCTTCGCCGGCGCGCTCGTCTTCGGACGGCTGGCGGCGCGCATCGGGGCCAAGCACGCCATCCTGCTGGGTCTGGCGATCTGGGGCGGCATCGTGACCGCGGCCCTCGTGGTGCCCGCCGGGGCGCTGGTGCCCTTCCTCGTGCTCGCCGTCGCCATCGGCGTCGTGCTCGGGGGCTGTCAGGCGCTCGCGCGGTCGTACTTCTCGGTGCTCATCCCGGTGGGCAAGGAGGCGGAGTACTTCGCCTTCTACCACGCAGCCGACCGTGGCACCTCCTGGCTCGGCACGCTCACCTTCGGCGTGGTCTTCCAGATCACGGGCTCCTACCGGCCGGCGATGTTCGCGCTGATCGCGTTCTTCGGCCTCGGCGCGCTGCTGCTCTCCCGAGTGGACACCGAGCGCGGCATGCGGGACGCTGCCCGCTCCGCATCAGCGCGCTGAGCACGGGCTCGCCTCGACTGGCAGCGCGGTCCCGAATCGGACATACTGGTGCGAATGTCGCATTCGTACGCGGTGTCGGTGGAACACACCGGTGCCGCCGTTCGTTACACACCTGAGCGGGTACGACTCACTCGCCGCCCGTCACGCATCGACGGGCGACACCACGAGTCCGGGAGGACAACCATGGCAGAGAGGACACTGCGAGGCGCACGCCTCGGAGGGCAGTCGTTCGAGGACGAGCGCGGCATCGAGTTCGCCGCCCGTCAGCAGATCGCCTACAAGTGCCCCAGGGACCACGAGTTCGAGATCACCATGTCGACCGAGGCCGACGTGCCGGCGACCTGGGAGTGCCCGCGCTGCGGCGAGGTCAGCATGAACGTGCAGGGCATCGAGCCGGAGAAGAAGGCCGAGAAGCCCGCGCGTACGCACTGGGACATGCTGCTCGAGCGTCGCTCCGAGAAGGAGCTCGAAGACATCCTCGCCGAGCGCATCGACTTGCTCCGCACCGGGCAGATCGGTCCGGCGCACCTGCACCGTCGTACGAAGAAGTCACGCGCTTCCTGACGTCTCCCGCGCCCCGTCGACGAGCTCCGGCTCAGCGGCGGGGCGCTGTCGCGTCCGGAGGACGCTCCGCCTCGGGCGGGTCCTGCCCGTCCTCGTGGGACTCCACGACGACTCCCTCGACGACCCCGTCGCGGGGCGTACGACCCCGGCCGGGGCCCGGGCGGCCGTACGCGCCCGGCTCGGCCGTGGGTCCGAACGTCACGCCGCCGAAGCGTCCCGCGGGACCACCCATCGTCTGCACCCGGGCTGAGAGCCGCCTCGCGAGCGCGCCCCGCAGCAACGGCCGCGTCACCGGGAGCACGAGCAGGAGGCCCATGGCGTCGGTCAGGAAACCGGGTGTCACCAACAGCGTGGCGCCGATGAGCAGCAGCGCTGCGTCGGCCAGCCCGGTGGTGGGCGCGCGTCCGGCCTGCAGGGTCGCCTGCAGGTCACGCCAGGCGCGCGTGCCCTCGCGGCGCACCAGCGCCACCCCGACCACGCTGTCGAAGACGAGCAGCAGGATCGTCCACCCGGCGCCGATGACCTGACCGACCTGCACCAGCAGGTAGATCTCGATCAGCGGGACCACGATGAACGCCGCGAGCAGCAGTCCCCAGGGGGCGCTGCGACGTCGGGAGCCGGGCGCGGACATGCTCACAGCCTAGGAGGTGGCCGAGAACGACCCCCGCACGCGGCGCCACGCCCGCCGCGCACGGTCCTCGGCCTCGGACGCGCGGGCCCGCACACCCCATCGGGTGACCAGCCGCAGGGACTCCCAGGCGACGTCCGCGGTCATCTTGGACTCGCCCCGGGTGCGCTCGACGAAGGTGATCGGCACCTCCACGACCCGCAGACCGCGCGCGATGGCGCGGCGGGCGAGGTCGGCCTGGAACACGTAGCCGTGGGACTCGACGTCCTCGAGCGAGATGGTCTCCAGCGCAGTGCGGCGGAAGGCGCGGAAGCCCGCCGTGCTGTCCCGCAACGGCACGCCGAGAGCGGCACGGATGTAGAGGTTGCCACCTCGGCTGAGCAGCCGGCGCGACAGCGGCCAGTCCTCGACGCTCCCGCCGGGGACGTAGCGCGAGCCGATCACGACGTCCGCGTGCTCGAGAGCCGCCAGCAACCGGACGAGCTGCTCCGGCTGGTGCGAGCCGTCGGCGTCCATCTCCACGACGACGTCCGCACCGTGGCGCAGGGCCCAGGCGAACCCGTGCAGGTAGGCAGCGCCCAGCCCCTCCTTCGTCGTGCGGTGCAAGACGTGGAGCCAGGGCGTACGCGCGGCGCGCTGGTCGGCGTACTCCCCGGTGCCGTCGGGTGAGCCGTCGTCGACGACCAGCACCTCCACCGCGAGCTCGAGGGCCTCGATGCGGTCCAGGAGCGGCGGCAGGCTCTCGCGCTCGTCGTACGTCGGCACCACCACGACGACCGAGCCCGGCCCCGAACCCGGACCCGCGTCCGGGTCCGCGAAGGCCGGGGTCACGCCGCCTCACCGCCGGACCGGACGGACGTCTCCCGGCGGCCCCGCAGCCGCGCAGCCATGACGGCGAGCAGCACACCGAGAGCGGCCACGAGCCACACGATCCGGTCGATGAGGAGCCCGTGCGCGACCGCGGGCACGAGGTCCGCGCGAGGCTTCACCGCCGCGGTCAGCACGCCGGTGTCCTGCAGGGGCAGCTGCGTACGCACCTCGCCGTCGGCGTCGACCAGCGCGGTGAGGCCGTTCGTGGCGGCGATGAGCAACGGACGATGCGTCGCCATGGCCGTGGTGCGGGCGATCTGGAGCTGCTGCGCGAGCTGCGGCGTGCCGAGGTACGTGGCGTTGTTCGTCGGCACGGCGATCACCTGCGCGCCGTCGGCCACCGCGTCGCGGGCGAGGCCGACGTCGGCCACCTCGAAGCAGATCAGCACGCCGACGGGGAGGGTCCGGGGCTGCTCCTCGGGTGCCTGGCCCCCGGCCGGAGCACGCTCGCCGACGCGGGGCACCGCCAGCACCCCCGGTCTGATGCCCGGGCGCATGTCCTGCGGCACCGCCGCCAGCTGGGGGAACAGCGGCGTCAGCAGGTCGCGGAGCGGGACGTACTCCCCGAACGGCACGCCGTGCTGCTTGTCGTAGGACCCGCGGGGCTCCCCCGCGGCGTCCCAGACCTGCACCCGGTTCGCCCAGCGCAGTCCCGCAGCTCGGGAGGCCGGGTCCCGGTCGACGACGATGCCGGTCAGGGCGGGCGCGCCCACGGCACGCACAGCACCCGTGATGGCGGCGAACACCGTGGGGTCACGGAAGGGGTCGTCGTCCGAGGCGTTCTCCGGCCACACCACCAGGTCCAGGGGCGGCAGCTCACCGGCATCGACCGCTGCCGCGAGCTCCAGCGTGGCGGCCACGTGGTTGTCCAGCACGATGTCGGGTGAGGAGATCGTCGAGGAGCCGGCGGTGATGCCGCCCTGCACCAGCGCGACCTGCAGGTCCTCCCCCGCGACGCCCGTGTCCGCCGCCGCGTGGACGGGCAGCAGCAGCAGCGTCACGAGACTCGTCCCGGCCACGACGACGACGCCCACGGTGGCGCCGAGCACACGGCGGGGCCGGCGGGCGTACGCCGCGAGCAGCACCGCGCACAGCGAGGTGCCCACCAGGGCCACGGCGAGACTCGTGCCGACGACGCCCAGCAGCGGCAGCAGCGAGGACAGCGGACTGTCGGGTGTGGTGTGCGCGAGCCGCAGCCACGGGAAGCCACCGAGCGGCCAGCTGCTGCGCACGGTCTCCACCGTCGCCCACAGCGCGGCCTGCCACCACGGAGCGGCCGGCAGGCGCGAGAGTGCTGCGAGACCCACGGCGAGCACGGCCACGTACACGCCCTCGACGAGGGCCAGGCCGGGCCAGGCGGCGAACGCCACCCGCGAGACCCAGGAGACCGCCACACCGAACCAGACGAGGCCTGCGAGGAGTCCCAGCCAGGCGGCCGTGCGCAACCTCGCCCGCCAGACGGCCAGGCCGAGCGCTGCGACACCCAGCGGCGCCGCCCACCACAGGGACAGCGGGGCGACCGAGACCGCGAGCAGCATGCCGGTCACGACGGCGGCGCAGGCGCGGGCGAACGTCACGCCCGGCAACCTACGTGAGGGGGCCGGCGCAGTGCCGGAGGGGATCCGCGTCCTTCGGACCTGACCGCGCCGACCTGGATGGCCGGTACGGAAAGTTGTCTAGCGAACGCGGGCCCCCTCCGGGTCCCTCCCCGCCTCGGGTCGCGCGGCGCGATGTGGTGCCGGCTGTCGGTGGACCCCCGACCCCGGCTCCCACTCCGTCTTTCCGCACTCTTCCTCGGCGTTCTGCACAGGATGACGGGGATCACTTTCTGATCTCGGCCCTGAGGTGTCAAGGCGGGTCTGACCTGGGGGAACGTGAAGAACCTGCAGGTCATGGGCAGCTCGCGGTCCATGAAATCTCCGAGAATTTTTCGCGCCATCGACGTTTGCGGGCGTGTCGTCAGGGAATTCGAACTCGCTCCGCTGGTGCGCAATAGTCACTTCGGGTCATGTCGGTCGACGCGTCGGCCGTTCACCCACAGCGATTCGCAAGTGGGGACCGGCACCGACGTCGTCGACGAAGAGCTCGTGAGCGTCCCCGGCAGCCAGCCCGAGTCCGTCGGCTCCTCCCGGACACGCCATGCGGCGAGGTGGGCTCGCCAGCCCGGGGCCAGACGCCCGGCGTCGTCGACACGGGCCGCGCGCCAGCCCCCGAGGGTGTGCGCCGCGAAGGCGGTCGCGGCGTCGATGCCGTGACCGGGCGTACGGTGCGCGACGGCAGCGCGGGTGGCCTCCCACGGGCCCACCGGGGTGACGGGGCCGTCGGAGCCCAGCGCCAGCGGCACACCGGCGCCGTGCATGGCGGCGAACGGGTTCATCTCGCGCCACCGCTCCCCCAGCCGGTCGGCGTACATGCCGTGCGGGCCGCCCCACAGCGCGTCGAAGACGGGCTGCACGGAGGCGACCACGCCCAGGCGCGCCATCGTGGCGCGGACCCGGGCACTGGGCATCTCGACGTGCTCGAGGCGGTGCCGACAGGCCCGCAGCGCCTCGTCGCCGACCGTGCGCGCCGCTGACTCGAACCCCGCCGCCACGACCTCCAGCGCCGCGTCACCGATGCAGTGGAATCCCGCCTGGACACCGCGGGAGGTGCAGGCCAGCACGTGCGCTGCGACCTCGTCGACACTCAGGAACTCGTGGCCACGGTGGGTCGATGCCTCTCCGTGACCGTCACCGTGACTGTGGTCGGGGAGCGCCGTGTACGGCGTACTCATCGCCGCGGTGCACGAGCCGATCGCGCCGTCGGCGTTGAGGTCGCCCGCCAGCCCGACGGCGCCGTACGCGTCCATCACGTCGAAGGCGTCCCGGGCCCCCCAGTAGAGGGTCGCGTGGAGCCCCCGCTCCTCGGCGGCGCGCCGCACCAGGCTCATCTCCTCGGCGGGGCCCAGGTGCGGGGCGGCGTTCTCGTGGAACCCGGCGATGCCGGCTGCGGCCATGGCCGCGACAGCGGCGCGGGCCGCTTCCAGGCGCTGGCCGGGACCCACCAGGGTGCCGAGGGCAGCGTTGACGGCGGCGTACGCCTCCCGCTCGACCAGCCCCGAGTCGTGCCAGCCGGGCAGGGAGCGCACGTCGGGGACCTGCTCGGCGAAGCGAGCACTGACGACCGCCGAGTGCCCGTCGACACGTGCGACGTAGACCGGCCGGCCGGGCGCGGCCCGGTCCAGCTCGACTCCGGTGGGGGCTCGCCGCTCGGGCCAGGCGGTCTCGTCCCACCCGGTGCCGAGCAGCACGTCACCCGATCGGTCGGGGTCTTCCCGGCGCTGCCGCTCGTCGTGCTCCGCGACCGCGCGCAGGCAGGCCTCCAGGCTGGGCAGGCCGATGAGATCGAGCTGGGTGCGGAGGAAGCCGGTCGCCACGGTGTGGACGTGCGCGTCGACGAACGCCGGTGCGACCCAGGCCCCGGCGAGCTCGACGACCTCGTCCGCGCCGTCGTATGCGGACGCCCAGGCGTCGTCCCCCGAGCCCACGAGGCGGTCGCCCTCGATCGCGAGGGCGGTGTGCCGCTCGTCGTGGCGCCCGGTGTGCACCACACCGCCGCGGAGCAGGGTGCGTCGCGTCGGTGAGGAGTCGGCAGCCACCCGCCCAGCCTAGGGACCGCCCGAGTCGTCCCGGTCTGGGCCGAGGGGTGAACTCTGCGTGTCCTGCCTGTTTCGTGCGGCGTGGCGTCACCTGGCGTTCATCCCGACCGCGTTGGCTCGGGTCCGGCCGATCGGGCGGCCCGCACCCATCCACCGATGACCGAGGACCACCGTGACCCCACGATCTCCCCGGACGGCCCTTGCCGTCCTCTGTGCCGCCGCAGTCGCCGGCGGCACCGCCGGCCTGACCGGCCTGTCCCCCGCGTACGCCGCCGTGCCCACGACGCCGTTCGTCTCCGAGCTGCACTACGACAACGCCGGCACGGACACGGGCGAGTTCATCGAGGTGCAGGTGCCGGACGGCACGAGCGTCGAGGGCTGGTCCGTCGTGCTCTACAACGGCAACGACGGCGCCCCGTACGGGTCCGCCCGCACGTTGGCCGACGCCGACGTCGTCGATGGCGTCCTCGTGCTCGACTACCCCTCCAACGGCCTCCAGAACGGCGCCTCCGACGGGCTCGCCCTCGTGCGGGGTGACGGGAGTGTCGCCGAGTTCCTGTCCTACGAGGGGACGCTCACCGCGGTCGGCGGTCCCGCCGACGGCATGACCTCGACCGACATCGGGGTCGCGGAGGACGGAACTGGCCCCGCCGGGGCCTCGCTGTCCCGTCAGGCCGACGGCACGTGGACCGTCACGGATCCCTCCTCCAAGGGGACGGTCAACCCGGGCCTCGGTGGTGAGCCCGGTGACGGCGGCGAGCCCGGTGACGGTGGTGAGCCCGGTGACGGCGAGGAGCCTGCTCTCGACGCCTCCCCGGACAACGGCGCGTACACCTCCGAGATCCACTACGACAACGACGGCGGTGACGTCGGGGAGTTCCTCGAGGTGACCGTGCCGGTCGGCGCGAGCATCGAGGGCTGGTCGCTGGTCCTCTACAACGGCAGCAACGGCATCGTCTACGGAACGATCCCCGTGAGCGGTGAGGCGCGCGACGCGACTCAGGCGTTCGCCTTCGACTACAGCGGGATCCAGAACGGCGAGCCCGACGGCTGGGCACTCGTCGCCGCGGACGGCACGGTCGTCGAGTTCCTCTCCTACGAGGGCGACTTCACCGCGACCGGCGGCCCGGCGAGCGGGTCGACCTCGACGGACATCGGCGTCGCGGAGACCGGCTCGACCCCGGTCGGCCAGTCGCTCCAGAAGCTCGACGGCGTCTGGACCGGGCCGTCCAGGGCGTCGCGGGGCATCGTCAACGGCGAGGAGGCGGAGGAGCAGCCCCCGGTCGCCCCTCCCGCCCCGAGCTGTGACGCCGGACCCACGCTCATCTCGGCCGTCCAGGGCCCGGGGGACGCCTCGCCGCTCGAGGGCCAGGAGGTCGTCGTGAACGCCGTGGTCACCCAGGTCGCGCCCGACCTCGGTGGCTACTTCGTGCAGGAGGAGGCCGCCGACGTCGACGACGATCCCGCGACCTCCGAGGGCCTCTTCGTCTACATCGGCGACCCGGCGGGCGCGGAGGCCGACTCGGTCCGCGACCGCGTCGGCGAGGTCGCCGTCGGTCAGCAGGTCGCCGTCGGTGGCACGGTGGACGAGTTCTTCGAGCTCACCGAGCTGACCGAGGTCACGGCCGCCGCCGTCTGCGCCACCGGCGTCGACGTGCCTGCGGCGACCGACCTCGACCTCCCGGCGACCGAGGAGGAGCGCGAGTCGCTGGAGGGCATGCAGGTCACGGCCTCCGACCTCACGGTCTCGAACCTGTTCGACACCTGGCGCTTCGGAGAGGTCGGCCTGTCCGTCGACGGCGTGCTGCGTACGCCCACCGACGTCGCCCCGGTGGACGACGGCGCCCAGGAGGTCGCCGAGCAGAACTTCGAGCGCGGCATCGTGCTCGACGACGCCGGCGACCGGGACGCGGCCCGCGCGAAGTACCTCGACGGTGAGGACGGCGCACGCCTCGGCGACACGGTGGAGTCGGTCACCGGGGCGCTGTCCTATGGCTTCGGCAAGTGGCTGCTCGAGCCCACCGTGCTTCCCGACCTGGTCGAGATGCCGCGTCCCGAGGCGCCCGAGCTCGACGCAGACGGCCCGCGGGTGGCCACGTTCAACGTGCTCAACCTGTTCAACGGCAACGGTGACGGCACCGGGTTCCCCGGCGCTCGCGGTGCTCGAAGCGTTGCGGAGTACGAGGCGCAGCTCGACGGCATCGTCACCGCCGTCAACGACCTCGACGCCGACGTCGTCGGGGTCATCGAGATCGAGAACGACTACGGCGACGGAGAACTGTCCTCGATCGCGCAGCTCGTCGACGCCCTCGACGCGGCCGACGACGGCGAGACCAACGATTCCTGGGCGTACGTCGACCCGGGCGCCGCGCTGCAGAACGGTGAGCTGGGCACCGACGAGATCGCGGTCGGCATCCTCTACCGGCCCGAGACGGCGACCGAGGTCGGTACCGCGGCCACCACGGACCTCGACGAGTTCCTGGTCGACGGCAGCGGTGCTCCGGCCTTCAAGAACCGGCAGCCGCTCGCGCAGACCTTCGACATCGAGGGCGAGGAGCAGACCCTGGTCGTGAACCACCTCAAGTCCAAGGGCTCCTCCTGCGAGAGCGATGGCACGCGCACGTCGGACGCCTACACCGGCGCCGGTGCCTTCGAGAGCGACCCCGACACCGAGCTCCTGGGCAACTGCAACAACACCCGGGTCTACGCCGCGAACCGGCTGCTCGACTGGCTCGAGGGCTCACCGACCGGGACGGACGACACGGACTACGTGCTCGGCGGTGACTTCAACGCGTACGCGATGGAGCCGCCGGTGCAGGTGATCAAGGACGCCGGCTACGTCGACCTCATCGCCGAGCTCGGTGAGAACGAGCCGACCTACAGCTTCGACGGGGCGGTCGGTCGTCTCGACGACCTGTTCGCCTCCCCGAGCGCCGTCGACAACTTCGACGACGCCACCGCCTGGCGGATCAACTCGGTCGAGCCGTACGTCTACCTGTACTTCGCGTACTCCAACGACCCGTACGACGCGCCCGGTCCGTACGCCTCGAGCGACCACGACCCGGTGATCGCCTCGATGGTGACGCCTGACCCGACGACCCCTGACACCACGGCGCCCGAGGTGACGGTCTCGGTCTCACCGGGCCGCATCAAGGCACCGAACGGCAGGCTCGTGCCGCTGACCCTCGACATCGAGGCCACCGACGACTCCGGCGAGGAGCCGACGATCGAGGTCGGCGTCACGAGTGACGAGGCCGACCGTGGGCTCTACGGCGGCGACCGTCCGGGGGATGTCCAGGGAAGCCAGGTTGACGGCTTCGAGGTGCGTGCCGAGCGCGATCCGCGCGGCGACGGCAGGACGTACACGGTGACCGTGACGGCGACCGACGCAGCCGGAAACGTCGCAACTGCAACCGACACCGTGGTCGTTCCTCACGACCAGGGCAAGGGGAACAAGGGCAAGGGCAACAGGGGCAAGGCCGAGAAGGGCAAGCCCGGCAAGGGCCGCTGACCCGCGGCACGCCCGCACAGGGCCGAGGAGGCGTTCATTCGCTTCCTCGGCCCTGCTGCGTCGAGGCGGTGGCAGGATGCCTGGATGACCGACCGGCGCCTGATGCTCCTCGACACCGCCTCGCTGTACTTCCGCGCGTTCTACGGGGTGCCCGACACCGTGACCGCCCCCGACGGCACGCCGGTCAACGCGGTGCGCGGCCTGATGGACTTCATCTCCCGACTGGTGGGTGAGTACGAGACCACGCACCTGGCCTGCTGCTGGGACAACGACTGGCGTCCGGCCTGGAGGGTCGAGCTGCTGCCGTCGTACAAGGAGCACCGTGTGGTCGAGGAGGTCGAGACCGACCCCGACGTCGAGGAGGTGCCCGATCCGCTCGCTGCGCAGGTGCCGGTGATCCGCGACGTGCTGGCCGCTTGGGGCATCCCGGTCGTCGGGGCGGACGGCTACGAGGCGGACGACGTGATCGGGACCCTGGCCACGACGTACGCCGGGCGCGGCATGCCGGTCGACGTCGTCACCGGTGACCGCGACCTGTTCCAGCTCGTGACCCCGGCCGACGTCGCACCGGCTGTCCGGGTCCTCTACGTCGCCCGCGGCGTCTCGAGGCACGAGCGGGTCGACGACGCCTGGATGCGCGCGAAGTACGACGTGACGGGTGCGCAGTACGCCGCCTTCGCAACCCTGCGCGGCGACGCGTCCGACGGTCTGCCCGGTGTAGCCGGAGTGGGTGAGAAGACCGCCGCCACCCTGCTGGGCAGGTTCGGTGACCTGGACGGCGTCAGAGCCGCCGCGGAGGACCCCGCCGCGGCCATGGCGCCGGGTGTACGCCGCAAGGTCAAGGACGCGGCCGACTACCTCGACGTCGCGCCGCGGGTGGTCGCGGTGGCTCGCGAGATCGACCTCGGCGACCCCGACCTGACGCTGCCGACGACCGGTCCGGTGGACCCCGAGGCCGCGGCCGGACTGACCGAGCGATGGGGACTGGGCTCTGCCGCCGAGCGTCTGACCGAGACGCTCGGAGGCTGAGTCGCGCGGCTGACGCTGTCGCCCGGCCCACAGGCCGTGTGCCTCGCCCGTGAACGGGCAGGAGTCGCTTATGAGTCGAATCGCAGTCGTCGGTGGCCACGGCCAGATCGCCATGCACCTCCACCCCCTCCTGGTGGAGAGCGGCAACACCCCCGTGGCCCTCATCCGCAAGCCCGAGCAGGTCGGTGACGTCGAGGCGGTGGGCGCCGAGGCCCGCATGCTCGACATCGAGAACACCGACGCCGAGGGCTTCGCCAAGCAGTTCGAGGGCTGCGACGCTGTCGTCTTCGCCGCCGGTGGTGGCCCCGACGGCGACGTCGAGCGCAAGAAGAGCGTCGACCTGGGCGGGTCCCTGAAGTCGATCGAGGGCGCGAAGATCGCGGGCATCACGCGCTTCGTACAGATCTCGGCGATCAGCGTCGACGAGGACCCCGGCGACGACGCCGGAGAGGTCTGGCAGGCCTACGTGCACGCGAAGCGTGACGCCGACACCGCCCTGCGGGACTCGGGTCTGGACTGGACGGTCATCCGTCCCGGCGGCCTCACCGACGACGCCCCGACCGGCAAGGTCACCGCGGCCGAGAAGGTCGAGCGGGGCGAGATACCGCGCGCGGACGTCGCGGACGTCGTACGCCGTTGCCTGCAGGACTCGACCACCGTCGGCAAGCAGTTCGAGCTCGTCGGCGGCGACACCGGCATCCCGGAGGCGCTCAGCGCTCTCTGAGCGCACTCTGAGCGCCAATGGTGGTCAGGGGTGGTCAGACCTCGGCCATCGAGGAGTACGCCACCACGCCGCGTCGCATCTGGTCCAGGCACTGCCTCGCGGTCTTCTGCAGCGGGGTCCCCGCGGCAGCGGAGGCGACCTGTCCGGCGAGGTCGAGGATCTGCTTGGTCCAGCGCACGAAGTCTCCGGCAGCCAGCCCGGAGACGCGCAGCACCTCGTCGAGGTCGTCGCCCTCGGCCCAGCGGTAGGCGGCCATCACGAAACCGAGGTCCGGCTCGCGCAGGAACTGGACCTTGTGCTCGCGCTCGACAGCCTCCAGCTCGGCGAAGAGCCTGTGCATGTCGGTGAGCACCCCCGGCAGGGGGCCTCGACCCGGCAGCCGCGGGGGCGGGCCGTCCTCGGCGCGGCGGGCCTCGTACACCAGGGCCGAGAGGGCCCCGGCCAGCTCCGAGGGCGTGAGCTCGACCCACAGGTCACGTCGCAGACACTCGGCCGCGAGCAGGTCCATGTCGGTGTAGATGCGGCGCAGCCGCTCGCCGCGGGCGGTGACCTGGTCACCGTCGAGGTACTCCAGGTGGGTCAGCACCTCGCAGACCCGGTCGAACTGGCGGGAGATGGTGTGCGTACGCGACTCGATGCGCTTGCGCAGCGTCGAGGCGTCGCGGTCCAGCTTGTGCCAGCGGTCGTACCACCGCAGGTGGTCGGTCAGGTCCGGGCAGCCGTGGCAGGGGTGAGCTCGCTGCGCGTTGCGCAAGGACTCGATCTCGCGGCGGGTGGCCGGGTCGACGTCGGGCATGGCGTCGCGGGCGTCACGACCGCGCTGCCCGGGCGGCAGCAGGAAGCCGTGCGTCTTCGCCTTCAAGGCGTTGGCGAGGTCCCGTCGCGACTGCGGGTTGCGTCCGTTGAAGGACTTCGGCACGCGCATCCGGGTGAGCGCCTCGACCGGGGTCGGGAAGTCGAAGGTGCCCAACCGGCGCGCCTGCGCCTGGGACGTCAGCACGTACGGCCGCTGCCCGTCGCGGTCGTGCGGGTTGCCCGGGTCGATGACCAGCGCCAGCCCGGAGAACTTGCCGGCGGGCACCTCGATGACGTCGCCGGGCCTCAACTTCGTCAGGGACTCCGAGGCCGCCTGCTGCCGGTCGGCCCGGCGCACCTTCGACGCCCGCTTCTCCAGCTCGGAGATGCGACGGCGCAGCGCGTCGTACTCCGCGAAGTCGCCGCGGTCGCAGCTCGCCGCCTCGGCGTACCCGGCGAGGGCCTCGTCGGCCTTGCGCAGCTGCTTGGCCAGCCCCACGACGGCCTTGTCGGCCTGGAACTGGGCGAAGGAGCTCTCCAGCAGCTGTCGTGAGGTCTCCCGCCCGACCTGCCGCACCAGGTTGACCGCCATGTTGTACGACGGGCGGAAGCTCGAGCGCAGCGGATACGTCCTCGTCGACGCCATGCCGGCCAGCGCCGAGGGGTCCAGCCCGGGCTGCCAGAGCACGACCCCGTGACCCTCCACGTCGATGCCGCGTCGCCCGGCACGACCGGTCAGCTGGGTGTACTCCCCCGGCGTCAGCTCGGCGTGGGTCTCACCGTTCCACTTGCTGAGCTTCTCGATGACCACCGAACGGGCCGGCATGTTGATGCCGAGGGCCAGGGTCTCGGTCGCGAACACGACCCGGCACAGGCCGGCCTCGAAGAGCGTCTCCACGCACTCCTTGAAGGTCGGCAGCAGACCGGCGTGGTGGGCGGCCACGCCGCGGGAGAGGCCGTCGAGGAAGTCGTGGTACCCGACCGCGTGCAGGTCCTCTGCGGGGATGTGGGCGCAGCGGCTCTCCACGAGCTCGATGATCGTGTCGCGCTCCGCCGGGGTCGTCAGCCTCAGGTTGGCGTCGAGGCACTGGCGTACGGCGGCGTCGCACCCGACCCGGCTGAAGATGAAGTAGATCGCCGGCAGCAGGGCGGCGCCCGCGAGCCGGTCCACCACCTCGAAGCGGCTCGGCACCCCGGGCCCGCGCTGGCTGGTGGGCTTGCGGCCGTGCCGTCCCGCTCCCCCGGACCCCTTCTTGCCGCGGTAGTCGCGCATGCGCGAGCGCTGGGCGTCGTCGCGGCTGATGCGCAGCACGTCGGGGTTGACCTTCGCCGACGCGGCGTCACCGGGGCGGGCGTCGCCCGGGTCGTCGAAGAGGTCGAAGATGCGTCGCCCCACCATCACGTGCTGGTACAGCGGCACGGGTCGGCTCTCCTCGACGATGGTGCGGGTCGAGCCGCGGACGGTGCCCAGCCACTCGCCGAACTCCTCGGCGTTGGAGACGGTCGCCGACAGCGAGACGACGGCGACGGACTCGGGGAGGTGGATGATGACCTCTTCCCACACCGCCCCGCGGTGACGGTCGGCGAGGTAGTGCACCTCGTCCATGACCACGAAGCCGAGGCCGTCGAGCGTGCGGGACCCCGCGTAGATCATGTTGCGCAGCACCTCGGTGGTCATCACCACGATGGGCGCCTCGCCGTTGACGGTGTGGTCCCCGGTCAGCAGACCGACGCGTTCGGGGCCGTAGCGGTCGACGAGATCGGCGAACTTCTGGTTGCTCAGCGCCTTGATCGGCGTCGTGTAGAAGGCCTTGCGTCCCTGCTCGAGCGCGAGGTGCACGGCGAACTCGCCGACGAGGGTCTTCCCCGACCCCGTGGGGGCGGCCACGAGGACACCGTCGCCGTCCTCCAGGGCACGGCAGGCCTCGAGCTGGAACTCGTCCAGCCCGAAGGAGTAGAGCCCGACGAAGTCGGCCAGCACAGGGTGCTGGGCGCGCTGGCGGGACCGGGCGTAGCGCTCGGCGGGGGTGCTCACGGCGGCTCGCATTCGCGGTGGAGGTCGGGTCCGGGTGCGACTGCGACACTAGCCCGCAGGGGCTCAGATCAGGCTCAGGGACGCAGCAGCGCGCGGAAGGTGTCCTGGCGCACGCCCACCGCGCGCGCCAGTCTCCCCAGCGCCTCGAGCACCAGGTCGGCGTCGAACGCGTACGCGGGGCACGCGAGCACGAGCCGTTCCCGGTCTCCGGCGCCTCCGTCGAGCAGCAGCACCTCGCCGCGGGCCCAGTCCGCGTGGGCGCGGGCTCGCCACCGCTCGCTCACCAGAGCGCGCGGGTGCGCCACGTCGACGGCGAGCAGGTCGCAGGCCAGCAGCGTGTCGGCCGGGTCCGTACGCCGCGTGGCCTCGGCGAGGTCCAGCGGTCGCAGCGCACCGACGGCACGTGCCACCCCCCGCGAGGAGTCCTCCGCCGCCCACACCACGGCACCCTGGGCGAGCCACTCGGGCAGGTCGAACGGGTCCGACTCGGCCGGCTCGACCAGCGGCGCGGGTGCGCTCACAGCGGTGACATCTCGTCGTCGGCGAGCTCGGCGAACGGATCGTCGCGCTGACGGCGACGATCCACGACCCGCGCGACGACCTCGGAGACGAAGAACAGCAACGTCATCGGGATCGCCAGCATCAGCATCGAGAACGGGTCGGTCGACGGGGTCGCCACGGCGGCGAAGATGAAGGTGCCGAGGATGATCCAGGGGCGGTGGCGGCCCAGCGTCTTGCCGGAGACCACGCCGGCGAGGTTGAGCATGATGACGAAGAGCGGGATCTCGAAGGCGATCCCGAAGACGAGCAGCATCTTGGAGATGAAGCCGAAGTACTCACCGAACTCGACCAGGTTGGTCAAGCCCTCGGGCGTGAAGCCGATGAGCACCCGGATGCCGGTCGGCAGCACGTAGTAGCCGGTGAGCACCCCGAGGATGAACAGCGGCCCGGCGACGGCGACGACCACGCGCGTCCACTTGCGCTCCTGGTCGTGCAGGCCCGGCACGATGAAGCCCCAGATCTCCGCCGTCCACCACGGCGCCGTCGCGATCAGCGCGGCGACTCCGCAGAGCTTCAGCTGCAGCAGCAGCGGGCCGCCGATGCCGCTGAGCACCGGCTCGGTGACGACGTCCTCGCCCAGCGCCACGCGGGCGTCGTTGTAGGGGCCGAGGAGCAGGGCGTACAGCTGGTCGTAGAAGAACAGCGAGACGATGAACCCGGCGACGACGACCACGATGCTGCGCAGCAGACGGGCGCGCAGCTCGCGCAGGTGGTCACCGAGTGCCATCTGGCCGCCGGGACCGGCGGCGGTGCCGGAGTGGGGACGGGTGCTGAAGAGTCGCAGGAACCCCTTGAGGGACACGGGGCCTCAGCCGACTCTCAGCGCTCGGTGCTGCGGCTCTCGGGCCGGCTCTCGAGGTCGGACTCGGCGTCGAGGACGTCGTCACGGCGGGTGTCGGGCTGCTGACGGATCGCACGCGTGCGATCGGCCTGCTCGGCGTCGTCGTAGTCGTCCCGGTCGTCATCGTCGTCGTGCAGGCCCTTGGTCTCGGCCTTGAAGATGCGCAGGGCTCGACCGGAGCCCCGGGCGAGCTCGGGCAGCTTCTTCGCGCCGAAGAGCAGCACGAGGATGATCGCGATGATGATGAGCTCTTGAGCACCGAGGTTCATTGTTCTCTCCCGTTCGCGACTGCGGTCGACGACGACCAGCCGTCCCGGTCATCGTACGTCGCCAGTCGCGAACGGGCGACGACCACGCGGTGTCCGCGTGGGTTCCGCGGGATGTCCCTCAGGTGTACGCCGCCAGGGCACGCCGCGCCTCGGCTCCGACGGCGTCGGCGAGTGCGGCCGGGCTCTCGATCTCCGCGTGGGGTGCCAGGCGCAGCGCGAGGCGTACGAGCCACTGCGGGTCCGAGGCCTGCAGCGTCACCCGCAGGCCACCCCCGGCGACCTCCTCGGCGTCGACGACGGGGTAGTACTCCGCGACCCAGCGGGCCTCCCGCCCCAGCCGGAGCGTCGCGAGAGCCGCGTCGGGCGAGCCCTGGAAGATGCCCTCGGAGACGTCCAACGGCGCGAGTCGTGGCGGGTCGGCCGCCACGTCGAGCACGTGGACCTCGACGATCCGGTCGAGCCGGAACGTACGACGGCCCTCCGCGAGGTGGCACCAGCCGTCGAGGTAGTCCCGGCCCTCGGCTCCCTCGCCGGTGAGGATCTCCAACGGGTCGACGTCGCGCTCGGTCGTCTCGTCGCGGCTGGGCGTCCAGTAGGACAAGCGCACCCGTCGCGACCGGGCCAGGGCGTCCTCGAGCGCGACGCGTACGGCCCGGGTGCGGGGGTCGGTGCCCTCCTCGCCCACGGTCACCTCCACACGGTCGGCGAGGTCGCTGCCGTCCTCGGCGACGGCCTCGAGCTTGACCAGCGTGCGGTCCACGAGCTCGCGCACCTCCGGGGTCACGGCGTCACGGAGCGTACGCAGCGCCACCACCAGCGCCGCGGCCTCGGTCGCGCCGAGGCGGAGCGGTCGGGCGAGGTAGTCGGCGTTGCTGACGCGCAGCACGCCGGCCTCCTCCGCCGCGGGGATGTCGACCTCGATGAGGTCGCCGCCGAACAGCCCGGGCAGGCCACACATCCACAGCACCTTGAGGTCCTTGATGAGCTGCTTCGGGGTCGTGCCCAGCCGTTCCGCCGCCAGGGCCAGCGGCAGCTCCCGCTCGGCCTGCACCCACGGCACCAGCGTCAGGAGGCGTCGCAGCTGGCCGGCGGACCCGCTGGCCGAGCCGCTCACCGGGTCTCCCCCGCCCCGGTGACGGTCAGCACCCGGAGCCTCCCCACCACGCGTTCGCGGAGCGCGTCGGGTGCGTCGACGACGACGTCGGAGCCGTAGGACAGCACCTCGTCCGCGGCAGCATCGAGGTCGGTCAGCTCGACCGCGACCTCGTCCCAGCGACGATCGCCGTCGCCGCCGGACGTCGTGGAGACCGCCCGTCGACGGAGACCGTGACCGCGACCCGGACGGACGCGCAGGCGGGCGGTGAACCGGTCGGTGTCGCGGACGACCTTCGCCGCGAGACCGCGGACGTCGGTGTCCGCCGGCACGTCGTACGCGCCTGGGCCGCCCTCGGGGCGCACCGGCCCGACGACGCGGGAGAGGCGGAAGACACGGTGGTCGTCGCGGTCACGGTCGAAGCCCACCAGGTAGGACCGGCTGCGCACGCTCACGACCCCCCACGGCTCCACGTGCCGTGTCTCGGGCGTGCTGCTGTCGCCGCGCCGGTAGTCGAAGGCGATGCGGGTGCGCGAGCCGAGGGCCTCCCACACCGGGTCGAACGCGGGCTCCGGCGCCGCGACGCGCGGTGAGACGACGTCGAGCCCCGAAGGGTCGACGTCCGCGCCGGCCGCACGCAGCTTCATCAGGGCGTCGGAGGTGGCCGAGGCCAGTCCGGCGTTCTGCCACACCCGCGCCGCGAGTCCGACGACGGCCGCCTCGTCGCCGTCGAGGGTGACCTCGGGCAGCGCGTACGCCTCGGGCCGGATGCGGTAACCCTGCTCGTCCTCGAAGTAGGAGTCCATGAAGCCGACCTCGATCGGCACACCGAGGCTGCGCAGCTCGTCCTTGTCGCGCTCGAACTTGCGCTCGAACGCTTCGTCGGTGTCACCGTGGTACTGCGGCACGACCTGCCGGATCGTCTCCTTGGAGACGAAGTGGCGCTGCACCAGCATCGCGATGAGGAGGTTGAGCAGACGCTCGCTCTTCGTCGTGGTCACCGTGCCCAGCGCTTCCTGCCGTCAGGAGACAGCGAGCACATCGATGATGAAGAGCATCGTGTCGTCGCCCCCGATGCCGGCGCTCGGCTGACCTTGCTCGCCGTAGCCCTGGGCCGGTGGCACCACCAGCGCGACACGACTGCCTGCCGGCACGCCCACCAGGCCCTGGTCCCAGCCCTGGATGAACTGGCCGAGGCCGATCGGCTGCACGAGCGGATCGGCGTCGAAGGACTGGTCGAACGGCTCGTCGGCACCCCAGACCTGTCCGAAGTAGTTGAAGGCGGCGAAGCTCGGCGCCTCGATCTCGGGGCCGTCACCACGGATCAGGTAATACAGCTGGAGCCCGCGCGGCGGCTCGGCGGCGGCGTCGGAGAAGTCGAGGCCGGTCACGGCGCCGTTCTCGGTCTCGATGCTCGGCAGGAGGTCCGGCACGTCCTGACGCTCGCCCTGCGGGAGGCGGGGGTACTCGGTGGGCGCGGCGGAGAGCAGGTCGACCACGACGACGAGGTCCTGGCCCGCCTCGAGGTTCAGCTGGGGCTGGCCTTCCGGGCCGTACCCGTCCTCGGGCTGCGCGACGATCGCGACGCGAGTGCCGGCCGGCTGACCCGAGAGGGCCTCGTAGGCCGCGGGGAAGACCGCGTCGGCGGACAGTGTCGTGGCGACCGGGGTGCCGCTCTCGTGCGAGGACCCGATGGTCTCGCCGGTCTCGGCGTTGGCCAGCCACAGGTCCAGGAGCACCGGGGTGCCGTCGGCGACGGGCTCGCCCTCGCCCTCGATGACGATCTCGGAGACGGTCTCGTCGAGGTCCAGCGGGGAGTCGAACTCGACCTCGGGCTCGCTGCCGAGATCGCCGGACACCTCGAGGGGGAACTCGCCGGAGACACCGCTGGTGCCTCCGCCGTCGTCGGCGGACGTCGAGGCCGAGGGCGTCCCGGAGGCGTCGGGGGTCTCGTTCTCCGCGCCACCGCCACAGGCGGCGAGCGTGGCCGTGAGCGCGGCGGCGACGGCGACGCTGGCCAGGGCGGGACGACGGGGGCTTCGGCGCACGGTGATCCTCGGTGACGGGGGCAGGGCGGTTCGAGACTACTGGCCGAGGCTGAGGACGACGCTCAGGCGCCCAGGCGTGGGACTCCGCCTCACATGCTCTCCACGAGTCGTGCGACCCGTTCGTCGGTGGCACGGAAGGGGTCCTTGCACAGCACGGTGCGCTGAGCCTGGTCGTTGAGCTTCAGGTGCACCCAGTCGACGGTGAAGTCGCGGCGGCGCTCCTGGGCGCGCTTGATGAAGTCGCCACGCAGCCGGGCGCGCGTGGTCTGCGGGGGCACCGTCTTGGCCCGGAAGATCTGCAGGTCGGTCGCGGTGCGTGCGACGGCGCCGCGCTTCTCGAGCAGGTAGTACAACCCGCGTCGCCGGTTGATGTCGTGGTAGGCGAGGTCGAGCTGCGCGATGCGGGGGTTCGACAGCTGCAGGTCGTGCTGGTGGCGGTAGCGGTCGATCAGCCGCCACTTGATCACCCAGTCGATCTCGCGCTCGACGAGGCCGAGGTCGTCGGTCTCCAGGGCGGTGAGGGTGCGGTCCCACAGCTCCAGGGCGCGGCGTACGACCGGGTCCTCGAGGCCACGGCGGTCGGCGAAGGCGGCGGCCTTGGCGTGGTACTCGCGCTGCAGGTCCAGGGCGCTCGCCTCGCGTCCGTTGGCGAGCCGCACGGTGCGACGGCCGGTCATGTCCGAGGCGATCTCCCGGATGGCCCGGATCGGGTTCTCCAGGGTGAGGTCGCGCATCACGACGCCCTCCTCGATCATCCGCAGCACCAGGTCGCAGGTCGCGACCTTGAGCATCGTGGTGGTCTCCGACATGTTGGAGTCGCCGACGATGACGTGGAGGCGGCGGTAGCGCTCGGCGTCGGCGTGCGGTTCGTCGCGGGTGTTGATGATCGGGCGCGAGCGCGTGGTCGCCGAGGACACCCCCTCCCAGATGTGCTCGGCGCGCTGAGACACCGCGTACGTCGCCCCGCGCGGGGTCTGCACGACCTTGCCGGCGCCGCAGATGATCTGCCGGGTCACGAGGAACGGGATGAGCACGTCGGCCAGTCGGGAGAACTCCCCCTCGCGGCTGACGAGGTAGTTCTCGTGGCAGCCGTAGGAGTTGCCGGCGGAGTCGGTGTTGTTCTTGAACAGGTAGACGTCACCGTTGACGCCCTCGTCGGCCAGACGCTTCTCGGCGTCGGCCACCAGGCCCTCCAGGATGCGCTCGCCGGCCTTGTCGTGGGCCACGAGCTCGCCGATGTCGTCGCACTCCGGCGTCGCGTACTCGGGGTGCGAGCCGACGTCGAGGTAGAGGCGCGACCCGTTGCCGAGGAACACGTTGGAGCTGCGGCCCCACGACACGACCTTGCGGAAGAGGTAGCGCGCGACCTCGTCGGGACTCAGGCGCCGCTGACCACGGAAGGTGCAGGTCACGCCGTACTCGTTCTCGATCCCGAAGATGCGGCGGTCCATCTCCCCACCCTAGACGCGCTACCAGCGAGGAACGCGGACACACAACGGGGAGCGTGGGACACACATGCTGTGTCCCACGCTCCCCGATGACGCAGGAGACAGGTCAGAGCAGGCCGAGATGGTCCAGGGCGAGGTAGGTCTGCTCGGTCGTCCCCAGCGAGCCCGTACGCAGCTCCTCGCGCAACCGGGTCACCGGCCAGGTGAGGACCTCGATGTCCTCCAGCTCGTCGAGGCGCTGCTCACCGTCGGGCACGCACCCGTACGCGATCGCGGACCACCGCGGGTTGACGGCGTTCGGCGCCTGGGTGGCCCCGACGACCTCCACGTGCGAGCAGGCGAAGCCCGTCTCCTCGCGGAGCTCGCGGGCCGCCGCGGTGGCGACCTCCTCGCCGGCGTCGACCAACCCGCCGGGCAGGCTGACCACCAGCCGACCCGGACCTGTGCGGAACTGACGCACCAGCACGGCCTCCTCGCGGTCCGGCGTCAGGGCGAGCACCGAGACCGTCGGGGGCACACCCTGCATGTCCCACTGAGCGAGCGTGCCGTCGGGCAGCTCGTACGTGCGCTGCCAGATGCGGTGGAAGCCTTCGTACGCCAGCCGGTCCTGCCCGACCTGCCGCCACTCACGACCGGTCACGACGACGCGGTCTGCCCGAGCAGCTCCTCGAGTCGGGCGGGCGAGAGACGCACGAACTTGCGCGTCAGGGTGCGGGTGCGGTCCAGCGCCGCGGCCTCGAGGTCGGGGGCCGGGATGTCGCGGGCCTCCCCCTCGCTGCCGTGGCCCAGGGCCGTGACGGCCAGTCGCAACGCGTCGGTCAGCGCCATCCCGTCGCTGAAGTGCTCGGAGAGGTAGGCCGCCACGTCGTCCGCGGCACCACCCATGGCGGCGTACCCGTGCTGGTCGGCGACCTGTCCGTCGTAGGTGAGGCGGTAGATCTGGTCGAGCTCGGCGGACTCGCCGAGCTCGGCGACGAACAGCTCCACCTCGTACGGCTTCTCGCCCCCGGAGGAGAAGATCGCACCCAGGGTCTGCGCGTACGCGTTGGCGAGTCCGCGGCCGGTGACGTCACGACGGTCGTACGCGTATCCCCGCATGTCGGCGTGCCGGACCCCGGCGATCCGCAGGTTCTCGAACTCGTTGTAGCGGCCGACCGCGGCGAAGGCGATGCGGTCGTAGATCTCGGAGATCTTGTGCAGCGCCTGCGAGGGGTTCTCGGAGACGAAGAGGACGCCCTCGGCGTACTGCAGCACCACGACCGACCGGCCGCGGGCGATGCCCTTGCGCGCGTAGTCCGCACGGTCCTTCATCTGCTGCTCGGGTGAGACGTAGTACGGCGAGCTCATCAGGGGTCCTCGGCAGTTCTGGGAGAAGACGGATCAGGTCAGCGGGGCGTGCGGTCCGTCGGGGCGTACGTGTCGGGCGGCGACGATGTCGTCGACGAGCGCTGCGACGGCGTCGTCGCTCATGCGGGTCTGACCGTCGGCGGTCAGCACGTGCACGATCGGGAAGATGCGCCGCGACATGTCGGGTCCGCCCGTGGCGGAGTCGTCGTCGGCCGCGTCGTAGAGCGCCTGCAGCACCACGGTGGCGCAGCCGGTGGCGTCGAGGTCCTCACGGTAGAGCTTCTTCAGGGCCCCGCGGGCGAAGAGCGAACCCGAGCCGACCGCGTGGAACGCGGTCTCCTCGTAGCGGCCGCCGGTGACGTCGTAGGAGAAGATGCGGCCAAGGTCCGCCACGAGGTCGTAGCCCGCGAAGAGCGGCACGACAGCCAACCCCTGCATCGCCAGGCCCAGGTTGCCGCGGATGAGGGCCGAGAGGCGGTTGGCCTTGCCGTCGAGGGAGAGCGTGGTGCCCTCGATCTTCTCGTAGTGCTCGAGCTCGGTCTGGAAGAGCCGCACCATCTCCACGGCGATGCCGGCCGTGCCGGCGATGCCGACGGCGGAGTACTCGTCGGTCGGGAAGACCTTCTCGATGTCGCGCTGGGCGATGATGTTGCCCATGGTGGCGCGACGGTCGCCGGCCATCACCACGCCACCGGGGAACGTCGCGGCGACGATCGTGGTGCCGTGGGGGGCGAGGTCGGCACCGCTCGCGCCCTCGGGCAGCCGACGGCGGCCCGGCAGCAGGTCAGGCTGCTGGGCGTCGAGGAACTCGGTGAAGGAGGCGGAACCGGTGGCGCGGTAGGCCGGCGGCAGGCCGCCGTGGAACGCCCCTTGGGTGCGGCCGGTGTCGTGGGAGGTCACTGGCCACCCTTCTGCACGAAGGACTTCACGAAGTCCTCTGCGTTGGTCTCCAGCACGTCGTCGATCTCGCCGAGGATCGCGTCGATGTCCTCGTCGAGCTGCTCCTTGCGCTCGGCCACGGACTCCTCGGCCGAGGTGGTGTCGACCTCGGTGTCCTCGGACTCGGTGGACTTGCGCGACTGCTTGCGCTCCTGCGCCATCTGCTGCTCCTCTGCGGTGCGGGGCCCGGCTGCCCAGACCCAACCTAGTCAGGAGGCGGTCAGCGACGCGTCAGCCCCCGGAACAGGTCGGTGGCCGTGTCGCTGGCGTCGATGAGGTCGCCCACGGTCTCGGCGGTGCCACGCAGCGGGTCGGTGGTCGGGATCCGCTGCAGGGTCTCGCGCCCGGGCAGGTCGAGCACGACCGAGTCCCAGGACGCGGCCGCGACCTGCTCGCCGTACTTCTCCATCACCCGGCCCCGGAAGTACGCCCGGGTGTCGCGCGGCGGCGCGTGCACCGCTGCCGCGACCTCCTCCTCGCCGAGCAGCCGCTGCATGCGACCGAGGCGTACGAGGCGGTGGTAGAGGCCCTTCTCGGGTCGCAGGTCGGCGTACTGCAGGTCGATGAGGTGCAGCTTCGGGTCGTCCCAGTCCAGGCCGTCGCGCGAGCGGTAGGAGTTCAGCAGCTTCAGCTTCGCGACCCAGTCCAGCTCCTCGGCCAGCAGCATCGGATCGGTCTCGAGGCGGTCCAGCACGGACTCCCACCGCGCGAGCACGTCCTCGGTCTGCTCGTCGGCACCGTCGGGCTGTGTGGCCGCGACGTGCTTCCGGGCCATCTCGAGGTACTCGCGCTGGATCTGCAACGCGGTGAGCCTGCGCCCGTCACGGAGCTCGACGGTCAGGTTCAACGACGGGTCGTGGGAGATCGCCCTCAGCGCGGCCACCGGGTCGGCGAGCCGCAGGTCCCGGTCGATCGCACCCGCCTCGATCATGTCGAGGACCAGGGCCGTGGTGCCGACCTTGAGGTAGGTCGAGATCTCGGACAGGTTCGCGTCACCGACGATGACGTGCAGGCGCCGCCACGTCTCGGGGTCGGCGTGCGGCTCGTCGCGCGTGTTGATGATGGGGCGCTTGAGCGTGGTCTCGAGGCCGACCTCGACCTCGAAGAAGTCCGCACGCTGGGACAGCTGGAAGGCGTGCACGCGTCCGTCCTGCATCAGCCCCACCCGTCCGGCACCGGTGACGACCTGGCGCGACACGAAGAACGGGGTCAGGTGGCGCACGATCGCGGCGAACGACGTGGACCGCTTCATCAGGTAGTTCTCGTGGGCGCCGTAGGAGGCACCCTTGTTGTCGGTGTTGTTCTTGTACAACGTGATCGGGTCCGAGCCCGGCACCTGCGCGGCCAGCCGCGCCGCCTCGACGATGACCGTCTCCCCCGCCTTGTCCCACAGCACGACGTCGCGGGGGTTGGTGCACTCCGGCGTGGAGTACTCCGGGTGCGCGTGGTCGACGTAGAGCCGCGCCCCGTTGGTCAGCACGATGTTGGCCAGGCCGAGGTCCTCGTCGGTGAGCTGGCTCGGGTCGGCCTCCTCGCGACCGACCTCGAAGCCGCGCGCGTCCCGCAGCGGCGACTCCTCCTCGTAGTCCCACCGCGAGCGTCGGGCCCGCGGGGTGACGCCGGCGTACGCGTTGACGAGCTGGGTGCTGGCGAGCATCGGGTTGGCCCGTGGCTGGCCCTGCACCGAGATGCCGAACTCGATCTCGGTGCCCATCACGCGTCGCACGGTCATGTCCCGGAGCGTACGAGAACCGCCCACCCCGGGGGTGGACGGCTCTCGAGGGTCGAGGGTCGAGTGCTCAGACCCGACGCCAGATGAAGAGTGCGAGCGCGATGATGGCCAGGACGATCAGGATCGTGTAGAGCACGATTACCTCCGTGTCGGGGATGGCGACGGTCTGTCGTGATCGCTACCTACCCCTGCGAGAGACACTTACGCTCCCGGCCAGACCGGTCTGGGTCCGGCTGCCGCACGAAACCGCAGGTCAGACCCCTGAGGGTGGGCCTCAGAGGTACTGCCCCGTGTTGCTGGCGGTGTCGATCGAACGGCCCGGCTCCGATCCCTGCTTGCCCGAGATCAGCGTGCGGATGAAGACGATGCGCTCACCCTTCTTGCCGGAGATGCGCGCCCAGTCATCAGGGTTGGTCGTGTTCGGGAGGTCCTCGTTCTCCTTGAACTCGTCCACGCACGCCTGCAGCAGGTGACCGACGCGCAGACCCTTCTGAGCGGGGTCCATGTCGGACTCCAGGAAGTCCTTGATCGCCATCTTCTTCGCGCGGTCGACGATGTTCTGGATCATCGCGCCGGAGTTGAAGTCCTTGAAGTACAGGACCTCCTTGTCGCCGTTGGCGTAGGTGACCTCGAGGAAGCGGTTCTCCTCGGTCTCGTTGTACATCCGCTCGACCGTCGCCCGGATCATGCCGTCGACGGTCGCCGCCCGGTCGCCGCCGAACTCGGCGAGGTCGTCGGGGTGCAGCGGCAGGTCGGCCACCAGGTACTTGCTGAAGATGTCGCGGGCCGACTCGGCGTCCGGACGCTCGATCTTGATCTTCACGTCCAGGCGACCCGGACGCAGGATCGCGGGGTCGATCATGTCCTCGCGGTTGGAGGCGCCGATCACCAGCACGTTCTCCAGCAGCTCCACGCCGTCGATCTCGCTGAGCAGCTGGGGGACGATCGTGTTCTCCACGTCGGAGGAGACCCCCGAGCCGCGCGTGCGGAACAGCGAGTCCATCTCGTCGAAGAACACGATGACCGGCGTGCCCATCGACGCCTTCTCGCGCGCCCGCTGGAACACCAGACGGATGTGGCGCTCGGTCTCGCCGACGTACTTGTTCAGGAGCTCGGGGCCCTTGATGTTGAGGAAGTAGCTCTTGCCCTCCTGCCCGGTCCTGGCCGCGACCTTCTTGGCGAGGCTGTTGGCGACGGCCTTCGCGATGAGGGTCTTGCCGCAGCCGGGAGGCCCGTAGAGCAGGACGCCCTTCGGCGGGCTGAGCTGGTGCTCGGTGAACAGGTCGGGGTGCAGGTACGGCAGCTCGACCGCGTCGCGGATCTGCTCGATCTGCCCGCCGAGACCGCCGATGGCCTCGTACGCGATGTCGGGGACCTCTTCGAGGACGAGCTCCTCGACCTCGGACTTCGGCACCTTCTCGTAGACGTAGCCGGCCTTGGTGTCGAGAAGCAGGCTGTCGCCGGCCCGGAGCGTCATCTGCTGCAGCGGCTCGGCCAGCTGCACGACACGCTCCTCGTCGGCGTTGGCGACGACGAGCGCACGCTCTCCGTCGCTCATCAGCTCCTTGAGCATGACGACCTCGCCCACGCGCTCGAACTGCAACGCCTCCACGACATTGAGCGCCTCGTTGAGCATGACCTCCTGGCCGCGGCGGAGATCGTCGAGCTCGACGCTCGGGCTGACGTTGACCCGCAGCTTGCGCCCGCCGGTGAACACGTCGATCGTGTCGTCGTCGTTGCGCTGCAGGAAGGTGCCGAAGCCGGCGGGCGGCTGGGCGAGCCGGTCGACCTCCTCCTTCAGCGTCGTGATCTGGTCACGGGCCTCGCGCAGCGTGGTCGCCAGGCGCTCGTTCTGCGAGGAGACCGCCGCCAGGTTGCGCTGGGTCTCGCCGAGCCGCTGCTCGAGCGAGCGCGACTCCGCCGGGGCGGTGCGTACGCGGTGCCGCAGGCTCTCGACCTCCTCGCGGAGGTAGCGCAGCTGCAGCTCGAGCTCCTCGCGCGTGCGCTCTCCGGGCCGGTCGTTCGCGTCGTACATCGAGCTCTCCCTCATCCGAGGACGTCTTTGCTCGACCCTACCCAGGTGCCCGGCAGTTCGGCGGGACCCGCGCTCCTCGCCGCGGAGCGCCGCTCAGTCCTCGGCGGGCTCCTCCGGCACCCCGGGCGGCCGGGGGCCGGCGTAGTCGGGCCCGTACGCCCCGGGTGCCGGTCGCCGCTTCTTGCGCGGGGCCTTCTCGCCTGGCGCCATCCGGCGCGCGGTGACGAGGAAGGCCGTGTGGCCGTTCATCTTGTGGTCCGGACGCACCGCCAGGCCCTCGACGTGCCAGTCGCGCACCAGCGACTCCCAGGAGTGCGGCTCGGTGAACTCCCCGTGCACCCGCACCGTCTCCACGAACTTGCTCAGCTGGGTGGTCGTGGCGACGTACGCGCAGAGGATGCCGCCGCCCCGCAGCGCGTCGGCGGCGACGTCGACGCACTCCCACGGGGCGAGCATGTCGAGGATGACGCGGTCGACGCTGTGGGCGTCGTGCGTACGCGGCAGGTCCTCGACCAGGTCGCCGACCGTGAGCCGCCAGGACTCCGGGCGCCCGCCGAAGAACTGGGTGACGTTCTTCTCGGCCACCGCGGCGAACTCCTCGCGGCGCTCGAAGCTGGAGACCGTGCCGCGTTCGCCGGCCGCACGCAGCAGCGAGCACGTCAGGGCTCCGGATCCCGCCCCGGCCTCGACCACGGTGCAGCCGGGGAAGATGTCGACGGCGGCGACGATCTGCGCGGAGTCCTTCGGGTAGATCACCGCGGCGCCGCGCGGCATCGACACCACGAACTCACTCAGCAACGGGCGGAAGACCAGGTAGTCGCCGCCGTGCGTGGAGCTGAGGGTGAAGCCCTCCTCGCGGCCGATCAGGTCGTCGTGGCTGATGGCGCCCTTGTTGGTGAAGAAGCCCTTGCCGGCCTCGAGCCGCAGGTTGTGCTTGCGGCCCTTCGCGTCGACGAGGCGCACCCACTCCCCCTCGACGAGGGGTCCGGAGCGGACACCGGCGAGCGGTGCGGGACGGTCAGGCTGGTCGGTCACCGGGCGAGCGTACGAGGCGCGGTCGCCTCGTCAGACCCTCAGGGGGCCGACCGGCGGAGCACCCGCTCGACGTCGGCGGTGACCAGCACGCCGTGCAGCGCGCCGTCGGCGAGGACGACGTACTCGGTGGCGGGTGTGGCCTGGAGCGCCCCGAGGAGGTCCATCCCGGCGAGGTCGGCGCCGAGCACGAGGCCGTCCTCGAGGGTGCGCGCGACGTCCCCCGCGGTGAGGGCGTGGCGTACGGCGGGCTCGGTCGCCGCCACGGCCTCCTCGCTCACGACGCCGTGGATCCCGCCGCCACGGGTGGTGACCATGCCGCCGACCGAGGACTGTCGCGCCCGGGCGAGCGCCTCGGCGAGCGAGAGGTCGGCCGGGACGCTCTCACAGGGCCGTGCGAGGTCCCCGGCGCGCAGGGCCGGCATCCGCGCCCGCCACCGCGCCACGGACACCGCCGCGCTGGCGCCCTGCCACAGGAAGGCTGCGATGACCACGCCGACCACGAGGTCGAGCACCGTCAGCGTGCCCTGGACCAGCAGGAGGAGCGGCAGCGCGAGAGCGAGCACGGCGACGACCCGACCCGTGAGGCCCGCGACCAGCAGACCGCGGTCGTTGTCGCCCGTGACCTTCCAGACCACGGCGCGCAGCAGGCGCCCACCGTCCAGGGGCAGGCCCGGCAGCAGGTTGAACACCCCGACGAAGAGATTCACCCCGGCGAGGCCGCGCATCACCAGCAGCGCGAGACCGTCGGGGCGGACGACGAGCTCCGTGGCCAGCACCGCGAGCCCGACCAGGATCGAGGTGATCGGTCCGACCACGGCGACCACGAACTCCCGGCCCGGCGTACGCGACTCCTCACCGACCTGGGTGACACCACCGAGGAAGTGCAGCGTGATGCCGTGCACCGGCATCCCCAACCGTCTGGCGACCACGGCGTGGGACAGCTCGTGGAGCAGGATCGACGCTGCCAGGAGCACGGCGAGGAGGAGGCCGACGGCGTACGCCCCGACCACGGAGACCCCGGGCGAGAAGCGCGTGGCGACCGGAGCCAGCGCCACGGCGATGACCGCGGCCAGGACCAGCCAGGAGGCGCTGACGTGGACGGGCACCCCGCCGATGCGGGCGATCCGCAGGCCCGTGACCGACGATCCGGGGTCGCGGGAGGTGCTCATGCGCGCACGGCAGCCAACGACGCCACGTCCAGGCCCGCGAGGGAGTCACGGAACCTCCGCCGCTCCCCCGTGGGCACCTCGACGTGGCAGGGCACGACGAGCACGGTGCAGCCCGCGGCCTCGGCCGAGGCGGCGCCCGTGGGTGAGTCCTCGATCGCCAGCGCGTCCTCGGGGGCCACACCGAGGCGGGCACAGGCCAGGGCGTACGCCTCCGGGTCCGGCTTGCCCCTCTGCACCTGGTCGCCGGTCACCACGGTGGCGAAGGTGCCCTCGGGCAGCGCCCCGACGACCGGTCGGGCCAGGCGCTCCCACGACATCGTGACCAGAGCGCACGGAGTGCCCGACACAGCGAGTCCGGACAGCAGCTCCCGGGCCCCCGGCCGCCAGGGCACCTCGGTCTCGACCTGGGCGACGACCGCGTCGAGGAGTCGCTCGACGATCTCGCGCGGCTGCAGCGGGACCCCGCCGCGGTCGCGGAGCGTCTGCCCCGTGACGAGCAGGTCGTTGCCGACGCAGCTCATCGCGTCCTCGTGGGTCCAGGTGCCGCCGTGCTCGTGCACCAGCGCGTACTCGGCGTTCATCCAGTACGGCTCGGTGTCGACGAGGGTGCCGTCCATGTCCCAGAGCACCGCTGCCGGCCAGGGACCGGGGTCGGTCACGTCGCGGACTCCGGCAGGTAGCCGAGGTTGGGGCTGAGCCAGCGCTCGGCCTCCTCCACGCTCCAGCCCTTGCGCTCGGCGTAGTCGACGACCTGGTCCTTGCCGATGCGACCGACCACGAAGTACTGGCTGGCGGGGTGGGAGAAGTACCAGCCCGAGACCGCCGCGCCCGGCTGCATGGCCATCGACTCGGTCAGGGTGATGCCGGTGCCCGCCTCCACGTCGAGGAGGTCCCACAGCGTCAGCTTCTCGGTGTGGTCGGGGCAGGCGGGGTACCCGGGCGCGGGACGGATGCCGTCGTACCGCTCCTTGAGCAGCGACTCGTTCGTCAGCTCCTCGCCGGGGGCGTAGCCCCAGTGCTCGGTGCGGACGCGCTCGTGCAGCCACTCCGCGGCGGCCTCCGCGAGCCGGTCGGCGAGCGACTCCAGCAGGATCGCGGAGTAGTCGTCGACGTCGTCCTTGTACGCCGCCACGCGCTCGGCAGCACCGTGGCCCGCGGTGACCGCGAAGCCACCGATCCAGTCCTCGAGCCCGGAGCCCTGCGGTGCGACGTAGTCACTGAGGCTGCGGTGCGGGACACCGTCGCGGTGGCTGCTCTGCTGACGCAGGTGGTGCAGCGTCGTGCGCACCTGCGTGCGCTCGGCGTCGGCGTACACGCACACGTCGTCACCGACGGCGTTGGCCGGCCAGAAGCCCCACGTCACGCGCACGTCGAGCCAGTCCTCGGCGACGATGCGGGCGAGCATCTCGCGGGCGTCCTCGTAGAGCCGGGTGGCCGCTTCCCGTGTGGAGGGGTTGTTGAGTATGTCGGGGAAGCGTCCCTTCATCTCCCAGGCGTTGAAGAACGGCTGCCAGTCGATGTAGTCGACGAGCTCACCCGCCGGCACCGAGGCGGCGCGGATGCGGCCCCCCGCGTACTCGGGGTGCGCCTCGTCGACCAGGTCCGCCGGCCGCGGCGGGGTGTAGCCGTCCCAGTCGATCGGCGTGGCGTTGGCACGCACGGTCTCCAGCGGCTCGCTGGGGCGTTCGGTCTTGGTCGCGTGGCGCTCGCGGAGGTCCGCGAAGTCCGTACGCACCTCGGCCAGCAGCGTCTCGCGGCGCTCCGGGCTGAGCAGCTGGGCCGCGACGGGCACCGAGCGGGAGGCGTCCTTGACCCAGACGACCGGACCCTCGTACGCCGGGGCGACCTTGACCGCGGTGTGTGCCCGCGAGGTCGTGGCTCCGCCGACGAGCAGCGGGATCTCGAACTGCTGGCGCTGCATCTCCGTGGCCATCGCGACCATCTCGTCCAGGCTCGGGGTGATGAGCCCCGAGAGCCCGATGATGTCGGCGGAGTGCTCCCGCGCGGCGTCGAGGATCTTCTGCGCGGGCACCATGACGCCGAGATCGATGACCTCGTAGTTGTTGCACTGCAGCACGACGCCGACGATGTTCTTGCCGATGTCGTGCACGTCGCCCTTGACCGTCGCCATGACGATCGTTCCGTTGGTGTCCTTGGCCTTCGCCAGGGCGGGGTCGTTCTTCTTCTCCTCCTCGATGAAGGGGATCAGGTAGGCGACCGCCTTCTTCATCACCCGGGCGCTCTTGACGACCTGCGGCAGGAACATCTTGCCGGCGCCGAACAGGTCGCCGACGACGTTCATCCCGTCCATGAGCGGTCCCTCGATGACCTCGATGGGGCGTCCGCCCCGCTCGGAGATCTCGGTGCGCAGCTCCTCGGTGTCGCTCTCGACGTGGGTGTCGATGCCCTTGACGAGCGCGTGTGTGATGCGCTCGGACACCGGCAGCTCACGCCACTCGTCGACGGCCTTGTCCGCGGGGCCCGCGCCGGAGTCGCGGTGGGCCTCGGCGAGCTCGAGCAGGCGCTCGGTGGCCTGCTGCGGGTCGTCGGTGCGGTTGAGCACGACGTCCTCGATGGCCTCGCGCAGCTCGGTGTCGACCTCGTCGTAGACGATCAGCGCACCGGCGTTCACGATGCCCATGTCGAGCCCTGCCTCGATGGCGTGCAACAGGAACACCGCGTGGATCGCCTCGCGCACGGCGTTGTTGCCGCGGAAGGAGAACGAGACGTTCGAGATGCCGCCGGAGACCTTCGCGCCCGGCAGGTTCTGCTTGATCCAGCGCGTGCCCTCGATGAAGTCGACGCCGTACGCCGCGTGCTCCTCGATGCCGGTCGCGACGGCGAAGACGTTGGGGTCGAAGATGATGTCGGTGGGGTCCCAGCCCTCCTCCTCCACCAGGATCCGGTACGCCCGCCCGCAGATCTCCCGGCGGCGCTCGAGGGTGTCGGCCTGGCCGTCCTCGTCGAAGGCCATCACCACGGCGGCGGCACCGTACTTGCGGCACAGGCGCGCGTGGGCCCGGAACGGCTCCTCGCCCTCCTTGAGGCTGATGGAGTTGACGATGCACTTGCCCTGGGTGACCTTGAGCCCGGCCTCGATGACCTCGAACTTCGAGGAGTCCACCATCACCGGCACCCGGCTGATGTCGGGCTCGGCGGCGATGAGCTTGAGGAAGCGGTCCATCGCCGCGACGCCGTCGATCATGCCCTCGTCCATGTTGACGTCGATGACCTGCGCGCCGTTCTCGACCTGCTGCGCGGCGACAGCGAGCGCGGTGTCGTAGTCGGCCTCGCGGATCAGCTTCTTGAAGCGCGCCGAGCCCGTGATGTTGGTGCGCTCACCGACGTTGACGAAGAGGCTGTCGTCGTCGATGGTGACCGGCTCGAGACCCGAGACGCGGGTCGCGGGCGACACCTCGGGGACCGTACGGGGCGCGAGGCCCGCCACCGCGCCGGCGATGGCGCCGATGTGTGCCGGCGTGGTGCCGCAGCAGCCGCCGACGAGATTGACCAAGCCGGACTCGGCGAACTCCTTGACGATGGCCGCGGTCTCCTCGGCGGCCTCGTCGTACTCGCCGAACGCGTTCGGCAGACCGGCGTTGGGATAGGCCGAGACGAAGGTGTCGGCGACGCGGCTCATCTCCGCGACGTACGGGCGCATCTCCTTCGCTCCGAGCGCGCAGTTCAGACCGACGAGCAGCGGGCGGGCGTGGCGTACGGAGTTCCAGAAGGCCTCGGTGACCTGGCCCGAGAGCGTACGTCCCGAGGCGTCGGTGATCGTGCCGGAGATGATGACCGGCCAGCGGCGCCCCGTCTGCTCGAAGAGCGTCTCGACCGCGAAGATCGCGGCCTTGGCGTTGAGGGTGTCGAAGATGGTCTCGATGATCAGCAGGTCCGCGCCGCCGTCGACCAGGCCCTGCGCGGCCTCGAGGTAGGCGTGCACCAGCTCGTCCCAGGTGATGTTGCGGGCGCCGGGGTCGTTGACGTCGGGGCTGATCGAGGCCGTGCGGCTCGTCGGGCCGAGCGCGCCCGCGACGAAGCGGGGCCGGTCGGGGTCGGCGGCGGTGACCTCGTCGGCGGCCGCGCGGGCCAGCCGGGCGGAGGTGTGGTTGAGCTCGTAGACGAGGTCGACCATGTCGTAGTCGATCATCGAGATCGCGTTCGCGTTGAACGTGTTGGTCTCGATGATGTCGGCGCCGGCCTCGAGGTACTCCCGGTGGATGTCGGTGATGATCTGCGGCTGGGTGAGGCTCAGGAGGTCGTTGTTGCCCTCGACGTCGCTGGGGTGGTCGGCGAACCGGGCGCCGCGGTAGCCGGCCTCGTCGGGCCGGTCGCGCTGGATCGCGGTGCCCATGGCGCCGTCGATGACGAGGACGCGCTCGCGCAGCATGGCGGAGAGGGTGTCGGTGGCGTCCGGACGGTGCTCGACGGGGAACTCGGGGGCGGCCGCCTCGGCTGAGGACTTGAGAGTGGTCACGACGCACCAGCGTACGGCGTGCTCGGCATCGGCGGATCGCGCGACTAGGCTGCGGACGTGATCGAGATCGAGGACGTGGGTGCGCTGGTCGATCCGGTGCTCATCGCCGCGTTCGAGGGCTGGAACGACGCCGCGGAGTCCGCCACCGGTGTCATCGACCACCTCATCGACGTCTGGGGCGCCCGGGTCGTCGCGGCGATCGATCCCGAGGACTACTACGACTTCCAGGTCAACCGCCCGGTCGTGGGCACCGAGATCGACGGCGAGCGTCGCCTCACGTGGCCCTCGACGCAGGTGGCGGTCGTCCGCCCACCGGGGTCCTGGCGCGACGTGGTGCTGGTGCGCGGCATCGAGCCCAACATGCGCTGGCGAGGCTTCTGCGCCGAGATCCTCGAGACCGCCGAGCGGCTCGGTGTCGAGCTCGTCGTGACCCTGGGCGCCCTGCTCAGCGACACCCCGCACTCGCGCCCGATCCCGGTCTCCGGCACGGCGTCGGACCCCGACCTCGCCGAGCGCCTGAAGCTCGAGCAGTCCAACTACGAGGGCCCCACCGGCATCGTGGGGGTGCTGCAGGACGCGTGCGTACGCCTCGACATCCCGGCGCTGTCGTTCTGGGCGGCGATCCCCCACTACGTCTCGGCGCCGCCGTGCCCGAAGGCGGTGCTCGCGCTGATCGGCTCGCTCGAGGACGTGCTCGAGGTCAGCGTCCCGCTGGGCGAGCTGCCCGAGGACTCACGCGCCTGGGAGCGCGGCGTCGACGAGCTCGCCGAGGAGGACGAGGAGATCGGCGACTACGTGCGCGCCCTGGAGGAGAACCGCGACACCGCAGAGCTCCCCGAGGCGTCCGGCGACGCGATCGCCCGCGAGTTCGAGCGCTACCTGCGCCGCCGCGACCTCGACGGTTTCTGACCGCTCCTCCACGGCCCCGACCGGGAGGTCAGAGGGCGACGCCGAGGCAGGCGTCGACAAGCGTGCGTACGTCTCCCCCGGCCGCCGAGGTCGTCTCGCCGCTCGCTGCGTCGCCGGCGAGTGCCTGCGCGGTCCACGCGTCGACCGCGGCCACCGCCCGGGGGGCGTCGAGGTCCTCGGCCATCGCGGCGAGCACCTCGCGCACGGTCGCGCGCGCGTCCGGGGCGGAGTCCAGCTGCACCGCCCGTCGCCAGCGCGCGAGCCGCTCCTCGGCCGCGAGCAGCAGCTGCTCGGTCCACTCCCAGTCGCTGCGGTAGTGCTGCGCGAGGAGCACGAGGCGTACGGCCATCGGGTCCCGCCCCGCTCTGACCAGCTTCGAGACGAAGACGAGGTTGCCCAGCGACTTGCTCATCTTCTCGCCGTCGAGGGCGACCATGCCGGCGTGCGCGTACGCCTTGGCGAACGGCTCCCCGTGGGCCACCTGCACGTGGCCGGCGCTCATCTCGTGGTGCGGGAAGACGAGGTCGGACCCGCCGGCCTGCACGTCGAACGTGCCGCCGAGGTGGTCGTACGCGATCGCGGAGCACTCGATGTGCCAGCCGGGGCGGCCGGGCCCCCAGGGCGAGTCCCAGGAAGGCTCGCCCTCGCGGTGGGCGCGCCACACGAGCGCGTCGAGGGGATCGCGCTTGCCCGCCCGGTCGGGGTCGCCGCCCCGCTCGGGGAAGACCTCGAGCATGCGCTCCCGGGCCCACCCCGAGACCGCACCGAAGGCCGTGTCGGCGGTGACGGAGGCGTACACGTCGCCGTCGACCGTGTACGTCGCCCCTGCCTGCTCCAGGCCCTCGATCAGCGCGACGATCTGCGGCACGGCCTCGGTGACCGAGGTGTAGTGGTCGGGCGCGATGACCCGCAGGGCCTCCATGTCGCCGCGGAAGAGATCGGTCTGGGACTCCCCCAGCTCGCGCCAGTCGACACCGTCCCGGGTCGCCCGCTCGAACAACGGGTCGTCGACGTCGGTGACGTTCTGGGCGTAGAGGACCTCGTGGCCGGCCGCACGCCACGCGCGCACCAGCAGGTCGAAGGCGACGTAGGTCGCGGCGTGCCCCAGGTGGGTCGAGTCGTACGGCGTGATGCCGCAGACGTAGAGCCGTGCCCGCTCCCCCGGGTCCGTGGCGATGACCTCACCGCGGGCGGTGTCGAAGAGGCGTACGGGTCCCGCGTCGGCGGCGTCCCACGGCGTCTGGTCGGGGAAGGTCGGGGACGTCCAGGCACGCATGCGGCGAGCCTATCGAGGCAGCTCGGCCGCCCGGCGCTCAGACCGGTCGCTCAGATCGGCGGCCAGGGGATGACCGGCCAGGCATCTCCGGGCTCGGGGAGCACGCGCGTGCGCAGCAGCCGCTGGCACCGACCGCGCAGGGCCTGCAGCTCGAGGTCGACCAGCAGGGCCGACAGCGCTTCGGTCAGGGGCGCCGCGGGGTCGAGCAGCTGCTCGAGCAGGCCCGCGACGTCGTCGACCTCGGCCTCGGTCAGCGGCTCGTCCGCCCACCCCCACAGCACGGTGCGCAGCTTCGGCTGGTGGTGGAAGGTCAGACCGTGGTCGATGCCGAGGGTGCGCCCCTCGGCCGTACGCAGCACGTGGCTCCCCTTGCGGTCGGCGTTGTTCGCGATGACGTCGAAGAGCGCGATGCGGCGCAGGGCGTCGGAGTCGTCGTGGACCAGGGTCACCTCGTTCTCGGCGCCGTCGAAGCCGTCGAAGACCGCGTGCCACCCCGGCGGCACGGCACCGGCCGGTACGACGTCGACCGGGTGTCCCTCGAGCACCACGTCCTGCCACTCCTGCACCATGCCGGTGCCCGCGGGACCGTCGCGCAGGACCGTGGGAGGGACCACGTGCCAGCCCAGCGCGTCCGAGACGAGGAACGAGGCGAGCTCGCGTCCCGCGAGCTGCCCGTGCGGGAAGTCCCACAGCGGGGCCTCGCCCGAGACGGGCTTGTAGATGCAGCGGACGGGCTCGCCCGCCCCGGTCTCGACCTCACCGAGGAACGCCACGTTGGACGCGGGCCGGATGCGACCCAGCACCGCGAGCTCTCCCCGCAGGAGTCTCTCGATCCGCGCAGCGGCGCCAGCGGTGTCGGCTGTCACTCAGCGACCGCCGGAGCGTCGGAACCCGTTCGCGCGGACGCACAGGTGACCGTTCGGGTCCATCGGCTCGCTGCAGAACGGGCACTGCGCACGGCCCGCGGAGACGACCTTCTCCGCGCGGGAGGCGAAGGCACGGGCCTGCCCGGCGCTCAACCGCACCAGCAACAGCTCGCCCGGCTCCCCCTCCTCGACCTCGACCTCGGCCTCGGTGCCGTCCTCGGACTCCTCGAGCACCGTCACCTGCGTCTCGGCCACCGAGAAGATCTCGAGCACGACGCGGGCGTCGGCCGGCTCCCACGACAGCGTCATCGTGCCGACGCGGAACTCCTCGTCGATGGGCTGCTCCAGCGGTGCGTCGTCGAGCAGCTCGTGCGGGGTCACGGCCGGCACGACGGCCTCGGTGTCGTCCCCCGACGAGCTGATGACCTCGTCGAGGAGCTCGTCGACGCGCTGGCCGAGGATCTCGACCTGCTGCTTCTCCAGGGCCACCGAGGTGATGCGGGTACCCGCGCGGGCCTGCAGGAAGAACGTGCGCGCGCCCGGTTCGCCGACGGTGCCGGCCACGAACCGCTCCGGAGGGTCGTAGGTGTGGGTCACGGGCGCCATTCAGCTCTCCTCGCTCGTGGGGCTCGCGGGGGTCTCATCGGTGCGTACGCCGGTCTCGCCGCCGACGACCGCGTCGCTGCTCGCGGCCGCCGTCTCACCCTCGGTGGGTGGGGCGTACAGGGAGGTCAGGTCGCCCGCGACGGTGTTGCTGGACACGACGAAGGCGCGGGTGGCCGTGTAGCGGATCACCGACAGCGAGGCGGTGTCGACCATGATCCGCTGGAAGCTGTCGAGGTGCAGCCCGAGCGCGTCGGCGAGGATCGCCTTGATGACGTCGCCGTGGCTGACCGCGAGCCACACCGCGTGGTCGCCGTGCTCCTCCTTGACGCGGGAGTCGTGGCGGCGGACCGCCTCGACGGCACGGTGCGCCATGTCCGCCATGGCCTCGCCACCGGGGAAGACCGCGGCCGAGGGATGCGCCTGAACGACCTTCCAGGTGTCCTCGCCGGTGAGCTCGGTGATCTTGCGGCCCGACCAGTCGCCGTAGTCGCACTCCACGAGTCCCGGCTCCCCCGTGAGGACGGGCGTCGGGGGCGCGTCGTGCTCGCCCGCGTACGCCTGGCGGCCGAGGATCTCCGCCGCGGTCTCTCGGCAGCGCTCGAGCGGGGAGCTGACCGCGGCAGCCAACGGCACCCCGGCCAGGCGGGAACCCGCCGCACGCGCCTGCTCGACGCCCGTGTCGTCGAGGTGGACCCCCGGGGTGCGGCCCGCGAGCACGCCGCCGGTGTTGGCGGTGCTGCGGCCGTGACGGGCCAGGACGAGAGTGGGCACGCGTCGAGACTAGCCAGACGGCCTGTCCGTGCGTCGCGCGCCGCTCCCCCGCCCCCGCGGACACCTAGAGTGACGCCCGTGCTCCAGGACAACGCGCTCTACCGCGACGGCGCCCGGGTCGACGTCGGCTGCGATGCCGACGATCTCGCGGGGGTCCGTGACCGTGCGCGCGAGGGCGACTTCACCTGGGTCGGCCTGTGGGAGCCGACCACCGAGGAGCTGGCCGAGGTGGAGCGGGTCTACGACCTGCCGTCCTTCGCGGTCGAGGACGCCCTGAAGGCTCACCAGCGGCCCAAGCTCGAGGCGTACGAGGGTCTGCAGTTCATGGTGCTGAAGACGCTGTGGTACTTCGACGAGCGCGACGCCGTGGAGACCGGTGAGATCGCCCTGTTCATCGGCGCGGACTTCGTGGTGACCGTGCGCCACGGCGAGGGCAACCCGCTGCACGACGCCCGGCGGCGCATCGACCAGCGGCTGCGCACCGACGCCCGGGGGCCCTCGGCCGTGGTCTACGTGGTGGCCGACTCGGTCGTGGACGGCTACGAGGCCGTGGCCACCGAGCTCACCGTCGACGTCGACGAGGTCGAGGCGGCCGTGTTCTCCGAGGAGCGTACGAACGACTCCCGGCGCATCTACACGCTCAAGCGCGAGATCCTGGAGTGCCGACGTGCGGTGATGCCGCTGCGCGAGCCGATCGGCCGCCTCGCGGGCGGGCGGGTCCAGGGCATCGACCCTGCGTCCTCGCAGGGCTTTCGGGACGTCGCGGACCACGTCGACCGGGTCGCGGAGATCATCGACTCGCTCGACGACCTGCTCTCCACGGCGTTCAACGCCCACCTGGCGATGATCGGCGTGCAGCAGAACGACGACATGCGCCGACTGTCGGCGGCCGTGGCGCTGGTGGCCGGACCGACGCTGATCGGGGCGGTGTACGGCATGAACTTCACGAACATGCCCGAGCTCGACTGGACCTACGGCTACCCGTACGCGCTGGGTCTGATGGCGGTGACCTCGCTGGTGCTCCTCTTCTTCTTCAAGCGCTCCGGCTGGTTCTGACACGTACGCGTGTCGGTATCGATGAGATACCGGTCTGCGGCGACCCCGACGTGAGGCGTGTGTGAGGTACGTCATGCGGGCACGGGCGTCGGAATCGTCCCGAGCCAGGAGGACCCGATGCCACGACCGACCCCGAGGTTCCCGACCCGCGTGCTGCTCGCGGTCGACGGTTCCGCCAGTTCCGACCTCGCCCGCGACCACGCGCTCGCCCTGGTGCACGACACGCGCAGCGAGCTCCACGTGCTGCACGTCGGCCTGCTCTCGGCGTGGACGAACTCCAAGACGCTGAACCGCGAGCAACGTGACCGCGTCGAGCAGGAGGCCCGCGTCATGCTCGACGCCGAGGTCGCCCACCTGCGCACGGTCGACCCCGGGTTGGACCTGCACGAGCACGTACGGGTGGGGCGCGCCGTCGACCAGATCCTGCGGCTGCGCGACGAGATCGAGGCCGACCTGATCGTCCTCGGGTCGCGAGGACTGAACACCTTCACCCGGGTGCTGCTCGGCTCCGACGCCGAGTCCGTCGTACGCCATGCGCCGTGCCCGGTGCTCGTCGTCAGGAGGGACCGCTGATGAGGCTGCTGAACGCCACCACGGACGAGGTCCTGCTCGCCGCCGAGGGCGGCGGGGGCGGTGGTGCCCCCAACTTCGCCGTCGGCTGGATCGACCTGTCGGTGATCATCGGCTACCTCATCCTCAGCCGCATCATCCCGCTCGTGTTCTCCCAGCGGGCCTCGAAGAAGAACAAGGAGGAGGGCGGCGACGAGTCCGAGCAGTACTTCCTCGGCGGCCGCAACTTCCTGTGGCCGTTCGTCGGCCTGTCGCTGGTGGCGACCAACATGAGCGGTGCGACGTTCGTCGGCCTGGCCGGCGGGGCGTACGACCAGGGCATCTCGATCTTCGCCTACGAGTGGATGAGCGCGGTCATCCTCGTCATCTTCATCTTCTTCATCCTGCCCTTCTACCTGCGCAGCAAGGTCTTCACGCTGCCGGAGTTCCTCGAGAACCGCTTCGACCACCGCTCCCGCAAGGCATTCGCCGGCTTCAACCTCTTCGCCAACATGTTCATCGACATGGCGGCGGCGCTCTATGCCGGCGCGATCCTCATCAAGGCGATCTACCCGCAGGTGCCGATCTGGGTGTCGATCGCCGCGCTGGCCCTGCTGGCCGCCGTCTACACGGTCATCGGCGGTCTCGGCGCGGTCATGATCTCCGACTCGATCCAGGCGACCATCACGATTGTCGGCGGCGCGCTGGTCTTCTTCTTCACCCTCGAGGCCGTCGGGTCGTTCGAGAACGTGCGCGAGGCCGCCGGCGACCGACGGATGAGCCTGATCCTGCCGCCCGGCGACCCCGACCTCCCGTGGCCCGGGCTGATCACCGGCGTCATCGTGATCGGGCTCTACTACTGGACGACCAACCAGCTCGTCGTGCAGCGCAGCCTCGGGGCGAAGAGCCTGGACCACGGCCGGTGGGGCTCCTTGCTGGCCGGCTTCATCAAGCTCGCGTTCCTGTTCCTGTTCATCTTCCCCGGCGTGATGGCGCTGGTGCTCTACCCGAACCTGCAGAACCCCGACACGGTCTTCCCGACGCTCGTCTTCGACCTGCTGCCGGTGGGGTTGCGAGGGCTGATCCTCGCCGCGGTCATCGCGGCGATCACCTCGACGGTGGACTCGATCCTCAACTCCGCCTCCACCATCGTCACGATGGACTTCGTCAAGCCGGTGAAGCCCGACATCAGCCAGCAGCAGCTCGTCCGCGTGGGACAGCTCTCCACGGTGGGCGCCCTGGTGGTCGCGGTGGTGTGGGCGCCGACGATCGCGCAGTTCGACACGTTGTACGGCTACCTGCAGTCGGTGCTGTCCTACCTGGTGCCGCCCGTGGTGGCCGTGTTCCTGCTCGGCATCGCGGTCAAGCGCATCAACGCGACCGCGGCGTTCAGCACGCTGGTGATCATGCAGCCGCTCGGGGCTCTCACGTTCGTGCTCATCGAGGTGATGGGCGTCTTCGAGACGCTGCCGGTGCCCTACCCGTCGGGGCTGATCGAGTTCTCGACCTTCGACATCCCCCTGCAGTTCCTCTACGTCGCGGGCATGAGTCTGACGTTGTCGGTCCTGCTGTTGTTCCTCATCAGCGCGCTGGGAGAGACGCCGGACACCGAGAAGACCGGTGAGCTCACCTGGGACAACCGCTACTGGACCGAGGAGACGACGCGGCTGAAGGAGCAGTCGGTGCCGGTCTGGGCGAACTACCGGGTGCTCAGCGTGATCCTGCTGCTGTGCACCGCCGGCCTCGTCTGGGCGTACGCCTGACCCCCGGCGAGAGGTCGATTGTCGCGACCGTAAAGCCGCGACAATCGACCTCTCGCGGGAAGTGACCTCTCGCGGGAAGTGACCTCTCGCGGGAAGTGACCTCTCGGCGTACGGGGGGGGTCAGGCGGCCAAAACGCCCGCCGAGAGCAGCACGAGCACGCCCGAACCGAGGATGATCCGGTAGATCACGAAGGGCGAGAAGGTGTTGCTCTGCAGGTAGCGCAGCAGGGCGGCGATGACGACGTAGCCCACGGCGAAGGCCACGACCGTCGCGGCGAGCGTCTGGCCGTTCGTGTACGCGTTGACGCACTCCTCCGCGGCCGACCCCGCGTTGCACTCGAGCACGGACTTGAGCTCGAAGACACCGGCGCCGATGACGGCCGGGATGGCGAGCAGGAAGGCGAAGCGCGTGGCGGCCGCACGGTCGTACCCGAGGAACCGTCCCATCGAGATGGTGCCGCCCGAGCGTGAGACGCCGGGCACGAGCGCCGCGGCCTGCGCGAGGCCGTAGAGCACCGCGTGGCGCCAGGTGAGGTCCTTCGCGGTCTTCTCCGTCGACCCGACCCGGTCGGCGATGCCGAGCACGATGCCGAAGACGATCAGGGTGGTGCCGACGATCCACAGCGAGCGGAACTGGTCGCGGATGACGTCCTGCAGCAGCAGCCCCAGGATCACGATGGGGAGGGACCCGATGATGACGTACCACCCCATGCGCGCATTCAGGTCGCCGCGCAGCTCGGGCTTCCACAGCGACTGCGTCCAGGTGGTCGCGATGTTCCAGATGTCCTTGCGGAAGTAGAGCAGCACCGCGACCTCGGTGCCGATCTGGGTCACCGCGGTGAACGCTGCGCCGGGATCGCCCCACCCGAACAGCTCGGGGAAGATGCGCAGGTGGGCGCTCGAGGAGATCGGCAGGAACTCCGTCAGCCCCTGGAGGGTGCCGAGCACGATGGCCTGCAGGTAGTCGATCACGCAGGTCAGCGTAGGGCGCGTGGGCTGCCGGTCAGGGCCCGACGCTCGCAGTAGCGTGAGCCTCATGCAGCAGCGCCACGTCGGAGCCTCGGGACTGCGCGTCTCGCGCCTGGGCCTCGGCACGATGACGTGGGGGCGCGACACCGACGAGCACGAGGCGCGCGAGCAGCTGCGCGACTTCACCGCGGCCGGCGGCACGCTCGTGGACACCGCCGCGGGCTACGGCGACGGTGCCTCCGAGGAGCTCCTCGGGTCGCTGATCGGCGACGTGGTCGCACGCGACGACGTCGTGGTCGCGACCAAGGCGGGCCTGGGGCGGCGCCGCGGCGTACGCGAGGTCGACCTCTCCCGCGGCGGCCTGCTGCGCGCGCTCGACGGGTCGCTGCGCCGCCTGGGCGTCGACAGCGTCGACCTGTGGCAGCTGCACACCTGGTCCGACGACGTGCCGCTGGCCGAGACGCTCTCGGCGCTGGAGACCGCCGTCTCGACCGGCCGTGCCGCGTACGTGGGTGTCTCGAACTACAACGGCTGGCAGACCGCTCGGGCCGCGACGCTGTGCGAGCTGCGCGACGCCTCGCCGACCCTGGTGGCGGCCCAGGTGGAGTACTCGCTGCTGTCCCGCGGCATCGAGCACGAGGTCCTCCCGGCGGCCGACTCCCTGGGGATGGGCGCGCTCGTGTGGTCGCCGCTGGGGCGCGGGGTGCTCACCGGCAAGTACCGCACCGGCACACCGGCCGACTCCCGCGGCGGGTCCGACCACTTCGCGGGCTTCGTCGCCCCGTACCTCGGCGCCGGTGCCCGCGGGGTGGTCGAGGCAGTCAGCAAGGCCGCCGACGGTCTGGAGTGGACGCCGCTGGAGGTCGCGCTCTGCTGGGTCCGCGACCGCCCCGGTGTGACGGCTCCCCTGGTGGGGGCACGCACGGCCGCCCAGCTCCGCGGGGCTCTCGCCACCGAGGAGCTGTCGTTGCCGCCCGCGCTGGCCTCCGCCCTCGACGACGTCTCGGTCGGCTTCGCCGGCGGGGTGGCGAGCCCGGGCGGCGCGGGGCCCACGTCGCTCTCCCGGGCCTGAGGCACACTGGCTCGCATGGCAGCCAAGGACCGCCGCGCGACCCGACCCGGCATCGAGTGGGAGTTCCGCTCGGTGCTCCTGGACCGCACCCTGTCACGCAACGTCGTCCGCAAGGTCCTGGTCGAGCACGCCGAGACCGGCGGCTGGGAGCTCGACCGGGTCCGTATCGGCAACGACGGCGTACGCCGCGTGAAGCTGCGCCGCAAGATCATCCGCCAGCGGCGCGAGGAGCTCTTCGTCTAGCGCCTCACCAGTCGGGTCTGCGCCTCGCGGCCTTGACCTGGCCCCGCTCCTTCTTGCCCTGCAACCGGCGCTCGTTGGAGCCGCGCGTACGCCTCGTGGGCCGCCGCTTCGGCGCGGGCGGGGCGAGCGCACCCCGCAGGAGCGTCGCCATGCGGTCGCGGGCCGCGCGACGGTTCGCCAGCTGCGTACGGTGCTCGCTCGCCGTCACCGTCAGCACCGATCCGGTGAGACGGTCCCCCAGCCGGCTGGTCAGCCGTGCCCGCTGGCCCTCGGTGAGCACCGCCGAGGCCGCGAGGTCGTAGAGCAGCTCGACCCGCGAGTCGGTGGTGTTGACGCCCTGCCCGCCCGGCCCCGAGGACCGGGAGAACCGCTCTCTCAGCTCCGCGTCGGGCACGACGAGCGAGCCGTTGACCCGAAGGCCGCTCACGACCGGCTCATGACCGCGCGGTGGCGACCTCGTCGAGGAACCTGTCGAAGACCCGCGTGCCGAACTGCAGTGCATCGACCGGGACCCGCTCGTCGATGCCGTGGAAGAGGCCGGTGAAGTCGAGGTCCTCGGGCAGCCGCAGCGGCGCGAACCCGAAGCACCGCATGCCAAGCTTGTTGAAGTGCTTGCCGTCGGTGCCACCGCTCATCACGTACGGCGCCACGAGCGCCTCGGGGTCCTCGGCGGCGAGCGCCGTACGGATGCCGTCGACGATACGGCCGTCGAAGGAGGTCTCCAGCGGGTCCTGCAGGCTGTGGAAGCCGATCTCGATGTCCTCGCCCACGAGGTCCTCCATGGTCGCGAGGAACTGCTCGCGCTGCCCGGGCAGGAAGCGTCCGTCGATCGAGGCCTCGGCCTTCTGCGGGATCACGTTCACCTTGTAGCCCGCGTCGAGCATGGTCGGGTTGGTCGTGTTCTTGATGACCGCGCCGAGCATGCGGCTCGCCGAGCCGAACTCGGCGACCAGGTCCTCGACGTTGTCGGGCGTCACCTGGGTGCCGGCCATCTCGGCGACGACCCCGAGCAGGGTCTCCATCGTCGGGGTCAGCTGCACCGGCCAGTCGTACGCCCCGACGCGTGCGACGGCCGCGGACAGGGCGGTCACGGCGTTGTCGGGGTGACGCATCGAGCCGTGGCCAGCGGTACCTTTCGCGGTCAGCCGCATCCAGGCCATGCCCTTCTCTGCGGTCTCGATGAGGTACAGGCGCCGTCCGCGGATGGTCGCGGAGAAGCCGCCGACCTCGCCGACGGCCTCGGTGGCACCGTCGAAGAAGTCGCGGTGGTTCTCGATGAGGTACTCCGCGCCCTTGTGGCCACCCGCCTCCTCGTCGGCGGTGAAGGCGAGCAGCACGGGTCGGTCGGGTACGCGTCCTTCGCGCTGACGCTGGCGTACGACCGACAGCAGCATCGCGTCGAAGTCCTTCATGTCGACGGCGCCGCGGCCCCAGACCATGCCGTCGCGGACCTCGCCCGAGAACGGGTGCACCTGCCAGTCGTCGGCCTCCGCGGGAACGACGTCGAGGTGCCCGTGGATCAGCAGCGGATCGCCGACGTCACCACCCCACCGCGCGAGGACGCTGGCGCGACCGGGCTCGGACTCGTGGATCGTGGCCTCGATGCCCACCTCGTCGAGCAGCCCGACGACGTGCTCGGCGGCCTTGCGCTCCCCCGGCCCGCCGGCGTCCCCGTAGTTCGTCGTGTCGATGCCGATGAGGTCCGAGCACATCTGCACGACCTCGTCAGCTGCCGTCACGTGGTCCGGGCCCGCGGTCTGGTTGTCGCTGTCACCTGCCATGCCGCCATCGTGGCATCCGAGCGGTGGGGGCACCACCCGGAGGCAGGCCTCTCTGCTGCTACAGTTGCGGCCGCGCAGGTGGCCCCGTGAGGGCTGCGTACGCACCACTCGTCCGGGTGGCGGAATAGGCAGACGCGCTAGCTTGAGGTGCTAGTCCTCGTATAGAGGGTGGGGGTTCAAGTCCCCCCTCGGACACCGACACCCCAGGTCCATGACCTGGGGTCTCTGCTTCTCCCCAGGTCGGCGCGTTCGAGGTCTTTCGAACGTGTGTTCGAGTAGTGTGTATGCATGACCTCGCTCCTCGACCCCACCCCGATCGCTGGGCGGTCGCGTGAGCGGGGTGCTCGGGAGACGGTCAGCTCGGTTCATGACGCCCTCGACGCTGCGGGTCCGGTCGAAGGGTTGTCATCGCGGGAGTGTGACGCGTTGATCGCGGAGGTCGCTCGGGCGAGGGCGCGGTTGCAGGCGTACGAGCTGCGGCTGGTCGCCGCGGCCGCGAAGACCACCGTGGCCTCTGATGCGGGGGTGCGTACCACCAGTGACTGGTTGGCTGCTCGCACCCGCACCACCGGTGCAGCCGCTGCCCGCACCGTGGGTCTGGCCTCCGACCTCGATGACCGCCTTCCCGCGACGAGTCAGGCCCTAGACGCGGGGCTGGTCTCGCGTGAGCACGCCGCGGTGATCGCGCACGCCACCGCGCAGCTCCCTGCCGGGCTGTCCGCGCAGGACAAGGCCATCGTGGAGCAGCGGCTCGTCGAGCGCAGCCGCACCCTGGACCCGACCCAGCTGCGACGCCACGCCCGCCGGGTCCTCGAGGTCGTCGAACCCGACCCCGCCGTGGTCGACGCCCACGAGGACGCCCAGCTGGTCGATGAGGAGACCCGGGCCCTGGCCAAGGCGCGGTTGACGGTGCATGACAACGCTGACGGCACTGTGACCGGTCACTTCACCGTCCCGCACCTGGCGGGGTCGGTGCTGCGGAAGATCCTGGCCGCGATGACCGCCCCCCGCCGCGCCGCCCTGGGAGCATCACACGCGCGGGGCGGTCAGAGCATCGATCGGGACTGGGCGCACGAGCGGGGGGTCGCGTTCGCGGACCTCCTGGAGCACCTGCCGACCGACCGGCTCTCGGGCAAGACCGCGACCACGCTCGTGGTGACGATGGACCACACCACGCTCGCGGGGGCGGTGAAGGCGGCTGGGATCGACACCGGTGAGCGGCTCTCTGCCGCGACCACCCGGCGGCTCGCGTGCAGCTCCGGTCTCGTGCCCGTGGTGCTCGGTGGGGAGTCCCAGCCGCTGGACCTCGGCCGGCAGCGGCGCCTGTTCTCCGAGGCCCAACGCCTCGCGGGAGCGACCCGGCACACCACCTGCGCCGCGACCGGGTGCCAGACCCCGTACGCCTGGACCGAGCTGCACCACGCCAGACCCTGGTCCCACGGCGGCACCACCGACCTGGCCGACATGGTCTCGCTGTGCGCGTTCCACCACCGCCGCATCCACGACGGCCGCTACCAGCATCGTCGAGAACGCGACGGCACCATCACCTTCACGCAGGGACGAGGCTGAGGTCGTCGTCCGGGCGCGACCGGTCGTGCCCGTACGGTCGTGGGACGTCGACGGTGTCAGTGGGGCGGTGTCGTGGCCGCCCGCCTGTCTAGGCGACGCGGACTGGTGGACCAGGCTCGAGGACTACCCCTGGGCGTTGTTCGGTGGCGTTCAGGACCAGGCCGAGTAGCCCGTCCGGTTCAGGACGTAGGACCCGGGTCCAAAGCCTTGGTCAAGGAACCGGGAAGTGAGCGCGGCAGGTGCCCTCGCGACCGCACTCTCGTGGCCTCATCCCGCCACGGAAGGCCCCCACGTGTTCCACGACCGCGCTCCCGGCGTGCCCCAGCAGGCCGCGCTCCCCCGCCGCTCCACCCACCTGGCCGTCATCCTCGGAGTCATGCTGCTCTGCGCCACGCTCCTCCCCGGTGTGGCGGGCTCTGCGCGAGCCGACACCGCGCCGTCGCCTCGCCTGGAGTTCGGGAGCCAGTGGCACGCAACCTGGAGCGGACAGACCGATTCGGACCGGACCCGAGAGGTCGACACCCTCGCCGCGCACGGCACGGGCTGGGTCCGCATCGACGTCGGCTGGGCGATGCTGCAGCCGAAGCGGGACAGCTTCGACACCGTCTGGGCCGTGCCGTTCGTCGAGCGGCAGATCGACGCGGCCCGTGCGCGGGGTCTGAAGGTGCTGCTGACGTTCTGGCTGACCCCCTCCTGGGCCAACGGCGGCAAGGGCGAACGCGTCGCCCCGACCGACCCCGCGGACTACGGCAAGGCGCTCGCCTGGCTGGTCGACCGGTGGGGCGACAAGGTCGAGGCGTGGGAGATCTGGAACGAGCCGAACTCCGGCGACTTCCTCGTCGGCGCCGACCCGGTCCAGTACACGGCGCTGCTCAAGGCGGCGTACACCGCAGCCCACGCCGTCGACCCGGACGTCACGATCGTCTACGGCGGACCCATGTACGTCGACACCGACTGGATAGCGAAGACGTACGCCGCCGGCGCCCACGGCTACTTCGACGTCATGGCCGTGCACCCCTACATGGGGGTCGCCGACCAGGCACCCGAGGTGCCCGACGACGGGACCATGTGGACGATGGGGCACACCGACGAGCTGGTGCGGCTCATGGCCCGGCACGGGGACGGCGACAAGCCGATCTACTTCACCGAGTTCGGCTGGTCGACGCACGTCAACGCGCCCGGACAGCCCAACTGGAGCCGCGGCGTGACGGCCGCCCAGCAGGCGGACTTCCTGGTGCGCAGCATGAAGCACATCGCCTCGCGGTGGCCCCAGGTCACGCTGGCCATCTGGTACAACTCCCGCGACAAGGGCTCCGGGGACATCCACCAGGACGGCTACGGTCTGATGAACCGCGACTTCTCCCCCCGCCCCGCGCTCACGGCAGTGGCGACGCTCGCCGGCTCGCCCACGCCCGAGCCCACGCCCGAGCCCACGCCCGAGCCCACGCCCGAGCCCACGCCCGAGCCCACGCCCGAGCCCACGCCCGAGCCGCAGCCCTCCACGGTGTCCGTCGACGCCGTCGCGGACGCCTGGGTCGGTCAGCGCGCCCCCACCAGCAATCACGCCGGCGCCTGGTCGCTGAGCTCGGACGGCTCCCCGCGCGAGCGCAGCTACCTCGCGTTCGACCTGCCTGCAGCCCCGGCGGGCACGCGCCTCGCACGGGTCCAGATGCTGATCAGCTCCGAGGGCTCCACCGACGGCGGCAGCGTCGACACCCACGTCGTACGCCTCACCGCCGCGGGGTGGTCGGAGACCGGTCTGACCTGGCGGACCCAGCCGCGCGGCATCGCCGACATCGGCTCGTTCCGGGCGCCCGACCGCGGGCGTCGCTACGCCATCGACCTGAACCCCGCCGCGTTCTCCGCGAACGGCGGTCGCACGTCGCTGATGGTGAGCAACAACGGGGGCGACGCGCTCCGGTTCTGCTCCCGCGAGCACGCCAACGTCGACGTACGCCCCCGCTTGCTCCTGACGTACGCGCCGATCACGAGGTGACCACAGTGAGCACGGGGGCGGGCCGCGCGTCAGTCCCAGCCGTACGCCGCGTCCACGGCCCGCCAGTACGCCCGCCCCATGCGCTCCGCCTCGCCTCGGTCGGCCCGGAGAGGACCGGGCAGGTCCACCCGACACGTGGCCCCGACACAGTCCTTGTAGTCGTCCCACAGGCCCCGCAGCGTCCTCACGAGCTCGCGTCGGTGGGGATCGCGCGCGACGTTGTCGAGCTGCAGCGGGTCGGCGAGCAGGTCGTAGAGCTCGACGAAACCGTCGGCGTACCGGGTGTAGGAGTACTGCGCCGTCCGGAGTCCGATCGAGACGCGGACGTCGGTGAAGCCCCGTCGCCGCTCGAGGGGCCGCAGGGGCCTGGTCAGCTTCTGCTCCCCCCACGCCCCCTGGGTGAGCACGGCGTGGCGCCACCCCGGCGACGGTGAGCCGCGCAGCGTCTCCCAGTGCGAGGCGCCGTCGGGTGTGTGCGGCGGGCGTGCGTTCGCCGCGTCGAGCAGGGTCGCGGTGAGGTCGACGAGCGTGAACGGCTCCCAGACGTCGCGACCGGCCTCGATCCCCGGACCGGCGACGACGAGCGGGATGCGCAGCGACGGCTCGTGGGCCTTCATCTTGCCGGCCCGCTGCCGGTGCTCGCCCTGGAAGTAGCCGTTGTCGGACACGAACACGAAGACCGTGCGCTCCCACTCCCCCGACTCCTCGAGCTGATCCACCAACCGCTCGACCTGCTGGTCGACGACGTGGATCGCCTCGGCGCGCTGGCGGGTGACCTCGCGGAGCGCCTCGCGCTCGTCACGGCTCAGCGGCGGCAGGTCGGCGAAGAACCGCGGAGTGCCCTCGACGGTGTCCGGCACGTCGGCGTCGTCGCGCGGCATCCCCGCACCGCGGTCGATGACGTCGTCGTAGATGCCGCGCACGTCCTTCGGCACCGACGGGGTCGAGTAGCCCTCGATCTCCCCGTCGGCCAGCCGGATCGGCGCCGGGTCGTCGGGGTCACGGGGCAGTCCCACGTGCGGAGCGACGTGGGAGAGCCACATGAAGAACGGCTCACCCGTCCGCGCCCGGTCCTCGGTGAACTGCCGCGTCATGTCCAGCGAGAAGTCACCGAGCACCTCGGTCTGGTAGCGCCCGTGCCAGTGCTGGCTGACCTCGCCGTCCATGGTGAACGGGGTGCGGCGGTAGTCGTACGTGCCGCCGACGATGCTCGGGTCGTCACGGTCGGGGTCAGAGATGCTGGCGCGCCAGTCGTCCCAGCCGGGCGGCACGTACGTCGCGGACGGCTCCCCGGTGACCAGGGAGGGATCGATGCCGTACTCGTTGAGGTACTTGCCGATGAACCCGGTGCGGTAGCCCGCATCGGAGAGCGACGTCGCCAAGGTCTCGGAGTCGTCGAAGGCACCGAACCCGTACGGGGGCTGGTGGCTGAGCACCTCGTGGTTGTGCGCGTACTGGCCCGTCAGGAACGACGCGCGCGCCGGGCAGCAGAGCGGGAAGGTGCTGAAGGCGTTGCGGGCCTCGGCACCGCGTGCGGCGACGAGACGGCGTACGGAGGGCGCGAAGCGCAGGTCGTCGACCCGCATGTCGTCGGTCATCACCACGACGATGTTGGGGCGCGGGTCCGCGTCACCGAGGTCGGCCGAGGGTCCGGACGACCCGGGACCGAGAGGTCGACAGGCCGCGAGCATGAGCACCAGCACCGCGATCAGCGAGGCCACCCGAGAGGTCCGCACGTCTGGAGACCGTACGTATCGAGAAGGTCCGGACCAAGTCCAGCACGCCGGCGTGACCGACCTGCAACGTGCGCTGTGCCGCGTACGCGGCGCCGCCACTAGATTCGGCGCGTGAGCGCCCAGGCCCCGACCTCCGTCATCCTCGTCCGCGCGCAGCGGTTCCTCCCCAACCCGGCCACGGCTGCCGACAACGCCTTCCAGACCTCGATGCCCGCAGGCAGCTCCGCGGAGGCGATCGCGTCCCGGGCCCTGGCCGAGATGGACGCCGTCGCCGACACGCTGCGGGCCCAGGGCGTCACGGTGCACGTCTTCGAGGACGCCGACCACACGCGGCCCGACAGCGTCTTCCCGAACAACTGGATCTCCACCCACGCCGGCGGCAGCGTCGCGATCTTCCCGATGTACGCCTCCAACCGACGGCACGAGCGGCGTGCCGACGTGCTCGAGATGCTGAAGTCGACCTATCGCGTGCAGACGATCGTGGACTACTCCGGGCTGGAGGCGGACGGCATCTTCCTCGAGGGCACCGGTGCGATGGTGCTCGACAACATCTCGCGCGTCGCCTACATGGCGCGCAGCCACCGGGGCGACAGCCACGTGCTCGAGCGCTTCTGCACCGACTTCAGCTACGAGCCGATGGCCTTCGACGCCGCCGACTCGACCGGGGTGCCGGTGTACCACACGAACGTCATGGCCTGCATCGGCACGGACGTCGCGCTCTTCGCGCTCGACATGATCGCCGACCCCGTACGCCGTGAGCAGGTGCGCGAGAGGCTCACGGTCAACGGGCGCGCCCTGATCGAGCTCACCGAGGCCCAGGTGCGTGAGTTCGCCGGCAACGCCGTCGAGCTGCATCGCCCGGCGCCGCACGACGGACGGCACTTGATCCTCGCGATGTCGGCTCGTGCCCGCCGCAGCCTGACCGCGGCCCAGGTCGAGCAGATCGAGCAGACCGCCGAGATCGTCGCGGTGGACATCCCCACCATCGAGCTGGCGGGGGGCTCCGTGCGCTGCATGATCGCCGGCGTGCACCTCGACCACCGTCGTCCGATCGACGCCTCCCGGCTCACCGACGCGGTCAAGGCGATCAACGAGGACGCCCCCCGCACCCAGGACGGGAGGTTCGTGCGATGACCGACGAGTCAGGGGTCGCGATGAAGGCGCTGGCGTACGACCGCTTCGGGGGCCCCGAGGTGCTGCAGTGGCGCGACGCGCCCGACCCGGGCGAGCCCGGACCCCGCCAGGTCCTCCTGGAGGCTGCGGCGGGGGGCGTCAACCCGAAGGACGTCTTCCTCCGCCAGGGCAAGTTCTCGAAGACGCTGGCACGCGATCCGTTGCCGCGTACGCACGGGCTCGACGTCGCCGGCACCGTCCTCGCGGTCGGGGCCGAGGTCTCGGACCTGTCCCCCGGCGACCCGGTCTTCGCGATGAGCAACCGCTTCATCGGAGCGGCGCACGCCCAGCGGGTGCTGCTGGACCGCGACGAGGCGGCTCGGGCGCCCGCGAGCCTCACACTCACCGAGGCCGCGGCGGTGCCGCTGGCGGCGCAGACGGCGTTGCAGGCGCTGCGGGACTGTGCGGACACCGGTCCCGGCACCCGCGTGCTCGTCGTCGGGTGCACCGGCGGGGTGGGGCACTTCGCGGTGCAGGTGGCGAAGGCGCTCGGGGCGCACGTGCACGGTGTCTGTGGTCCCGACAGCGTCGCGTTCGCCCGACAGCTCGGCTGCGACGAGGTGACCGACTACCGGGTCACGCGCGCGGACCGTCTGGAGCAGACCTTCGACGTCGTGCTCGACGTCTTCGGCCGCGGTGACGCGACGCAGCACCGGCACCAGCTCGGGGGCCGCTCCGGGGACGGCGTGTACGTCAGCACCACCGTCACCCGTGACTCGATCATCGGGGAGGCGCTGGCGCGCGTACGCCTGACCCGTCGCAACCGTCTCGTCACCGTGCGCTCGCGCAGTGCCGACCTCGAGCAGCTGGCGGCGTGGATCGACGCGGGCCTGGTGGAGCCGCGCGTCGACGCCGTCTACCCGGCCGCGCAGGCGTCCCGGGCCCACGAGCACGTGGCGACCTGGCACACCAGCGGCAAGGTCGTCATCGACCTGACCTGACCCGAGGGCTGCGCGAGGCGAGGTGACCCGTGCCGGCCCTGGTCACGGCCCGGTAGGTGGCGCGGGCGTTCGTACGGATCTTGAAGACGGCCGTGCCGCGGGCGTTCGTCCGCGCGACGCCGACCCTGCTCCACTTCTGCCGGGGCGCCTTGACCTTGAGCACGACCGGCGCGCTGGCCACAGGACCGAAGGCCGTGCGCACGACCGCCTTGAACCCTCGCCGGAACGCCGTGAGCGCCGTGGTGCTGGGCTCCTTCACCGTCTGCGGCGCCCCGCCCACCGTGACCGTGGTGCGCTCGCTGTCGGAGTCGCCGGCGCCGACCGCACTGGCCAACAGGGTCACCGGGCCCGAGGCGCCGGACCCGCAGCGGACCGTCGCCCGGTTGCCCGTGGGCGTGACGGTGCAGTCGTCGGCGTCGATCTCCCAGGTCACCGTGGCGGGGAGGTTGGTCCGGGCGGTGTACGTCGCGCTGCCTCCCTCGGCGAGTCGCGCGGGACCGTCGATGCGGACGGAGAGCTCGGGCACGACGTCGTACCCGGTGCTCAGGGTCAGCGCGCGGCCGTCGGTGAGGGTGACGACGACCTGCAGGGAGTCTTGCGACCGCTGGGTCGAGACCGGGGGCTCCACGGTGTACGACGCGCGGTCCGTGGCACCCGTGCCGTGACCGCCGCGACTGCTCCACGCGTACGCCGCGACGCGTGCCCCCTCGACGACGGCGCGGAAGCCGGCGGGGTCGCCGACCGCCACCTGGGCCGGCCCCTGGATGCCCACGGTCGGGAACCCGGGCTCCTGGATCTGCACCGGCACCGAGCGGTCCTGGCTCGACCCGTCCTCGGCGCGGGTGGAGACCGCCCCGACCAGCACGCGCGCCCCCTGGGCGGCCGCGCCGCAGGTCACGGTCGCGGACTCGGGTCCGGTCCGGCTCGCGCGGCAGTCGGGGTGCCGCGCGTACCAGGTCGTGGTCCAGGTGCCGCTGCGTCGGTTGAGGAGCTCGGCGGAGACGTCGAAGGAGGACCCGGCGCCGGTCACGAGCGGTGCGGAGACCGCGAGACGAGGCAGTCCGCTCGAGGTGAACGTGACCGGGACGCTCAGGTGCGAGGCGGTGGGACCGGCGCCCACGACGGTGCCGTCCACCATCACCGTGCCGGCGTTGAAGCAGCGGACGGTGAAGCCGAGGCCCGTGGCCGGTGCGTCGGCGGTGTCACACCGTGGGTCGTCCATCGCCCAGCGCACCGTGGCGCCGGGCGGCACCTCGGCCCGGAGGCGTGCGACCTCGCCGGCGACGGTCGACGGGGTCGTGGGCGCGGCGACGCCGACGGGTGCGGCCGGCATCGCGGGTGCGGGGTCGAGGAAGGAGGAGGACGCGAGGTTCCAGTGCGTCGCGAGGTACGACCCGGGCGCCGGGGCGGTGTTGAAGTAGTCGTCGCGCCCGCAGTCGAGCTGCCATCGCTGCTGCTCGGGACACACCTGGCGCGGCGCGCCGCCGCCGCTGGCCGAGTCGTCGTAGCACATCACGTCGGCGGCGTCGGAGCAGTGGCCGGAGCCCGAGGAGTTGGGTGCGCTGTCCTGCAGGGCACCCATGGTGTGGAGCAGCTCGTGGAGGGCGGCCGAGACGTAGGTGCGGTCGTCGACGCTCCAGCAGTCGCGGTCCACGCGTGCGTGCTGGGCGCGGGTGCCGTCGTTGGCGTTGCCGGTGGCGACGTCGTCGTCGAGCTTGTACGCCATCCCGCACGCGCCGCCGGGCAGCTGACCGACAGCGACATCGGCGAAGGCGAGGTACTTGCGGTCGGCGCGGTCGTGACCGAGCGCCTCCAGCGCGCGTGCGGTCGCATCGAAGGAGCGCAGGGACCCGTCCGGGACGACCACGTCGAGCACCTCCGGCGCGCACCCCGTGCCGGACCGGGACCAGCGCACGCGCCGGCCCTCGGTGCCCGGCTCGGCGGACATGGCGAAGACGTCGTCGATGTAGCGCAGCTCGGCGGTGATGACCGGCCGTGAGGCGGCGAAGCGGTCCGGCGCCGAGCGCTCGCGCACGTACATCGCGGTCACCCGCGGCCCGTCGCTGCCGGTCCCGCTGCAGGTCGGGTCGACGTGCCGGGCGAGGCCCGGCGGGACGACCTGACCGGACGCGTCACGGTAGACGACGACGCGGTCCGCCGGCGACGCCTCGTCGGCGACGAGAGCGGCCGTCGGACCTGCCGCGGCGGGAAGGGCCGACGCCGTCGCAGCCGGCGTCGTCGTGGGCAGCGTCGCCGCGAGAAGGGGCGCCGAGGCGAGGACCAGGGCCCCGACCACGGAGCGTGCCAACGACCGGCCGAGCGGGGAGGACGTCGTAGCGGCCATGCGGACTCCAGAGCAGGCGCGGGAGACCCGTGGTCGGTCGATCCCCTGCCCCGCGGCCCCCCGTGACGGACAGGTGGCGCCGATTCTGCGCGCGTCACCGGGCCGCTCTCAGCAGAACGGCGATTTGTCCCCTCCGGGGATCACCAGCTGCTGGAGAGAGGGCGCCCCTCGGTGAACCCGGCGCCGGACTGGACGCCGACGCGGGCGCGGTCGTGGAGCTGGGTCAGGTCGGCGGCACCGGCGTACGTCGCGGCCGACCGGACGCCCGCGCAGATGTGGTCCACGAGGTCCTCGACGCCGGGTCGCGCGGGGTCGAGGAACATCCGCGACGTCGAGATGCCCTCCTCGTAGAGCGCCTTGCGCGCCCGGTCGTACGCGGTGCCCTCACCGCCGGTGCGGTTCTTCACCGCCCGGGCCGAGGCCATGCCGAAGCTCTCCTTGTACGCCCGCCCGTCCGGGGAGGTGTGCAGGTCACCCGGCGACTCGTGGGTGCCGGCGAACCACGAGCCCACCATCACCTGGCTGGCGCCGGCCGCGATGGCGAGCGCGACGTCCCGGGGGTGGCGCACTCCCCCGTCGGCCCACACGTGCGCGCCGAGCTCGCGTGCCGCGGCCGCGCACTCCAGCACGGCGGAGAACTGCGGTCGGCCGACCCCGGTCATCATGCGCGTGGTGCACATGGCGCCGGGTCCGACGCCGACCTTCACGATGTCGGCGCCGGCCTCGACGAGGTCGCGTACGCCGTCGGCGGCGACGACGTTGCCGGCGCAGACGGGCACCGTGGGCGACTCCTTGCGGACGAGGGACAGCGCCTCGACCATGCGCTCCTGGTGGCCGTGGGCCGTGTCGACGACGAGGCAGTCGACGCCGGCGTCCAGGAAGGCCCGGGCACGCGCTCCCGCGTCGCCGTTGACGCCCAGGGCGGCGGCGACACGAAGCCTCCCGGCGTCGTCGGCCGCCGGGGTGTAGATGGTCGAGCGGAGCGCACCCGCCCGGGTGAGGACGCCGACGAGCGTCCCGTCGGAACCCACGACCGGTGCGATCTTGCGTCGCCGTCCGGCGAGCTCGTCGAAGGCGTCGCGTGCGCTGATGCCGTCGGGCAACGTCTGCAGATCGGTGCTCATCACCTGCTCGACCGTGGTGAAGCGGTCGACCCCGCGGCAGTCGTCCTCGGTCACGACACCGATCGGTGCGCCGGACGCGTCGACGACGACGGCCGCCCCGTGGGCGCGCTTCGGGATCAGGGCGAGCCCCTCGGCGACGGTCTGGTCGGGCGTGAGGGTGATGGGGGTGTCGTAGACGGTGTGACGGCTCTTGACGTACGCCACGACCTGCTCGACGACCTCGACCGGGATGTCCTGCGGGATCACCGCGAGGCCACCGCGGCGGGCGATGGTCTCGGCCATCCGCTTGCCGGAGATGGCGGTCATGTTCGCGACGACGAGCGGCACGGTGGTGCCGGTGCCGTCGCTGCTGGCGAGGTCGACGTCGTAGCGGCTGGCGACCGCGCTGCGGCGCGGCACCATGAAGACGTCGTCGTAGGTCAGGTCGTACGCGGGACGGTCGCCGAGGAACTCCACGTGGCGACGCTACCCCGCTCCGGGGACTCAGAGCTCCTTGGCGAGCTTCGTCTTGGGAGGCAGCGGCACGAAGCCGGAGGTGTTCTTGATGTAGTCGGCGTACCCGGGGCGTCGCTCCTCGATGTCCTTCTCGAGCAGTGCTGCGCCGGTGCCCTTCGCCAGGTTGAACACCATGGCGACAGGAGAGAGCACGAGCACCCAGATCCAGGCGTCGGCGCTGACGGCGACGAGGAACAGACCGACCATCACGCACGCGTCACCGAAGTAGTTCGGGTGACGGGTGTAGCGCCACAGACCGGAGTTCAGCACCTCGCCCTTGTTGGACGGGTCCTTCTTGAACTGTTCCAGCTGCCAGTCGCCGACGGTCTCGAAGAACATGCCGAGCGCCCAGACGAGCAGGCCGAGGAGCGTCAACCAGCCGAAGCCGGCCGAGGTGGCCATCGCCGCCTGGATCGGCAGCGAGACGAACCAGGCGACGGCCGCCTGGGTCAGGTAGACCTTGCGCAGCATGAACACCTGCGGGTTGCCGTCGGCGCGGGACTGCAGGTCCTCGTAGCGCGGGTCCTCGCCCTTGCCGCGCGAGCGGAGGAAGATGTGACCGCCCAGGCGCAGGGCCCAGATCCAGGTGAGGAGCAGGGTGAGTAGGGCAACGGCTCCGGGGGGCCCGTCGACGCCCGCGGCCGCGTCCCCGTCGGAGAAACTCGCGTGCACGTAGGTCGCGAGCGCAGCCACACCGAAGGCAGGCCCCCAGAAGATGTCGACGACGGCGTGCTTGCCGGTGACGAACGACAGCGCGAAGACGCCGCCGAACAGCACCACCAGGGCGACGGCTGCCCACAGCAGGCCGACGAGGAAGAGCGACCAGTCGATCATGGGCGCCTCCTACCCGATCCCGGCCCGCCTACGTCGGACCGACCGTGATCGGTTGCGCGTCACATCCAGGTGCGCGTCCAGGGCATGTGGCTGCGACCGTCCCTGGACGGCTTGACGGCCAGGATCTGGTCCACGCCCATGCGGTTCTCCTCGAACGCCAGCGCCCCGCCGACGAGGTACAGCCGCCAGACGCGGGCGACCTCCTCGCCGACCATGTCGACGACCTCGTCCCAGTTGGCGTCGAAGGTGGCGTACCAGGCGTCCACGGTGCGTACGTAGTGCTCGCGCATCGCGTGCACGTCGCGCACCTCGAGGCCGGCCTGCTCGATGAAGTTGACCGTCTCCCCCACCGGGCGCATGTGCATGTCGGGCGCGATGAACGCCTCGATGAAGGGCCCGCCCCCGGGCTTGGTGGTGCGCGACATCTGCTGGATCACCATGCGGCCGCCGTCGCGGAGCAGGCGGTGGATCTGCCCGACGTACACGGGGTAGTTCTTCTCCCCCACGTGCTCGCCCATCTCGATCGAGCTGATGGTGTCGAACGGACCGTCCGGCACGTCGCGGTAGTCCTGCAGGCGCACCTCAAGCTTGTCGCCGAGGCCGCGCTCGGCGATGCGGGCGTCGATGAACGCCTTCTGCTCCTTCGAGATGGTCACGCCGACGACCTGGCAGTCGTAGTTCTCCGCGATGTGCAGCACCATCGAGCCCCAGCCGCACCCGATGTCGAGGTGACGGCTGCCGGGCTGGATGTCGAGCTTGCGGCAGACGAGCTCGAGCTTGTCCCGCTGCGCGTCCTCGATCGTGTAGTCGGGCGCGTCGGAGGTGAAGTAGGCCGAGCTGTAGGCCATGTGCTCGTCGAGGATGAACTGGTAGAAGTCGTTGGAGAGGTCGTAGTGGTGCGCGATCGCCTCGCGGTCGCGACCGATCGTGTGGAGCCTGCCGCGCAGGTTGGCCTGCGACGCCGGCGGCACCGGCGGGCGACCGACGGCACCGAGCTCGCGGACCGCCTTCAGACCCTCGACCACCACGCCGGGACGCAGCTTCGGGGAGGCCCCCTGCTCGCGGACGGCCTTCCAGAGACGACGGAAGCCGTCGAGGAGGTCGCCCTCGACGTCGATCTCGCCGGTCACGTACGCCTGCGCCATGCCCAGCTCGCCCGGGTGCCACAGCAGACGGGTGAGGGCGTTGGCGGAGTTCACGACGACGGTCGGGGCGTCGTCGGGTCCGGCCACCGACCCGTCCCAGGCCTTCACACGCAGCGGCAGTGACCCACCGAACATCGGCTCGACGAGCCTGGCGAGCTGCTGGGCGGCGCCCTCGGCGTGGCCGCCGGGGCCCATGGCACGGTCGGGACGGGCAGCGGTGTCGGTCATGAGGTCCTCTCGCGGGTCGCGTCGTCGCGCTGGACGCGCGCGACACAGTCTGCCGTGGGTTCGCCGCCGGCGAGCGGGCGGATGGTCAGACGGGGTCCACGCCGCCGATGCGGCCCTCGCGGAACGCCTCGACGAACAGGGCGTGGTCCTCGCGCACGGTGGCGGCGTACTCGATGCCGAAGTCGACGAGCGCCGCGACGAACTCCTCGCGCAGCCCCTCCAGGCACGACACCACGGCCTCCTCGACCTGGAACGTCACGAGGTCCTGCTCGCTGTCCTCGTCGGAGGTGCAGTGCACCTTCGCCGTGGCCCGCCCGAGCACCTCGACCACGCGGGCCATGACGTCGGGGTCCACGACGTCGTCCCACTCCAGGTCGTGCTCGTAGGGCGAGACCTCGGAGACCATGTAACCGACGCCGTCGACGGTGGTCCAGCCGAGGAGCGGGTCCGTGTGGGCCTGCAGCGCACGCTGGCTGACGACGGTGCGCTGCCCCTCGTGCTCGAAGTAGGACTCGACCGCGTCGTGGTCCAGGAAGCGTGAGACCGCCGGCACGTTCGCCTGCTTCATGCTCAGCACGACGTCGTTGTCGAGCGCCTGGTTGAAGCCCTCGACGAGCACGCTGTACTTCGGCAACCCCGCCGACCCGATGCCGATGCCGCGCTTGCCGACGACGTCGATCACCTCGTAGAAGACGTCGCGGGTCATGCGCTTGTCGGAGGGGATGGTCTCGACGTACGCCGCGAAGGCCTCCTCGACCGTCGTGCGCTCGTCCTCGTCGAGCCGGCGCGTCGAGTCGTCGTCGAGGAACCGACGCCGGCCCTCGCGCACCTCGGTCATGCCGTCGAGCAGGTCCACGCGTGCCGTGGCCCGGGCCGTGGACAGCAGCGAGTGCACCACGCCCTCGGTGTTGTCCAAGCGCAGCGCGTACTCGTCGTCGTCGTGCCCGGCGTAGTGGTCCACCTGGTCGAGGTAGGCCCGCAGGTAGGTCTCGACGAGGCTGCGGACGGCGTCCTCGGGCAGCGCCTTCTGCCAGCCGAGCAGACCGATGCTGGCGGCGAAGCGCATGAGGTCCCAGGTGAAGTGCCCGACGTACGCCTCGTCAAAGTCGTTCACGTCGAACACGAGACGACCGTCGGAGTCCATGTAGGTGCCGAAGTTCTCCGCGTGCAGGTCGCCGTGGATCCAGATGCGCGCGGTGCGGTCGTCGACCCAGGGGTCCTCGCGGGCGGTGACGTCGTGGTGGAACAGGCACGCCGAGCCCCGGTAGAAGGCGAACGGGTCGGCGGCCATCTTGCGGTACTTCGTGCGGAAGGCGGCCGGGTCCGCCCGCATCAGGTCGCCGAAGGCGTCGGTCAGGGTGCCGACGATGGTCTCGGTGCGCTCGCTCATCCGACCAGCCTCCCCGTCGTCCGGCCGCGTACGCCGGACGACGGGAAGGCGGGTCACTTCAGCTCGGAGCTGGAGAGCCCCAGGATGCGGCGGGCGACGATGAGCTGCTGGATCTGCTGGGTGCCCTCGAAGATGTCGAGGATCTTGGAGTCGCGCGCCCACTTCTCGAGCAGCTCGGTCTCGGAGTAGCCGAGCGAACCGGCGAGCTCGACGCAGCGCAGCGTCACCTCCGAGCCCATGCGGCCGGCCTTGGCCTTGCTCATCGACGCCTCGAGCGAGTTCGGCTGACGGTTGTCGGCCTTCCACGCGGCCTCGAGCATCAGCAGGTACGCCGCCTCCCACTCCGCCTCCAGGTGGAGGAACGTGGCGGCTGCCGCGGACTGACGCAGCGCCGGCACGTCGTAGTCCACCTCGACCCCGGCGTCCTTCAGCAGGTCGCGGGTCAGGTCCAGGGAGGCCTTGGCGCACCCCACGGCCATCGCGGCGACCAGCGGCCGGGTGTTGTCGAAGGTCGCCATGGCACCGGCGAAGCCGGCCTTGGTGTCGATCTCCTCGTTGCCAAGGATGTTCTCCCGCGGCACGCGGCAGTCGGTGAAGGTGATGACCGCGGTGTCGGAGGCCTTGATCCCGAGCTTGTGCTCCAGGCGCTCGACCTTCATGCCGGGCGTGCCCTTGGCCACGACGAAGGACTTGATGGCGGCGCGGCCCAGGTCACGGTCCAGGGTCGCCCAGACCACGATGTGGTCAGCGCGCTCGCCCGAGGTGACGTAGATCTTCTCGCCGTTGATGACGTAGTCGTCGCCGTCCTTGACCGCGGTGGTGCGGATGTTGGCGGAGTCCGAGCCGACGCCCGGCTCGGTGATCGCCATGCCGGCCCACACGCCCTCGAACTTCTTCAGCTGCTCGTCGGTCGCCACCGAGGCGATGGCGGAGTTGCCGAGGCCCTGGCGCGGCATGCTGAGCAGCAGGCCGACGTCGCCCCAGCACATCTCCATGACCGAGAGCACCGAGGCGAGGTTGGTGCCGTTCTTCGTGCCCTCGGGGTTCTTGGGCTTCTTCTTGCCGTCCTCGTCCTCGGAGCGGCGTACGCCACCCGCGCCGGCACCGCTGGCGGCGCCGGACTCCGAGAGGCCGTCGATCATCGCGGCGAGCATGTCGAGCTCGGTGGGGTACTCGTGCTCGGCCTTGTCGTACTTGCGGCTGATGGGCCGCAGCATGTTGGCCGCGACCTGGTGGGCCTGGTCGGCGAGCGGGCGGAACTTCTTCGGGGCGTCGAGATTGATCACGGGAGTCTCCTGGTCAGCAGTCGATGAGGGCCGGGCGGGTCAGACGAGGACGCCGCCGTCGAGGACGCCGATGGCGCGCAGGTCGCGGTACCAGCGCTCGACCGGGTGCTCCTTGACGAAGCCGTGCCCGCCGAGCAGCTGCACGCCGTCGAGACCGATCTGCATGCCCTTCTCGTTGCAGACCTTGTGCGCGAGGGCGACCTCGCGGGTGAAGTCCTTGCCCTGGGCCGCACGCGAGGCGGCCTTGTACGTCAGGAGCCGCATTCCCTGCAGCTCGATCTGGATGTTGGCGACCATGAACGCCACCGACTGACGGTGGGCGATCGGCTCGCCGAACGCCTCGCGCTCCTTGACGTACGGGACGACGTAGTCGAGCACGGCCTGGCCGGTGCCGACCGCCAGGGCGCACCAGGCGAGCCGGGAGAGCTTGACGGCCTCGCGGTAGGTGGACCCGTCGTCGGCGCCGAGCAGGCTGATCTCACCGACCTCGACGTCGTCGAGGACCACGCGGCCCATGCCGGCAGCGCGTACGCCCATGCCGGGGTCGGACTCGATGTACATGCCGTCGCTGCCGCCCTCGACCAGGAACAGCGCCGGTCGTCCCTCGAGCATCGCGCCGACGATGAACAGCTCGGCGTCCGCTGCCCGGGGCACCATCGACTTGGTGCCCGACAGCACGTATCCCTTGCCCTTGCGGGTGGCGGTCGTCGTGGGCTCCATGGCGTCGAAGAGCATCGTGGGCTCGCTGAGCGCGAAGGCGGCGGCGGGCACGTCCTCCCCGGTGAACGCCGGGAGGTAGGTCTGCTGCTGGGTCTCGTCGCCGTACAGCCCGAGCGCCGTCGAGACCGCCCCGGCGGCGAGCGAGGCGACCGCGAGTCCCATGTCGCCGCGGGCGAGCTGCTCGGCCACCAGGACGCCGGCCATCGCCGAGCGCTCCTCGGAGATGCCGCCCAGCGCCTCGGGGACCCCGAGGATCGGCAGGCCGATCTCGAGGGTGGAGGCCAGCAGGTCCTCCGGTGCGGCGCAGGCCTCGTCCGCCGCGGTGGCGGCGGGGCGCAGGACCTCGTCGGCGAAGTCCTTCACGACGTCGACGAGCATCTGCTCGTCCTCGGTCGGGGTGAGGTCGAAGACACCTGCGGGGTTCGCGGGCTTCGTCCGGGTGCCCGAGCCCGAGCCCTGCACCCGCTTGAACCCACGCGAGACGGTGCCGACGGTCGAGAAGCCGGTCCTGGTCGTGGTGTAAACGACCTGCTCGGCGGTCTTGCGCAGACCCACCCGGTCGAGGAGGTCGCTCTGCGCGAGCCGGTTGAGGGCTGCGACCGCGAAGCCGATCGGGTCGGGCCTCTCCGAGCTCGCGAGCCCGTGCTTGCGGGGAGTGGTGGTGTTCGCCATGCATCGACTGTAACTGCGAGTTACAACGCGTGCCACAGGCTCGCCGCGTGGCGCAGCCCACACGCGGCTGCGTGGACGGCTCCGCCCCGGTGCGCTGCCCGCCGGTGGCGTCCTAGGGTCGTCCCATGTCCGCCGATCCCTCGTTCTTCCCTCCGGACGGCACCGTGCGCCCCGTCACCCGGTGGGGTGCGGAGGTGATGCACCGCCCGCAGCGCCGCGTCGAGTCCTACGACGAGGAGCTGCGGTCCCTCGTCGCCGACATGGCCGCCACGATGTACGCCGCCGACGGCGTCGGTCTGGCCGCCTGCCAGATCGGGGTCGACCTCGCCGTCTTCGTCTTCGACTGCCCCGACGACGACGACGTGTGGCACCGAGGAGTGGTCTGCAACCCCCAGGTGGAGGTCGCGGAGGGCAAGGACCGTCGCCTCGACGAGGACGAGGAGGGCTGCCTCTCCTACCCCGGCGCCTTCGTGAAGCTCGCCCGGCCCGACTACGCCCGCGTCACCGGCACCGGACTCGACGGTGAGCCCGTGACGTACGCCGGCGACGGGTTGCTGGCCCGTGCCCTCCAGCACGAGACCGACCACACGCTGGGCACGGTCTTCGCCGACAGGCTGGCGGCCAAGCCGCGCAAGAAGCTGGTCAAGGAGCACGACGCCGCCGCCGAGGACTACCCCGAGGGCTGGCCCGCCTGAGGCCTCCGTACGCGTCTGCGCGCCGTGCTGGTCGGCGGCGCTGCTCAGCGGCGCCGCAGCACGTAGCAGGCCACCGCGGTTGCCGCGGCCACGTTGAGCGAGTCCACCCCGGCCGCCATCTCGATCACCGCCCGCCGGTCGGCCGCCGCGCGCCAGTGCGGCGTCAGGCCGGGGCCCTCCGACCCCATCAGCAGTGCTGCCTTCTCCAGGCCGGCCACCGCGGTCTCCAGCGGCTCGGCGTCCTCGCCCAGGGCCATCGCCACGGTGGTGAAGCCGTGCTCCGCCAGCAGCGACGGGGCGGCGTACCAGTCCTCCAGCCGCGTCCACGGCACCGAGAACACCGCGCCCATCGCGACCTTGACCGAGCGGCGGTAGAGCGGGTCCGCGCACCGCGGTGAGAGCAGCACCGCGTCGACCCCGAGCGCCGCGGCCGACCTGAGCACCGCGCCGACGTTGGTGTGGTCCACGACGTCCTCGAGGACCACGACGGTGCGGGCGTCCGCCAGCACCGCCTCGACCGAGGGCAGCGGCGTCCGTTCCAGCGACGCCAGGGCCCCCCGGTGCACGTGGAAGCCGGTGACCGCCTCGGCCAAGGCTTCCGGCACCACGAAGCACGGGGCGTCGGTGGCGGAGAGCACGTCCGCGAGCCCGTCGAGCCACCGTGGGGCCATCAGCAGGGACCGCACCGGGTACCCCGCCTCGACGGCGCGACGCACGACCTTCTCGCCCTCGGCGAGGAACAACCCGTGCGCGGCCTCGAGCGAACGCCGCAACGTCACGTCGCGGAGGTCGCGGTAGTCGGCCAGCCGCGGATCGTCCGCGTCGTGGATCTCGACGAGCTCAGCCACCGGGAGTCCGCTCAGCCACGGTCGCCGGTCGCGGGGTCGAGGTCGGTCAGCCGGTCGGGGTAGGCGTCCGGGTGGCCGACCGCGACCACGTCACCCACGACGATGACGGCGGGCGGCTCGATCCGCGCGATGTCGGCGGCGAGGGACTCAAGGCGCGTCAGCACCCGCCGCTCCCCCGGCATCGTGCCCTCGGCGATGACGGCCACGGGCGTACGCGGGTCGCGCCCGCCCGCGACCAGCGCGTCGGCGATGGCGCCTGCGTTGGCGACCGCCATCAGGCACACCACCGTGCCGCGGAGGGCGCCCAGCGCGGACCAGTCGACCAACGAGCCGGGGTGGCCCGGGGCGAGGTGGCCCGAGACGACCGTGAACTCGTGGGCGACGCCGCGGTGCGTCACGGGGATGCCGGCAGTCGCCGGCACGGCGTAGGAGGAGGACAGCCCCGGCACCACCGACCAGGCGACACCGGCGGCCTCGCAGGCCAGCACCTCCTCGAAACCGCGTCCGAACACGAAGGTGTCGCCGCCCTTGAAGCGCACCACCTGCTTGCCGGCCAGTGCTTCCGCGACGCACCGGGCGTTGATGGCCTCCTGCGGGGTGTGACGGCCGCGCGGCAGCTTGGCGACATCGACCACCTCGACCCCGTCGGGCAGGTCGCCCAGCAGAGAGCGAGGGGCGAGGCGGTCGGCGATCACGACGTCGGCGTCCGCGAGGGCGCGGCGCGCGGCGACGTTGACGAGGTCGGGGTCACCCGGTCCGCCGCCGACCAGCACCACACCGGGCCGTCGCACACCGTCCTCCCGCGCCGAGACCAGGCCGTCGCGCAGCGCGGCCACTAGTGCGTCCCGCGTGCGCGCGGTGCGGCGCGGCTCGCGTGCGCCGAGCACGCCCACGGTGAGGGAGTCGTGGCGTCCCGTCGCGGGGGTCCAGGCGGTGCCGGCGTACGCGTCGTCGCTGCGCACGCAGAACACCCGCCTCGCCTCGGCCGCGGCACCCACGGCGGCGTTGACCTCCGCGTCGTCGGTGGCCGCGACGACGTACCAGGCATCGTCGAGGTCCTCCTCGACGAAGGTGCGGTCGTGCCAGGTGATCTCACCGGCGTCCGCGATCGCCTGCAGGGCGGGCGAGACCTCGGGCGCGACCAGCAGCACGTCGGCCCCGGCGTCGATCAGGGCCGGCACGCGACGCTGGGCGACCTGACCGCCGCCGACCACCACGACGCGACGCCCCTGGAGCACGAGGCCGGCGAGATAGGGGGAGGTCATGGACCCATCATCGTGCCTGCGGGCCCGCCCCGCGGACGCGGTCCAGGTCGCGGAACGCGTGGCCGGCCGCGCCCCGGGTAGGTACCGGGCGTACGCAACCGATCTCCAGGAGGAGCCCCATGAGCCTCGAGCGCCCCCGCGCCGCCAACCCGTACGAGATGCTGCCGGAGGTGCCGTCGTTCACCGTGACGAGCACCGACGTCACCGACGGGGAGCCCATCAAGGACGACCAGGTGCACGCCCAGGGCAACACCTCGCCGCAGTTGAGCTGGGAGGGCGCCCCCGAGGGCACCAAGAGCTTCGTCGTCACCTGCTTCGACCCCGACGCGCCGACCCCGTCCGGCTTCTGGCACTGGACCGTCGTGGACCTCCCGGCCGACTGCACCTCCCTGCCCGCCGGCGCCGGCTCGGGTGACGACGCCCTGCCCGGTGACGCCTTCCACGTGCGCAACGACATGGGCAGCCGCGACTTCGCAGGCGCGGCCCCGCCGGAGGGCGACGAGCACCACCGCTACTACTTCGTGGTGCACGCGATCGGTGAGGAGAGCCTGGGCATCGACAAGGACGCGACCCCGACCTTCGCCTCGTTCAACACGGTGTTCAACACGCTGGGCCGCGCGGTCCTGATGGGCACCTACCAGGCCTGATCGCCATCCGCACGTACGCTCGACGCGTGGACCACAGCGACACCGTCACCCGCAGCCTGCGCGACGCAGGTCTGCGGGTGACGCGTCCCCGCCTGGCCGTGCTGTCCGCGCTCGAGCACCGACCCCACGCGACCGCCGACGACGTCAGCCGCACCCTGCGCGACCACCCGGCCACCGCCGAGGTCAGCGTGCAGGCGGTGTACGACGTGCTCGCCGCCCTGCACCGGGTCGGACTGGTGCGTCGGTTCCAGCCGGCCGGTTCCTCCGCACGCTACGAGCTGCGGGTCGGCGACAACCACCACCACCTCGTGTGCCGCTCCTGCGGTGCCGTGGCCGACGTCGACTGCGCCACCGGCGAGGTGCCGTGCCTCGACGCCGGTGAGACCGCCGAGGTGGCGGGCTTCGTCGTCGACGAGGCCGAGGTGACCTACTGGGGCCTGTGCCTGCGCTGCGCCGGTCCTTCCGCCGCCGCCACCCAGCGGTAGGCCGCGACGGCGCCGAGCACGACGAGTGCCAGCAGGACCCACAGCGCACGCACGTACCAGCGTCGCGGGTCCTCGAGCCCGAGCCGCTCCGATGGCTCGCTGAAGGGGGCCGCCCACAGATCTGCGGCGAACTCCGGGGGGTTGATCCAGTCGCCCACGATCGGCAGGGGCAGCGGCTCGAGGCCGCCGGCGGTCGCGGTCGCGAGCCGGTCGATCCGGGTCCGCACGACGAGCGTCTCCTCGTCCCGCCATCCGAGGAAGGCCTGGAACGACCCCTCGGCCACGACGGTCTCCCGTGCGGCACGTGCCCCCTCGCCCAGGTGCAGCGACTCCTCGGCACCATGGCGACGTTGCGCTCGTGTCGGCCCTTGCACGTACGCCAGCGTGTCGCCGCTGGGCGAGGTCGTGGCGGAGTAGACGCGCGGTCCGAGATCGATCGACGTGCCCCGGCCTCCGAGGGGCAGCAGCGTCTCCAGACGGCCGTCCTGGATCCAGGAGACGCCGTCGGAGGGCTGCACCTCGGGGATGCCGAAGCTCGTTCCCGGCTCCACGAGCTGGATCTCGCGGCCGTCACGGAGGTCGAAGGCCACGAGCCTCGTCGCGCGCGGCCCTGGAGCCCCTCGTCCCAGTGCGTACGGCACCAGGAGGTAGCGGCCGTCCCCGGAGAAGCGGATCCCCCAGGACGGACCGGATGACAGCGGACCCGTGTCCGGCACCAGCTGTCGCCGCGTGCCGTCGACGAGGTCGATGACGTCCCAGCCGTCCACGCGCGGGACGCGGACACGGCCTCCGAGGCCGAGCCCAGCCGGGCCGCCGCCGCACGGAGATGCGCTCGACGGCCAGGTAGCGACCGTCGGGTGAGAGCGCGAACCAGTCGACCAGGCTGCGGGCACCGATCGTGCGCAGCTCGGGGAGCTGCAGCCAGGTGCTCGGGCCGCCGTCGGCGGGCACGCCGTACATGGCGATCCGCTCCCGGCTCTCCGTCAGCCCCACGGTCTCGCGCCGGTAGCCGAGCCCGACGGCGGCCATCGGTTCCTGGGGCGGCGCGGGTTCGGCCCAGGACCCGGGCAGTCTCAGCGCGGAGGGGATCGCCGGCCGGTCCGAGGGCGTCGTGCCGTCCGCGCGGCCCGTGCCCGCCGCGGCGACCGCGGACGGGGCAGTGAGCGCGAGGACGATGAGCACGAGGAGCAGCCGGGACACGACCGGATCGTGTCACGACCGGCGGTATCGCGCGATCAGCTGCTCAACACGAAGAAGACGACAGCCGCGATGCCGACGACCGCGATGACGCCGCGCAGCGCCCAGGGGGGCAGCCGACGGCCCACCGACGCGCCGAGCTGCCCGCCGATGGTCGAGCCGACAGCGATGAGGGCGACCACGAGCCAGTCGACGTCGGCGACGAGCACGAAGACGACGGCGGCCACGGAGTTCACCACCAACGAGAGCAGGTTCTTCAGCCCGTTGAGGCGCTGCAGCGCGTCGTCGACCCCCAGGCCGAGCACCGCCACGAGGATCACGCCCTGGGCGGCGCCGAAGTAGCCGCCGTACACCCCGGCGAGCGCCACGACCGGCCACACCCAGCGCGCGACGTCCCTCGATGCGTCGACGCCGCTGCCGGCGGCCGCCCGTCGCTCCCGTCGGGACGCGACCCAGCGCGACACCCGCGGCTGCACCAGCACCAGGACCACGCCCAGCAGGATCAACGCCGGCACGATCGCACCGAAGGCGGACTCCGGCAGCACCAGCAGCAGGATCGCGCCGACGGTGCCGCCGAGCAGCGACGCGACACCGAGCACCAGCGCCCGGCGTCGCTGGCCGCGCAGCTCTCGCCGGTAGCCGAACGTGCCCGACGCCGACCCGGGCACCAGCCCGATGTTGTTGGAGACGTTCGCGACCACCGGGGGTACGCCGAGCGCCAGCAGCGTCGGGAACGTGATGAGCGTCCCCGACCCGACGACGGCGTTGATGGCACCCGCTCCCACACCCGCGAGGGCGACGAGGAGCATCTGCCACCAGGCGAGATCGGTCACGCGATCACGCTATGCCGACACCCTCACCCCGGGGCGACCGGCCCCGGGATCAGGTCTGCGGGTTGCCCGGGGCGGGGGTGTCACCCTCGCCGCCGACGTCGTCACCGGAGAGCGCGCCCGGCTCCTGGGCGCGTGCGTTGGGGTTCGCAGCCTGGCGGGCCTCGGCCAGGGCCGCCTCGACCGACGCCGCGGCCTCCTCGCGTGCCTTCGCGGCGGCCTCGTCGACGTCACCGCCGCCGGGCAGCTCGACCTCGTCGAGGTCGATGCGGTGCTTGACGCCGTCGGTGTGGGCCGGGACACCGGAGACGTTGCCGCCGATCGCGTTGCCGAGTCCCTCGAGCGCCTTGCCCATCTCGCTCGGCACGATCCAGACCTTGTTCGAGGTGCCCTCGGCGATCTTCGGCATCATCTGCAGGTACTGGTAGGCGAGCAGCGCCTGGTCCGGCTGACCGTCGTGGATGGCCTGGAACACCATCTGGATCGCCTGCCCCTCACCCTGGGCGCGCAGGATCGAGGACTCCCGGTCGGCCTGGGCGCGCAGGATGGCGGACTCGCGCTCACCCTCGGCCTCCAGGATCGAGGACTGCTTGTTGCCCTCCGCGGTGAGGATCGCCGACTGCCGGTGACCCTCGGCGTTCAGGATCGCGGCGCGCTTGTCGCGGTCGGCGCGCATCTGCTTCTCCATCGAGTCCTTGATCGAGCCCGGCGGGTCGATGCCCTGGATCTCGACGCGGTTCGCCTTCAGACCCCACTTGCCGGTGGCCTCGTCGAGGACCGCGTTGAGGCTGGTGTTGATCTTGTCGCGGCTGGTGAGCGTCTCCTCCAGGTCCATGCCGCCGACGATGTTGCGCAGCGTGGTCATGGTGAGCGTCTCGATGGCGCGGATGTAGTTCTCGATCTCGTACGTCGCCGCGACCGGATCGGTGACCACGAAGTAGATGACGGTGTCGATGTTCACCGTCAGGTTGTCCTGGGTGATCATGTTCTGCGGCGGGAAGGCCACGACCTGCTCGCGCAGGTCGATGCGGTAGGCCGGCCGGTCCACGAAGGGGATGATCAGGTTCGGCCCGGCGTTCAGGGTCGTGCGGTACTTGCCGAACCGTTCGACGATGTCGACCCGCGCCTGGGGCACGAAGCGCACCGCCTTGAACAGCGACAGCGCTGCGAGCACCACCAGCACCAGCAGCACGATCAGCACGACGGATCCTCCGTCAGTCATCACTTCTCCCTCCCGAGCAGGTCAGCCCAGCTCGGTCATGTCAGGTCTCTTGACCACGTGCACGGAGGACCCCTGCACGTCATAGATGTCGACCAGGTCGCCGACGTCCATCGACTCACGCTCGTCGAGAGGACGAGCCGTCCAGATCTCGCCGTTGACGAGCACCTTGCCGGGCGTGCTCGCGCTGATCGGCTGGTCGACGGTCACGGTCATGCCGATCATGCTGCGCGGCCCCATCGTGATCTCCGGACCGCCGTGCAGCCGCTTCAGCACGGTGGGGCGCACGAACGCGAGGGTCGCGGCGCTGACGCCGACACCGACGAGGATCTGCAGCACCAGCGGCGCACCGACCAACGCTGCGACCCCGGCCGAGGCAGCCCCGGCGGCGAGCATGATCAGCACCAGGTCCAGGCTCATCAGCTCGGCGACGACGAGCAGGCCGGCGAGCCCCAACCAGGTGGCCCAGATCTGCTCGCCGAAGGGATCCATGACCCGAGCCTACGCGGGACCAGGTCTCAGGCCGAGGCGCGACGGGCCGTCCACCGGCCCGCTTCGTGACGGATCTTCAGCGGCATCCCGAAGGTCTCGCTCAGCACGGCCGGGGTGATCACCTGCTCGACCGGCCCCTGGGCCACGACCCGACCGCCGCGCAGCGTCAGGGCGTGGGTGAATCCCGGGGGCACCTCTTCCACGTGGTGGCTGACCATCACCATCGCGGGGCTGTCGAGGTCGTCGGCGAGCGTGGTCAGTCGCACCAGCAGGTCTTCGCGGCCCCCCAGGTCGAGCCCCCCGGCGGGCTCGTCGAGAAGCAGCAGCTCGGGGTCGGTCATCAGCGCCCGGGCGATCTGGACCCGCTTGCGCTCCCCCTCGCTCAGCGTGCCGAACGTCCGTCGCTCCAGACCACCGAGCCCCAGCTCCTGCATCAGGCGCGCGGCCCGCAGCACGTCGGCGGGCTCGTAGCTTTCGCGCCACCGGCCGAGCACCGCGTACGCCGCGGACACGACCAGGTCGCCGACCCGCTCGCCCCGGGGCACCCGCTCGGCCAGCGCGGCGGAGGTCAGCCCGATGCGCGGGCGCAGCTCGAACACGTCGACCGTGCCGAGCACCTCGTCGAGCAGCCCCGCCACGCCGGAGCTCGGGTGGATCTGCGCGGCGCACAGCGACAGGAGCGTGGTCTTGCCGGCGCCGTTCGGCCCGAGCACCACCCAGCGCTCGTCCTCCTCGACGCGCCAGTCGACGCCGTCGAGCAGGGTGTTGCCACCACGCACCACCGAGACGTCGGCGAGATCGATGACGGCGTCGGCCACGACGGGGTCCTCCCAGGACGTACGGGGGTGGGCGGGCAGGCCCCAACCTACGCACCGCCGCATCCGTACGCTCGGCACGTGTCTGCCGTGTCCTCCTCCGTCTCCTCGCGGGCTGCTGACGCCGACCCCGTGTGGCCCGACGCCGTGCGCTGCGCGGTCTGGCTGGGCGCCTGGCTCGACGGTGTCGCGGCCACCGACGACGTCCTCGACGCCATCACCGCGGACGACGTCGCCCACCACGTCGCCGGGCTGCCCGGGGGCGACCCCGACGAAGGTGCGGTGCCGTTGGCGCTGGCCCTGGGCCGGCTGCGGTCCTTGGGCGCAACCGGTGCCGGTGCCGCGTTGCCGACGCCCGGGGATCCGGTCGGGCTGGCCGGCCCGGCCGCCTTCAACACCGAGGCGATCGACGTGGGAGAGGCCGTCGTCGTCGCCGGCGCCGAGGTCGGGCTCGTGCCTCACCGGGTGGGTCGCGGGGTGGTGTGGCAGGCGTACGCCGCGCACTCGCGACGCCAGGTGCCCGACCCGGGCGAGGCGTCGACCACCCTGCGCCGCACGCTGCTGCAGACCCTGGAGGCACTCGCCGATCTCGAGGTCGCCCGCTGGCGTCCCGAGGTCGCGGACGAGCTGCAGTCCCTGCGCGCCGACCGACGCCTCGTGCTGCCCGAGGGGCTGCACCGGGCCGCCCTGCCCCTCATCGCCCAGGGCGACCGCTGCTGGCGCATCGTGGAGCTCGCGTTGGTCGACGACGGCGGCGCGGTGACGGCGGGTGAGGCCGAGCAGCGACGGGCGGCGCTCGTCCCGCTGGAGCGAGCGGCCAGACGCGCTCTCGTGGCGGCCTGCGAGCTGCCCGTCGGCGCGCCGTAGCCTTCTGGGCGTGACTGCGACCGCGCCTTCCTCCGCACCGGGCCCGGCGCTGCCGACGCTCCTGATCACCCTCACCGGCCGCGACCGGCCCGGCGTCACGGCACAGGTCTTCGGCACCCTCGCCGCGCACGGCTGCACCGTGCTCGACGTCGAGCAGGTCGTGATCCGCGGTCGGCTCGTGCTCGGCGTGCTCGTCACTCCCCCGGCCGGTGGCACAGGGAGCGCCTCGCTGGAGCAGGCCCTGGCCGCGCAGGCTGCCGAGCTCGGCCTGGAGGTCGAGCTCGAGCAGGGCTCCGGTGACGCCCCGGCGCGCGGGGCGGGGCGGACGCACGTCACCGTCCTCGGGCAGCCCCTCGCGGCCGCCGCCGTCGCCGCGATCGTCGACGAGATCGCCACCACCGGCGCGAACATCGACCGGATCGCCCGGATGGCGCGCTACCCCGTGACGGCGCTGGAGCTGAGCGTCTCCGGCGTCGACCCGGCGCGTCTGCGCGAGCTGCTCACCGCCGAGGGTGCGCGTCAGCAGGTCGATGTGGCGGTGCAGCCCGCCGACCTGCTGCGCCGCGGACGACGGCTGATCGTGATGGACGTCGACTCGACCCTGGTGCGCGGCGAGGTCATCGAGATGCTCGCCGAGCGCGCCGGCTGTCTCGAGCAGGTCGCGGACGTCACCGAGCGTGCGATGCGCGGCGAGCTGGACTTCGAGGAGTCCCTGCGTGAGCGGGTCGCCCTGCTCGAGGGGCTGCCCGCCTCGGCGCTCGACGAGGTCTACGAGTCCATCGAGCTCTCCCCCGGGGCACGCACCCTGGTGCGTACGCTCAAGCGGCTCGGCTACCGCTTCGCGATCGTCTCGGGGGGCTTCAGCCACGTCACCGACCGCCTCGCCGAGGACCTCGGCATCGACCTCGCCGAGGCCAACGAGCTCGAGATCCTCGACGGACGGCTCACCGGCAGACTGCTGGGTCGGGTCGTGGACCGGGCGCGCAAGGCCGAGGTGCTGCGCGAGTTCGCCGCCGAGCTCGGTGTGCCGCCCCGCGCCACCGTCGCCATCGGCGACGGCGCGAACGACCTCGACATGCTCTCGGCGGCGGGGCTCGGGGTGGCGTTCAACGCGAAGCCGGTCGTGCGCGAGGCCGCCGACACGGCGGTGAACGTGCCTTACCTCGACACCGTGCTCTACCTGCTGGGCATCAGCCGCGAGGAGGTCGAGGCCGCGGACGCCGACGACGGGTACGTCGGACCCACGGACTGAGCCGCGCCCTCAGGGGCGCCAGGAGCGCAGGAGACGCGCGGAGCCGTCGGCCAGGTCGGCCCAACCGCCCTCAACCTCGAGCAGGGCGCACGAGGCGGGCGGGAACCCGTCCATCACAGCCATCAGCTCGGCAGGGTCGCCGTCGCCGTCGTCCAGGGAGTTCGCCAGCCACGCGACTGTCGGGTTGTGGCCCAGCAGCAGGAGCGTCACCACCTCCTGCGGTACGGCTCGCAGCACGTCGAGGACCGCCTCGGGACCGGCGTTGTAGACACCGTCCTCCACCACGGGCTCGAGCGTGACTCCCGCAGCCTCCGCGAGTGCGGTCCAGGTCTGCTGCGTCCGGGTCGCCGAGGAGACCACGGCGTGGTCGGGCAACCACTCCTGGGCGGCCAGCCACCGGCCGAGCGCCTGTGCGTCCTCCGCACCGCGGGGCGTGAGCTCGCGCTCGTGGTCGTCGGCGGCGTACGCCTCGGCCCTGCCGTGGCGCACGATCACCAGGCGGCGCGCGCTCACTCGTCCTCGAGCCGGAAGCCGAGCTTCAACGTCACCTGGAAGTGCTCCACCTGACCGTCTTTCACGTGCCCGCGGATGTCGGTCATCTCGAACCAGTCGACGTGGCGCAGGGTCGCGGCCGCACGCTCGACACCGTTGCGGATCGCCTGGTCGATGCCGTCGGGCGAGGTGCCGACGATCTCGGTGACGCGGTACGTACGGCTCGACATGGCAGTCCTCTCTCCGCGGCGCCCGGACGGCGCCGACCGTGAAGGAGCAGGCTAGCCGCGTCGACGCGGCACGGTTGTTGTTCCCCCCGCTGCTGTGGCGCTCGCGACGCGATCGCTGCGGTTTTGAGATGTGCGGGCCGACATAGGATGGAGGCATGGCGAGGAACCGCAAGGACCAAGTCCAGGTGGTCGAGGTCACCACCGCCGCGGAGTCCCGAGAAGCCGAGATCTCCGCCCGCCAGCGCCGTTACGTCCTGTCGATGACGATCCGCACCCTGTGTTTCCTCGGTGCGGTGTTCACCTACTCCTTCAGCCCGTGGATCGCGGCCGTCCTCATCACCGCGGCGTTCCTTCTGCCCCTCATCGCGGTGACGGTGGCGAACGTCGAGGCCGAGCTGCGGGCCGGCGCGCCCGAGGTGGTCAACCCGTGGGAGAACGAGGGGTACGCAGCCCTCCCTCCCGGTGGTCCCGTGGTGCAGAGCGAGTCGCGGGCCTGACAGAGTCGGGTGCCATGAGCACCGGCCTGGAGGAGAAGTCCGCGCAGCTGCTGTGCTCGGCGAAGGACTGCCGGGCAGAGGCGGCGTACGAGCTGCGGTGGAACAACCCGAAGATCCACGACGCCGACCGGCGCAAGGTGTGGCTCGCCTGCGCCGAGCACCGGGAGTCGCTCGGGCACTTCCTCGACCTGCGAGGGTTCCTGCGCGACGTGGTACCGCTCGGGTCCTAGGTCGCGAGGCGTTCAGCCGCCGATGGCGGACATCGGTCGGGTCGGCTGCAGGAAGCTCTCGTCGTCGATGCCGTGGCCGGCGCGCTTGGTGGCCATCGCGGCCAGCCAGCGGCGCGCCAGCTCCTCGTCGTCGGCGCCGTCGCGCATGGCCAGCCGCAGGTCGGACTCCTCGCGGGCGAAGAGACAGTTGCGCACCTGGCCGTCGGCGGTGAGGCGTACGCGGTCGCAGTCGCCGCAGAACGGCCGGGTCACCGACCCGATGACCCCGACGGTGCCCGGTCCGCCGTCGACGACGAACTTCTCCGCGGGCGCGCTGCCGCGCGGCTCCTCAGCCGGTGTCAGCACGAAGCTGCGCTCGAGGCGCCTGAGGATCTCGTCGGCGGTGATCATGGTGTCGCGCCGCCACCCGTGCTGCGCGTCGAGCGGCATCTGCTCGATGAACCGCAGCTCGTAGCCGCGCTCGAGGCACCAGCGCAGCAGGTCGGGGCCGTGGTCCTCGTTGACCTCGCGCAGCAGCACGGCGTTGACCTTCACGGGGCCCAGTCCTGCGTCCTGCGCGGCCGCGAGACCACGCACGACGTCGTCGAACCGGTCGCGGCGCGTGATCTCGAGGAAGGTCGCCGGGTCGGTGGTGTCCAGGGAGACGTTCACCCGGTCGAGGCCCGCGGCAGCCAGCGCCCGCGCGGTCTTGTCCAGCCCCAGCCCGTTGCTGGTGATCGACGTCTCCGGTCGCGGCCGCAACGCCGCGGTGGCCGCCACGATGTCGATGAGTCCCTTGCGCACCAAGGGCTCGCCGCCGGTGAACCGCACCTCGGTGATGCCGAGTCGCTCCACCCCGATCCGGATGAGGCGCACGACCTCCTCGTCGGTGAGCTGCTGGCTCGTCGGCATCCAGTCCAGACCCTCGGCGGGCATGCAGTAGGTGCACCGCAGGTTGCACTTGTCGGTCAACGACACGCGCAGGTCGGTGCCGACACGACCGAACCGGTCGACCAGGGGCAACGTCGGCAGCGGGGTCGGAGGCGTCGGGGACATGCGGCAACCCTACGTTCCACAGAGACGTACGCCACCCTCTGTGACGATGCGTGGCCGGAACGGGCTCGTACGCTGGAGCCGTGCGGCTCTTCCTGTCCCGACGCTGGCTGCTGTTCGCGGTCACCGTCCTCCTGCTCGCGGCGCTGTGCTGGCGCCTGGGCGAGTGGCAGTTCGACCGGCGCGAGGCCCGCCTCGCGGAGAACGCGCTCGTGGAGCGCAACCTGGACTCCCCCGCCGTGCCGGTCGACCAGGTGCTGCGGGTCGGCGCCGACGCCGCGCCGGAGGACCAGTGGCAGCGGGTCACCGCCACGGGCACCTACGACGACGCCGCGACCGTGGTCGTGCGCTACCAGACCCGTGACGGTGCGGCCGGCGTCGACCTGGTGACACCGCTGCGCACCAGCGAGGGACCGTGGTTGCTGGTCGACCGGGGCTGGACCCCGACCCAGAACCGCGGCGGGGAGCGACCCGAGGGCGTCACGGCACCCACCGGGCAGGTCACGGTGACGGGCTGGGTCCGGTCCAACGCCAGCGAGGACGTAGCCACGGTCACCGACGGGTCCACCCGAGCCGTCAGCTCCGTGGCGATCGCACCGCTCCTCGAGGGTCCCGTGTACGGCGGCTTCGTCGACGCCGAGACCGAGTCGCCGCCCGCGGCGGAGCCGCTCGTGGCGACCGAGCTGCCCGAGCTCGGCGGCGGCCCGCACTTCTTCTACGGCCTGCAGTGGTGGTTCTTCGGGGCGCTCGCTGTCTTCGGGTTCTTCTACCTCGCGTACGACGAGCGCCGCCAGGCTCGCCGCGTGGCGGCCGGGCTGCCGGCACGCAAGCCGCGACGCCGCAACCAGCCCACCGCCCAGGAGCGCGACCTCGACGCGGGCCGCGCCACGGTCGGCACGTCACTCAGGCGCCGGTGAGCGTGTGGCCGGAGTCGTCGACGAACTGCGTGCGGTAGAGGTCGGCGTACAACCCCCCGGCCCGCAGCAGCTCGGCGTGGGTCCCGCGGGCGACGACCTGCCCGTCCTCGACGACGAGGATGAGGTCGGCGTGACGCACCGTGGAGAGCCGGTGGGCGATCACCAGGCTCGTACGCCCCTCCAGGGCGGTGTCCAGCGCCCGCTGCACCGCGACCTCGGACTCGGAGTCCAGGTGCGCCGTCGCCTCGTCGAGCACCACGATCGGCGGCGCCTTGAGCAGGAGCCTCGCGATCGCCAGCCGCTGCCGCTCACCGCCGGAGAGGCGGTAGCCGCGGTCCCCGACGACCGTGTCCAGACCCTCGGGGAGGCTGCGGACGAGCGCGTCGATGCGCGCCGCCGCCAGCGCGTCCCAGATCTGGTCGTCGCCGGCACCGGGCCGGGCGTACTGCAGGTTGGCACGGATGGTGTCGTGCCACATGTGGGCGTCCTGGGTGACGTACCCGACCATGTCCTCCAGCGACTGCAGCGTCACGTCGCGCACGTCGTGGTCGCCGACGCGCACCGACCCGCGGGTGGCGTCGTAGACCCGGGCCACGAGGTGGGTCACGGTCGTCTTTCCCGCACCGGAGGGCCCGACCAGGGCGACCATGCGGCCCGGTTCGGCGACGAAGGAGATGTCGCGCAGCACGTCCTCGTTGTCGCGGGCGTCGGCCCGGGCGATGGACTCCAGGCTCGCGAGCGACACCTCGTCGGCGCGCGGGTAGCGGAAGCCGACGTCGCGGAACTCCACGCGTGCCGGCGCACCGGTGACGTCGACCGCGTCCGGCTTCTCCTGCACCTGGCTCGGCAGGTCGAGCACCTCGAAGACCCGGTCGAAGCTCACCAGGGCGGTCATCACGTCGATGCGTACGTTCGAGAGCCCCTGCAGCGGCCCGAGCAGGCGGAGCAGCAGCGCCGCGAGCGCGACGAGCGTGCCGAGCGAGAGGTCCTGCTGGATGACCAGGTAGCCGCCGACGCCGTAGACCAGGGCGGTCGCCAGGGCGGGCACCAGGGTCATCGCCGCGGTGAAGACCCTGGTGATCAGCGCGATGCGTACGCCCAGGTCGCGCACCGCACCCGCCTTCTCCGAGAAGAGCCGGTCCTCCTCCTCGCGGCGCCCGAAGAGCTTCAGGAGCAGGGCGCCGCCGACGCCGAACCGCTCGGTCATCGTGTTGCCCAGCGCGGCGTTGCCGTCCATCTGCTCCCGGCTGAGGCCCGCCAGCTTCGCGCCGACCCAGCGGCTCGTCGCGAACAGGATCGGGAACAGCGCGAGGCACAGCAGCGTGACCTGCCAGCTCAGCGCCAGCATCGTGATGCCGACGACGACCACGGCGATCGTGTTGGCGACCGTGGAGGACAGGGCGGAGGTGAACGCGCGCTGCGCCCCGATGACGTCGTTGTTCAGACGCGAGACGAGGGCACCGGTCTGCGTCCGCGTGAAGAAGGCGAGGCTCATGCGCTGCACGTGGCCGAACACGCGACCACGCAGGTCGTAGATCAGCTGCTCCCCGATGCGTGAGGACATCCAGCCGAGGCCGATCGAGACGACGGCGGTGAACACGGCGGCGACCGCCATGAGGGAGGCGTAGAGAGCGACCAGCCCGGTGTCGCCGGGCACGATGGCGTCGTCGATGATGCGCTGGGCGAGCAGCGGGACGACCACCACGGTGGAGGCGTCGACGACGACGAGGGCGAGGAAGACGCCGATCAGCCGCTTCTGCGGTGAGGCGAACGCCAGGATGCGCCGCACGGTGTCGCGGCTGACGTACTGCTTGGAGACCGACCTGTCGGACCTCAGGTGGCGCCACGCCATCCCCATGCCGCCGTGCATGCTCGACACGTACGCCTCCTCTCACCGGCTCCTGGACCAGAGGACGGCGCCGCCGACCTCAGAGTCCGAACAACGCCGCGAGCTCGCGGAACCTTCCCACCTGCACCTCGCGCTCGAGCCGTGCCTGCTCCTCCAGGCTGTTGCCCGAGGCCTCGAGGAGGATCTGCTTGGTGCCGCGCACGGCACCGTGCATCGGGCTGGTCAGGGCACCCACGAGATCCTCGACGGCGCCGTCGACCTGGTCGCCGGGCACGACCACGTTCGCGATGCCGAGGGCCTGGGCCTCCTGCGCCGCCACCGTACGAGCGGTCGCGCAGATCTCCAGCGCCCGGCCGTAGCCGACGAGCTCGACCAGGGGCTTGGTGCCCGTGAGGTCCGGCACGAGCCCGAGCGCGGACTCCCGCATCGAGAACTTCGCGTCCTCGGCACAGACCCGCAGGTCGCAGGCGAGCGCGAGCTGGAAGCCGGCGCCGATCGCCCAGCCCTCGACCACGGCGACGGTGACGAGTTCGGGACGACGGGCCCACAGGAAGCCCTGCTGGTACTCCCCGATCTTCTCCGACATCTGGGCGTCGGTGAGCTTCATCAGGTCCAGGGTCGACTCGGTCTCCCCCGGCAGCTGCTTGCCCTCCAGCGCGCCCTTGTCGAGACCGGCCGAGAAGTGACCACCGTGACCGCGGACGACCACGACACGCACCTCCTCGGGCAGCGCGGCAGCGGCCTCCGCCAGGGCGTACCAGGTGCCCGGCGTCTGCGAGTTGCGCGAGGCGGGACGCTCCAGCGTGAAGTGCGCGACCGCTCCGTCGACGCGGGCCCGCAGCCCCACCTGCAGCCAGTGCTCCTCGTCGGGGAAGCCCGTGCTGGGGAGGGACTCGTCCTCGGACAGTGCCGCCATCGCGGACTCCGGCATCTCGCTCATGGCGGCGAGCGTACGCGGCGGTAACCTCGCCGGGTGATCGAGATCCTGAGCCCGGCCCAGGCCACGCGTGCCCGCGCCAGCGGGGCGCTCGTCGGCGAGATCCTGCAGACGCTCCGCCACCGGGTCGCGCCGGGCACGAACCTGCTGGAGATCGACGCCTGGACGCGGACGATGATCCTCGACGCGGGCGCGGAGTCCTGCTACGTCGACTACGCGCCGTCCTTCGGTCGCGGCCCGTTCGGCCACTACATCTGCACGGGTGTGAACGACGCGGTGCTCCACGGACTCCCCCACGACCACGAGCTCCGCGACGGCGACCTCCTGAGCCTGGACCTGGCGGTGCTGCTCGACGGGGTCGCGGCGGACTCGGCACTCAGCTTCGTGGTGGGCGACTCCCGTCCGGCCGAGAGCCTCGCGCTCATCGAGGTGACCGAGCGGGCGCTGGATGCCGCCATCGCCGCCACGGGCCCCGGCGCGCGTCTCGGCGACGTCTCCCACGCGATCGGCACCGTCCTCACCGACGCCGGCTACCAGGTCAACACCGACTTCGGGGGCCACGGCATCGGCTCGACGATGCACCAGGACCCCCACGTGCCGAACCTCGGCCGACCCGGCCGGGGCTACCGGTTGCGCCCCGGTCTCATGCTCGCGCTCGAGCCGTGGGTGATGGCCGACACCGACGAGCTCGTCGTCGACGACGACGGCTGGACCCTGCGCAGCGCGACAGGCTGTCTGACCGCGCACAGCGAGCACACCGTGCTCGTCACCGACGACGGCGTCGAGGTGATCACGGCCCGGGACCGGGTGGGTGGTCAGGCCAGCGAGACCAGCTCGGCGTAGTCGTCGTTCCAGAGGTCCTCGGTGCCGTCGGGGAGGATCAGCACCCGATCGGGCTCCAGCGCCGTGACGGCGCCCTCGTCGTGCGTGACGAGCACGATCGCGCCCTCGTACGAGCGGATCGCGGCGAGCACCTCCTCGCGGCTGGCCGGGTCCAGGTTGTTGGTCGGCTCGTCCAGCAGCAGCACGTTGGCGCTGGAGACCACCAGCGAGGCCAGGGCCAGCCGGGTCTTCTCGCCACCCGAGAGCACCGACGCGGGCTTGTGCGCGTCGTCGCCGGAGAAGAGGAACGAGCCGAGCACCGAGCGGGCGTCGGTGTCGGTGAGCTGCGGGGCGGCGGACTGCATGTTCTCCAGCACCGTACGGCTCGTGTCGAGCGTCTCGTGCTCCTGCGCGTAGTAGCCGAGCTTGAGGCCGTGCCCGGGCTCGAGCTGCCCGGAGTCCGGGGTGTCGACACCGGCGAGGATGCGCAGCATCGTGGTCTTGCCCGCACCGTTGAGTCCCAGGATCACCACCCGGGAGCCCTTGTCGATCGCGAGGTCGACGCCGGTGAAGACCTCCAGCGACCCGTAGTGACGTGACAGGCCGGACGCCATCAGCGGGGTCTTGCCGCACGGGGCCGGGGCCGGGAAGGCGATGCGGGCGACCTTGTCGCTCTGGCGCTCGGCCTCGACGCCGCTCATCATCTTCTCGGCCCGCTTGAGCATCGACTGCGCGGCCTGGGCCTTGGTGGCCTTCGCGCGCATCTTGTTGGCCTGGTCGGTGAGCTGCTTGGCCTTCGACTCGGCGTTGACGCGCTCGCGACGACGCCGCACCTCGTCGGTCTCGCGCTGGGTCAGGTAGCGCTTCCAGCCCATGTTGTAGACGTCGATGACCTGGCGGTTCGCGTCGAGGTGCAGCACCTTGTTGACGGTCTGCTCGAGCAGGTTGTTGTCGTGGGAGATCACGATGAACCCACCGGTGTGCGCCTTGAGGTAGTCGCGCAGCCAGATGATGGAGTCGGCGTCCAGATGGTTGGTCGGCTCGTCGAGGATCAGCACCTCGGCGTCGGAGAACAGGATGCGGGCCAGCTCGACCCGGCGCCGCTGACCACCCGAGAGCGTCTTGAGCGGTTGGTCGAGGATGCGGTTCTCGATGCCCAGGCTCGCCGCGATCGTGGCGGCCTCGGACTCCGCGGCGTACCCGCCCTGGGCCTGCATCTCCTCCTCGGCGCGGGCGTAGCGACGCATCGCCTTCTCGCGTACGCCCGGGTCGTCGGAGCCCATCTGCTCCTCCGCCTGACGCATGCGTCCCACCGCGGCGTCGAGGCCGCGTGCCGAGAGGATCCGGTCACGGGCGAGCACCTCGGGGTCCCCCGTCCGCGGGTCCTGCGGCAGGTAGCCGACGGGACCGGTGGAGCTGACCTGCCCCGCGGCCGGGAGCTCGTCGCCGGCGAGGATCTTGGTCAGCGTCGTCTTGCCGGCGCCGTTGCGGCCGACGAGGCCGACCTTGTCGCCCTTGCCGACGCGGAACGAGACGTCCTCCATGAGGAGTCGGGCTCCCGCGCGCACCTCGACCTTGCTCGCGGTGATCACGCTGCTGCTCCTGCACGGTCGAGGTCGGTGGGGCCGGACGGGCCCTCTGCACGGGCCCTCTGCACGCCCCGTGTGCCGGGGCCGGGGGCCAGCCCTCGAGTCTAGGACTCCGCGGTGGGTGAGCCGAACCGAGCGAGGCCCGCGTGAGCAAGGCGACACGCGCCGGACTGTCCGGTAACCGAGCGTCTGCGGTCTACTGACGGCCGTGAGCGAACAGACGCACGACGACAGGAGCGCGGACACCGCGACCATCGACCGCGCCCGTGAGCTGACGCTCGTGCCGGTGTTCGCCGGCATCGTGGCCGCTCTCGGTGCGGTGCCCGCGATCAGCATGCCGATCGGCGTGCCCATCACCGCGCAGTCGCTCGGCGTGATGCTCGTGGGGGCGATCCTGGGTGCGCGTCGGGGCTTCCTGGCACTGCTGCTCTTCGTGGTGCTGGTGGCCGTCGGACTCCCTCTGCTCTCCTCGGGCGCGGCGGGTCTCGGCGTCTTCGTCGGTCCCACCGGTGGCTTCGTCATCGGCTGGCCCTTCGCCGCGTACGCCGTCGGCTGGCTCACCGAGCGGATCGGCACGCCGTACTCCGTGCCGCGCGGCATCGTCGCAAACCTCCTCGGCGGCATCGTCGTGATCTACGCCTTCGGCATCGTCGGGCTCGCCCTCGTCGGCGACGTCACGCTGCTCGAGGCCACCACCGGGTCGGCGGTCTTCGTGCCCGGCGACGTCGCCAAGGCCGTGATCGCCGCGCTGGTCGCGAAGGGGGTCCACGCGGCGTACCCGGGTCTGATCCCCGCGAGAGCGGCGCGCACCCCGAAGGATCCGGCAGGCGTCTGACCGGTGCTCATCGAGCTCGACGACGTCTCCCACCACTTCGGCGACGGTCCGTCGCGGCGACAGGTGCTGCGCGAGGTGGCATGGCGCGGCGACGAGGCGCGCATCGGTGTGATCGGTGCCAACGGGTCGGGCAAGTCGACGTTGGCGCGGCTTCTGAACGGGCTCGTCCTCCCGGCGGACGGCCACGTGCGGCTGGACGGGCTCGACACGCGACGCAGGACGAAGGCCGTGAGACGGCGCGTGGGGTTCTGCTTCACCGACCCCGACAGCCAGATCGTGATGCCGACCGTCGCCGAGGACCTCGCCTTCGGACTGCGCAGGCGCCTCCCGAAGGAGCAGGTCGAGGAACGGGTACGCCACTACCTCGAGCGCTTCGGGCTCACCGAGCACCGCGACCATCCCGCCCACCTGCTCTCCGGCGGGCAGAAGCAGCTGCTGGCTCTCGCCAGCGTGCTCGTGACCGAGCCCGACCTGCTGGTCATGGACGAGCCGACGACGCTGCTCGACCTGCGCAACGCCGCCGAGGTCAGCCGCGTGGTCGCCGGTCTCGAGCAGCAGGTCGTGCTCGTGACACACCAGCTGGACCTGCTCGCGGACTTCGACAGGGTGCTGGTGGTGCACGAGGGACGCGTCGTCGAGGACGACGCCCCCGCCGCCGCGATCGCGAGCTACCGCGAGCTGATGTCCGTCGACGGCGCTCCGTGAGCCAGCTCGGGGTCTACCAGCCGGGCGGCTCGGTCCTGCACCGCGCACGCCCCGGGCTCAAGCTCACCGCGCTCGTGGCGGTGGGCGGCCTCGTCGTGGCCCTGCCCGGGTGGGTGTCCGTCACGGTCGCGCTGGGGCTGGTCCTCGCGGCGTACGCCGGGGCCGGACTCCCGATGCGGTCGGCCTGGAAGCAGTGCCGACCGCTGCTGCCGATCCTCGTGGCGCTCGGGGTCTTCCAGACGTTGTCGGTCGGTGCCGGCCGGGCGGCGGAGATCGTGCTGACGCTGCTCACCCTCGTGCTGCTCGCCGGACTGGTGACCTTGACGACGCGCACCACGGCGATGGTGGACGCGCTGGTCGTCGCCGTCGGTCCGTTGCGGCGGTTCGGTGTCGATCCCGACCGTGTCGGCCTCTCGCTCGCGCTGGGGATCCGAGCGGTGCCCCTGGTCGTCTCGCTGGCCCAGCAGGTGCGGGAGGCGCAGCTGGCCCGCGGTCTCGGGTTGAGTCCCACGGCCTTCGCGGTCCCTCTGATCGTCCGCGCGCTGCGACGGTCCGACGCCATGGCCGAGGCACTGGTCGCCCGCGGGGCGCTCGACGACGACATCGATGCCTCGACCTCCACTCGAGGGTGAGGCTCAGGTGAGCATCGGCTCGATGTCGGCGTACGCCCGCTGCAGAGCGCGCACCGACGGAGCCACGGCGGGATGGCGCAGCTTCGCCGACCACCCGCCCTCTCCCCCACGCACCCTCTCGAGCACGCGGTCGAGCCTGGTCAGCACGGTGAAGGCCATGTGGACCCGCGCCCCGAGCAGCACGTCGTCGGGCTGCACCCTCACGCCCGCCGCCTCGGCGGCGGTGACGTACGCGTCGGCCAGCGGCAGGAGTCTCGACCTCGTGTGGAGGGCGAAGAAGCCGAGGTCGAGACCGACCGGGCCCGTCCCGGCCGCCGACCAGTCGCAGGCGACCACGGTGGCTGCGCCCGGGCTCAGGCTGTGCGCGGCTCCCGCGCGACCGAGCAGGTTGCCGGGCGTCACGTCCCCGTGGGTGACCACGCGCGGCAGTGCGGCGAGGCGCCCACGCCACTCGGTCCGTCGGCCCCACACCGCCCGGGCGACCTCCGAGGCGGGGGTCTCCGCCAGCGTGGTCCACCCGCCGGTGGCCTCCACGCCGCGCCACCGGTCCCCGACCAGGTCGTCGCACACCCACGCGTCCGTCGGGATGCGCGCCGCCGTGAGCGTGCCGAGGGCGTGGGCGACGGCGACCTCGTCGGCTGGTGGTCGTTCCACCCACGGCCACCAGAGCGTGACGCCGTCGTCGTCCTCCTCGACGAGGCCGCCCCCGGGACCACGCAGGCCGGGCAGCCCCTCGGCCCACCGCGCCTGCACCACGTCCGCCTCACGCCGCCACCACAGGACGTGTCCGGGGTCCAGCGGCGCGAGGTCGGCCTCGTCGAGCTCGGCGCCTGCCGGGTGTCGCGCGAGCGGCGACACCAGACGCTTGCCCACCCACGGCCCGCGGTCGGGCACCTCGCGGCGCCAGACGCGGGAGCCGTCACCGACGGCTGCGAGCCGCTCCCAGGTCGGGTCGGGTGACCACACGGGTCGATCGTAGAGCCGGCGGAGCGAGGGATCAGGCGTTGCGGACGGTGACACGCACGGCGCACGCGGACTCCACGGCCGCGTCCAGCACCTTCCCCGTCGGGTCCGGCACGTCGAGGAGATCCCTGACGACGGCCTCGCCGAGCGTACGGAGCCGCGGATCGGCGAGCACGGCCTCGATCCCGGCGCGGTCCCCGCCGACGACGACGAGCGGCACCGCGGGAGCATCCGACGGCGCGAGGATCCTCGCCGCGTGACCGGCTGCCGCCTCGTACGCCGCGATCGCCTGGTTGGCCCGCCGCCTCGCGAACCGCTGCTGCGACTGACCTCCGGCCTTGGTGCGCCCCTGGACGTGCCGCTGCCCGACCTTGCGTCCGCGGGGCTCGCGCCCGCTCAGGCGCACCACGGCGAACCCGCCCCTCCGCACCAGCAGCACCCCCCAGTCGGGCGGCGGCTCGCACGCCGCGGCCAGTGCCTGGACGGCGGTGCCGGCACTCATCGCGGCTTCCGGTGGGACCTCGCGACCGAACGGCGCCTGCAGGTGCGCCCAGGAGCCGTCAGCGGCCTGCAGCGTCACGCAGCCGTCGTCGACCGCCCACACCGTCCCCCCGTGGGCGGCGACGAAGTTGTCGCACCATCGCGCGACGCGGTCGGCGGCCACGCGGACCACGCGCGCCGCCGGGTCGGTCACGGACTGATCAGACGTTGAAGCCCAGGGCGCGCAGCTGCTCCCGGCCGTCGTCGGTGATCTTGTCCGGGCCCCACGGCGGCATCCAGACCCAGTTGATGTGGACACCGTTGACGAGGCCCTCCAGGGCCTGGTCGGTCTGGTCCATGATGACGTCGGTCAGCGGGCACGCCGCCGAGGTCAGCGTCATGTCGATGACCGCGGACTGGTCAGGCTCGACGTGCACCCCGTAGACGAGGCCGAGGTCGACGACGTTGATGCCCAGCTCGGGGTCGACGACGTCCTTCATCGCCTCGGTGACGTCCTCGACCGTGACCGCGGTGCCGGCGACGGGCTGCGGGGAGTTCGCCGCGTCCGTGACCTGCTGCAGGTCGGAGTGGTCGGGCTGCGTGGCAGCAGCGGTCGTGTCGTGCTTGATCGGCTCGGCCATGGGGGCCTCCTCGTCGATTGTCAGGTCTGGTTGCTCTGGTGCAACGCGTCCTCGAAGGCCATCCAGGCCAGCAGGGCGCACTTCACGCGGCCGGGGAACTTCGCGACGCCCACGAAGGCGACGCCGTCGCCAAGCAGGTCCTCGTCGGGCTCGGTCTCGGGCCTGCCCTTGGACTGCATCAACGCCTTGAACCCCGCCAGCGATTCCAGTGCTGCGGGCACGGGACGACCGACCAGCTGCTCGTGGGCGACCGAGGCGCCCGCCTGGCTGATCGAGCAGCCCTCGGCGTCGTAGGAGACGTCGGCGACGCGCCGGTCGTCGCCGTCGCCCTCCAGGGTGAGGCGCAGGGTGATCTCGTCGCCGCAGGTCGGGTTCACGTGGTGCACCTCGACGGCGTACGGCTCGCGCAGACCCGCGCCGACGGGATTCTTGTAGTGGTCCAGGATGATGTCCTGGTACAGCGAGTCGAGCTGGCTCACCGCGCTCACCTCCGTCCGAAGTAGTCGAGGCACGCACCGAGACCGTCGATCAGAGCCTCCACCTCGGAGGGCGTCGTGTACAGGTAGCCCGAGGCGCGTGTCGAGCTCTGCACCCCCAGCCGCGCGTGGGCGGGCTTCGCGCAGTGGTGACCGGCCCGCACCGCCACACCCCGGCTGTCGAGCACCTGGGCGACGTCGTGCGGGTGCACGCCGGCGAGCTCGAAGCTCACCGCGCCCCCGCGGTCGGTCATGTCGGTCGGGCCCAGCACACGGACGCCCGGCACCGTCTGCAGGCCCTCGAGCAGCTGCGCGGTGACGGCGCGCTCGTGGGCGTGCACCGCGTCCATCCCGAGGTCCCGCAGGTAGGTCAGGGCAGCACCCAGGCCCACCGCCTCGACGATGGGTGGGGTGCCCGCCTCGAAACGGTGGGGCAACCCCGCGTACGTCGACCGCTCCATGGTGACCGTCTCGATCATCTCGCCGCCCCCCATGAACGGGGGCAGCTGGGAGAAGACCTCGGAGCGTCCCCACAGCACGCCGATGCCGGTGGGGCCGACACACTTGTGCCCGGTGAAGGCCAGGAAGTCCGCCCCGAGGGCACCGACGTCGACCGGCATCTGCGGCACGGCCTGGGAGCCGTCGACGACGACGAGCGCACCGAGGGCCTTGGCCTTCGCGGCGAGCCCGGCGACAGGATTGACGGTGCCGAGCATGTTGGAGACCCACGTCAGGCTGAGCACCTTCGTGCGCTCGGTCAGCAGGTCGTCGAGGTGCTCCAGGTCGAGGCGACCCTCGTCGGTGAGGCCGATCCACCGCAGCGTCGCGCCCGTCCGCTCGCACAAGAGCTGCCACGGCACGATGTTGGAGTGGTGCTCCATCTCGGTGACCAGCACCTCGTCGCCCGGCCCGACGCGCAGGTCGCCCGGTGCCCAGGCCAGGGTCTGGGCCAGCAGGTTCAGCGCCTCGGAGGCGTTCTTGGTGAAGACGACCTCCTCGCGCGCCGTCGCCCCGATGAACGAGGCCACGACGTCGCGGGCGACCTCGAACGCCTCGGAGGACTCGGCCCCCAGGGTGTGCATCGCGCGCGCGACGTTGGCGTTGTGGTGCTCGAGGTGGTCGACCATCGTGTCGATGACGACCTGCGGCTTCTGCGAGGTGTTCGCGGAGTCCAGGTACACCAGCGGCTGGCCGTCGCCGACGGTGCGGGACAGGATCGGGAAGTCCGCGCGCACGACCTCCAGGTCGGGCAGCAGCTGCCCGACCTGCGCCACGCGCGGCGTCTCCGTCACCTGTCCGGTGCTCATCAGGCCTGGGCCCCCGCCTTCACGAAGCGGTCGTAGCCCTCGGCCTCGAGCTGGTCGGCCAGCTCGGGACCGCCCTGCTCGGCGACGCGGCCGTCGACGAAGACGTGCACCTTGTCGGGCTTGATGTAGCGCAGGATGCGCGTGTAGTGCGTGATCAGCAGGACGCCCTTGTCACCGTTCGCGGCGAACCGGTTGACGCCGTCGGACACGACGCGCAGCGCGTCGATGTCGAGACCCGAGTCGGTCTCGTCCAGCACGGCGACCTTCGGGTCCAGCAGCTCCAGCTGGGCGATCTCGTGACGCTTCTTCTCACCGCCGGAGAAGCCCTCGTTGACCGAGCGCTGGCTGAAGGACTTGTCCAGGTCGACCTGCTCCAGCGCGGAGTTGACGTCCTTGACCCACGTGCGCAGCTTGGGGGCCTCGCCGTCGATGGCGGTCTTCGCCGTACGCAGGAAGTTCGCCACGGACACACCGGGCACCTCGACCGGGTACTGCATCGCGAGGAAGAGGCCCGCCCGGGCACGCTCGTCGACCTCCATGGCCAGCACGTCCTCGCCGTCGAGGAGCACCTCGCCGGAGGTGACCTGGTACTTCGGGTGTCCGGCGATCGAGTACGCGAGCGTCGACTTGCCCGAGCCGTTGGGCCCCATGATCGCGTGCACCTCGCCGTCGTCGATCACGAGGTCGACGCCCTTGAGGATCTCCTTGGGACCGTCCTCGGTGTCGACGCTGACGTGCAGGTTGCGGATCTCCAGAGTTGACATGTCGTGTCCTTCGTTCGAATCGGGTGGACGCCGGTCAGGCGTCGTTGGTCTGCTGGTCGATGTCGACGAGCACGAGGCCGTCCTCGATCTTGGTGGCGTACGTCGCGACCGGCTCGGTGGCGGGCGGGCCGCTCGGCTCGCCGGTGCGCAGGTCGAACATCGAGCCGTGCATCCAGCACTCGATGCGGCAGTTCTCGACGTCGCCCTCGGACAGGGACACCGCGGCGTGCGTGCAGAGGTCGTCCACGGCGTACACCGCGTCGTCGACCTTCACGACGGCCAGGTCGAACCCGTCGACGGTGAGCTGGTGCGGCTTGTTGTCGGCCAGGTCCTCGAGCCGGCAGACCTCCGCGTACGCCATCAGGACGCACCTCCGTCGTGCTCGACCGGACGCGGCGCCTCGGCCGGCACCGCGGTCGTCGGCGCCGAGGTGCTCACGGCGCCGACCTCCTTCGCGAGCTCCGCCTCGACGGCGGAGGAGAGCCGGCTCTCCAGCTCGGGCACGCCGATGCGTCGCACGAGCTCGTTGAAGAAGCCGTGCACGACCAGCCGACGGGCCTCGACCTCGTCGATGCCGCGGCTGCGCAGGTAGAACAGCTGGTTGTCGTCGAAGCGGCCGGTCGCCGAGGCGTGCCCCGCTCCCTCGATCTCACCCGTCTCGATCTCCAGGTTCGGCACCGAGTCGGCCTGGCAGCCGTCGGTGAGCACGAGGTTGCGGTTCTCCTCGTAGGTCTCGATGCCGGTGGCCTCCTTGCGGATCAGCACGTTGCCGATCCACACCGAGTGCGCGCCCTGACCCTGCAGGGCTCCCTTGTAGGAGACGTTGGAACGCGTACGCGGCTCGTTGTGGTCGACGAAGAGCCGGTGCTCGATGTGCTGACCCTCGTCGGCGAAGTAGAGGCCGAGCATCTCGACCTCACCGCCGGGGCCGGCGTACTCCGCGGTCGTGTCGTGGCGCACCACGTCACCCCCGAAGGAGACCGAGACGTGGCGCAGCCGGGCGTCGCGCCCGACCCTGGCGAACTGCGTCGAGTGGTGCACCGCGTCGTCGGCCCAGTCCTGCAGCGAGACCACGGTCAGCTCCGCGCCGTCCTCGACGACGATCTCGACGTTGTCGGCGGCGGTGGCACTGCCCTCGAACACGAGAGCGACCGTCGCCCGGGAGAACTTCTCCGCCCGGATGACCACGTGACCGGCCGTGCCGTCCTCGACGCCCGCACCCTTGAAGGTGAGCGTGGTGGCGGCCTCGACGACCTGCTCCGTGGGCACCGTGACGACGATGGCGCCGTCGGCGGCGTCCCAAGCGCGGGCCGAGACCCGGTCGCGGGGCACCAGGCCCGAGGAACCGCGGGCCGCGTGGTCGGCGCCCACCTGGTCGACGCTCACGCCATCCGCGGCCGACACCTCGACCTCCAGGCTGCCCGCCAGCGACGCGTCGTCGTGGAGGCCCTTGAGGCGCTTGAGCGGTGTGAAGCGCCAGATCTCCTCACGGCCGGTCGGCACCGGGTGGTCGGCCAGGTCGAAGGATCCCTCGGGGTGCAGGTGGGAGCTGACCTTGCCGCGCGGTGCGGTCTCGATCGCGCTCGACACAGCAGTCTCGTCTGTCACAGTCACTTCGCTATCGATGTCCTTGTTCTTGTGGTGACCCGATGGCCCCACCGTGTGCGTGGTCGTGGACGGCCGGAGGACGGCCGCCCCGAGGAGCGTCAAGCGGCTTGGCCGCGGCGAGCGCCGGCGGCGCGTGAGCACGGCGTACGCCATGCGCTCGACGCGCCGCCGCAGCGACGGGGGTGGCTGTCCGCAGGACGGCCGGGGCCACGTGCACGCCCGGCAGTCGGGTCGGCACCGCCCGCCGCGCAGGCGCTACCCGACCCCGCCCTCCATCTGCAGCTCGATCAGGCGGTTGAGCTCGAGGGCGTACTCCATCGGGAGCTCCTTGGCGATGGGCTCGACGAAGCCGCGCACGATCATCGCCATGGCCTCGTCCTCCTCCATGCCGCGGCTCATCAGGTAGAAGAGCTGGTCCTCGGAGACCTTCGAGACCGTGGCCTCGTGACCCATCGAGACGTCGTCCTCGCGGATGTCGACGTAGGGGTAGGTGTCGGACCGGCTGATCTGGTCGACGAGCAGGGCGTCGCAGAGCACGTTGGACTTGGAGCCGTACGCGCCCTCGTCGACCTGGATGAGGCCGCGGTAGGAGGTGCGACCGCCGCCGCGGGCCACCGACTTGCTCAGGATCGAGCTCGAGGTGTGCGGCGCGGCGTGCACCATCTTCGCGCCGGCGTCCTGGTGCTGGCCCTCGCCCGCGAAGGCGATAGAGAGCGTCTCGCCCTTGGCGTGCTCGCCCATCAGGTAGATGGCCGGGTACTTCATGGTCACCTTGGAGCCGATGTTGCCGTCGACCCACTCCATGGTCGCGCCGGCCTCGCAGGTGGCGCGCTTGGTGACGAGGTTGTACACGTTGTTCGACCAGTTCTGGATGGTCGTGTAGCGGCAGCGGCCGCCTTTCTTCACGACGATCTCGACGACGGCTGAGTGCAGCGAGTCGCTGGAGTAGATCGGCGCCGTGCAGCCCTCGACGTAGTGCACGTAGGCGTCCTCGTCGACGATGATCAGCGTGCGCTCGAACTGGCCCATGTTCTCGGTGTTGATGCGGAAGTAGGCCTGCAGCGGGATCTCGACGTGCACGCCCTTGGGGACGTAGATGAACGAGCCGCCGGACCACACCGAGGTGTTGAGCGCGGAGAACTTGTTGTCACCGGTCGGGATGACGGTGCCGAAGTACTCCTGGAACAGCTCGGGGTGCTCCTTGAGCGCGGTGTCGGTGTCGAGGAAGAGCACGCCCTGCTTCTCGAGTTCCTCGTTGATCGAGTGGTAGACCACCTCGGACTCGTACTGTGCGGCGACACCGGCGACCAGGCGCTGCTTCTCCGCCTCGGGGATGCCGAGCTTGTCGTAGGTGTTCTTGATCTCCTCGGGCAGGTCGTCCCAGGTCTGGGCCTGCTTCTCCGAGGACCGCACGAAGTACTTGATGTTGTCGAAGTCGATGTCGTCGAGCTCGGCGCCCCAGCGCGGCATCGGCTTGCGGCCGAAGAGCTTGAGGCCCTTCAGACGCATGTCGAGCATCCACTGCGGCTCGGACTTCTTCTCCGAGATGTCGCGCACGACCTCCTCGGTCAGACCCCGCTTGGCGGACTCGCCGGCGGTGTCGGAGTCGTGCCAGCCGAACTCGTACCGCCCGATGCCCTCGAGTCCTGGGTTGCGCTCGTCGATGGTCGTCATCGCGGTGCTTCTCCGTCCCGTTGCTGAATGGTGCTGAAGGATGCTTCTGTGCTGCTGTCCGGTGCTGCTGATCCGGCTGCTGAACCGGTGCGTACGTCCGGTGCAACGCCTCAGGTGCGCTGCGTAGTCCTGCCGTCCGGGATGCAGGTGGTGCACACGGCGTCGCCGTGCGCGATGGTGGCGAGCCGCAGCACGTGGCGGTCGAGCACCCGCCCGATCACCTCGGTCTCCGCCTCGCAGAGCTGGGGGAACTCCCCCGCCACGTGGGCGACCGGGCAGTGCTGCTGACACAGCTGCTGACCGGCCGGGCCCTGCTGGACCGAGGCGGCGTACCCGTGCTCGGAGAGAGCCCGGGCCATCGCCTCGGTCGGTGCCATGTCGGTCTCGTCGCTGATCCGCGCGTACGAGGTCTCGATGGCAGCAGCTCGCTGTCGCGCGAACGCCGTCACCGCCTCCTCACCCTGGGTGTCTGCGAGGAATCGCAGCGCCTGGGCGGCGAGGTCGTCGTACCCGGGCTTCAGCGCGTCGCGGCCCGACGGCGTGAGGAGGAACTCGCGCGCCGGCCGACCGCGGCCCCGGGTGCCCCGCACGGCGGCGTCCCGGGTCGTGAGGGTGCCGTCGTCCACCAGCAGCTCCAGGTGACGCCTGACCGCCGCCGGGGTGAGATCCAGCCGCTCCGCGAGGGAGGCGGCCGTCGCCGGACCGTGCTCGAGTAGGGCAGAGACGACCCGCTCACGGGTCGGCTGCTCACGCTCGGTCATTTGCACAACACCACTGTGACGTAATTCGGGTGGGGCGTTCAAGGAAGGGTGCCCTTGCCTGTCGCTTGCCTGTCGCTTGCCTGTCGCCTGCCTGTCGTGGCGCGTGCGCAGCATTCCTACACTGGCAGCATGCCGCCCCCCGACGCGTCCGCCGTGGCCGTCGAGGGACTCCGGATGACCTACGGCGACAAGACGGCACTCGACGACCTCGGGCTGCACGTCGAGCGCGGCTCGATCACCGCCCTGCTGGGCCGCAACGGCGCCGGCAAGACGACCCTGCTCGAGACCTGCGAGGGCTACCGCCGTCCCGACGCCGGCACCGTGCGTGTGCTCGGTCTCGACCCCGTCGCGGACCGGGCCGCCCTGATGCCGCGCATCGGCGTGATGCTGCAGTCCGGTGGGGCCTGGTCGGGCGTGCGCGCCGTGGAGATGCTCGAGCACCTCGCCCGTCTGCACGCGGACCCGGTGCCCACCGCCCTGCTCGTCGACAGGCTGGGGCTCACCGACTGCGGCAGCACGCCGTACCGCCGGCTCTCGGGGGGTCAGCAGCAGCGGCTCTCGCTGGCCATGGCCCTGGTCGGACGGCCCGAGCTGCTCTTCGTCGACGAGCCCACCGCCGGCATGGACCCCGGGGCGCGACGCACCACCTGGGAGCTCCTGGAGGAGGTGCGCGCCGACGGTGCGACGGTCGTGCTGACCACGCACTACCTCGACGAGGCCGAACGCCTGGCCGACACGGTGCACATCCTGGACCGGGGCCGCTTGGTGGCGTCCGGCTCCCCGGCCACCCTGACCGCCTCCACCGGCACCATCCGCCTGGTCGCCTCCGAGCCGCTGCCCGCCTCCGCGGCCGAGCAGCTGGCCGCGCACCTGTCCGTACGCGCCGCAGCCGCGACCGTGACCGCCACCGACGCCACCACGCTGCTCGTCGCGGGCGACGTGGACCTGGACCACCTCGGCGCCGTCGTCGCGTGGTGCCGCGAGCACGGCGTCGGCGCCGACCAGCTCACCCTGGGCAGGCGCACGCTGGAGGACGTCTTCCTCGACCTCACGAGGGTCGCGGCCACGCCTCCGGCCCAGCCCGCGGCCGACCCGGGGGTGGTCGTGTGAGCGGCACGTTCACCCCGTCGCCGGGCGGGTCGTCGTACGCAGCCCAGGTGCGTGCCCAGGGCCTCATGGAGACACGGCTGCTGCTGCGCAACGGCGAGCAGCTGGTGCTGGCCCTGGTGATCCCGGTGCTGGCCCTCGTCGCGGGCGTGCTGGGGGCTGCGCGCGTCGGGATCGACCTGGCCGAGCCCGCGGTCGACGTGCTCACCCCCGGGGTGCTGGCGCTCGCCGTCATGTCGACGTCCTTCGCCTCGCTGGCGATCGCCACGGGCTTCGAGCGGCGGTACGGCGTGCTCAAGCGCCTCGGCACCTCTCCCCTGCCCCGCACCGGCCTGCTCCTGGGCAAGGTCGTCGCGTTGCTGAGCGTGCAGGTCGTGCAGGTCGTCGTGATCAGCGCCGTCGGCCTGGGCCTGGGATGGCGTCCCTCGCCCGACCTGCCCGCCGCGGTCGCCGCCCTGGTGCTCGGGACGGCGGCGTTCGCCTCCCTCGGCCTGCTCGTCGCCGGGGCGCTGCGTGCCGAGGCGACGCTCGCCCTGGCCAACCTCGTCTTCCTGCTCCTGATGGTCGGCGGCGGGGTCGTGCTGCCGACCGAGGAGTACGGAGCCCTCGGTGGTGTCGTCGCGCTGCTGCCCTCCGGGGCGCTCGGGGACGCGATGCGTACGGCCTTCATCGACGGCGCCTTCGCCGGGGGCTCGCTCCTCGTCCTGGCGGCATGGGCCGCCGCCGGCACCGCCCTGACCGCCCGCACCTTCTCCTGGGAGTGACGTCGTGACCAGCTCCGCCCCTCGTGCGCCCGCCGGCCGGCCGGCCGGCCGGGACCCCCTGCGCAAGCGGCACACCGGACGACCCGTCGACCGCTGGCTGCCCCACGTCGCCTGGGCGACGCTGCTCGCGAACATCGGGATCATCCTGACCGGCGGGGCCGTGCGCCTGACCGGTTCGGGCCTCGGGTGCCCGACGTGGCCGCGCTGCACTGAGGACTCCTTCGTGCCGACCGGGGAGCTGCAGATCCACTCCGCGATCGAGTTCGGCAACCGGCTGCTGACCTTCGTGCTGACCGCGGTGGCGATCGCGACCCTCGTGGTGGTGTGGCGCTCCTCGCGACCCGACCTGCGACGGCTCGCCGTCGTGCTCGCCGTCGGCATCCCCCTGCAGGCGGCCATCGGTGGGATCACCGTGCTCACCGGCCTGAACCCCTGGACCGTCGGCGTGCACCTCGTCGTCTCGCTCGCCATGGTGAGTCTCGCGACGCTGATGCTGTGGCGTCTGGACCACCCGGTGCCCGACGAGCGGCCCGGGGCGATGCCACGACTGGCGCTCGCGACGTACGCAGCGGCATGGGCGGTGCTGGTCGTCGGCACCGTGGTGACCGGGTCCGGTCCCCACGCGGGCGATGCGGACGTGGCGCGCAACGGGCTCGACCCGCTGCAGCTCTCCCAGGTGCACGCCGACCTGGTGTTCCTCCTGGTCGGGCTGACCGTGGCGTGCGTGCTCGTCTCCCGCGGCCCGGTGCGGGCGGCCGCGCTCGCGCTACTGGCCGTGGAGCTGGCACAGGGCGTCGTCGGCTTCGTGCAGTACTTCCGCGACCTCCCGATCGTGCTCGTCGAGCTGCACCTGCTCGGCGCCGCGCTGGTCGCCGTGTACGCCACGCGGCTCCTGCTCGTCGCCCGCGAGGTGCGGCCCGACGAGCCGGCGACGGAGCGGGTCCAGGCAGCCGCCACGGTCCGCTGAGCCGTGACGCGTCTCTTCGTCGTCGCGGGCATGCCGGGTGCGGGCAAGACGACGAGGGCCGCCGCCCTCGCCGTACGCCACGACGCGGTGCACCTGCAGACCGACGCGTGGCTGTCGGCACAGGGCCTGGACCTGCTCGACGCGCCCCTGCGGCGACGGACGGAGCGGCAGCTGTGGCGGCACGGACGCGACCTGTTGGGCCGTCGGGTGAGCGTGGTGCTCGACTTCGGGGCCTGGTCCCGCCTGGAGCGTGAGCGCTACCGCCGCGGTGCCCGCGAGCTCGGGGTCGCGGTGGAGCTGCACTGTCTCGACGTGCCGCTCGAGGAGCGCGTACGCCGGGTCACAGCCCGCGCGGCCTCGGCAGCGGCCGCCGGCCGGGCGGTCGCCGAGCCGACAGCTGCGGAGCAGGCGGCCTGGGCCACCCTGTGGCAGCCCGCGACCCCGGACGAGCTCGCCGCGTACGACCCTCCGATCGCCCCACCGCGCATGTAACCCCATGTTGTCGCCGCTCCGCGCGGCCCCGGCGCCGCGCGGAGCGACCACAACACCGTCGGAGTCGTTTGAGTCGCGCGACAGCGTCGATCACCGTCGGGCCGGCGCGGACGACGTCACTCACTCGATCGCTCACCCCGTCAGGGAGACCGAGTCGCGAGTCTTCGACGGTGATGTGGCTGCTCCGCATGCTCCCGGCGACGCGCGAAGCCGCCACAACATGGGGTTACATGCCGGGTCGCGTGCCGGGTCGCGTGCCAGGTTGCACGCCCATGGGGTCAGCGCGAGATGAGGGGCTCCAGCGCCACCGCGACGAAGAGCAGTGAGAGATACATGTTGGACCAGTGGAACAGCCGCATCGGCTTGACGACGCTCAGCTCGTCCGAGTGCCTCGCCCGGCGCAGCAGCAGGTGCGCCTCCACGAGGAACGCAGCACCCAGCACCACCGCGGCCGACGGGTAGAACCAGCCGGTGTCGGCCACCGGCCACAGCAGCAGCGAGACGCCGACCATCACCCAGGAGTACGCCACGATCCGCTGCCCCACGGTGCGGGCGTCGGCGACGACGGGCAGCATCGGCACGTCGACCTGGGCGTAGTCCTCGCGGTAGCGCATCGCCAGCGCCCACGTGTGCGGCGGTGTCCAGAAGAAGACGACCGCGAACAGCACGACCGGGGCCCAGGCCAGCTCGTTCGTCACCGCGGTCCAGCCGATCAGCGCCGGGAAGCAGCCCGCGAGACCGCCCCAGACGATGTTCTGCGTCGTGCGTCGCTTGAGCACCATCGTGTAGCCGAAGAGGTAGAACAGCTCGGCGGCCAGTGCCAGCACAGCGGACAGGGGATTCACCAGGAACCACAGCAGCGCGGTCGCCAGCACCCCCAGCGCGACGCCGAAGACGAGCGCCGACCGTGGCGTCACCACGTGCCGGGGAAGGGCGCGCCGGCGCGTACGCCGCATCTGCTCGTCGATGTCGCGGTCGTAGACGCAGTTCAGCGCGTTCGCAGAGCCTGCTGACAGCGTGCCGCCGACCACCGTGGCGACCACGAGCCCCAGCGCCGGGACGCCGCGCTGGGCGAAGAACATGACCGGGACCGTGGTCAGCAGCAGCAGCTCGATGACCCGCGGCTTGGTGAGGCCGACGTACGCCGCGACGACGTCCTGCCAGCGCGCGCGCACGGGCGCGTCGGGGCTGGTGGTGCCGGTGCTGACACCGGTGTCGAGCGTCGCCACGCCTGGGGAGCCTCACGGTCGGGGACGGGCGCCGGTCGTGCTGGAGAACGGCGCCGGATCAGGTCTCCTGAGTCTATCGGCCCCCGCACGGACCCGTCTGCCCGGCGACCCCCGATCGCAGGTGGGGTCCGACACAGGATTGGGTAGGGCTCGAACAGCGCGGGACGCCTCCTCCACCGGGCTGTCCCCGACCAGACATCGACCACGGCACTCCCGTACGGAAGGACTCCCGTGAGCATCCCCTCCCCCCTGAAGTGGACCGACCTCGACGACCGCATCGTCAACACCGTCCGCGGTCTCGCCATGGACTCCGTGCAGAAGAAGGGCAACGGGCACCCCGGCACCGCCGTGAGCCTCGCCCCGGTGATGCACATGCTGTTCCAGAAGGTCATGCGCCACGACCCCACCGACCCGGGCTGGATCGCCCGCGACCGGTTCGTCCTCTCCTGCGGGCACTCCTCGATCTCGCTCTACAACCAGCTCTACCTCGGCGGCTTCGGCCTGGAGCTGGAGGACCTGAAGTCGCTGCGCACGTGGGGGTCGAAGACACCCGGCCACCCCGAGCTCGGCTACACCGCGGGCGTCGAGACGACCACCGGACCCCTCGGCCAGGGCATCGGCAACGCGGTGGGCATGGCCATGGCGCAGCGGCGGCTCAAGGGCATGCTCGACCCGAACGCGGGCGACGGCGCCTCGCCGTTCGACCACCACGTCTACTGCCTCGCCTCCGACGGCGACATCGAGGAAGGCGTCTCGGCCGAGGCGTCCTCGCTCGCCGGCACGCAGCGCCTGGGCAACCTCACCCTGATCTACGACAAGAACCAGATCTCCATCGAGGACGACACCTCCGTCGCGCTCAGCGAGGACGTCGCCGCGCGCTACGAGGCCTACGGCTGGCACGTGCAGCGCGTCGACTGGACCACCGCGGGCGAGGACGGCGGCTACAAGGAGGACGTGCAGGCCCTCCACGACGCCCTGAAGGCCGCCGAGGCGGACGAGCGTCCGAGCTTCATCGAGCTCTCCACGATCATCAGCTGGCCGTCGCCGAACCTGCAGAACACCGGTGACGCCCACGGCTCCGCGCTGGGCGAGGACGAGGTGAAGGCCACCAAGGAGCTCATCGGGCTCGACCCCGGGGCCACCTTCGCCGTCTCCGACGACGTGCTCGAGTCGACCCGCGGTCTGCAGAAGATGGGCCGGGAGGCCCGCGACCTGTGGCAGGCCGACTTCGAGGACTGGAAGGCCTCCAACCCCGACGGCGCAGCGATCCTCGACCGGCTCTCGACCCACAGCCTCCCCGACGGCTGGGACGCCGACCTCCCCACCTACGAGGCGGGCAAGGGCGTCGCCTCCCGCAAGGCCTCGGGTGAGGCGATCAACGCGATCGCCGCGCACATGCCGGAGTTCTGGGGCGGCTCGGCGGACCTCGCCGGGTCGAACAAGACCACGATCGACGACGCGACCTCCTTCATCCCGAAGGACCGGTCCTCGGACATGTTCACGGCCGACCCGTACGCGGGCCGCGTGCTCCACTTCGGCATCCGCGAGCACGGCATGGGCGCGGTCCTGAACGGCATCTCCGCCCACTCCGGCACCCGGGTCTTCGGCGCGACGTTCCTGGTCTTCAGCGACTACATGCGCCCCTCGGTGCGCCTGGCGTCGCTGATGAAGCTCCCGGTCACCTACGTCTGGACCCACGACTCGATCGGACTCGGCGAGGACGGCCCGACCCACCAGCCCGTCGAGCACCTGGCGTCGCTGCGCGCGATTCCGCGGCTCTCGGTGGTCCGCCCCGCCGACGGCAACGAGACCTCGGCAGCGTGGAAGGCGGTCATGGAGCACACCGACGGCCCCTCAGGCCTGGTGCTCTCCCGCCAGGACCTGCCGACCTTCCCGCGCGGGGAGGACGGGTTCGTCGACGCCGCCGGCATGACCGAGGGCGTCAAGCGGGGTGCCTACACCCTGGTCGACGCCGAGGACGGCCAGCCCGACGTGGTCCTGGTCGCCACCGGGTCCGAGGTGCAGCTCGCCGTCGAGGCGCGTGAGCAGCTCGCCGCCGACGGCGTCAGCGCCCGCGTCGTGTCGATGCCGTGCCGTGAGTGGTTCTTCGAGCAGGACCCCTCCTACCGCGACCAGGTCATCCCCCCGCAGGTCAAGGCCCGTGTCTCCGTCGAGGCCGGTGTGTCGCTCGGCTGGCGGGAGATCGTCGGCGACCACGGCCGCAGCGTCTCGCTGGAGCACTACGGGGCCTCGGCGGCGTACGAGAAGCTCTACGAGGAGTTCGGCATCACCACCGCGGCCGTCGTCGCCGCAGCCCAGGACAGCCTCGCCGCCGCCCGGACCTGAGCGTCCGCGCCCCGATCGCACACTCCACAGAAAGCAGGAGGAACCATGACCAACCCTCTCGCCCAGCTCTCGGACCTCGGCGTCGCCGTCTGGCTCGACGACCTCTCACGCTCGCGCATCCGCAGTGGCGGGCTCGCCGACATGATCCGTGAGGACCACATCGTCGGCGTGACCACGAACCCGTCGATCTTCGCCAAGGCGCTCGCCGACAGCGATGCCTACGTCGACCAGGTGCGCGAGCTCGCGCAGTCCGACGTGGATCTCAACACCGCGATCGAGGAGATCACCACCACCGACGTGGCTGAGGCGTGCGACGAGATGGAGCCCGTCTTCGAGCGCACGCGCGGCAAGGACGGCTGTGTGTCCATCGAGGTCTCCCCGCGGCTCGCCCACGACACCGAGGGCACGCTTGCCTCGGCACGCACGCTGTGGAACAAGGTCGACCGCGAGAACCTGTACATCAAGATCCCGGCCACCGAGGAGGGTCTGCCCGCGATCACCCAGGCGCTGGCCGAGGGCATCAGTGTCAACGTCACCCTGATCTTCGGGCTCGACCGCTACGAGCAGGTCATGCGCGCGTTCCAGGACGGCATCAAGCAGGCCCACCGCAACGGTCAGGACCTGTCCTCCATCAACTCGGTCGCGTCCTTCTTCGTGTCCCGCGTCGACGTCGAGATCGACGACCGACTCGAGAAGGCGGGCGCCGACGAGGGCCTCAAGGGCAAGGCGGGCATCGCGAACGCCCGCCTGGCGTTCCAGCGCTACGAGCAGTTCTTCGACACCGAGGCGTGGGCAGAGCTGAAGTCCGCCGGCGCCAACGAGCAGCGCCCGCTGTGGGCCTCGACCGGTGTGAAGAACCCCGACTACCGCGACACGATGTACGTCGTCGACCTCGCCGTGGACGGCACGGTCAACACGATGCCCGAGGACACGCTGCGCGCGGTCGCCGACCACGGTGAGATCCAGGGCGACCGGGTGCACGGGCACTACGACGAGGCGAAGGCACACATGGACGCCCTCGCCGAGGCCGGCGTCGACTACGACGACGTGATCGCCGTGCTCGAGAGGGAGGGCGTGGAGAAGTTCGAGGACGCCTGGGGCGATCTCGAAGGGTCCGTCCAGGAGCAGCTGGACCGCGCCAAGAACGGCGGCACGGGTGGTGCCGCGTGACCGGGACCCGCGTCCACGTCCACGCCGCGGTCCCGGAGGCGCTGGGCGCGACGATCGAGCAGCTCGTCGCCGACCAGGTGGCCTCGGGCATCGCCGCCCAGGACCCCACCCTGTGGGGGCCCGACGCGGAGGACGAGGCCGGCAAGCGGTTGTCCTGGGTCGACCTGCCCGAGCAGTCCCAGCACCTGGTGCCCCGCATCACCGCGCTGCGACAGACGCTCACCGAGCGGGGCGTACGCCGCATCGTGCTGTGCGGCATGGGCGGCTCCTCGCTCGCCCCCGAGGTGATCTGCGCAGCCCACGGCGTCGACCTGGTGACCCTGGACTCCTCCGAGCCCGACATGGTGCGGGCGGCGGTCTCGACCGATCTCGCGAGCACCGCGGTGGTGGTCTCCTCCAAGTCCGGCAGCACCGTGGAGACCGCCTCGCAGAAGCGTGCCTTCGAGCAGGCCTTCCGTGAGGCGGGCATCGACCCGGCCGACCGTGTCGTCGTCGTCACCGATCCGGGTTCACCGCTGGAGCGGGAGGCCACCGAGGCCGGCTACGAGGTCTTCCACGCCGACCCGGAGGTCGGGGGACGCTACTCCGCCATGACCGCCTTCGGGCTGGTGCCGTCCGGCCTGGCCGGAGCCGACATCCAGGGCCTGCTCGACGAGGGTCGTACCGTGCTCGACCAGCTGCGACTCGACGCGGCCGACAATCCCGCGGTGCAGCTCGGCGGCCTGCTGGGACTGGCCGCCAACGGTGGGGTGGACAAGCTCGTGCTGGCGGACGCCGGAGCGTCCTTCGCGCGCATCGGCGACTGGATCGAGCAGCTGGTCGCCGAGTCCACGGGCAAGCACGGCAAGGGAATCCTGCCCGTCGTCGTCGAGTCGGCGTCCGCACCGAACTTCGTTCCGTCCACGACCGACTCGGTGCTGGTCGCCACCGGGCCCGACGACGTGCTGGCGGGCACCTCCCCCGCGTCGGGCTGGGCAGCTCGCATCGACGCGTCGCTGGGCGCGCAGATGGTGCTCTGGGAGTTCGCCGTCGCCGTCGCCGGGCGGGTCATCGGCATCAATCCCTTCGACCAGCCCGACGTCGAGTCCGCCAAGGCAGCGGCGCGGTCGATGCTGGACGGGGGTGACGGGACGGGCTCCGAGCCGGACGCCGTCGACGGTGACATCGAGCTGCGGACGCCCGGGGGCTGGGCCGCCGAAGAGTCGACCGACACCCTCGAGGAGGCGCTGCGCGCGCTCCTCGCGCAGCTCGACCCCGCCCGCGGCTACGTCGCCGTCATGGCCTATCTCGACCGGCACGCGCTCGGAGAGCTCGAGCGCATCCGTGCCTCGTTGGCGACGCGCACGGGTCGTCCGGTCACGTTCGGCTGGGGGCCCCGCTTCCTGCACTCCACCGGACAGCTCCACAAGGGCGGTCCCGCCGTGGGGGTGTACCTGCAGATCACGGGTGAGCCCACCGCCGACCTCGAGGTCGAGGGTCAGGACTTCAGCTTCGGGCGACTGGTCGCCGCCCAGGCTGCCGGCGACGCCGGCGTGCTGGCCGACGACCACGGTCGGCCGGTGCTCCGCCTCCACCTGCGCGACCAGAGAGGCGGCATCGACCGACTTCTCGCCGCGGCGGAGGGCTGACCCGTGACCTCGACGCCCACCGGGCCGGGGGCACGCCCCGCCGGAGTCACCGACGAGGTGTGCGCCGACGCCGACACCCTCGCGACCGCGGTCGCCGAGGCCCTGATCGCGCGCATCGCCGAGCTGCAGACCCCGGACCGCATCCCCTCGGTGGTGCTCACCGGCGGCAGCATCGCGCGGCGCATCCACACCGAGGTCGCGCGGCTCAGCGGCGCGGGGCACGAGCCCGCCGTGGACTGGCGCCGCGTCCGGCTCTGGTGGGGTGACGAGCGGTTCGTCGCCCGTGATCACGACGAGCGCAACGCGGCCCAGACGTACGCCGACCTGCTCGACCACGTCGACATCGATCCGGACCACGTGCACACGGTCGGTGCGACCGGTGAGGTGCGCGACGTCGAGGCGGCCGCCGAGGCGTACGCGGCCACGCTCGCCGCCCACGGCCCGGAGACGTTCGACCTGGTGATGCTCGGGCTGGGTCCGGACGGCCACTGCGCCTCGCTCTTCCCCGGCCACGCCGCCCTCACCGAGACCGACGCCACGACGGTGTCGGTCACCGACTCCCCCAAGCCGCCACCCGAGCGCGTGTCGTTGACGTTCCCTCGTCTCAACGCCGCGGACGCGGTCTGGTTCCTCGTCAGCGGCGAGGAGAAAGCGGACGCCTGTGCTCGGGCCCGCCGGGACCAGGTCGGCCTCGCCGGCCTGGGGTCGGACCAGGTGCGGCAGACCCCGGCGGCGGGGGTGCTGGGGCGGAGCGAGACCGTCTGGTGGCTCGACGAGGCAGCCGCCGGACACCGTTGACCCGTCACACACGACGGGCCGGACACCTCGCGGTGTCCGGCCCGTCGTCGTCTGCGTCTGGTCAGAAGATGATCTCGCCGCTCTTGCGCTTGCTGCGCAGCGTCTTCACGGCCTCCTCCAGGATGACCTTCGCCTCGCCGTCCGATCGGCGCTCCTTCACGTACGCCAGATGGGTCTTGTAAGGCTCGATCCTGGGAGCCGGCGGCGGGTTGTCCGCGTCGGTGCTTGTCGGCAGCCCGCAGCGCGGGCAGTCCCACGACTCCGGCACGGCTGCGTCGTGCGCGAAGGCGAGCGCGGTGACGTGACCGTTGGCGCAGAAGAACTCGACCTCCTGCCGAGGAGCGGCGTGGCCTCGCTCCGCCTCGCCCATCGGTCCGGCGCCGACTCGGCTGCCCCTGATCGCGTTTCCTGCACCTGCCACCGTCGAGCTCCTCGTGTGCCGTGGGACGTGTTGCCTCGCAGCGGCCGTCGTGCGGGGCGCCGCAGGAGCACGCTAGTCGGTGTCGGTCCCCGGGTGAACCGCGGGCCCGCGTGTGTTGCCTACTTGTTGAGGAGGCCGATGCCGATGACGCAGGCGCCCCACACGACGCCGGTCATGACGGTGAGACGGTCGAGGTTGCGCTCGGCGACCGAGGAGCCGCCCAGACCGCCCGAGACGCCGCCGCCGAACATGTCGGACAAGCCGCCGCCACGCCCCTTGTGCAGCAGCACGAGGAGGATCATGAGGAGGCTGGTGGCGAAGAGGAGGACGGTCAAGGCGATACGCACGGTGCCTGATCCTACGCGACCCCGGGCCCCGGACCCACGTGCGCCCCGCTCGAGCTAGAGCACGGGCATGTCGCGGAAGCGGCAGATGCCCGCGAAGTCCTCGGCGTCGAGGCTGGCACCGCCGACCAGTGCACCGTCGACGTCGGTCTCGGCCATGATGCCGGCGACGTTGGCGGGCTTGACCGACCCGCCGTAGAGGACGCGCAGCCCCTGCGCCGCCTCGTCGCCCAGACGCTCCGCCACGTCGGCGCGGATCGCACCGCAGACCTCCTGGGCGTCCGCCGGCGTCGCGGTCTCGCCCGTGCCGATCGCCCAGACGGGCTCGTACGCGACGACCATCCCGGCGACCTCGTCGGCGGAGAAGCCCTCGAGCGAACCGCGCACCTGCGCGAGCACGTGGGGCACCTGCTCACCGGCCTGACGCACCTCCAGCCCCTCACCGACGCACACGATCGGTGTCATGTGCGCGTCGAGGGCCTTGCGGGCCTTGGCCGCGACCAGCGCGTCGTCCTCGGCATGGTTGTCGCGGCGTTCGGAGTGCCCGACGACGACGTAGGAGCAGCCGAGCTTGGCCAGCATCGAGGCAGAGACCTCGCCCGTGTACGCCCCCGCGTCGTGCGCCGAGACGTCCTGCGCGCCGTACGCGATCGTCAGACCGTCACCGTCGACGAGCGTCTGCACGCTGCGGATGTCGGTGAAGGGAGGGATCACGGCCACGTCGACCGTGCCGTGGTCGAACTTCTTGTCCGCCAAGGTGAAGGCCAGCTTCTGCACCAGGTGCACGGCCTCGGCGTGGTTCAGGTTCATCTTCCAGTTGCCCGCCATCAACGGGGTGCGGCCCGTGGCCACGCTCCTGGTGCTCACTGGTCGTCCTCCAGCACGTCGATCCCGGGAAGGTCCTTGCCCTCGAGCAGCTCGAGGCTCGCGCCGCCGCCCGTGGAGATGTGGCCGAAGGCGTCGTCGTCGAAGCCGAGCGTACGGACCGCCGCCGCCGAGTCACCGCCGCCGACGACCGACAGACCCTCGACCTCGGTCAGCGCCGCCGCGACCGCCCGGGTGCCACCGGCGAACTCCTCGACCTCGAAGACACCCATGGGTCCGTTCCAGAACACCGTCGCCGCCTCGCGGATGCGCGCGGCGAACGCCTCCCCGGAGTCGGGGCCGATGTCCAGACCGATCTGGTCGGCTCCGATGGCGTCGGCCGGCACCGTCTCGTGCTCGTGGGGGCCGTCACCGGAGGGGAACGAGGTGCCCACGACGACGTCGGTGGGCAGCACGATGTCGACCCCGGTCTCCTCCGCACGCCGCAGGTAGTCCCGGCACGTCTCGACCTGGTCGGACTCCAGCAGGCTCGAGCCGACCTCGTGCCCCTGGGCCTTCAGGAACGTGAAGACCATGCCGCCGCCGATGAGCAGCGTGTCGGCCTTGCCCAGCAGGTTGTCGATGACCCCGAGCTTGTCGGAGACCTTCGACCCGCCGAGGACGACGACGTAGGGCCGCTCAGGGTCCTCGGTCAGCCGCCGCAGGACCTCGATCTCGGTCGAGACCAGCCCGCCCATCGTCGAGGGCAGTCGCCGCGCGACGTCGTACACGCTCGCCTGCTTGCGGTGGACGACGCCGAAGCCGTCGGAGACGAAGCCGTCGGCGAGGGCGGCGAGCTTGTCGGCGAACTCCCCGCGCTCGGCGTCGTCCTTGCTGGTCTCGCCCGGCGCGAACCGGACGTTCTCCAGCACGAGCACGTCGCCGTCCCCCATCGCCAGGGCCGCCTCGGAGGCCGAGGCACCCACCGTGTCGTCGGCGAACGCGACGTCCCGTCCGAGCAGCTGCCCGAGCCGCGCCGCCACCGGCCGCAGGGAGTACGCGGGGTCCGGCTCGCCCTTCGGCCGGCCGAGGTGCGCGCAGACCAGCACGCGGGCGCCGGCATCCGAGAGCTCCCGGATGGTCGGCACGCTCGCGCGGACGCGGCCGTCGTCGGTGATGCGGGCACCGTCGAGCGGCACGTTGAGGTCGGAGCGGACCAGGATCCGCTTGCCGGCCAGGCCGCCCAGGGCCTCGGACAGCTGCTGGAGGCTCACCGGCTCAGAGGCTCGTGCCGACGAGCTCGGTGATGTCGACGAGGCGGTTGGAGTAGCCCCACTCGTTGTCGTACCAGCCGACGACCTTGACCTGGTTGCCGATGACCTTGGTCAGCGGCGCGTCGAAGATGCAGGACGCGGGGTCGGTGACGATGTCGGTGGAGACGATGGGGTCCTCGGAGTAGCGGAGGAATCGTCCGTCGGCTGCCTTCTTGATGATCTCGTTGACCTCCTCCACGGAGGTCTCGCGGGACGCCTCGAAGGTCAGGTCGGTCGCCGACCCGGTCGGTGTCGGCACGCGCAGGGCGTAGCCGTCGAGCTTGCCCTTCAGCTCGGGCAGCACCAGACCGATGGCCTTCGCGGCGCCGGTGGACGTCGGCACGATGTTGATGGCCGCCGAGCGGGCGCGGCGCATGTCCTTGTGCGGGGCGTCGAGCAGGTTCTGGTCGCCGGTGTAGGCGTGGATCGTCGTCATCAGGCCTGTGACGATGCCGAGCCCGTCGTTCAGGGCCTTCGCCATCGGCCCGAGGCAGTTCGTGGTGCACGACGCGTTCGAGATGATGTGGTGGTTCGCGGCGTCGTAGTCGCCGTCGTTGACCCCCATGACGATGGTGACGTCCTCGTTCTTCGCGGGCGCGGAGATGATGACCTTCTTCGCGCCGCCCTCCAGGTGAGCCTTCGCCTGCTCGGCGTCGGTGAAGATGCCGGTGGACTCCACCACGACGTCCACGCCGAGGTCGCCCCACGGCAGTGCACCCGGGTCGCGCTCGGAGAAGACCTTCAGCAGCGTGCCGTCGACGGTGATGCCCTCCTCGGAGGCGGAGACCTCGGCGTCGAGGCGACCCAACGTCGAGTCGTACTTCAACAGCGTCGCCAACGAGGCGTTGTCGGTCAGGTCGTTGACGGCGACGATCTCGATGTCGGCGCCGAGGACCCGCACCGCCCGGAAGAAGTTGCGGCCGATGCGGCCGAAGCCGTTGATGCCCACGCGTACGGTCACGGTGGTGTGCTCCTGTCGAGGTCGGGATCGAGGCACGGTCCGTCCTGAGGGACCGGTTCGACCCTAGCGCTCGACGGCCGCACGAGGCACCCCGGGCTGAACGGCCACGGGCCGCCGGTCAGGCCTCGTCGGCCAGCATCTCCTCGGTGAGCGCGGACTCCGTGCCGGGGATCCCCAGCTCGGTCGCGCGCTTGTCCGCCATCGCGAGCAGCCGTCGGATGCGGCCTGCGATCGCGTCCTTGGTGAGCTGCGGGTCGTGGAGGCGACCCATCTCCTCGAGGGAGGCCTGCTTGTGCTCCAGGCGGAGGCGGCCGGCCTGCCGCAGGTGGTCGGGCACCTCGTCACCGAGGATGTCCAGCGCACGCTCCACACGAGCCCCCGCGGCGACGGCCGCGCGGGCCGAACGGCGCAGGTTGGCGTCGTCGAAGTTGGCGAGCCTGTTCGCGGTCGCCCGGACCTCGCGCCGCATGCGCCGCTCCTCCCACGCCATGAGCGCCTCGTGGGCACCGAGCCGCGTCAGCATCGCGCCGATGGCGTCGCCGTCGCGGATCACGACGCGGTCGACGCCGCGAACCTCGCGCGACTTCGACGCGATCTGGATGCGGCGGGCAGCACCGACGAGGGCCAGGCCTGCCTCCGGACCGGGGCAGGTCACCTCGAGGCTGGAGGAACGACCGGGCTCGGTCAGCGACCCGTGCGCGAGGAACGCACCGCGCCACGCGGCGACGGAGTCGCAGACGGAGCCGTTGACGACGTGCGGAGGCAGGCCCCGGACCGGCCGGCCCCGCTGGTCGAGCAGACCCGTCTGGCGGGCGAGGGCCTCGCCGTCGCGGACGACGCGTACGACGTAACGAGACCCTCGACGGATGCCGTTGCCGGAGACCATGCCGAGGTCGGCGACGTGGCCGTACACCTCCGCGATCTCCCGACGCAGACGCCGGGCAGCGGCGCCCGTGTCCAGCTCGGCCTCGACGACCACGCGCCCGGACACGATGTGCAGACCGCCGGCGAAGCGGAGCATGGCCGTCACCTCTGCCTTGCGGCAGCACGTCCTGCTGACAGGGACAGCTGCCAGCTCGGCCTTGACCTGAGCGGTCATCGCCATGATGCGAGCCTCCGGTGGTCTCGGTGCAGACCGGTCGTCGGTGAGAGGAAGGATCCCGTCCTGTGGGAGGGACGCCGCACAGACTACGACCCTCCCAAGATCTCCGTGAAGGCACGGGCGAGCTTCACGGGGTCGTGCGCGGCGGCGCCGTCGTCGTGCCTGACGTCCCTCACCACCAGCTCCGCGCCCAGCCGCTCGACCATGGCGTCGAGCCCGCGGTCGCGGCCGACGCTGCTGGGGTCCGCGAGCACGACGTCGAGTCGCAGGTCAGGAGCATGGTCGAGCAGCGCGCAGAGATGATCGGCGGCCGAGTAGCCGTCGGTCTCACCCGACTGCGGCGTCAGGTTCATCACCACCAGGCGACGGGCGTCGGCCTCCACCAGGGCGGATCTGAGGTCGGGGACCAGCAGGTGGGGGATCACCGAGGAGTACCAGGACCCGGGACCCAGCACGAGCCAGTCGGCCGCCCCCACGGACTCGACGGCCTGGGGGCAGGCGGGCGGGTCGTCGGGGTGCAGGGCTATCGACACGACCTCCCCGGGCGTCAGGGCGACCTGCTCCTGACCCCGGACGGTCGTGACCGCCTCCGGTGCGCCGGGGTGCTCCCCGCGGACTCGCGCGGTGATGTCGAGGGGTTCCAACGACATCGGCAGGACACGTCCCTCGACGCCCAGCAGCCGGGCCACCCACTCCAGCCCGAGCACGCGGTCCCCCATCAGGTCCCACAGGCCCACCATGAGCAGGTTGCCGACGGCGTGCCCGCCCATCGGACCCTCGCCGGGGAACCGGTGCTGCATCAACCGCGCCCAGGTGCTGCCCCACTCGTCGTCGCCGCACAGCGCGGACAGCGCCATGCGCAGGTCGCCCGGCGGCAGCACGTCGTACTCACCGCGGAGCCGGCCCGAGGAGCCGCCGTTGTCGGCGACGGTGACGACCGCGGTGAGGTCGTCGACCACGCGACGCAGCGCCGACAGCGAGGCCGCCAGACCGTGGCCGCCGCCGAAGGCCACCACCCTGCGCGGGAGGAGTCCGTCGCCGGACCAGCGGGCCGGCGCGGGCCCCGCGCCCGGGCTCTCACTCACGGCCGAGGTCCCGGTGCACCGCGACGGCGTCCATGCCGGTGCCGCGCAGTCGCAACGCCATCTCCTCGGCCATCGCGACGCTGCGGTGCTTGCCGCCGGTACACCCGACGGCCAGGGTCATGTACCGCTTGTTCTCCCGCAGGTAGCCCCGTCCGACCGTGCGGACGACCTCGACGTACTGGTCGAGGAACGTCTGCGCCTCCGGGCGTTCGAGGACGTACTCGCTGACTGCCTCGCTTCGGCCGTTGAACGGCCTCAGCGCGGGCACCCAGTACGGGTTGGGCAGGAAGCGCATGTCGGCGACGAGGTCGGCGTCGACCGGGATGCCGTACTTGAAGCCGAACGAGACCACCGTGATCCGCAGCCGTGTCGCACGGTCGCTGCCGAAGAGGTCCGCCATCTTGCTCGCCAGCTGGTGCACGTTGATCGAGGAGGTGTCTACCACGACGTCCGCGACGCCCCGCACGCTCGCCAGCAGGTTGCGCTCGGCCTCGATGCCGTCGAGCAGCCTGCCTCGTCCCTGCATCGGGTGCGGCCGGCGGGCGGCCTCCTGACGTCGGACGAGCACGTCGGTGTCCGCGTCGAGGAAGACCAGCGTCGTGTCGCGTCCCGACACGTCCTGCGCCAGCTCGTCGAGGTGGGACTCGAAGAACACACCCGATCGCACGTCGAGCACGACCCCGACCGGGAGCGTGGGACCCGAGGACTTGTCGACCAGGGACACGACCGCTCCGACGAGCTCGCTCGGGAGGTTGTCGACCACGTAGTAGCCGAGGTCCTCCAGCGCCTTCGCCGCGGTGCTCCGCCCGGCGCCGGTCATGCCTGTGACCACCACGAGGCTGCCCGGGTCCCCCGCCGGGGCCGGACCGGTGCCCGGACGGCACAGGGTCGGGTCGGACGCGTCGTCGTCCTCGGCCATCAGTCCTCCTCGATCTCGCCGGTCGCGGTGTTCACCCGCAGGCCGGGCTGCGTCCCCTCGGCTGCAGGTGCATCCTTGCCCACGCTGACCGCCGAGGCGATCGCCTCGGCGGTGCGGGGACCGATGCCCGGCACCTCGGCGATCTGCTCGGGTGTCGCGGCCCGCAGCTTCCTGAGCGACCCGAAGTGCTTGAGCAGCGTCTTGCGCCGCACCTCGCCGAGCCCCGGGACGTCGTCGAGCGCGGACTCCACCATCGTCTTGGAGCGACGCGATCGATGGTGGGTGATGGCGAAGCGGTGGGCCTCGTCGCGGATGCGCTGCAGCAGGTACAGACCCTCGCTGGAGCGCGGGAGGATCACCGGGTCCTCCTCGGCGGGCAGCCAGACCTCCTCCAGGCGCTTCGCGAGTCCGCAGACGGGCACGTCGTCGATACCGAGCTCGTCGAGGGCACGCTGTGCCGCAGCGACCTGCGGCGGTCCGCCGTCGACCACGAGCAGCCCGGGGGCGTACGAGAACTTGCGGGGTCGCCCGGTCTCCGGGTCGACCAGCATCGGTCCGCCGTCCTCCGATACGGACGGAGGACCGTCCACCTCGCCGAGCTCGGCCCGCTCGTCGAGGAGGCGGCGGAAGCGCCGGGTGACGACCTCGTGCACGGACGCGACGTCGTTCTGCCCGTCGACGCCGCGGACGACGAACTTGCGGTACTCGCCCTTGCGCGGCAGGCCGTCCTCGAAGACCACCAGGGAGCCGACGACCTCGGTGCCCTGCAGGTTGGAGATGTCGATGCACTCGACGCGCAACGGTGCGCCGGGCAGGTCCAGCGCCTCGGCGATCTCCTCCAGGGCGAGGTTGCGGGTGGTGAGGTCCGAGGCGCGCTTGGTCTTGTGGAGCACCAGGGCCTGCTTCGCGTTCTTCGCCACGTTCTCCATCAGCGACTTCTTGTCGCCGCGCTGGGGCACCCGGATCGCCACCCGCGACCCCCGGCGCTCGGCGAAGAGCTGCTCGAGCTCGGCGTGGTCCGGTGGCAGCGCCGGCACCAGCACCTCGCGCGGGAGGGCGTCGGCGTCGTCGGCGTACAGCTGCAGCAGGAAGTCCTCGACCAGCTGCGCGGAGTCCGACTCCTCGACGCGGTCGGCCACCCACCCCCGTTGACCTCGGACGCGCCCGCCGCGGACGTAGAAGATCTGGATCGCGACCTCGAGGGGGTCCTCGGCCATGGCGATGACGTCCGCGTCGGTGCCGTCGCCGAGCACCACGGCCTGCTTCTCGAGAGCCCGGTTCAGCGCCCCGAGGTCGTCGCGCAGCCGCGCGGCCCGCTCGAAGTCCATCTCGGCGGACGCGGCGTACATCTGCCTCTCGATGCGCTTGGTGAACTGCGCCGTGGACCCGGCCATGAACGAGCAGAAGTCGTCCACGATCTCGCGGTGCTCGGCCGGCGAGACCGACCCGACGCACGGGGCGCTGCACTTGTCGATGTAGCCGAGCAGACAGGGGCGCCCCACCTGCTGGGACCGCTTGAACACCCCGGCGCTGCACGAACGCATCGGGAAGACCCGCAGGAGCGTGTCGACGGTGTCCCGGATCGCCCAGGCGTGGCTGTAGGGACCGAAGTAGCGCGTGCCCTTGCGCTTGGCACCCCGCCCGACCATCACCCGCGGGAACTCCTCCCCCGTCGTCACCGCGAGCCAGGGGTAGGACTTGTCGTCGCGGTACTTGACGTTGAAGCGCGGGTCGTACTCCTTGATCCAGGAGTACTCCAGCTGCAGGGCCTCGACCTCGGTGCCGACCACGGTCCACTCGACCGAGGACGCCGTACGCACCATCGTGGCCGTGCGCGGGTGCAGCGCGGTGATGTCCTGGAAGTACGAGGACAGCCGGGCACGCAGGTTCTTCGCCTTGCCGACGTACACCACGCGACGCTGGTCGTCGCGGAACCGGTAGACGCCGGGATCGGTCGGGATGGAGCCCGGGGCCGGGCGGTACGTCGACGGGTCGGCCACGGACTCCACCCTACGGAGAGCCCTCCGGGATCGGCCAAGCAGCGCCGCAGGCGTCCGGTCCTCGCTAGCGTGGCGGCATGGACCTCGTGCCGGGCGTCGACCGCGACCTGTGGAGCGACCTCGCGCTGGCGTCGCAGAACGTCTTCGCGACCCCCGAGTGGCTCGAGACGTGGTGGCGGCACTACGGCAGCGGTGAGATCGTCTCGGTCCACGACGACCGGGTGGTCCTGCCGCTCCACGTCACCGGCGGTCTCGTCAGGCAGCTGCGCTTCATCGGCAGCGGGCAGTCCGACCAGCTGGGCCCGGTGTGCGCGCCGGAGCACCTGCCGCACGCGATCGACATGCTCATGGACGTCGCCGCGCGCGAGAAGGTGGACGTCGTGCTCGTCCAGGACGTACCGGTGCAGGACGAGTGCTGGGACCGTCTGCACGGCACCCGGCTGCGCCTGACCGCATCCCCTGTCACCTGCTTCGACGAACGCTTCAACGACCCCGGCGAGGCCGAGGTCAAGGATGGTGTCGAGGCGTGGGAGCGCTTCGTCGCATCCCGGTCGCGCAACACGCGCGGACAGCTGCGCAAGAAGCCCGACCGGTTGCGGTCGGAGTTCGCGGACGTGGCGTATCGCCTCGCCGACGTCTCGACCGTCCACGGCGACCTGGACCGCCTGCTCGAGCTGCACGAGGACCGGTGGGAGGGCGAGACCCCGCTCGCCTCCGAGCAGCTCCAGGCCTTTCTGCACGACTTCGTCGACGTCGCCCGCGAGCGGGGATGGCTGCGGCTGACCAGCCTCGAGCTGGACGGCACGGTGCGCGCCGCGCAGCTCGACTTCCGCTACGGCGACCACGAGAGCTGCTACCAGGTCGGGCGGGATCCCGCCTACGACGAGCACTCCCTCGGCTACGTCCTCATGGCGCACTGCATGGAGGCGGCCGTCGCGGACGGCGCCCGCGAGTTCCGGTTCCTCCGGGGCAACGAGTCCTACAAGTACCGCTTCGCGACCCACCACGGCGACGTCCACGGTCTCGCGGTCGCGCGCACCCTCAGGGGCAAGGCAGCCGTCAAGGCAGCCACGTTGCGCGACGAGCCCGACGAGTCACCCGTCACCGAGCTGCCCGCCCGGCCCCGCTGAGCCCCGGGCTGCGGGAGGTCAGGAACCGAGGACGTCGGCGACGATCTCCTGCGCGGCTGCCTGCACCTGCGCGAGGTGGTCGGCGCCGCGGAAGGACTCGGCGTAGATCTTGTACTTGTCCTCGGTGCCCGAGGGTCGCGCCGCGAACCAGGCGCTCTCCGTGGTCACCTTCAGGCCGCCGATCTCCGCGTCGTTGCCGGGCGCACGGGTGAGCCTCGCGGTCACGGGCTCCCCGGCCAGCTCCTCGGCCGTGACGTCCTCGGGGCTCAGCGCCTTCAGACGAGCCTTCTGGTCGCGGTCGGCCGGGGCGTCGAGGCGTGCGTACGCCGGCTCGCCGTGCGCCGCCACGAGGGAGGCGTACCGCGCGCTCGGCGTCTCCCCGGTGCGTGCCGTGATCTCCGAGGCCAGCAGCCCGAGGACGATGCCGTCCTTGTCCGTGGTCCACACCGACCCGTCGAAGCGCAGGAACGAGGCCCCCGCGGACTCCTCGCCGCCGAACCCGATCGACCCGCCGAGCAGTCCGTCGACGAACCACTTGAAGCCGACCGGTACCTCGACGAGGTCCGCCCCGACGTCCCGGGCCGCCCGGTCGATCATCGAGGAGCTGACCAGCGTCTTGCCGACCGAGGCCGCCGGCCAGTCGGGGCGCGCCCCGCCGAACAGGTACCCGATCGCCACCGCGAGGTAGTGGTTCGGAGCCATCAGACCGGCGTCCGGGGTGACGATGCCGTGGCGGTCGGCGTCGGCGTCGTTGCCGGTGGCCAGGTCGAACTCCCCACGCTGCTGCACCAGGGAGGCCATGGCGTCGGGAGAGGAGCAGTCCATCCGGATCTGCCCGTCGCTGTCGAGCGTCATGAACCGCCAGGTCGGGTCCACCAGGGGGTTCACGACGGTCAGGTCGATGCGGTGGCGGTCGGTGATCGCGCCCCAGTAGTCCACGGCTGCTCCGCCCAGTGGGTCCGCCCCGATGCGGAGACCCGCGTCGCGCACGGCGTCGAGGTCGACCACCGCGGGCAGGTCGTCGACGTAAGTGCCGAGGAAGTCGTACGCCTCCGCCGCGGCGCGGGCGCGCGCGAAGGGCACGCGACGCACGCCGTCCAGTCCGGCGCGCAGCAGGTCGTTGGCACGATCCGCGATCGCCGCGGTCACCTCGCCGCCGGCGGGTCCGCCGTGGGGCGGGTTGTACTTGAAGCCCCCGTCGCGCGGCGGGTTGTGGGACGGCGTGACGACGATGCCGTCCGCGGTGCCGCGTCCCTGCCCGTCCCCGCGGTTGTGCCGCAGGATCGCGTGCGAGACCGCGGGGGTGGGTGTCCAGCGGTCGTCGGCGTCCACGAGCACCGTGACGTCGTTGCCGACCAGCACCTCCAGCGCCGTCGCCCACGCGGGCTCGGACAGGGCGTGGGTGTCACGGCCGAGGAACAGCGGACCGTCGTACCCGTGCGCGGCGCGGTGCTCGCAGATCGCCTGGGTCGTGGCCACGATGTGGTCCTCGTTGAAGGCGACGTCGAGGCTGCTCCCCCGGTGCCCGGAGGTGCCGAACGAGACCTGCTGGGCCACGTCCTCGGGGTCGGGACGCAGCGCGTAGTACGACGTCACCAGGTGCGCGACGTCGACGAGGTCCTCGGGCTGGGCAGGGGTTCCGGCGCGGTCGTGGCTCACACGCCCACCCTTCCCGTCCGCGTACGCCTGTGCAACGTCGGGACGGGTAGGGGACCGACATGCGCATCTTCTTCACCGGAGGGTCCGGCAAGGCCGGACGTCACGTCGTCCCCCTGCTCGCCGAGCACGGGCACCAGGTCACCAACGCCGACCTCACCCCGCTGGGTCACCCCGGTGTCCACGACCTCAGGGTGGACCTCACCGACGGAGGACAGGTCTGGTCCGCTCTCCGGGCACCCGTGCACGGGGGCGAGCTGGAGCCGGGCGGCCCGGGCTACGAGCCGGCGTACGACGCGGTGGTGCACTTCGCCGCGATCCCCGCACCGTTCATCGCACCGGACTCCGAGACCTACCTCAACAACATCGAGAGCACGTTCCACGTGCTCGAGGCGGCCAGCAAGCTCGGGATCCCCAAGGTCGTCTTCGCCTCCTCGGAGACGACGTACGGCATCTGTTTCGCCGCCGGTGAGCGCAAGCCGCTCTACGTGCCCGTCGACGAGGAGCACCCGACGGTGCCCGAGGACACGTACGCGATGAACAAGGTCTGCAACGAGGTCACCGCACGGTCGTTCGCCCAGCGCACCGGGCACGACGTGTACGGCCTGCGGATCAACAACGTGATCGAGCCCCACGAGTACGCCGAGTCCTTCCCCGCCTACCTCGAGGACCCGTCGCTGCGACGCCGCAACGTCTTCGCCTACATCGATGCCCGCGACCTCGGCCACATGGTCCAGCGGTGCCTGGAGACCGACGGGCTGGGTTACGAGGTGTTCAACGTCGCGAACGCCGACATGTCGGTGGCCGCGAAGACCGACGAGATCATCGCGGAGTTCTACGAGGGCGTGGAGGTGCGACGCGAGATGGGCGCCGACGAGACCTTCTACTCGATCGAGAAGGCGCGAGAGCTCGTCGGGTACGAGCCGAAGCACTCCTGGCGCGACGTCCTCGCGGACCCGCGGGCCTAGGAGTCCCTGAGGAGTCCCCTAGAAGTCCTCGTCGTCCTCGACCGCGTCGAGCTCGGCGTCCGTGGGGACGTGCTGCCCTTTCGCGATCACCGTCAGGCCGTCGTCGACGGCGAAGCCGCGACGGCGGTCCGCGTCCTGCGAGAGGCCGATGGAGACGCCCGCGGGCACGGCCACGGACTTGTCGATGATCGCGCTGCGCACGACTGCGCCGGCGCCGACGCGTACGCCGGGCAGCAGCACGGCGTCGGTGACCTCGGCGCCGGACTCGACGACCACCCCCGTCGAGAGCACCGAGTGGTGCACCGTGGCGCCGGCGACCACGCAGCCCGGCGCGAGGAGCGAGGCGGAGACGCGCGACTCCGTGCCGTCCTCGCCGGTGGTCACCTTGGCGGGCGGCAACGGTCCGTACCTCGTGTGCAGCGGCCAGTCCCGGTTGTGGAGGTTCAGCACCGAGTCCGGCCCGACCAGGTCCATGTGCGACTCGTAGTAGGAGCGCAGTGTGGACATGTCGGCCCAGTAGCCCGCGTCCCGGTCGGTGGCTCCGGGCACGTCGTTGTCCGAGAAGGAGTACCAGCCGGCCCGTCCCTCCGCGACCAGGCGTGGCAGCACGTCGGCACCCATCTCGTGGGAGGAGTCGTGGTCCTCGGCGTCACGGCAGACGGCCTCGCGCAGCACGTCGGCGTCGAAGACGTAGTTGCCCATCGAGGCGAGCACCTGGTGGCGGGCGTCGGGGAGGCCGGTCACCCGGCTGGGCTTCTCGGTGAACTCCGCGATCACGCCGTCCTCACCGGGCGTGATGACGCCGAGCCGGCCCACGTTGCCCACCGGCTGCCTGATGGCGGCGACCGTGCACGGCAGCCCCGAGGAGACGTGGTGCTCGACCATGGCGGCGAAGTCCATCCGGTAGACGTGGTCGGCACCGACCACCAGCACCAGGTCGGGACGCTCGTCGTCCAGCAGGTTCAGGCTCTGGAAGATCGCGTCGGCCGACCCGGCGAACCACCGCTTGCCCGTGCGCTGCTGCGCGGGCACCGGAGTCACGTGGTTGCCGAGCATCGTCGACATGCGCCAGGTCGTCGTGATGTGGCGGTCGAGGCTGTGCGACTTGTACTGCGTCAGCACGACGACCTTCAGGAAGCCCGAGTTGACGACGTTGGAGAGCGCGAAGTCGATCAGTCGGTACATCCCGCCGAACGGCACCGCCGCCTTGGCCCGCTCCATCGTCAGGGGCATCATGCGCTTGCCCTCACCGCCCGCCAGGACGATGGCGAGCACGTTGCGGCGCGTCCCGGGAGAGCTCATGGACCGAACATAGCGATCCGAGCGGTCATCGGCTCCTGACCGGATCGCCGAGGGCCACCCGTCCAGCCCGGCTCACCCGCGCCTGCACCCCGAACCACGGCTCCTCCCCCGGTCCGAGGTCCTGGGCGGCGGCGAGCGCACGGAGCAGCCGTACGTCGCGTACGCCGGTCGCCGGGTCGAGGTCGATCACCGCGCAGCGCGGCACCGTGCCCCGGACCTCGAGGACCGCCGACCCCACCTCGAGCGAGCGGCCGACCCACGCCTGCTCGGGTGGGACGCGCTCGGCGTCGGTGCGCACCACCAGCGTGGAGCGGAACCGCTCGGCCGCCGCGTCCATGCCACCGAGTGCGCGGAGCGCGGGCAGACGCGCCAACGAGGCGGTGGTCAGGACCGTCACCGCCTCGCCGTAGACCACGCCGCCGGCGGGCGCGCGGACGAGGAGGACCTCGTACCCGAGATGGCGCGAGCAGGCCGCGCTCCAGGGCCCGGGCACCACCTCGACCGTGGTGGGCCGACCCCAGTAGTCGACCTCGAGGGTCTCCCCGCCGCGCCCCGGGTCGCCGGGGGTGCCGTCGTGGCTGCCGGGCGGGCCTGCGAGCCTCAGCATCCCCTGCTCCCAGCGCCACGTGAGCGCCATCAGCGAGGGGTTCTCCACGGTGCGGAGCACACGACGGCGGGCGGGATCGACGAGGCAGAAGACGCGGTCGCCCACTGGGCCGGTCGCCGACAGCTCGACCGAGGCAGGGGTGGCGTGTCTGCCTCCCTTGACGGGGGTGAGCCCGATGCGTACGACCTCCACGGGGGCGCCGACCCGGTCAGGCCAGGTCGAGACCGGGGTAGAGCGGGTGGGCGTCGAGCATCTCCTCGATCGCGCCGTGGCTGCGGTCGGAGACCCCGTCGCCCAGCACGTACGACGCCTTGGAGGTCCGGCCGTCCTTGGTGGTGCCCGCGGTGGTGCCGGACAGCACGTCGACGACGAGGTCGGCGACGCGGTCGAACTCGTCGTGGCCGAAGCCCCGCGTGGTCAGCGCCGGGGTGCCGAACCGGATGCCAGAGGTGTACCAGGCGCCGTTGGGATCGTTCGGCACGGAGTTGCGGTTGGTCACGACGCCCGCCTCGAGCAGCGCCTGCTCAGCCTGCCGACCGGTGAGCCCGAAGGAGGTCACGTCGAGCAGCACGAGGTGGTTGTCGGTGCCGCCGGTGACCAGGTTCGCCCCGCGCGAGGAGAGGCCCTCGGCGAGCGACTGGGCGTTGTCGGCGACCGCCTGGGCATAGGTGCGGAACTCCGGCGTCTTCGCCTCGGCGAAGGCCACGGCCTTGGCCGCCATCACGTGCGACAGCGGGCCGCCCAGCACCATGGGGCAGCCGCGGTCGACCGAGGGGGCGTACTCCTCGGTGGCGAGCACGATGCCCCCGCGAGGACCGCGCAGCGACTTGTGGGTCGTGGAGGTGACGACGTGGGCGTGCGGCACCGGGTCCTCGTCGCCGGTGAAGACCTTGCCGGCCACCAGGCCCGCGAAGTGGGCCATGTCGACCATGAGGGTCGCGCCGACCTCGTCGGCGATCTCGCGCATCTTCGCGAAGTCCACCCGGCGGGGGTAGGCGGAGTAGCCCGCGACCAGCACGAGCGGCTTGAACTCCCGCGCCTTCGCGGCCACCTGGTCGTAGTCGAGCAGGCCCGTCTCGGGGTCGGTGCCGTACTGCTGCTGGTGGAACATCTTGCCGGAGATGTTCGGCCGGAAGCCGTGGGTGAGGTGACCGCCGGCGTCGAGGCTCATGCCGAGCAGCCGCTGGTTGCCCATCTGGGCGCGCAGCTTCTCCCAGTCCTCGTCGGTCAGCTCGTTGACGTTGCGCATCCCCCGGCCCGCGAGCTCGGGCTGCTCGATGCGGTGGGCCAGGATCGACCAGAAGGCCACCAGGTTCGCGTCGATGCCGGAGTGCGGCTGCACGTAGGCGTGCTCCGCGCCGAACAGCTCCCGCGCGTGGTCGGCGGCGATCTGCTCGACGGTGTCGACGTTCTGGCACGCGGCGTAGAAGCGGTGCCCGACGGTGCCCTCGGCGTACTTGTCGGAGAACCAGGTGCCCATGGTCAGCAGCACGGCCGGCGAGGCGTAGTTCTCGCTCGCGATGAGCTTCAGCGAGGCCCGTTGGTCGGCGAGCTCCTGGCGCGTCGCCTCGGCGATGCGGGGCTCGACGGAGCTGATCACCTCGAGCGCGTGGCGGTACGCGGCGCTGGCGGAGTCGTTGCGGTCGGCGCTGGTCGCGGTCATGCTCGAATCGTACGGCGCCCCGCTGCTGTCGCCCGCTGGTCCAGGCGGCGAATGGCTCACACGGGACGCCCCTGCGGCGCAGTCACTGGGCCTCGTCTCGACACGTGAGATGTCATCCCGCATAGCAGGATGTCGGCTTGGTTGAGTGCGGCCGCGCGGAGCAGACTGTCCGCATGCACCGTGACGCGACCACCCATCTCGTGACGCGTCGTCACGTGGACCTGGGTCGCCTCCAGAGCATGATCTGTCGTCCTGCCTGACGCTGCCGCCCCCGACCACCGCGTGGTCGATCCATCGCACCTCCGGGTGCCGGGCGCCGTCGGCACCCCGGGCTGGCCCCGGCGGGTCGACGTGCGCCTGCACGACACCTGCCTGACAGAGGACTCATCGTGACCGAGACCCCCACCCGTCCGCGACCGTCGCGCGCCAAGGGCCAGGGCCAGTGGGCCCTGGGCCACCGCGAGCCGCTCAACGCGAACGAGCAGCAGAAGAAGGACGACGCCCCGCTCAACGTCGAGGCGCGCATCCGCCACGTCTACGCCAAGCGCGGCTTCGACTCCATCGACCCCGCGGACCTGCGCGGCCGCATGCGGTGGTTCGGCCTCTACACCCAGCGGGCCCCCGGCTTCGACGGCGGCAAGACCGCGACCGTCGACCCTGCGGAGCTCGACGACCGCTACTTCATGATGCGGGTGCGCTCCGACGGCAAGCTGCTGGGCGCGGATGCCGTCCGCGCGCTGGGCTCGGTGGGCGTCGACTTCGCCCGCGACACCGCCGACATCACCGACCGGCAGAACATCCAATACCACTGGATCCGCATCGAGGACGTGCCCGAGATCTGGGACCGGCTCGAGGCCGTCGGTCTGTCCACCATGGAGGCCTGCGGCGACTCGCCCCGCGCCGTGCTCGGCTCTCCCGTGGCCGGCATCGCCGCCGACGAGCTGCTCGATGCCACGCCCGCGGTCGAGGAGATCACGCGCCGCTACCTCGGCGACCCGGAGTACGCCAACCTCCCGCGCAAGTTCAAGAGCTCGCTGTCGGGCCATCCCTCGCAGGACGCCGCGCCGGAGATCAACGACGTGTCGTTCGTGGGCGTCGAGCACCCCGAGCACGGCCCGGGCTTCGACCTCTGGGTCGGCGGCGGTCTCTCGACCAACCCGATGCTCGCCAAGAAGCTCGGCGTGTGGGTGCCGCTCGAGGACGTCGCCGACGTCTGGGAGGGCGTCATCAAGATCTTCCGCGACTACGGCTACCGGCGCCTGCGCAACCGCGCGCGCCTGAAGTTCCTCGTCGCCGACTGGGGCGTGGAGAGGTTCCGGGAGATCCTCGAGACCGAGTACCTCGGTCGCGAGCTCGTCTCGAACCCCTCCCCCGCGTCGCCGTCCAGCCAGGTCACGGGCGACCACATCGGGGTGCACGCCCAGAAGGACGGCCGCAACTACATCGGTGCCACCGCCACGGTCGGGCGCATCGACGGACACACCCTCCTGGGGCTGGCCGACCTGCTCGACCGCCACGACGTCGCGGGCGTACGCCTCACGGCCTACCAGAAGCTGGTGCTCATCGGTGTGCCCGCGGAGGCCACGGACGCCGTCGTCGCGGAGCTGGAGTCGCTCGGACTCAGCGCGAAGCCCTCGGCCTTCCGCCGGGGCGCCATGGCCTGCACCGGTATCGAGTTCTGCAAGCTCGCGATCGTCGAGACGAAGAACCGTGCGATCCGGCTCATCGAGGAGCTCGAGAAGCGGTTCCCCGACCTCGACAGCCCCATCACCGTCAACATGAACGGCTGCCCGAACTCCTGCGCCCGGATCCAGGTGGCCGACATCGGACTGAAGGGCCAGCTCGTCCCCGACGCGGACGGCAACCAGGTCGAGGGCTTCCAGGTGCACCTGGGCGGCGCCCTCGGCGCCGAGGCCGGCTGGGGACGCAAGCTCCGCGCACACAAGGTCACCAGTGCGGGCCTCGACGACTACGTCTCGGCGCTGGTCACGGCCTACCTCGCGGAGCGCACCGAGGGCGAGAGCTTCGCCGCCTGGGTCGCCCGCGCCGAGGAGCCGACGCTGCGAGCCGAGACGGCGCTCGAGGGGGCCGACGCATGAGCGGGCGCGCCGTCCCCTTCCACTGCCCGTTCTGCGGCGACGAGGACCTGCGGCCCCACCTGCCCGCCGACGGCAGCGAGGGCCACGGCCAGTGGGAATGCCACAGCTGTCAGCGCGCGTTCAAGCTCAGCTTCATCGGGCTGCTCTCCCGGGCGGCCGACACGACCGGCACCGGAGGTGCGTCATGACCACCGCGAGCTCACGCGCCGCCTACGCCTACCGGGGCAGCCACACCGAGGGGCGCTCCCGCGACGAGCTGCGCGAGATCGTGCGGCACGTCGGCATGGAGCTGGAGCTGGCGCCGGCCGAGGACATCATCGAGTGGGCGGCTGCGACCTTCGGTCCGCGCTTCGCGGTGACCTCGTCGATGTCCGACGGCGTGCTCGCCCACGTCGCCTCGCGCGTCGTGCCCGGCATCGACGTGGTCTTCCTCGACACCGGCTACCACTTCGCCGAGACGATCGGCACGCGCGACGCCGTGGCGGCCACGATGCCGGTCAACGTCGTCTCGGCGCGTCCCGAGCTCACCGTCGCCGAGCAGGATGCCGCGTACGGCAAGGACCTCTTCGCCCGCGACCCCGACGCCTGCTGCCGCATGCGCAAGGTCGAGCCGCTCTCCCGGATGCTGGCGGGCTACGACGCCTGGGCCACCGGACTGCGTCGCGCGGAGACGCGCGACCGCGTGATCGCCCCCGTCATCGGCTGGGACGAGTCCAAGGGCAAGGTCAAGGTCTCACCGCTCGCGCGCTGGACGGACGAGGACGTCGAGGCGTACGCCACCGAGCACGGCGTGCTGGTGAACCCGTTGACCTACGACGGCTACCCCTCGATCGGCTGCGAGCCCTGCACCCGTCGGGTCGAGCCGGGCGAGGACGCCCGCGCGGGTCGCTGGTCGGGCACCGGCAAGGTCGAGTGCGGGATCCACCTGTGAGGTCGCGATGAGCGCTCCAGCGCTCGTGCTGCTCGGGTACGGCTCGCGCGACGCCCGCGCCACCGGTGTCGTCGATGCGTACGCGGCGCGCCTCCGCGCGAGACGTCCCGACCTGCCGGTGTCGGCGGCGTACCTCGCACACTCCTCGCCGACGCTCGACGTCGTCGTCGCCGGTCTCGCGGCAGCCGGTCACGACGAGGTCGTCGTCGTCCCGCTGCTGCTGACCGGCGGACGCCATGCGTCTCGCGACGTGCCCGCCGCCGTGGACGCCGCGCGGTCGGCCGCACCGGGCATCCGCGTGACGACGGCACCCCGCCTCGGGCTGCGCCCGACGTGGCTCTCGGTGCTCGACGAGCGGGTCCGGGACAGTCTGCGGGTCGCCCGCGTCGCCGAGCTGGACGCGCTCGTGCTCGCCTGCGCCGGGTCGGCGGACCACCGGGTGACCGCGGCCGTCGCGCGGCTGGGCCGCCTGTGGTCCCAGCAGCACCGGCTGCCGGTGCTCACCGCGTATGCCGCCGTGGCCCCGCCCTCGCCCGGCGAGGCGGTCCGTCAGCTGCGCGCCGAGGGCCGCCGGGCGGTGGCCGTCGGCTCGTTCTTCCTGGCGCCGGGTGTCATGAGCGACCGTTCGGCCGAGCTCTCGCTCGAGGCGGGAGCCGTCGCGGTCTCGGCGCCGCTCGGCGTGCACGAGGCATTGGTCGAGCAGCTGCTGCACCGCTACCAGGTCGCCGCGCTCGGTGCGCTGACACTGGCCTGACGCGGCCCCGCCGGAGCGCCCGGCTCAGTCGTCGGAGCGTCCCCGCTCCTTGTCCTCGTCCTCGTTCATGCGCTGCATCGCTGAGGCGTTCTCCGCGTCCTGGCCGTACTCCACGTGTCCGTCGCCGCCCGGCTCGCTGCGGGCCTGGTCGGCCGGCGGTACACCGTCCGCGTTGACCTCGTTGGCGCCGGTCTCGCTCGGTGACAGCTTGGAGACCTCGCTGACCTGACCTTCGTCGTTGCTCATGGCTCCCTCGTACCCACCCGGTGGCGATCCGAGTGCGATCCGGGTGCGATTCGGCTGCGTCGTCCCTGTGACGTGCATCTGCCGGTCAGCGCAGCAGCGTTCCCGCCAGCCGGGCCAGCTCGCCCCCCGGGTCCTGCGCGAGACCTCCGTGCACCGGGCCCGGCTGCACGACGGTCGAGCGGGGTGCCTTGAGGAACCCGAACCGCACTCCGGCGGGCTGTTCCGCCACCAGACCCACGGAGCGGTCCCCGCGGCACACGGCGTCGACACGGTCCAGCGCGTCCCGCACCGCGCCCGGGTCGAGAGCGGGCCAGAGGGCGGCGAGTCGGGCCTCGTCGACGTGGGTGGCGCACTGCAGCAGCGGAACCCCCTGCGCGTAGAGGACGACCCCGACGTTGACGAACTCCTCGCGGTCCACCCGGGGCACGCAGCGCAGCACGACGTACTGGTAGGCGTGCTGCGTCGAGGGGTCCGGGCCGTTCACGCCGCGCCCCCGGGCAGCCAGGGGCGTACGCCGTCGACGCCGGCGATGCGCGCGGCGAGGAAGTCGACGTATGCCGCCCGCAACGCCTCCGCGTCCTCGGCGCCGGGCACCGGCTGGAGCCACGCGTGGGGCACCTCCGCGACGACCTCGGTGAGCAGGGCGCGCGTCACCTGCGGGGCGAGGGCCGCGTCGGCCTCGCGGACGCCGGGCAGCCAGTCACGCAGCACGTGGTCCTCCACGCTCCACGGCTGCGCCGCGAAACGCGAGGGTCGGGTCAGCCCTCCCGCCCAGGCGTGGTGGAAGTACAACGAGGCGCCGTGGTCGATGAGCCACACGTCACCGTGCCAGAGCAGCAGGTTGGGGTTGCGCCAGGAGCGGTCGACGTTGGCCAGGAAGGCGTCGAGCCAGATCACGCGTGCGGCGAGAACGGGGTCCGGGTCGCAGCCGGCGTCGAACCCGAACGCGCCCGGCAGGAAGTCGACGCCGAGGTTGGGGCCGAGCGAGGCGGTGAGGAGGTCCTGCACCTCCTCGTCGGCCTCGTAGCGGGCGATGTCGCGGTGCAGGTCGAGCACCACGAGACGGGGCGTGTCGAAGCCGAGGCGGCGAGCGATGCCCGCCGCGATGACCTCGGCGACCAGCACCTTCGGGCCCTGGCCGGCCCCGGTGAACTTGCAGACGTAGGTGCCGAGGTCGTCGGCCTCGACGAGGCCGGGCAGCGAGCCCCCCTCGCGCAGCGGGGTCACGTACCGGGTGACGCGGACGGTGGGCAGCACCCCGGGATCCTACGAGGCGCGGAGCCGCGCCAGCTCGGCCTCGACGTCGATGTCGGGCTCGGGCCAGTCGAGGCCGAGGCCCTCGAGGGTCTCCAAAAGCAGAGAGGTCACGGCCAGCTTGCGGTACCACTTGCGGTGCGCCGGCACGACGTGCCACGGCGCCCGATCGCTGCGGCACCGCGCGAGGACCGTCTCGTACGCCGCCGTGTAGTCCTCCCAGAAGGCACGCTCGTCCACGTCTGACGGGTCGTACTTCCATCGCTTGCCCGGGTCGGTGAGACGCTCCTCCAGGCGCTCGGCCTGCCGCTCCTTCGACACGTGCAGCATCACCTTCAGCACGACGACACCGGCCTCGGTCAGCTCGGCCTCGAACTCGTCGATGGCGCCGTACCGCCTCTCGATCTCCTCCGGCGGTGCGAGGCCGCGCACCGCGGCGATGAGCACGTCCTCGTAGTGCGAACGGTCGAAGACACCGACCTGTCCCACGCCCGGCAGCTCGCGGCGCACCCGCCACAGGAAGTCGTGCGCGAGCTCCTCGGACGTGGGCCGACCGAACGCCGCCACGTGCAGCCCCATCGGTGCCACGGCGCCGGTCGCCGCAGTCAGCGCCCCGCCCTTGCCGCTGGTGTCCATGCCCTGCAGCACCAGCAGCACGCGAGGTGGCTCCGACCCGGCGACGCCGTGGGCCCACATGCGCTCCTGCAGCTCACCCACGCGACGGGTACGTACGGCGAGCGCTGCCGCACCCGCGTCGCGGCCTTCGCTCCATGCCGGGGTGGCCCGGGTGTCGATCGCGGCGAGGTCGACGCGGCCCTCGGGCAGCCGCAGGGCGTCGGTGAAGGGCGTCGCGGGCTCGGGGCTCGCGCTCACCGAGGACTCACCCAGCCTGCGTGCGCGACCCCGTACGGCGAGGTGGTCGTGCCCACGCCGTCGGCGTACGCGTACGCCTGCCTACCCCGGACGAAGACGCGCTCGACGCGGCTCATGACGTCCAGCGGGTCCCCGCTCCAGATGACGACGTCGCCGTCGAGGCCCGCCCTCAGCGCGCCGACGCGGTCCTCGACGCCGCTGATGCGCGCGGGGTTGACGGTGATCGCACGGAGCGCGGCGTCGCGGTCCATGCCCGCCTTCACGGCAAAGGTGGCCTGGTGCACCAGGAAGTCGATCGGCACGACCGGGGCATCGGTGGTGATGGCCACCTCGACGCCGGCCGCTGCGAGCAGGCCGGGCGTGCCCATCTGGCGCTGCCGCAGCTCGGCCTTGGAGCGCGTCACGATCATCGGCCCGACGACGCACGGGATGCTGCGCTCGGCGAGGTAGTCGGCGAGCAGGAAGCCCTCAGTGGCGTGGTGCACGACCAACCGGTAGCCGAACTCCTCGGCCAGGCGTACAGCGGTGGCGATGTCGTCCGCGCGGTGGCAGTGCTGGTTCCAGGGGATCTCGCGCTCGAGCACCCGCACCAGCGTCTCCATCGTGAGATCACGCTCGAAGGGCGTGCCCTCGGCTGCACAGTGGTCCCGCTTGGCTCGGTAGTTCTGCGCCTTCACGAAGGCGCCGCGGATCACCGCGGCCACCCCCTGGCGCGTCGACGGCGTCTGCTTCTTCTCGCCGTAGATGCGCTTGGGGTTCTCCCCCAGCGCGCTCTTGACCGCCACGGGCGACCGCATCACCATCTCGTCGACGACGCGGCCCCAGCTCTTCAGCGCCACCGCCTGCCCGCCGATCGGGTTGCCGCTGCCGGGCTTGACCACCAGCGAGGTGACGCCCCCGGCGAGGGCGTCGCGGAAGCCCTCGTTCGCCGGGTCGATGGCGTCGATGGCACGGAACCTGGCGCCGACGGGATCGGTCATCTCGTTCGTGTCCTCGCCCGACCACCCCTCGCCCTCCTCGTGGATGCCGACGTGGGCGTGGGCGTCCATGAAGCCCGGCAGCACCCACCGGCCGGCGGCATCCACCGTCTCGACCCCGTCGGGCACCACGACGTCGGCCGTACGCCCGACCGCCGTGATGACGCCGTCCTGCACGAGCACCGTGCCGTCGTCGATCGGGGCGCCGTCCACGGGCACCACGTGCCCGCCGACGACGGCGACGCTGCCTCGGGTGGCGGCAGGGACGTCCGCGGGAGAGTCGGTTGCGTTCTGCAAGGTCGTCATGGAGCCACCGTAGGGTGCGGTCGTGGACCTGCCTGTGATGCCTCCCGTGCGGCCGATGCTCGCGAAGTCGGTGGCCAAGACGCCCGCGAAGCTCGTGGGCTCGACGGCCGGGGCGGCGGGGGTCAGCTTCGAGCCCAAGTGGGACGGCTTCCGCTGCCTGGTGTTCCGCGACGGCGACGAGGTCGAGCTGACCAGTCGCAACACCAAGCCGATGACGCGCTACTTCCCCGAGGTGGTGGCCGCGGTGGCGCGTCAGCTGCCCGACCGCTGCGTGCTCGACGGCGAGATCTTCACCGTCGACCCCCAGGCCGGGGACAGGCTCGACTTCGAGACCCTCCAGCAGCGGATCCACCCCGCCAGCTCGCGGGTCGACATGCTCGCCGCGACGACGCCGGCCTCCTTCGTCGCCTTCGACCTGCTCGCTCTCGGCGACGAGGACCTGACGGGCGAGCCCTTCGCCGTACGCCGGGCGCGCCTCGAGGCCGCGCTGTCCCACCTCGACGCGACCGGACCCTGTCACCTCACGCGCACGACGACGGACCCCGAGACCGCTGCCCGATGGTTCCACCAGTTCGAGGGCGCCGGTCTGGACGGCATCATCGCCAAGCCCCTCGACGCCGTGTACGAGCAGAACGCACGCACGATGCTGAAGCTCAAGCACGCACGCACCGCCGACGTCGTGCTCGCGGGATACCGGCTGCACAAGAACTCCACCGACGCCGAGCCCCTGCTCGGCTCGATGCTGCTCGGCCTGTACGACGACCGGGGCCGGTTGCAACACATCGGTGTCGCCGCCTCCTTCACCGCCGCCCGCCGCGCCGAGCTGGCGCAGGAGCTGCGCGCCCTGGAGATCCCGGCGGCTGAGCACCCGTGGGCCGCCTGGGCGGACCCCGAGGCGCACGAGGGTGCGGACGGCGACAGGATGCCCGGCGGCCAGAGCCGGTGGTCCGCGGGGAAGGACCTCTCGTTCGTGCCCTTGCGCCCCGAGCGGGTGCTGGAGATCGGCTACGACCACATGGAGGGCTCGCGGCTGCGCCACACCGGCCAGTTCAAGCGGTGGCGACCCGACCGCGACCCCGAGTCCTGCTCGTACGCCCAGCTCGAGGAGGTCGTCTCCTACGACCTCGCCGAGGTCCTCGGCGCCTGACCACCCGCCAGAAGCCACTTCTCGCCAGGGGTCACTTCTCGCGAGGGGTCAGTTACCGCGGTCAACCATCCGGGTAGGCGACCTGCATGCGAGCCATCGGAGTGACCGAGTTCGGAGGACCTGACAAGCTCCAGGCCCTCGACCTGCCGACCCCCGAGCCCGGTGCGGGCGAGGTGCGGATCCGCGTGCACTACGCGACCGTCAACCCCACCGACACCAAGCTCATCGAGGGTGCGTACGGACCCGAGATGCAGGGTGACGTCGGACCGTGGGTGCCGGGGATGGACGTGGCGGGCATCGTCGACGAGGTCGGCGACGGCGTCGCGGACCTCGCTGTCGGCGACCGGGTCATGGCCATCGTGACGCCGACGGGGGCCCACGGTGCCTACAGCGAGCAGGTGGTGGTGCCGGCCATGTCCGCGGTACCGGTCCCGGCGGGGATGGACCTCGACGCCGCGTCGACGCTGCCCATGAACGGCCTGACGGCCCAGGTGTCCCTGGCCGACCTGGCGCTGGGTGAGGGGGACACGCTGGCGGTCACCGGTGCCGCGGGGTGCTACGGCGGCTACGTCGTGCAACTGGCGAAGACGAGAGGACTGCACGTCGTCGGCGACGCCAAGGACGACGACGTCGACCTCGTCCGTTCACTCGGAGCCGACGAGGTGCTGACCCGGGGGCCGGAGTTCGCAGGTCGCGTACGCGAGAACCACCCCGACGGCGTCGACGCGTTGGCCGACGGCGCGGTGCAGCACGGGGAGGTCGCCGATGCGGTGCGCGACGGCGGACGCATGGCGGTGATCCGTCCCTACGAGGGTGAGCCGGGCCGGGGGGTGTCGGTGCACACGACGTTCGTCTTCGACCACGCCACCCGCCACGACTGGCTCACCGAGATGGCCCACCTCGCCGCGCAGGGCGCCGTGACCCTGCGGGTCAACCGCGTGCTCCCCGCGGAGCGGGCGACCGAGGCGCAGCAGCTGCTGGCCGAAGGCGGTCACCGTGGACGGATGGTCCTGGACTTCACCTGAGCTCGCGCGGCACGTCGGGTGCGACGACCTCCAGCCGGCTCAGTGCTCGGCCGGCGTACCGGCTCCACTGGGGACGCAGCAGCGACTCCAGGGCGCCGGAGAGCCGGTTCGGAGGCGTGACCGCCCAGCTCCAGGCCACTCGGGAGCCGTGTCGGTGGGCCTCGAAGGTCCAACAGACCTCGATGTGTGAGGCGATGAGGCGGAGAGGCCCGCGCATCGAGGTCATCGTGTAGCCGATCCGGTCCGGTCGGTGCACGTCGAGGAGCGTCTCGTCGAACGAGCTGCCGTCGGAGGTCCGCAGCTGCCTCCGGCCACCTGGGTGACCCCAACCCGGAAGCGTGTCGTACGCGACCACGTGCGAGAAGACGAGGTACCTGCGGTCGAAGATGCGCAGCAGATCGCCGTGCAGCACCCCGTCGAACGCCGCCTCCGGGGAGATGGCCAGCGTCCTGGCGAACGTCAGACGATAGGACATGTCTCCATGAGAACCGACCGCGGACGATGTTGTCTCGCAGACGCCAAATCCGAGCGCAAGCGCTTGCCCGTTGATCAGTCCAGCCTGTTGCCGTCGGCGTCCCAATGGGCGTCGACCTTGCGACTGGGCTGCACCCGCGGCGGCTCGCCCGGCATCTTCGGGTGATCGGGTGGATAATTCATCTCCCGCGGGTCCTCAGCCCACAGCTCGAGCAGCGGCTCGAGCGAGCACGCGGCCTCGTCCATCGCGGCCCAGGCGTCGCCCCGGTCACGCAGCAACGCCGGCACCGTCCTGGCGGTGAACCGGGCCGGATCCTCGACCTCGGCCAACCCGTCCCAGGTGAGCGGCATCGAGACCGGCGCGCCCGGCAGCGGTCGCAGCGAGTACGCGGAGGCGATGGTGCGATCACGTGTCATCTGGTTGAAGTCGACGAAGACACGCTCACCCCGCTCCTCCTTCCACCAGGCGGTCGTGACGCCGGGGTCACGGCGTTCCAACGCGCGGCCGAAGGCGATCGCAGCGTGTCGGCACTCGGTGAAGGTCCACCGCGGCTCGATGCGTACGAACACGTGAACGCCGCGGTTGCCCGACGTCTTCGGCCAACCCGTCATGCCGAGGTCGGCGAGCAGGTCGCGCGCCACGCCGGCGACGCGGCGTGCGTCGGCGAAGTCCGTGCCCGGCTGGGGGTCGAGATCGATCCGCAGCTCGTCGGGATGGTCGACGCTGCCGCGCCGCGAGGGCCAGGGGTGGAAGGTGACCGTGCCCATCTGCGCCGCCCAGCACGGCACCGAGGCGTGGTCGGGGCACATCTCGTGCGCGGTGCGTCCTGAGGGGAAGGTGACCTCGCAGGTGTTTACGTACGCAGGGGCCCCTCGCGGCAAGCGCTTCTGGTAGAACGCGTCCGCCTTCTCCCCCGGTCGACCAGTCGCGAGGCGCATCCCCGGCTGGACCCCGGCGGGCCACCGCTCCATGGCGGTCGGACGGTCCCGGAGGGCGTTCAGCAAGCCCGGCGCGACGTCGGCGTAGTACTGCACGACGTCGAGCTTGGTGAGCGCCGGGCCCGCCGCCGTCTCCGGGAAGATGACTCGATCGGGGCTGGTGACGCGCACGGCGCGACCGTCGGCGTCGATCTCGACGGCGGGAGCAGGCACCCGACCAGGCTAGCGGTGGAGCACCGGCATCCGGCCGATGACCGCGTTCGGGCTGAGCCGGGGGCGGTTGTCGGCGTCCCCCTTGCCGGCGCGGTGGTGCTCGAACCCGCCGGTGGTGACGATCTCCCACTGGTGCACGGGCCCGTCCTGACCGAGCATCTCCCACGCGTCGCCATGGTCGGCGACCAGCTGCTCGGCGCACTCCAGGTGCATCGGGGGAAGCACGAAGACGTTGGACCGCACCGCCTCGCCGTCACCGAGGAACGCGATGGGGCGTCCGAGCGAGCCGGCGCAGACCCCGCAGATGCGGGAGAGCGCGCACTGCGTGACGCGAGCACGACGCAGCCGAGGGCTGCCGTCCGCCGTGAGCTCCACGGCGAACGGCAGACCCTCGTGCATGGGTCGCTGGGGAAGCGGCGCCATCAGGCCGTCTGCCTCCCGTTGTTGCTCCAGCCGCCGAGCTCCGAGCGCTTGCCGGGCAGCTCCTCGGGCTTCTTGCGACCCCGCGGCACCTCGGGCGACTCGGCGGGCGAGGCGTACACGCGGTCGGGCTTCGTGTACTTGTTCGGCAGCGACAGCTTCATGATGGTGCGGAGCGTCTGGCCGTACTGCTTGTGCAGCGGTCCCGTCGTGTAGGGGATGCCGTACTCGGCGAAGAGCGGCCGGACGCGCTCGGCGATCTCGGCGTAGCGGTTCGACGGCAGGTCGGGGAACAGGTGGTGCTCGATCTGGTAGCCGAGGTTGCCGCTCATGATGTGCAGCACCTCGCCACCCTCGAAGTTCGCCGAGCCGAGGGCCTGGCGCAGGTACCACTCCGCGCGGGTCTCCTCCTCGACCTCGTCCTCGGTGAAGTGCAGCGCCCCGTCGGGGAAGTGTCCGCAGAAGATGATCGCGTACGCCCACACGTTGCGCATCAGGTTGGCCGTGACGTTGGCCGTCATCGTGGACTTCCAGTTCGGACCCGAGAGCGCCGGGTACACGACGTAGTCCTTCACGAACTGACGGCGACCCTTCTTCCAGATCTGAAGAAGCTGCTTCTTCATGACCTCGGGGTCCTTCTCGAGCTTGCGGATCGCCTCGATGTCGAGGTCGTGCAGCGCGACGCCCCACTGGAACAGCAGGGCCAGGAGCGTGTTGTAGACCGGCTGGCCGAGGTTGAAGACGTTCCACTTCTGCTCGCGCGCCATCCGGAGGATGCCGTAGCCGATGTCGTTGTCGTAGCCGAGCACGTTGGTGAACTGGTGGTGCACGTAGTTGTGCGAGTGCTTCCACTGCTCGGCCGGCTGGGCGGTGTCCCACTCCCAGGTCGAGGAGTGGATCTCGGGGTCGTTCATCCAGTCCCACTGGCCGTGCATGACGTTGTGGCCGATCTCCATGTTCTCCAGGATCTTGGCCGTGCCGAGCATGGCGGTGCCGGCGACCCAGGCCGGCTTGAAGCCGGAGGCGAACAGCGTGATGCGGCCGGCGGTCGCGAGGCGCCGCTGGAAGGTGATCATCTTGTGGATGTACGCCGCGTCGTCGGCGTTGCGCGAGTTCTCGATGTCCTCGCGGATCTGGTCCATCTCGGCCCCGAAGGCCTCAACCTGCTCCTCAGTGAGGTGCGCGTACTCCTTGACGTCCGAGATGGCCACGGGCGCCTCCTTCTGTGGTGTGGATGTGCGGGACGGTGGTGGGTCCTGTTCCCCGGCGGGGTCGGATCACTCGTTCTGTGTACAGGTGTCTCAGATGTCGATCGTGCAGTCACCGGCTGCTGCAGTGACACAGGTCTGGATCTTCTCGTTGGGACCGGTGAACTCCTCACCGTTCCGCAGGTCGCGTACGCGGCCCTCCACGAGCGTCAGTGTGCAGGTGTGGCAGATGCCCATGCGGCAGCCGTACGGCATGCCGATGTTCTTCTCCTCGCCGGCTTCCAGGATGGTGGTGGCACCGTCGGCCTCGATCGTCTTCTGCGAGTTCTGGAAGGTCACCGTGCCGCCCTCGGCACCGTCGCCGCCCAGGTCGAGGCTGAACCGCTCGAGGTGCAGCCTGTCGCCGACCTCGTGCTCCTCCCAGTGCTCCTCGGCCGCGTCGAGCATGGGACCGGGACCGCAGGCCCAGGTCTCGCGCTCGAGGTAGTCAGGGCAGATGCCCTCGATGTCCTCCATGCCGAGCATGCCCATGTCGTCGGTGAACTGCTCGTGCAGCGTGAAGCCCGGGTGCTTGTCCTGCATCGCCTCGAGCTCCTCGCGGAAGATCATGCGGTCCTTCGTCGGCGAGGAGTAGATGACCATGACATCAGGCATCACTCGGCGACGGTCGAGGGTGCGCAGCATGGACATCACCGGGGTGACACCCGAGCCGGCGACCAGGAACAGCACCTTCTCCGGAGGCGGGCTCGGCAGCACGAAGTCGCCCTTGGGCGTGGCGAGCCGCACGATCGTGCCCGGCTCCACACCGTTGACGAGGTGGTCGGAGAGGAAGCCTTCGGGCATGGCGCGCACCGTGATCGTGATGGTGCCGCCGGAGCGTCGAGGAGCCGAGGACAGCGAGTACGAGCGCCAGTGGATCTTGCCGTCGACGTCGAGCCCGATGCCGACGTACTGGCCGGCCTCGTGGTCGTAGCGCCAGCCCCAGCCCGGGCGGATCACGACGGTCGCCGCGTCGTCGGTCTCGGGGACGACCTTCTCGATGCGGCCGCGGAGCTCGCGCGAGGACCACAGCGGGTTGATGAGGGTCAGGTAGTCGTCGGGTAGCAGCGGGGTGGTGAGCTGGCGGCCGAGACGGCGCACCTTCTCCCACGAGACGTTGGTCGACATGCGCGTGGCTGCTCCTTAGCGACTGGCTGTCCGTGACTTCAGTGAACATGCGTCCACAGAATGCGTCAAGCGTTTGCCTGACGTCCTGAGTGACTTCCGTCGCACAGTAGCGTCGAAACGTGCCCTATGACGTCCGGAAATCCGATTCGCAATGGAGGGCCGAGCTGACGGCCGAGGAGCACGCCGTGCTGCGGCAGGGCGGCACCGAGCGGCCGTTCGTCGGCGAGTACGTCGAGACGCGTACGCGCGGTGTCTACCGGTGCCGTGCGTGCGCGGCGGAGCTGTTCTCCTCGGCCGCGAAGTTCGACGCGCACTGCGGCTGGCCGTCGTTCTTCACCCCGCTCGCCGGGGACGCCGTGGAGCTGCGCGAGGACTCCTCGTTGGGCGGCGCGAGGACGCGTACGGAGGTGCTGTGCGCGACCTGCGGATCGCACCTCGGCCACGTCTTCGAGGGCGAGGGGTACGACACCCCGACCGACCAGCGGTGGTGCATCAACTCCATCTCGTTGACCCTCGAGCCCCACGAGGCGTTCGTGGAGGGTTGATCTGCTCTCCGAGGCCCCGCGGGCGTCAGGGCAGCTGCGCGAGCAGCGGACCGACCTCGATGCGTCGGCCCGTGTAGAAGGGGATCTCCTCGCGCACGTGTCGACGGGCGGAGGAGGCTCGCAGGTCGCGCATCAGGTCGACGATGCGGTGCAGCTCGTCGGCCTCGAAGGCCAGCATCCACTCGTAGTCGCCGAGCCCGAAGGACGCCACGGTGTTGGCCCGCACGTCCGGGTACGGCCGCGCCTGCATGCCGTGCTCCTTGAGCATCTCCCGGCGCTCGGCGTCGGGCAGCAGGTACCACTCGTAGGAGCGGACGAAGGGGTAGACGCAGACGTAGGCGCGCGGTTCCTCGTCGGCGAGGAAGGCGGGGATGTGCGACTTGTTGAACTCCGCCGGGCGGTGCAGCGCCATCTGTGACCACACCGGCTCCAGGCGCCGCCCGAAGGCGGTGCGACGCAGCGCGTGGTAGGCCTCCTGCAACGCGTCCGAGGAGCCGGAGTGCCACCAGACCATGACGTCGGCGTCCGCGCGCAGGCCGGCGACGTCGTAGACACCGCGCACGGTGACGTCCTCGGTCGCGAGCTTCTCGACCAGCTCGGTGACCTCGGCAGCCTCGGCCTCGCGCAGGTCGGGCGCGGCGTCGCCGTAGAGGTCGGCGAGGCGGAACACCGACCAGGTGGTGTAGCGGATGACCTCGTTGAGCTCCTTGGCCGCCTTGCCCTGTCCGGGCCGCTTGCCGCTCGGCCTCGCGGCGGTCTCGGACGAGGTCGGGGCGGGGGTCTCGCTCATGTCGCCCATTGTGCCGCGTCGGCAAGGAGAGCCTCGGCGGCCCTCGTGCCGGAGGCGATGCAGGCGGGCACCCCCACGCCGTCGTACGCCGCGCCGCACACGGCCAGTCCCGCCACGCCCGCGACCTGGTCGCGGACGGAGGCGACCAGGTCGAGGTGACCCGGCGCGTACTGCGGGAGGCCGCCGCCCCACCGGGTCACGCGGGCGTCGACGACAGCGGGCAGCGGTGCGCCCAGAGCTGCGGTGAGGTCGACGAGACAGCGGCGTACGAGCTGCTCGTCGTCGACCTGCAGGTGATGCTCCTCCCCCACCCTGCCCACCGAGACCCGGATCAGGGCGACCGGCCGGTCGGCGGTGGCCCCGGCCTCGTGCACCCAGGACCACTTGCGTCGGGAGAAGGTCGCGGCCTTGACGAGACGACCCTCCACCGGAGGAACGAGGAAACCCGAGCCCTCGAGCGGCACGTCCGCGCCGTCGCTGCCGGCCTCGAGCGCGAAGGTCACGACGGCACTGGAGGCGTACGCGATGCCGCCGAGGGCACCCGCGGCGGACGGCAGCAGGTGCGCGAGCAGGCGGCTCGACGGTGTCGCGGGCGTCGCCAGGACGACGGCGTCGACGTCGAGGTGCTCCGGCGCGGGCGCGGGGCCCGTGGTGAGGCGGAAGCCGCTGGGCGTCCGCGTCACCTCGCGCACGGTGACCCCGGTGCGCACGGTGGCGCCGCGTCGCTGCAGGTCCGCCGCGAGCGCGGCGGGGAGACGGCCGACGCCACCGCGGAGCCCGGCGAAGACCGGCACCTGGCTCGCGGGCGCCGCGAGGACCGAGGCAGCGGCCGCGGTGAGCGACGTCCCCTGGTCGGTCAGGGCGAGCACCTGAGGGGTGCAGGCGCGCAGCGAGAGACGTCGGGCCTCACCGGCGTACACGCCGCCGAGGAGGGGTTCGAGGAGCCGGTCGACCACCTCGTCGCCGAAGCGGGCGGCGACGAGCTCGCCGACGCCCACGTCCTCCCCCGCCGCGATCAGCCGCTCCACGTCGGTCTCCGGCAGGTCGGGTTCGGCGAGGGCACGGCGCAGTCCCTCGGCGGAGAGCAGCCCGGACTCCTCGAGCGAGGCCTGGTCGCCGGGCACACCCATGACCGACCGTGGCAGCGGGCGCCGGGCGCCGCGGCTCCACACGCGGGCGGCGTAGGTCGCCGGGTGCTCGAGGTCGTCGCCGAGCCCGACCTCACGGGCGAGGTCGACCGCCTCGGGTCGGCGGAAGAGCAAGGACTCGGCGCCCACGTCGACCTCGACGCCGCCGACCTCGGCGAGGCGGAGCTTGCCGCCGACCCGGTCGGCCGCATCGAGGACCACGACGTCCAGGTCCGGCCGTCCCAGCAGCAGCCGCCGAGCCGCGGACAGGCCCGCGATGCCGCCTCCGACCACCGCCACGACCGGTCGCGGGCCCGGTCGCACGGCCGGTTGCCAGGCCGGTCCGGGGTCGGTCACTCCTCGGTGCCGCTGCCCAGACGGCGGACGAACAGCTCGGCGGCCCAGGCCACGACACCCGTGGCCACGATGCCGGCGACGATGAGGAGACCCATGGAGTAGTCCCGGTCGAGGAGCGACGGGTTGGACGGCACGACGCGCCACTGGACGAGCACCGGGATCGCCATGATCGTGATCGATCCGAGCACCACCACACCGCCGGCGAGCGGGCCGGAGACGACCGCCGGCAGGTACCGGCGCGCGAGCCACCACGCGCCGACGGTCAGGGGCGCGAGCACGAAGTCGTGCAGGATCACTCCCGCCACGAGCCACTTCGCCACGCCGACGAGGGTGGAGCCGGCGAGCTGCAGCATCAGGGCGGCGCCGTAGACCCCCACCAGGACGCCGATCGTGCCGATGGCGCCGCGGACGGCCAACCCGGCGCTCACGTCATCACCTCGATGCGGGTGACCCATTTCGTCTGCATCACGCCAGGCCTGTTGGGCGCGATGACACGGGCGGGGTAGCCGTGGTCGAGCACGAGGTCATCGCCGTAGAGCTTCAGGGCGAGCAGCGTGCTCGGGTGGCGGGCGAAGTTCGCCGGCATGACGGTCTGGGAGAACGCGCCCCGCTCCTGCAGGGAGATGATGCGCAGGTCGGCGTCGCGGGGGGCGTCGACCGCGTCCAGCAGCGCGGCCACGCGGGGGCCGGTCCAGGTGCCGTCGGCCGACCACCCCTCGACGCAGGCGATCGGCAGGGTCTCGGTGACCTGCGGCATGTCCAGGAGCTGCTGCCGCGTGAAGGTCTCGGTGCGGTCTCCGACGACGATCTCCAGGGCGTACGACGGGTCCTGCGCCGCGTCGATGACGCGGGCCTGGTCGGCGGTGACGTTGATCGGCACGCCCTGGGGGCCGGTGCCGGACCGCGTGGCGAGCACCGAGACCTGCCTGAAGCCCGGCAGCGACTGCCCGACGGTGGTCAGCAGGGCGCCCAGGCCGGCGATGCCCGTGACGGTCAGCAGTCCTCTCCGCGACAGTCCGGAACCGGACTCCAGGTGGTCCGGATCGAGGTCGCGGGACTCCAGTCGTGACCCGAGTGCGGCGCTGATGGTCGGAAGCTTCACCGCGATGTGCACGACGAGTGCCCCGATGAGCACCCAGGACATCGCGTAGTGCACGGACCGGAAGGGGAACGGGAAGACGTACTGCTGGGCCTGGTTGAGGACGCCGATGGCGACCTGGAAGACCGCGGCGGCGACCAGGACGGCGATGGAGAGGCGTTCGGCCACCTCGAGGGCCAGGGCCTTGACCCGGCGCAGCGGCGGGGGCCTGCGGAACAGCTTGGGATAGACGACACCGAGCTTGACCAGGAGAAGCGGCACGCTGACGAAGCCGGACGCGATGTGCAGCCCCTGATTCAGGCGGTAGCCCCAGGACGGGGCGGTCGGGAAGGGGATCCAGGGGTTCGGCGCGTACGCCCAGTGGCTCACGAGTCCGGTGACGAAGCAGATCGTGAAGGCGATGCCGAGCCAGGACCCGACCCGCGCGGTCACAGCGGGACTGTGGACGTCGGAGGTGAAGGACTCGGGCGTGGGGACCCGTTCGTCGATGCGTGTGGCGATCTGGCTCACTGCTCGTCCTCCCTGGTCAGGGCGGCCACCCAGCGCGAGTTCTCACCGCGGCCGATCCGGTGGATCTCCGTCAGCTCGAGCGGGAGATCCCTCACCAGGTGTTCGACGTGGTCGACCGCGAGGACTGCCCACGGGAACGGCGAACTCTGCAGCTGCCCGGCCTGGAGCCGCACCTCGTGCACCTGGAGACCGCCACCCGGAGGGGCCGCCTCGACGATCACATGGCCGCCGGGGGTGACGAGCTCGACCATGCGTGCCAGCAACGTCACGGGGTCGCCGCCGATTCCGATGTTGCCGTCCGCCAGCAGCGCCGTCTGCCAGCGACCCTCGCCCGGGAGGCGCTCGAAGAGGTCGCGCTGGATCGCGGACACGCCACGGTCGCGCGTGCGGCGCACCGCGGCGGCGACGATGTCGACACCGAGCACGACGTGCCCGAGCTCGGCCAGCCGCGAGGCCATGCGCCCCGGACCGCATCCGACGTCGAGCGTCGGCCCCTCGCAGAGCGCCAGCAGCGTGTCGTCGGAGTCGTCGGCCTCGCCGGCCCACCGGGCCATGGGCAGCTGCTGCTCACCCACCGCGTCGCCGATGACGCTGCAGGTGGCGCCCGCCAGCGCCGCGGCGAAGACCTCGTGGAACTCGACCGTACGGGTGTCGTCGGGCAGCTGGTCGGCGGAGCGGCGCCGGCGGCGCGCCGGGGTCGGCGTACTCCCCTGGAGACTCGTCACGGGGCCTCCTCCGCGGGCGGGTGGAGCTCGGCGGCCGCGTCGCCGCGGGTCGTCGTCGCCGCGAGGGCCGTCCAGGCGCGCCCGAAGCGTGAGTGGGGTGCCTGCGCGGCGACGCGGGCGGCGTCGCCGACGTGGTCGACGTCGGTGAGCACACGGCAGGGCCCGACGATGACGCCGCTGCCGACCAGCGCGGCGAGCGTGTCCGCGTACGTCGTGGGGGTGCTCATGGGAACCGTCGCGACCGCGTCGGCCACCCGGGGATCGCGCGTGCCGAGCACCCACCAGCCGCCGTCGGTGGCCTCGCCGAGCAGAGCGTCCGGCCCCGCAGGGTCGAGCAGCGCGAGGGCGAGCTCGTGCAGACGGTCGACGTCGACCTGGGGGGTGTCCATGCCGACCTGCAGCACGGGGCCGCGGACGCCGGCCTCGGCCAGGTCGCGGTGGGCCGCGGCGATGCGTACGCCCAGCTGGCCGTCGACCTGGGGTCGCACGGTCCAGTCCAGGAGCGCCTCGCGCAGCTCGCGGGAGCGTACGGCTTCCAGCAGGTCGCCTTCGAGGGCGAGATGGCAGTGCTGCGGTCCGAAGGCGCCGGCTCCCGCCTCCAACGCGTCGAGCAGGCTGAGGGCGGCGAGGTCGGCCGCCGCCTCCGCGCCGATGTCCGCGCCGAGACGTGTCTTGACCCGGCCGGGCACGGGCGCCTTGGCCATGACGAGGTACTCGGTCACGTCAGGACCCTCGCGAAGTCGCGTGCGACCCGGACGGTGCCACGCACCGAGCCGGAGACCTTCGACCGGGTGCCGGCCGCCCGCGGGTGGTAGGTGACGTCGTGCTCGACCAGGCGCCAGCCCGCGTCCTGGGCGCGGGAGAGCAGCTCCAAGGGGTAGCCGAAGCGCCGGTCCTCGACCCCGAGGTCGAGGAGTGCCTGGGTGCGGCACACGCGCATCGGGGCGATGTCGTGGGCCGCGAACCCGCTGCGGCGGCGCAGGATGGCGACGACCAGGCGGTTGCCCGCGCGGGCGTGCCACGGCCAGACGCCGCGCCCGACCGGTCGGCGGCGCCCTACGGCCATGTCGGCGCGCCCCGAGACGACGTCGTCGAGCATCGGGAGGAGCTCGTCGGGGTCGAAGGACCCGTCGCCGTCCATGACGGCGAGGTAGTCCGCCCCGGCGGCCTCCACTCCTGCGTGCACGGCGGCGCCGTACCCGGACACCTGCTCGGTCACGACCGTGGCGCCGTGGGCCAGGGCCACGCTCGCGGTGTCGTCCACCGAGCCGTTGTCCACCACGATGACGTCGAAGACCTCCGGGACCCGCGGCAGGAGGCCGCGCAGGGCGGGACCCTCGTCCTTGCAGGGAAGGACGAGATCGCACAGCCCTGGCATGGCTCCACCGTAGAGGGTGCACCAGACCCGCACGGACGGATGGCGGCGCGGCGCGTCCCCGACAGGTCACGCGCGGCCTCGGCCACCGCCCGCACCCGAACACCTAGGGTGACCGGGTGCCGACCACCGACTCCGCGTCCGACCGCGGGGCCGTGGCCGGGTCGGCGTCCGGTCCTGCGGCGGCGTCCCTGGACCACGGCGTGCGCGTCGGGCTCGTGGTGGCCGTGGTGCTGGTGCTGCTGACCATGTCGGTGCCGGAGATCTTCGGCTGGCTCGTCCACCCCTTCGGCGGGCCGAACGGCGTCGAGCCGCTGCACTCGCGCTGGTCGCCGCACCTCGGTCCGGGCACGGTGCCGGCCGTGGTGCTCGCCGTGCTCGGTGTGCTGCACGGCCCCCGGCTCGCGGCCGAGCTCGGCTGGCGTCGACTGCTGCTCGCGGTCTTCGGGCTGGGCTGGCTGTGGATCGTGTCGCTGGCGCTGGTCGACGGCGTCTCCGGGCTGGGATCGGTGCTGGGAGAGCCGTTCGAGTACTTCCGCGAGGCACGGCGTACCGAGGACGTGGGTCTGCTGCTCGAGCAGTGGGTCGATCGCATCCCCTTCGCCCACCCCGACACGCTCGCCGCCAACGTCGCCGGCCACCCGCCCTTCCTGTTCCTGCTGTTCGTGGCGATGGAGCGCCTCGGCTTCGATCCCGCCCCCTTCTCCGGGCTGATCGTGGTCACCGTCTCCGCCACGGCGCCCGTCGCGGTGCTCGTCGCCGCGCGACGGCTCGCAGGCGAGGCGTACGCGCGGCGTGCCGCGCCGTTCCTCGTGCTCGCACCGATGGCGGTCTTCATCGGGGTGAGCGCGGACTCGATGGTGACGGCGGTCGGGGCCTGGGGCATCGCGCTGCTGGCGTACGCGGCGACATCGCGAGGGCTCCGCGCGGTCGCGTGGTCGCTCGCGGCGGGGCTGGTGCTCGGGTCGGCCGTGATGATGTCGTACGGGGCCGTCCTTCTCGGACTCGTGGCGCTCGCGGTGCTGCTCGCGGTGCGCTCGTGGTGGCCCCTACCCCTCGCTGCCCTGGCCGCGTGCGTGCCGACGCTGCTGGTGCTGGCGCCGTTCGGATGGCACTTCTTCCCCGCGTACTTCGCGCTCGAGGACCGCTACTGGAACGGCATTGCCGGGATGCGCCCGCCCGCGTACTGGGTGTGGGGCAACGGCGGCGCGCTGCTCCTGTCGGCCGGTCCTGCGCTCGCAGCGGCACTGGCGGTGCTGGTCGTGGTGCTCCGGTCGCGACGTCGGTCCCGGGGACGGTGGGCGGATCTGTTGGACGACGGGTCCGACCTCGCTGTCGTCGTTGGCGGTCCGCTGGCCGATGCTCAGGTGCGTACGAGGGCCGCCGTGCTGCTCCCACTCGGCGGTCTCGCCTGCGTGCTCGTCGCGGACCTGTCGCTGATGAGCCTGTCGGAGGTCGAACGCATCTGGTTGCCCTTCATGCCGTGGATGCTGCTGGCGGCCGCCCACGTGCCGAGGTGGTGGTGGACGCGGTTGCTGGGGCTGCAGGTGACCGTGGCGCTGCTGCTGAACCACCTGCTCGACACGCACTGGTAGCCGGCGGCCGGCCGTCGTGGTGCCGTCTCACGCCGATGGCGAGGTGTGAGACTCCGGCAACCCGGTGGTCGAGGTGCGAGGCGCCAGCCGAGCCGCGAGACCCGGTGACCCATGACCCTTTAAAACCGATCCACAGACCGTCTCATCATTCGAACACGCGTTCGAAGAACTGTCGGTGGTCGCACCTAGATTCATGCTCGTGACCAGCACCCACGACAGCGCCGAGGGATCAGGCGGATCGGGCACGCCCGCCGATCTGCTCGCGGCCGTGCGCGCCGGTGACCGGGCAGCTCGTGCTGGAGAGGTGGCCCGCGCCAGGGCGGTGCTGGCCTGGCTCGACGCTCACCCGGCGGAGTCGATCCATGATGCCGCCGGTCACGGCCCGGACACCGGTGGCGCGCTCCACGGCGACCGTGCCCTGCTCCTCGGTGGGCCCGGGACCCTGATGATCGCCGAGTTCTGTGTGGCCGACCTCGGTGCCGCGCTCGGAACGACGACCGACTCCGCCCGGATCCTGGCCTCGGACCTCCTCGAGCTGCGCCACCGCCTCCCCGCCACGTGGGCACGGGTGGAGGCATTGGATCTGCCGTTGTGGCGGGCCCGACGCATCGCCACCCGCACCACCGTCCTCGACCTTGACCGGGCTGGTGCCGCGGACCGGTGGCTCGCTCTCAAGGCGCACCGGCTCGGGGTGCCGGCGCTGGACCGCACCCTCACCGGCCTGCTGCGCGTGCAGCAGGCCGAGGCGGAGCTTGTCCGTGAGGCCGGCGGTCTCGAGGCGCTGGCGCTGACCGACGCGACCACGGTGCACGAGCGTCTGCGCGAACAGACCCGCGCACTGTCCGAGGCGGCCGCAAAGCTGCGGAACCAGCAGCACGTGCGGATCGCGCTTCCGGTGCAGAACCGGTCCGGGTCACCCACCGCCGAAGACCTCGCCGGGCTGGCGTGGGTCGACGGGCGCATCGATGCCCTCGACGCCGCCGACCTCGACACCTCCCTGGACCTCATCGCCACCCGCCTCGCAGCCACCGCACCCGCTCACACGAGCGACGGGTGCCTCCGCGCCTAGGCCCTGGGGGTCCTCGCCCGCGGCGAACTCGTCCTCCCCTACGACACCAGCGACGCCGATACCGCGGAGAGGTCGACCGACGGTGCCGAGCGGATCATCGACCGCGAGCACCGCACCCGCGCAACCCGCGAGCTCGTGCTCCACGTCCACCTCTCCGCCGCCGCCCTCACCCGCAGCACCGATGGGCTCATGCACGCAGCCGGGTTGGCGACCATCGAGTCCGGCCCCGTACGCCTGGTCGACGAAGCCACCGTCCGGGCCTGGGCCCACGCCGCCCTGACCGACACCGGCCCCACCGCCGGACAGACCCGCCTGACCATCCGGCCCGTCCTCGACCTCACCGAAGAACGCACGAGCAACGGGTACACCCCCGGGCCCCGGCTCCGCGAACAGGTGATCCTGCGCGACCGCACGTGTGTGTTCCCGCACTGCCACCGCCCCGCCCGCGCAGCCGACCTCGACCACATCGACAGGTGGCGACCACCGGACCCCGGCGGCCAGGACCCCGACCCGCACGACATGCCTCAGACGTGCACCGACAACCTCGCCGCGCTCTGCCGCTTCCACCACCGCCTCAAGACCCACAGCGGCTGGACCTACCGACGCACCGGACCACCCACGTCCGCGACGTACGAGTGGCGCTCACCCACCGGACACACCTACCGCCGTGGACCCGACGGAGATATCGACGACCTCGGGCCACCCGCGCCACCGATCTGACGCTGCCCCGACGCGGCCGTTCTCACTGCCGTCGGCGAGCCGTCCTCACGACCGCCCACCCGAGAAGCACCAGCAGTGCCACCACCGGTGCGGTGTAGACCCACTGATCGACCGGGGGTCCCTGACCCACCAAGCCTGACGAGACGGGTTGGCGTGTCAGCAGCGCGGGAGGCGGTTTCTCGTCATCATCGAGACGGAAACTCGAGCACGTGCCTGTCGCCAGGTGGGTGCGCGAGCCGTACGCCCCGATCGCATATCTGGCGCCTGGCACCACGCTCAGGTCGACGGAGCTGGAGACATCGCCGCCGAGCAGGCTCGACGGCCAGCCCGCCGTCGGGGTCCCCGTCAGCACCCACACCTCCGGCGCCAATGCCGGCCCCGTCGACGCCTGACCGAGCACCCGGAAGCGGGCGTACGGACCGTCGGTCTCGACGACGCGACCCACGAATGCCTTCTCGGCGCGAGCGGGCTCCGGCGGGCCTGCGCACGAAGCCGCCGCGGGCCAGGCGGGAACGGCCATCAGTCCGACCCCCAGCACCACAGCACTGATTCCCTGCGCCGTGCGTCGACCCGTCATGACCATGGGACGCATCAGCTTCTCGACCGGTTCCGTTCCCCGGCTCGGACCCTGCCGGGGTCAGGCTCGCAGCGGCGCCGTGGCGAAGGCCGCTAGCCCCTCGGCAGGCAGCACCTCGGCCGAGAATCCCAGCTCGCGACGCGCCTTCTCCGGTGAGGCCACGACGTGCCGCACGTCTGCTGACCGGTACCCGCCCGTCACCTCCGGAGCGATGTCGCGGCCCGTCCCGGCTGCGACCATCTCGGCGACCTCCTTGATCGAGATCGGATGGCCCGAGGCGACGTTGTACGCCGCGTACGCCTCCGCCGCGCCCGTCGGCATGCCGACGACCGCGTCGATGCTCACCACGTTCGCCCGCGCGACATCGGAGACGTGCACGAAGTCGCGCACCTGCGCTCCGTCCTCGTACACGGTCGGTGGCTCGTCCCGTTCCAGCGACGACCGGAACATCGCGGCGACCCCGCTGTAGGGCGTGTCCTTGGGCATCCCGGGGCCGTACACGTTGTGGTACCGCAAGGCGACCGCCGCGGCCTCGGCCTGCCTGACCCACGCGCTCGTGTAGTGCTCCTGGGCGACCTTCGAGGCGGCGTACGAACCCCGAGGGTCGAACCGGGCCGACTCGTCCACGAGCGCCCACCCCATCGGCTCACCACAGATCGGGCAGGGGTTGTCGAAGCGTCCGGCGTCGAGGTCGGGGACGGCGCGCGGCCGCGCAGGCTGCTCCCCGTGCTCAGGACACTCGTAGCGGCCCTCTCCGTAGACGACCATCGACGACGCGAGCACCAGACGGTCGACGTCCGCCTCGTGCATCGCCGCCAGCAGGGCGGCGGTGCCGAGGTCGTTGTGCGAGGCGTACGCCGGCAGGTCCGCGACCTTCACCCCCGCGCCCACCACCGCGGACTGGTGGCACACCACGTCGACGCCGGAGAGCAGCTCGGCCCACCGCATCGACTCGGCGGCGTCGCGGACATCGAGCTGCTTGACACCCTCGGGCGGCGCCGCCGACCCGTGCGCCATCGGCAGCATCAGGTCGATCGCCACGACCTCGTCACCGCGCTCGGTCAGCTGCCGCGCGATCTCGGCGCCGATGAACCCGGCCGCGCCGGTCAGCAGCACCTTCACCGTGTCGCCCCCGACGCCGCACCCGGGATCTCGTACGTCAGCTCCATCCCGTCCGCCCAGGACGCGCAGCTGCAGCCGGCCGGGTCCGGCAGGTCCGCGATCACGCCGGCGATCAAGGTCTTCAGCCGGTCGATGTTCTTCGCGAACAGGGCGAACACCTCCTCCTGGCCGACACCCTCGCCGGACTCGACCCCGGCGTCCATGTCGGTCACCAGCGCGATCGCGGCGTAGCACATGCGCATCTCGCGGGCGAGGACGGCTTCGGGGTGCCCGGTCATGTTGACGAGGTTCCACCCCGCGGCCGCGTACGACCGCGACTCCGCCCTGGTGGAGAACCGCGGCCCCTCGATCACCACCATCGTGCCGCCGAGCGTCACGGACTCCTCGGCGGCGAGGGCGGGCGAGAGCCGGGGACAGTACGGGTCCGCGAACGGCAGGTGCACCGCCCCGCGCTCGACGTAGGACTGCACCCGGGCGTACGTCCGGTCGACCAGCTGGTCCGGCACCACGAGGTCGCCGGGTGCGACACCGTCCGCACCGCCACGCAGCCCGCCGACGGCACACGGTGCGATCACCTGGCGCACCCCGAGCGAGCGCAGCGCCCACAGGTTGGCGCGGTAGTTGATCTGGGTCGGGGGGTACGCGTGACCCGTCCCGTGCCTCGGCAGGAACGCCACGCGCCGTCCCGCCACCGTGCCCAGCGCGATCTCCGCGCTGGGGTCCCCGTACGGCGTGCTCACCGCGACGTGTCGCGGCTCCTCCAGGAAGGAGTAGAAGCCGCTGCCCCCGATCACCGCCACGTCGGCCTGTGCGGCGTCCGCCGGCGGCTCGAGCTGGGTGTCAGGCGGCTGGACCGGCAGGGAGCGGGTCTCATCACTCGAGGACATGGGTGCCACTCTGCCAACACGGTGCGGCCGACACACGGTCGGGGAACCGCGGCCGGCCCTGGCGCGTCCCAGCACCATGACCGCCACCACCACGCCCCGCCCGGGCCGCCGTCCGGGCTCCCGTCCAGCTCTCGCGTACGCGGCCCTCGTGGCCGCCGGAGCCTTCGCCCTCGGTGCCTGCAGCGGTGGCGCCGAGACACCGGCCGGGGTCGCCGGAGCGCCCTCGACCGCGTCGATGGACGACGGCATCTCCTCGCAACGGTCCTTCGGTGCCGGCGAGTCCCTCGCCGGCACCGCCGAGACGGCGTACGACAGCACCGCGCGTGTCCCGGTGAACCGCGCGTCCGCGGTCGAGCCGGGCGACATCAGTGACGGCCGCTCGATCATCCGCACCGGGAGACTGGACCTCACCGCCGACGACGTGCCGGGCGTCCGGGCCGACCTGGTCACGGAGATCGCCTCGCTCGGCGGCGAGGTGGCCTCCGAGGAGTCCGAGGGCGACCGACAGGGCCGCCTGCGGCGCGTGCTGCTGGTGGCCGAGGTGCCGACGGAGTCCTTCGCGGACGCCATGGACGCCTTCGCCGGTCTCGCACGCACGACGAGCCGCAGCTCCGATGCCACCGACGTCACCGAGGAGGTCGTCGACGTCGCCGCCCGCGTCCGCACCCAGGCCGCGGCGGTGCGTCGCATGGAGGACCTGCTCGACCGTGCCGACACCATCGGCGAGGTGATCCGCGTCGAGAATCAGCTCGTGCGCCGCCAGGCCGCGCTGGAGGCTCTGCAGGCTCGGCAGGAGTCGCTGGCGCAGAAGACGTCGTCGGCGACCATCCGCGTGGACCTGCAGCGAGCGGCGCCCTCGCGGGAGGAGACCGACCGCAGCCCCGTGCAGGCCGGCCTGGTCACGGGATGGGACGCCTTCGGTGACGCCACCCGGTCCCTGGTGGTGCTCGTCGCGACCGCCCTGCCGTTCCTCGTGACAGCCGCGCTGCTCGGTGCGCCCCTGCTCTGGTGGCGACGACGCCGGACGGCCTGAGCGACGGCCCGGACGACCCACCTCTCCGCGCCGGCCTGCCAGACTCGTCCGACGTGGAGCAGTCGAGGGCCGTCGAGAGCGTCGTCGAGGAGGGCCCGGCGAGACCGCCGACCCTCCTGCTGCTGCACGGCGTCAGCCCGACCGGGGCCTACGAGGGCTGGCACGACGCGATCGAGGAAGGGCTCCGCGCCGCGGGCTTTCCCGGCCTCGACGACGTCACCGTGATCGCCCCCTCCTACGCCGACCTGCTGCTCGGCGACGGACCGCTCGAGGACGCGCCGTCCCTCCCGTCGCGCACCGACTTCAAGCTCGGCGCGACCGAGTGGGGGCGCTTCCGACGGCTCCGGGAGCGGCGCACCCACGAGTTCGAGAGGCTGCTCGGGCACCACCAGCGGGGCAGGCTGCAGCCGCGCTTCGACACCACCGCCCACCTCGCGAACATCTGGTTCCCCCAGGTGCGCGCCTACCTCGGCGAGCCCACCCGCCGCGCAGCGACCGTCGCCCGGGTGCTGGAGCACATCCCCTCCGAGGGCGACCTCGTGGTGGTCGCGCACAGCCTCGGGAGCGCGGTCGCCCTCGACGTCCTCGCACGCCTCCCCCGCGGTGTGCGCGTGCACGGGCTGCTGACCATCGGCTCCCCCGCCGGGCGTCGCGACCTGCACGTCGGCAGCGACCGGTTCGACCTGGCCGAGCGACGCGTGCCCGTCGAGGTGTGGGTCAACGTGTGGAACCCCGCCGACGTCATCTGCGGCCGACGCGGGGTGTCCCGCATCTTCGGCTGGGCGCTCGACGTGCCCGTCGACCTGGGCGTACGCCACTCCGCCGCCACCTACCTGACCTCGCCGCCGGCCCGCGAGGCCCTCGGCCGGATGCTCCACGGGAGCCCCGGCAGCGAGCTGGTGCTCGCCGGCAGCTCCCCGGACGTGGTGCCGACCGACGCCGAGCGCGCCCTGCTCCTCAGCATGCTGACGGCACATCTCATCGGAGACCGTCTCTCCGGTGACAAGCAGGAGCGCTGGCGCGACGCGCTCGCGATCGTCCAGCGCGACGCGGCGCACCAGGCCGTGGCCCCGTACGCCGCCTCCGGTCGGCACGCCCCGCTGGTGCTGCAGCGCCTCGAGGCCGGTGAGCGTCCCGACCCGTCCCCGGACCTCTCCGTCGACGCCGCGATCGACCTGCTGGTCGCCCTGGGCACGGCGAACCTGGTCGCCCCGTACGAGATCCGCGTCGAGGGCGCCGTCGTCCGCGGGGCACTGCAGGACCTCACGGCCGCGCTCGAGCTCGGCACCTCGGTCGGCATCGACGTGTACGAGTCCCTCCGCGAGGCCGCCGCCGCGCTCACCACCAAGAAGTCCTCGGCGACCCGGTGGCTCCTCGCCGGGGGCGGGGTGGCCATCCTGGCCCTGGGCCCGATCGGCCTGGCCGTCGCGGCACCCGCCGGGCTGGCAGGCGGGGCCGCGGTCGTCGGAGCGCTCGCGGCGTTCGGACCGGGCGGCATGGTCGGCGGACTGGCGACCGTCATGGCCCTCACCGGCGCCGGCGCCGGCACCACGTCCGCGGCACTGGCCCGAGCCGACGCCACCCCGGAGGCGGTCGAGGGCGTCGTGCTGCAGACACTCTCCGCCGCGCTGGTGAGGCACCGTCAGGGCATCGAGCAGGACCCCGGCACGGTCAGCGGTCTGCTGGAGCTCGAGATGGCGCTGTCGCGCAAGGTCGCCCACCTCGAGCGGTTCTCCGACGGTCGGGCCCCGAGCGTCCGGGAGACGCGGACGAAGCTGGCGACCGCCTCGCTCGCCCTGCGCCACCTGCGCAAGCAAGGACTGGTCCCCATCCAGCCTCTCCTCGAGGAGCCCGAGCAGCCGACGTCGACCTGACCGGCGACGGCGACCGCCGGTGGCCTCACCGCGGACGGAAGTCCCGCTGCCCGGATCGGATCTGCTCGACGAGCTCGTCGATGCGTCGCCGTGAGGCTTCTTCGCCCTCGACGCGTTCGGTGTGCGTCACCCGCGGGCCCGACCAGGCTTGGAACGTGTCGGCAGCCGGCAGCGCCACGATCCCCACGACCCACTGATCGTCGCGGGCGGCCCTCGCTCGGCGTACCCGTCGCCACGACCAGAGCAGGAACGCGAACGGGAGGAAGACGAGCGCGATCGGATCGGCCGACCACCACGCGACGTTCCCCGACGTCAGGCTCGTCTCGTCGCGCACCTGGCGTACGTAGTAGACGACGTCGCCATGGCGTACGCGCTCGTCGTTGACGTGGAAGCGTTGGTCGGGGAACAGATCCCTCCGGGCGCGCTCGGCGTCGACGGCCACGACGACCGGCCTCAGGCCTGCGTGGTCTCGTGCACGTGGTCGACCAGCTTCGTGAGCTGGTCGGGGTCGGTGGAAGGGATCACGCCGTGACCGAGGTTGAAGATGTGGCCCGGCGCGGCCTGGCCCGCCGCGATGATCTCGTCGGCCCGCGCGGTCATCACCTCGGTGGGCGCGAAGACCAGGGTCGGGTCCAGGTTGCCCTGCACCACGCGACCGCCGACACGGCGTACGCCCTCCTCGAACGGCACGCGCCAGTCGACACCGACGACGTCGGCGCCCGCCTCCCCCATCAGTGCGAGCAGCTCACCGGTGCCGACGCCGAAGTGGATCCGCGGGACCCCGAGGTCGGCGACCTCGGCCAGCACCCGCGCCGAGCTCGGCATCACGAAGCGCTGGTAGTCGGCCGGTGACACCGCCCCCGCCCAGGAGTCGAAGAGCTGCACCGCCGAGGCGCCGGCCTCGACCTGGACCCGCAGGTACGCCGCGGCGATCCCCGCGATCTTGTCCATCAACGCCGCCCACACCTCGGGCGCGCCGAACATCATGGCCTTGGTCTTGGCGTGCTCCTTCGACGGACCGCCCTCGACGAGGTAGGACGCGACCGTGAACGGTGCTCCGGCGAACCCGATGAGCGGCGTGGAGCCGAGCTCACCGACGAGACCCTGCACGGACTCGGTGATGAAGTGCACGTGCTCGGGCCTCAGGTCGGGGATGCGCTCGACGTCCGCGAGCGTCCGCACCGGCTCCGCGACCACCGGACCCACACCGGGCTTGATGTCGAGGTCGACCCCGACCGCCTTGAGGGGCAGCACGATGTCGGAGAAGAAGATCGCGGCGTCGACGCCGTGGCGCCGCACCGGCTGCATGGTGATCTCCACGACCATGTCGGGCCGCATGCAGGCGTCCAGCATCGCGACGCCCTCACGGATCGCGAGGTACTCCGGCAGCGACCGCCCCGCCTGGCGCATGAACCACACCGGCGTGTGCGGCACCTCCTCCCCGCGGGCGGCGCGCAGGAAGGCGGAGTCGCGGACGGCGGTGTCGACGGAGGCGGCAGCAGGCACGGCCACATCCTCGCAGGCACCCCGAGACCCGTCCCCGGGCGTGTCCCGGCGGACGATCGGCGCACGGGCGGCATAACCTGCACAACATGTCGGCAGGTCAGGGCAGCCGCGTGGATCCCTCCGCATGGCCCGAGGAGTTCCGCGAGGCCGTGGAGCGCATGAAGGCGGCCGCCGTGCGGCCCGATGTGCTCGTCGAGCCGATGCCGGCGCCGCAGCGCATCGCTCCGTACGCCTCGGCGCTTTCGGCCGACGTCACCGTCAGGGGCGAGGACCTCGCCACGGGCCGCATCGTGCTGCTGCACGACCCCGCCGGCAACGACGCGTGGGGCGGCACCTTCCGGTGCGTCGTGTACGCCCGCGCCGAGATCGACCGGGAGCAGGCACAGGACCCCCTGGTCGGCGAGGTGGCCTGGTCCTGGATCGACGAGGCCCTCACCGAGCACCGGGCCACCGCGGCGAACCCCTCGGGCACCGTCACGGTCGTCTCCACCGAGAGCTTCGGCGGCATGGCCGAGGAGGCCCCCACCGCGCAGCTGGAGATCCGCGCCTCCTGGACACCCTGCGACGACGTCGCCGGTCACGTCGAGGCCTGGGCCACGCTGCTCTGCCAGGTCGCAGGCCTGGAGCCCGTCCCGGCGGGCGTCGCGGTGATGCCGAGCCGACGCGGGCAGCGCGGCTCGGTCTGATGACCTCCGACCCCCCGGAGCAGCCGGAGCAGCCCGAGCAGCCCGAGGTCCCGCTGCTGACCCTGCGCGACGGTCTGCCGGCCGTGGTGGACACGCCCGAGGCGTACGCCGAGACGGTCGCGGCCATCGCCGCCGGCACCGGGCCGGTGGCGATCGACGCCGAGCGTGCGTCCGGCTACCGCTACTCCCAACGCGCCTACCTGGTGCAGCTGCGTCGCGAGGGTGCCGGCACCCACCTGGTCGACCCCATTCCGCTCACCGCCGACGGCGGCGACCTGAGCGCGCTCGACGAGGCGATCGGCGACGCCGAGTGGATCCTGCACGCCGCCACCCAGGACCTCGCCTGCCTGCGCGAGATCGGGCTGCAGCCCCGCGCGCTCTTCGACACCGAGCTCGGTGGTCGCCTGCTCGGCTTCCCGCGTGTCGCGCTCGGCACCATGGTCGAGCAGCTCCTGGGTCGGCGGCTGCGCAAGGAGCACTCCGCCCAGGACTGGTCGAAGCGTCCGCTGCCCGAGCCCTGGCTGGAGTACGCCGCGCTCGACGTCGAGGCGCTCATCGAGCTCCGCGAGGCGATGACGACGATGCTCGCCGAGCAGGGCAAGACCGAGTGGGCACGTGAGGAGTTCGCCTCTCTGCTGGACTTCACCCCGGCCGTCCGCGCCGAGCCGTGGCGGCGTACGTCGGGCAGCCACAAGGTGCGCGGCGGGCGCCGCGGGCTGGCGCTGGTCAGGTCGCTGTGGCAGGCCCGCGACGACCTCGCCCGCCAGCGCGACACGACGCCCGGCCGCCTGCTGCCCGACAGCGCCCTCGTCGCCGCCGCCTCCGCGGCGCCGACGTCAGTCCCCGACCTGCTCGCGGTGCCGGGGTTCCGGGGTCGTGGGGCCCAGCGGTACGCCCGCACCTGGGTCGCGGCGATCAACGAGGCCCTGGAGCTGGCCGAGGACGACCTGCCGGCCCGCCGGGCCGCGAGCACCGGACCTCCGCCTCCGCGCGCCTGGGCCGAGCGCGACCCCGAGGCCGCCGAGCGGCTCACCCTCGCCCGCGCCGCCGTCGGCGAGATCGCCGAGGCGCACGACCTTCCGGTCGAGAACCTCCTCGCCCCCGACCACCTGCGCCGCGCGATGTGGCAGCCTCCCGCCACCCGCGACGAGGACGACGTGCGCGCTGCGCTGACGTCACGACTGGTCGAGCTCGGCAGTCGCACCTGGCAGGTGGAGATGTGCGTCGACGCCCTCGTCGACGCCGTGCTGCGAGCTCCCGAGGTCGTGGCGACACGGCTCGCGACCGAGGCCACCGCGGAGAACCCCGGCCCCGCAGAGGCCACCTGAGCGCAACGGCCCCGACGCCGTGTCGTGACCCGCCCGCGTCCTCGCGCTGCCTAGCCTGGAGCCATGATCCGCACCCGTCACCGCGCCCCCGCCGCGCGCGCCGCCGTCGCCGCCCTCGCCGTCCTGCTGCCGCTCTCGGCCTGCGGGAGCGACACCGAGGAGCCGCAGAACGCCTCGGGTACGGCCTCCCCGACCTCCTCCGCGAGCGAGACCCCGAGCCCCTCGCCCTCGGCCGACGCGACGGCCACGCCCACCGACGCTGCGAGCGAGGACACCCCGAGCCCGTCCCCGGCGAGCGATCCCGGGACCGGGTCCGGCGAGGAACCCGCCGCCGGCCAGGAGGGTCAGGAAGGGGTCGCCCCCGCCCCCGGCGCTCCCACGCCGACCGGCGGTCGCTACGGCCGCCTCCTCGACGCCGGTGAGCTCCCGGGCTTCGGCGACGACTGGGCCTGGAGCGAGTTCGAGACCGTCCCTCGTGATCGCGGGCCCTTCACGGTGTGCCAGCGCTTCAGCTTCTCCGACATCGGCGCCACCGGGGTCGTCGTACGCCGCTTCGACGCCGCCGTCCCGGGCGCCGACGGCGACACCGCCGGCCAGGCGGTGGCGACCTTCCCCGACGCCAAGCAGGCCCGTCAGGCACTGTCGGTCTTCGAGTCCTGGGCGGAGGACTGCCAGACCTCCCAGAGCGGCATCGACGCCGAGGTGTCCCGCTGGACGAAGGTGCAGGTGCCGGACGCGACCGCCTACTGGTACGCCGCCCGCATCAACTCCTCCAGCCCCGAGGAGGCCCGCACCGAGCGGGTCACCGTCGTGCAGCGCGGCCCGCGCCTGGCCGTGGTGCGTACGCAGCTCCTCGGTGACGAGCGCGAGTACCCCGCCGCCCAGGACCCGGCTGCACTGACGGCGACGCCGACCGCGAGCAAGCTCGGTGGCTGACGGCGACGACGCCGGTCGGCGCGCACACCGCCACCACCGTCCGTCGCTGCCGGGTGCCCGCGCCTTCGAGCACCAGCCGGGTGGCGAGGACCACGCGCTGCGGGCCGCGGCCGCCGAGCGGGCCGCCGAGGTGCTCGTGCGCGGGTCCCGCGCCGACCTCGACGAGGCGGCCGTCTCCCGCGTGGTGACGCTGGCGCGCGACGAGGGCATCGACGCGCTCGCCGAGGTGTGGGCCGGTTCGCCCGCGGACTCCCTGTCGGGCTGTCTGTGGCGGCTGTACGTGATCCGCGAGTTCGTGCACGCCAACCCCCTGACCGTGGCCCGCGACTTCGCGGCGGGTCGTTCCGCCAGCGAGGTCGCCGAGGTCGTCGCCGGCGTCGTCGACCCGCCGGGACCCGACGCGGTCCGCGACCTCACCGACCAGGTGCTGCGCGGCATCGTCACGGGCGACTTCGCCGACACGCTGTTCCGGGCAGCCGCCTTCACCCGCGTCCTGGCCCACGGCCACGCCGTGCTCTCACCGGGCCGCCGTGAGACCGGCGGCACGGTCGAGGACGACGCCGAGCCCCTCGACGCAGGACGTCTGCTCGGGATGGCCGAGCAGCTCGAGGCAGCGGGACACCTGGAGCTGTCCGGTCAGCTCTGAGGCCGACCCGGACTCACCGAGAAGAAGAGCGAGGAACGCCGGACCGGGAGCGCCTCACGGCGCGTGGCCGCTCGTAGCGGCTTGTGTTGGGACCCGGGGCTGCCGCGGCCCGGCGCCCTCGCCCACCAGTGTGCACGGCGATCGGCTCATGACAAACCCTCGACGGGGTGTCGAGGCGCACGTGTCGCGCGGGAATTGCCCGCAGGTGGTCGGCGGCGCTCAGCTGCCGTCCAGCGCCGTACGGATGCGCTTGTCCGACACCTTCTGCGCGGTGCCGAGCTGCTGCGCCCACAGCGAGACGCGGTACTCCTCGATGAGCCACCGGGCCTCGCGCAGCGACGCTCCGGGCGGCCGCCCTGCGGGCAGCGCCTCGACCCGGTGCAGCCACGATTGCTGCAGCGGCGCCACGGCCTCGTGCTTGCGCCGGTCGTCGGTCGGCGCCTGCTCCAGGCGCGCGCGCCGCAGACCGACCGCCCGCAGGTAGCGCGCGAGGTGTCGCAGCCGTGCCGCCCCGACCTCACCGACGAACCCGTCGTGCACCAACCGGGCCACCTGGGCCCGCATGTCGGTCAGCGCCGGCAGCTGGGCGATGTCGGCCCGCCCCGTCAGGGCCCGGTCGGCCTCACGCCACGCGGCGAGCACGCGGCGCACCTCGGCGAGCACCTCCGACGCACGTGCCGGCACCTCGGCACGCACTCTGGCCACGAGGGCGTCGTACGCGGCCCGGTCCCACACCCCGCCCTCGGCGGTGAGCGCCTCGTCGACGAGGTCGGTGACCACGGCGGCACCGCAGTCGGCGAGGAGGTCGCCGACCGAGGCGTACGGGGTGCCCGCGATCTCCAGCTTCGCGGTGTTGTCCAGCGCGTCCTTGAGCGTCCGACGCACCGAGGGGGCGGCGAGCAGGGCGAGACGGCGTACGCCCTCGCGGTGCACCGCCTCCTGCTCGGCGGTCGACCCGCACACCCGCAGACCCACGGTGGTGCCCTCGTCGACCAGGGCGGGGTGCACCCGCACCTCCTGGCCCGCCCGGACCGTCGTCACAGTGCGCTCGAGCGTCCCGACCTCCCAGGTCGTCATCCCGCTGCGCCGCATCCCCGCCTCGGCGGCGACCTCGGCGATGGCGTCGTCGAAGGAGCCGCGCAACGGAGCCTTGAGCGCATCGAGGTCCTTGCCCTCCCCGACACGCGCGCCCGAGGCATCGACGACCGCGTACGTCGGACGGAGATGGTCGGGGAGCCGCGAGAGGTCCCACGCCTCCCGGGGCACGTGCACGCCGGTCGTGGCGCGGCACCAGCGCTCCAGGGCGTCGAGCAGGGGCTCCTCCCCCGCCGGCACCTCGGCGAGGAACCGAGCTGCGTGGTCGGGCGCCGGGACGAACGACGTGCGCAGGTTCTTCGGCAGCGACCGGAGCAGGGCGATCACCAGCTCCTCGCGCAGTCCCGGGACCAGCCAGGAGAACTGGTCGGCCCCCACCCGGTTCAGCACCGCCACGGGCACCTCGATCGTCAGGCCGTCATGGGCCGACCCCGGCTCGAAGCGGTAGTCGATCGGCAGGGTGAGGTCCTCGCTGCGCCAGCTGGTCGGGAACTGCTCGTCGGTGATGCCGGCCGCGGCCTCGTTGACGAGCATCGCGGGGTCGAAGGTCAGCAGGTCGGGCTGCTCGCGGCGCACCTGCTTCCACCAGGAGTCGAAGTGAGCGCCTGAGACGACGTCGGCGCCGACACGCTCGTCGTAGAAGTCGAACATCGTGTGCTCGTCGACGACGAGATCGCGGCGTCGGGCACGGTGCTCGAGCTCGCCCACCTCCTCCAGCAGCTCACGGTTGTGGTGGAAGAACCGCTGCCGCGTTGACCACTCGCCGTAGACGAGCGCGTGGCGGATGAACAGCTCGCGGGAGAGCTCGCGGTCGACCGTGCCGTACTGCACGAGCCGGTCGGCGACCAGCGGGACGCCGTAGAGCGTCACCCGCTCGCGGGCGACCACCGCGGCGCGCTTGCGGGACCAGTGCGGCTCGGCGTACGACCGCTTGACGAGGTGAGCCCCGAGCCGCTCGGCCCACTCCGCCTTGATGCCGGCGTTGGTACGTCCGAACAGGCGCGAGGTCTCCACCAGCTCCGCCGCCATCACCAGCTGCGGCTGCTTCTTCGCCAGGCCCGACCCGGGGAAGATCGAGAAGCGCGTGCCCCGCGCACCGAGGTAGTCGCGGGTCTCGGCGTCCCGCAGCCCGACGTGGGACAGCAGCCCGGCGAGCAGCGACTGGTGGATGGCGTCGGCGTCCGGCTCGTCGGCCGGCTGCCCCACGGTCAGACCGATGTCCTTGGCCACGCGACGCAGCTGCGACTCGTAGTCCTGCCACTCCCGGATGCGTACGTAGTTGAGGAACTCGCCCCGCACCTCGCGCCGGAACGCCGAGGACCCCTGCGCCTGCTGCCGCTCCCGCAGGTGACGCCACAGCGTGAGCCAGGTGAGGAAGTCGCTGCTCGGGTCCTTGAAGCGGGCGTGCAGCTGGTCGGCCTGCGCCTGCTTCTCCACCGGGCGCTCCCGGGGGTCCTGCACCGACAGGGCCGCCGCGATGACCAGCACCTCACGCAGGCACCCCCGACGGTCCGCCTCCAGGATCATGCGGGCCAGGCGCGGGTCGATCGGCAGCCGGGCGAGCCGACGGCCGGTGTTCGTGAGACGCACCTGTCCCCCGGATGCCCCGGAGGCGGCGGGGGCGACGGCCCCCAGCTCGGTCAGCAGCTCCACGCCTGCCCGTACGTTGCGTCGGTCCGGTGGCTCGACGAAGGGGAACCGTTCGACCTCTCCCAGCCGCAGCGAGGCCATCTGGAGGATCACGGACGCGAGGTTGGTGCGCAGGATCTCGGGATCGGTGAACTCCGGGCGTCCCTCGAAGTCCTCCTCGGCGTACAGGCGGATGCAGATGCCGGCCTCCACCCGGCCGCACCGTCCGGCCCGCTGGCGTGCCGAGGCCTGGCTGATCGGCTCGATCGGCAGGCGCTGCACCTTGCTGCGCGTGGAGTAGCGCGAGATGCGCGCGACGCCGGAGTCGATGACGTACCGGATGCCGGGCACCGTCAGCGAGGTCTCCGCGACGTTCGTGGCGAGCACGACGCGGCGTCTGGTGTGCGGTGCGAAGACCCGGTGCTGCTCCGCGGCGGAGAGCCGTGCGTACAGGGGCAGCACGTCGAACCCGGGTCGGGTGCGCGCGGCCAGTGCCTCCAGCTCCTCGGCGGTGTCGCGGATCTCCCGCTCGCCGGGCAGGAACACGAGGATGTCGCCCTGCCCCTCGGCGCACAGCTCCGTCACTGCGTCCGCGACCGCCTCGGTCTGGTCGCGGACGACGAGCTCGCCCTCCTCGTCCGGGTCGTCGCTCTCGTCGACCTCCAGCATCAGTGGCCGGTAGCGGACCTCGACCGGGTACGTACGCCCCGACACCTCGATGACCGGCGCCGGCTCGCCCGCCGCGTCGGCGAAGTGTCGCGCGAACCGCTCGGGGTCGATGGTCGCGGAGGTGATGACGACCTTCAGGTCCGGGCGCCGGGGCAGCAGTCGCTTGAGGTAGCCCAGGATGAAGTCGATGTTGAGGCTGCGCTCGTGCGCCTCGTCGATGATCAGGGTGTCGTACGCCAGCAGGTCCCGGTCGTGCTGCAGCTCCGCGAGGAGGATGCCGTCGGTCATCACCTTCACGCTGGAGGCCGCCGAGGTCTTGTCGGTGAAGCGCACCTGGTAGCCGACCGTCTCGCCCAGCTCGCTGCCGAGCTCGCTCGCGATGCGCTCGGCGACGCTGCGCGCGGCGATACGGCGGGGTTGGGTGTGCCCGATGCGTCGTCTGCTGCCACGGCCGAGGTCGAGGCAGATCTTCGGCAGCTGGGTGGTCTTGCCCGACCCCGTCTCGCCGGCGACCACGACGACCTGGTGGTCGCGGATCGCCGCGGCGATGTCCTCGCGGCGGGCGCTGACCGGCAGCTGCGCCGGGTAGGTCACCGGCACCGGTGGACGCTGTGGCAGGTCCTCCTCACGGACCGCGCCCCGCCCGCCGTCGCCGCGGCCGCCGTCCCCCCGGCGACGGCCTCCGCGACGGGAACGACTCGAGCGGGACCGCCGTGTCTGCTCGCTCAGGGCAGGTCCAGCCGCTCGTCGGCCGCGGCCGCCGCGAGGTCGGCCGCGCTCAGCTCGGCGATGTCGACGGCCGAGACGATCACCTTCTGGCCCCCGGGCTGCTCGAAGCCGACCGAGATCTGCGTACGCCCCGTGGCCAGCGCCTGCGCCGTCGCGCCCTCGACACCGGGCACCGGGACGCTGCGGCACCCGGGGTAGGCGTCCACGCACAGCCACCCGTCGGGCCAGCTGTCCGCCACGACCAGGCCGACCAGGCCGCGGGGACTCCACTCGGCGTTCATGCTCCACCCACCGCGCACCGTGCCGGCACCCACGCCCGAGGCGGGCTCGTTCGTGCCGTCGTAGGCCGCGAGCCGCTCCTGCCGGGGATCGAGGCGGTCCGCCAGCACGGCGTACATCGTGGCCGGCACGTCGCTGGTGTCGGGGACCGGCGACTCGGACTCGGTGAAGGGGACGTCGGTCTCCTCCAGGGGCACCTCGGGGCTCGCGGCACCCGAGCCCTGAGTCGAGCCCTGACTCGAGCCCTGAGTCGAGCCCTGTGTCGCGCTCGGTGTCGGACCTGGGGAGCCGCCCCCCGTCTCGGAGCACCCCACCACGGCGGTGGCCAGCACCACGGCGAGACAGGAGAGACGACGCATGGGACCCATCATGCAGGGACCCCGGGGACTAGGCCTGTCGGGGCAAGGAGGTCAGCCCGGCCCAGAGCGCCGAGGTCAGCGAGGTGATCAGCTGGTCCTCGCTCAGTCCGGCGTCGTCGAGGACCCAGTCGAGCACCGCGTCCTCGGCCATCGACGCCCAGGCGCGCGCGAGCCGGCGGCTGGCGGTGGTGTCGGTGATGCCGAGCTCCGCGAGCGCCCCGGCTCCGGCGGCGGCGAAGATGCGGTCGGTGAGGTCGCCGCGGGCCCGCTCGTAGACACCTCGCAGGTCGTCGCTTCCGCCGCGAGCCGCCCGCACCAGCGAGGCGTAGCCGGTGTGGTTCGCGCGCACGTACCGCACGTACACGCGCATCGACTCCAGCATCTGGGTCAACGCGTCACCGTCTCCGGTGGGCGCGGTGGCCTCGAAGATCTCCCGGGCTGCCCGCTCGACGACGGCCACGTGGAAGTCGTGCTTGCCGCCGAAGTAGTGGTACAGCAGCCCGCGCGAGATGCCTGCCTCCTCGGCGAGCAGGTCGATGCTGAGCTCGTCGAGCTGCCGGGTGCCGAGCAGCCGGACGCCGTGGTCGAGGAGCTGCTCCTTGCGTTCACGGGGGGTCAGCCGGGTTCGGCGGGCGGGCTGACTCATGGCGGCAGCCTAGCCGCGACGACGCGGGCGCGCGTGATCTGTTGAACATTGTTCAGCACATCTGTTGACGGTCGTTCAACAAGCCTCTAGGTTCCTGCCATGACGACATCCCTCACGGTCCTCCCGGACCACACCCGGGTCGCGGTCGTCGGGTCCGGCTTCGCGGGCCTCGGCACGGCCATCCAGCTGCAGCGCCACGGGCGTACGGACTTCGTGGTGCTCGAGAAGGCGTCCGAGGTCGGTGGCACCTGGCGCGACAACACCTACCCCGGCGCCGCGTGCGACGTGCCGAGCCAGCTGTACTCCTTCTCCTTCGCCCTCAACCCCGAGTGGTCGAGCAGCTTCAGCCCGCAGCCGGAGATCCAGGACTACCTGCGGCGCACCGCCGCGGAGTCCGGTGTGCTCGACCGGTTCGCCTTCGACACCGAGGTGCTGGAGGCGACGTGGGACGACGAGGCGGCCCGCTGGCGCATCAGCACCAGCCGTGGCGAGATGACCGCCGACGTGCTCGTCACCGGGTCCGGAGGCCTCTCGGAGCCGAAGATGCCCGACATCGAGGGCATCGACGAGTTCGGCGGCACGATCTTCCACTCGGCTCGCTGGGACCACGACGCCGATCTGACCGGCAAGCGCGTGGCCGTCATCGGCACCGGCGCCTCGGCGATCCAGATCGTCCCCGAGCTCGCCGAGAGCGTCGACCACCTCGACGTCTACCAACGCACCGCGCCGTGGGTCATGCCGCGCCACGACCGCCGCTACACCGCGGTCGAGCGCTTCGGCTTCCGCCACGTGCCCGGTCTGATGCGGCTCTACCGCACCGCGATCTACTGGGGCCGCGAGGCGTACGTGCCCGCCTTCGTCTGGAAGCCCGCCATCGCCAGGCCGGCGCAGCTGATGGCGAAGGCCAACATCGCCCGCGGCATCGACGACCCGGCCCTGCGGGAGAAGGTCACCCCCGACTTCGCCTTCGGGTGCAAGCGGGTCCTGATCTCCAACACCTACTACCCGGCCCTGGGCAGCGACCACGTCGACGTCGTCGACACCGGGATCGCCCGCGTCACCCCCACCGGCATCGTCGACCGCGACGGCGTCGAGCGCGAGGTGGACGCCATCGTGGTGGCCACCGGGTTCCACACCACCGACCAGCCCATCGCGCACCACGTCACCGGCCGCGACGGTCGCACCCTGGCCGACGTCTGGTCGGCCCGCGGCATGGCGGCCTACAAGGGCACGACCATCAACGGGTTCCCGAACCTGTTCCAGCTCGTCGGCCCCAACACGGGGCTCGGCCACTCCTCGATGGTCTTCGTCATCGAGAGCCAGATCCGCTACGTCCTCGCCGCGCTCGACGCGATGGACGCCGACGGCATCGCCGCCCTCTCCCCCACCCCGGCCGCGCAGGAGGCGTGGACCGAGGAGGTGCGGGAGCGCATGGAGCCCACGGTCTGGAACACCGGCGGCTGCGCCAGCTGGTACCTCGACGAGCACGGCAACAACACCACCCTGTGGCCGAGGGCCACGTTCACCTTCAGGCGTCTGCTGGGAGACTTCGACGTGGCCGCGTACGAGACCGTCCCGGTCGCGGCCGAGACCCGAACCGCAGCAGACGCCGCCACCACCGAGAGGGAGACGATCTCCGCATGAAGACGCTCAACGACAAGGTCCTCGTCATCACCGGGGCCGGCTCCGGCATCGGTCGTGCGCTGGCCGTGCGCGCCGCAGGCCAGGGCGCCAGGCTGGCGATATCGGACGTGAACGCCGAGGGTCTCGACGAGACGGCTCGCCAGGCCAAGGACGCGGGTTCCCCCGAGGTGCAGTCCCTGCGGCTCGACGTCTCCGACCGCGAGGCGTTCGGGGCGTACGCCGAGCTCGTCGTCGAGCAGTTCGGCCGTGTCGACGCTGTCGTCAACAACGCCGGCGTCGCGCTGCACGGCGACTTCGAGGACATGGACTACTCCGAGATCGAGTGGATCGTCGGGGTGAACTACTGGGGCGTCGTGCACGGCTCGAAGGAGTTCCTGCCGCACCTGATCGCCTCCGGCGACGGCCACCTGGTCAACGTCTCGAGCCTCTTCGGTCTCATCTCGATGCCCGGGCAGAGCGCCTACAACGCCACCAAGTACGCCGTGCGCGGCATGAGCGAGGCGATCCGCGAGGAGATGATCGTGGCCGGCCACCCCGTGGCCGTCTCGGTCGTGCACCCCGGCGGCATCAAGACCGGCATCGCGCGCAACTCCCGGGTGACCAAGGGCCAGGACCAGGCGAGCACCGCGAAGTTCTTCGACGAGAAGCTCGCGAAGATGACCCCGGAGAAGGCGGCACAGATCATCCTCGACGGGATGCTGGCCTCCAAGCCCCGCATCATCGTCGGCATGGACGCCCACGCCCTGTTCACCCTGTCGAAGGTGGTCGGCCCCCGCTACCAGGACATCGTGGCGCGCACCGCGCGCAAGGTGCTCCCCCGCACCACCGCGCGCTGAGCTGATGGGCCGCGGGCGCCCGGCGACGCTGCTGGCAGCCGTGCTGCTGGTCGGCGTCGCCGGCTCCTGCACCGGGACAGACCCCTCCCCGGGCCCGGCCGCTGGTCCGGCGTCCGGTCCGGCGTCCGGCCCGGCGCCCAGCGGGGGCCCCGCGCCGCTCTACCCCGGGCTCGGCAACCCGGGCTACGACGTGCTCGACCAGGCCGTCGACGTGACCTGGGTGCCGCAGACGCGGGGCATCGACGCCACGGCGCGCATCACGCTGCGCACCACCGAGGTCCGGCGCACCGTGCGATTCGACTACCGCGGGCCGTACGTGCTCGCCGTGCGTGTCGACGGCGCCATGACCTCCTTCGACCGCACGGCCACCAAGCTGCACGTCGGGCTCGGACGGCGTGCGGGCGCCGGGGAAGAGGTCGTCGTCGAGGTGCGCTACCGCGGACGGCCGGCGCAGCTGACCTCACCCGCGGAGCGTGCACCCGGCTGGTTCCCCACCGACGACGGGCTGCTCGCCTACGGCGAGCCCTCGGCCCCCGCCGCCTGGACGCCGGCCAACGAGGCGGTCACCGACAAGGCCACCTGGACCGTGCGCCTCACCACACCCGAGGGCCTCCTCGGCGTTGCGGGCGGCACGCTCGCCGACCGCGTGGACGCCGACGGCACCACGACCACGACGTGGCGCCTCGCCCAGCCGGCCGCCCCGTACCAGCCCTACCTCGCGATCGGTGAGTTCGAGGAGGTCGTCGAGCGCGTCGGCGGCATCGAGCTGCGCTCCTACCTCGAGCCCGGCGTCGACGACGCGGTGACCTCCGAGGCGTTGGCGGTGCAGTCCGAGGGGCTGCGCTGGATGGTCGAGCGGTTCGGCCCGTACCCCTTCGACGTCGGCGGCTTCACCCTCGACGACAGCGGCGGCGAGATCGCCCTGGAGAACCAGACCCGCCCCGTGTACGACGGACTCGTCACCGAGACGCTGGTGATCCACGAGCTCGCCCATCAATGGTTCGGCAACGCGGTGACGGTCAGCTCGTGGCCGGACATCTGGCTGAACGAGGGGTTCGCCACGTACGTCGAGTGGCGCTGGCGCGCACGCAACGCGCCCGAGCGCGCCAGCATCGCCGCCCAGCTGACCGGCGCGCTCGACTTCTACCCCGACGAGTTCTGGGACTTGCCGCCCCACCCGATCCGCCGCACCTCGCAGGTCTTCGCACCGCAGGTCTACGTGCGCGGCGCGATGACGCTCGCGGCACTGGAGCTCCGGATCGGCACGGACACGGTCGACGAGCTGCTGCGCACCTGGGTTGAGCGCCACCTGTACGGCAACGCCTCCTCCGCGCAGTTCGAGCGGCTCGCCGCGCAGGTGGCCGGTGAAGACCTCGACGCATTCTTCGAGGAGTGGCTCAGGACCCCGGGTCGACCGGACGCCCCGCAGGACTGAGCCACCGGGCTCGGGCTCTCGCAGCGGCGCTTAGCGACGGTCGAACAGGCCGCGCACGTTGTCGGGGGTGCCCTCGACCCTGCGCTCGTCGCCCGAGACGTGCTCGGGGCGCTCGTCCCTCTCGCTGGGATGCATCGGCCCCTCGCGTTCCTCCGAGGCGAGAGCGGGGCGGCTCCGTGGCGTGATCGCACCGTCGAGTGCCACGGGCAGGAGCAGGCACACCCTGCTGCCGCCCAGGTCGCTCGGCTCGACCCAGCAGCGACCCCCGTGGGACTGCGCCACGGCGCGGACGACGGCCATGCCCAGTCCCCGGTCCCCCTCGTCCGTGCCGCCCGCCCCGCCGTCGAGGGCGACGCGGAGCTGGCGAGCACGACCGGGCGGCCCGTCGTCGTCGAGGCTGACGACCACCTGGTCGCCCTGCACCTGGGCGTCGATCTCGACGTGCTCTGCGCGCTCGTGCTCACGGCCGGCGATCAACGCGCCGGCGAGCACGTGGTGCAGCGCCCTCTCCACGGCGGCACCGTCGACCAGCAGCCGCACGTCACGGCTGCTGACCACCGACACACCGCTGCCGGCGGTGACGTGGCCCTGCGCGACGAAGTGGTCCAGGGCTGCCTCGACCAGGTCCTCGAGCCTGTGCACCTCCGGCTCGCCCGGCTCGAGACCCTCGCGAGCCACCGAGGCGTCGTCGAGCACTCCGCGGAGCTCGGTCGCGAGCGCCTGGGCCCGCTCGAGGGGCGCCCGGTCGGCTGACGTCTGCGTAGCCGCGATCTCGCGCAGCACCGTCCTCAGCTCCCCCAGGTGCGTCCGCAGGCTGCCCGCCACGTGGAGGCGCAGCTGCTCCTCCTGCGCCATGCGGCGCTCCACGGCACCCTGGGTCATCGTCACCGCGGAGGAGAGCTCCTTCTCGGTGCGCAGGAGGTCCTGCACGCTGAGCAGGTCACCGACGGCGTCCGCGGTGGTCAGGAGGCGCCGGTGCGCCCCGGCCCCCAGCGGGGTCCGGGCGCGGGCAGGGGTGTCGTACGCCACGAGCCGGCCTCGCACGCCCCCGGCGCGGTCACGCACCTCGACCTCCTCGCGCTGCCAGGAGCCCGGCACCCCGACGTACGCCTCCAGGTCGGCGGCGTGCGGATCGGTCGGATCCGGGACGACGCTGAGCGCTGCGACGCCGCAGGCGGCCCGGCCGAGGTCGAGCAGGGCCTCCAGGCGCGCGACCGACGGGTCACGTTCGGGGGGACTGATCTGCGGCTCCTCTCGGGGCGTACGGTCGTGGCAGCCCCAGTGGATCACGGGCCGCGTCGACCCGCACGGGAACCAGGAGCAAGCATGAGCGTGGCGTTCGCCGACTCCCCCGCGCACACCCTCGGCGTGGAGTGGGAGTTCGGCCTCGTCGACCGTCGCACCCGTGACCTGGTCAACTCCGCCGAGCTGGTGCGCTCGTCCTTCCACGGCGCCCACCCCGACCACGCGCCCCGGCTGCACCGTGAGCTCCTGCGCAACACCGTCGAGGTGGTCAGCGGCGTCGGGGAGGACGTCGAGGAGGTGATGGTCGACCTGCGCGACATGGTCGACCGGGTCCGCGGGGTCGCCGCCGACCACGGGTGCGCGCTCTACTGCGCCGGCACGCACCCCTTCGCCACCTGGTCCGCGGAGTCCCTGACGCCGTCGCCCCGTTACGAGGAGCTGATCACCCGCACGCAGTGGTGGGGACGGCAGATGCTGATCTGGGGCGTGCACGTGCACGTCGGGGTCAAGCAGCACCACGTGATGCCGGTCATCTCGGCGCTGCTGACCTGGTTCCCGCACCTCCAGGCGCTCTCGGCCTCCTCCCCGGTGTGGGCGGGCACCGACACCGGCTACGCGTCGAACCGGGCGATGATGTTCCAGCAGCTGCCGACCGCCGGGTTGCCCTTCCAGCTGGCCGACTGGGGCGAGTACGAGCGGTTCGTCGAGGACCACCGCACCACCGGCATCATCGACTCCGTCGACGAGATCCGCTGGGACATCCGCCCCGCGCCGAAGACCGGCACCATCGAGGTGCGGGTGATGGACGGCATCTCGACCTTCTGGGAGATGCGCGCCCTCGTCGCCCTCGTCCACTGCCTGGTGGTCGACCTGTGCGAGCGCACCGACGCAGGTGAGCAGCACGACGTGCTCCCGCCGTGGTTCGTCCAGGAGAACAAGTGGCGCGCGGCCCGCTACGGCCTCGACGCCTGGGTGATCACCGGTTCCCACGCGACCGAGCGGCTCCTCGCCGACGACCTGCCCGACCTGCTCGCACGCCTGGCGCCCGTGGCACGACGTCTCGGCTGCGTCGAGGACCTCGCGCTGGTGGCCGCCATCCCGCGGTCCGGGGCGGCGTACGCGCGGCAGCGGGCCGTCGCCGAGCGCACGGGTGGCGACCTGATGGCCCTCGTCGACTCGGTGCTCGACGGGCTCGACGAGGACGCGCCCGAGCCCGACCGGGCCTGAGCCGGCTTGACCCCCGGGACCTGACCTCAGCCCGGCGCGGGCGGCAGGGCGTCGGTGGCCTCCAGCACGTCCATGCCCGAGAGCTGCAACAGGTCCGCGACGAGGGACCGCACCTGGGCGAGCACGACCTCACCCGAGAGGCTGTGGGCCCGGGAGACGATGCCGGTGTGCTCACCGACCTCGAGCAGGCGTACGCGCGCCCCGACGACGGGCTGGCCGGAGCGCAGCTCGTCGGTGATCTCGTCGAGGGCCGCGGCGAGCTCGGCCAGCAGCGCGACGTACTCCTCGGGGACGTGCTCGTGCCGGTGCGCCGCCACGGCCACCCGGCGGGTCAGCACCCGGGTGTTGACCATCGCCCGGCGCAGCGGGCCGACGAGCTCGCCCATGCGTTGCACCTCGCCGGTGTGGCGGTGGCGCACCCACGGGGAGGAGGTGACGACCGAGAGCCCCTCCGAGGCCGCGTCGGAGAGCTCGCGCAGCAACGGCTCGGTCGCCCGCGCCCGCGCCAGCACTGACAGCGCGTTGTCGACGTCGCGGTCCTGCAGGCAGCTCGCGGCGGCACGCACCAGGTCGGCCATCGTCGCGGTGACCACCGCGGCCTGGGTGCGTGGGCGGCGTACGACCGAGGCCGGGACGACCGCGGCGGCGACGATGGCGACCGTCCCCCCGATGACGGCGTCGAGCCATCTGGTGAACGAGGCCTCGGCCGTGGTGGCGAAGGCGGTGATGATGATCGACTGCACCGCCGCCTGCGTGACGAAGAGCGTGCCGGCGTCCAGGAGCAGCGCCGTGCTCATGGCCAGCGCGACGACGATGCCGATCTGCCACCAGCCCGAGCCCAGACCCAGCACGAGCAGGTCGGCGAGGAGCACCCCGACGGCGACGCCGAAGGTCACCTCCAGCACGCGACGCAGCCGCTGCCCGTAGGAGGTGCCGAGCCCGATCACCGCCGCGATCGGGGCGAAGAACGGGTTCTGGTGCCCGAGCAGGTCGGCGGCGATGAACCACGCCGCCGCGGCGGCCAGGGCGCACTGCGCGACGACGAAGCCCTTCTCGCGGAGCCGCTGCCAGCGAGCGGCGGGTGCGAGCCTCGTGGCCGCCGACCGACCCAGCAGCGCACCCGCGTGGCGCAGACGGGGCACCCGGCTGCCGGGCGCCGACCCGGAGTCGTGTGCGGCGGACATGAGGTGATTCTCCCGCACGCGGCCGCAGCTCAGTCCTGCGTCGCTGCCGGTTAGGCCGTGCGCAGCGAGGGGCAGGAACGACGAGACAAGCGTCACTCCGGCGATCATCAGGCTTCCCGGGCGCACGTTCCCGTACCGACTCCTCAGGAGGACCATCCGTGGCCCGCATCGTCGACCCGACCTCAGCCGGCTTCCTCACTGTCGAGAGTCGGTCGCAGCCGATGCACGTCGGCGGGCTGCAGCTGTTCACGCCGCCGGAGGGCGCGGGTCCGGAGTACGTCCGTGAGATGTACGAGTCGGCGCTCGCCGACACCGACGTGGCTCCGCTGTTCAGGAAGCGTCCGCAGCGGGGCGTCGGCACCGCCGGGCAGTGGACGTGGGCCGAGGACGACCAGTTCGACATCGAGCACCACGTACGCCACAGCGCCCTGCCGCGACCCGGTCGCGTCCGTGAGCTGCTCGAGCTGTGCTCGCGACTGCACTCGACCCGCATGGCGCACGAGCGGCCCCTGTGGGAGGCCCACATCATCGAGGGGCTCGACGACGGGCGCGTCGGCCTGTACACGAAGATGCACCACGCCCTGGTCGACGGTGTCGCGGCGATGCGCCTGACCCAGTCGGTGCTCTCCACCGATCCCACGCAGCGCGGCATGCCCTCGGCGTGGGCGCGCCGACCCGAGACGGACAACCTCGAGTCCGAGCGGGAGGAGCGTGACGCGTCGCTTCTCGAGATCCCGTTGAGCGCATTCCGCACGGCGTACGGCATGGCGGCCGAAGCGGCCGGCATGCCCGCGGCGCTGCTGAAGACGCTGAGCCGCTCGATGCGCAACGAGAACGCACCCGTCGCGCTGTACGCACCCCGCACGATCTTCAACGAGAAGATCACCGGGTCCCGCCGATTCGCGGCACAGGACTGGTCGATGGAACGCCTGAGCGCGGTGCAGCGCGCGGCCTCGGCGACGTTGAACGACGTGGTGCTGGCGATGTGCTCCGGCGCGATCCGCTCCTACCTCCTCGAGCTGGACTCCCTGCCCGACGCCGGACTGGTCGCCATGGTCCCGGTCAGCCTCAAGCTCGACAAGGCGCAGGAGGCCTCGGGGGCCGGCGGCAACGCCGTGGGCCTCGTGATGGCGCAGCTCTCCACCCATCTCGCCGACCCGGTCGACCGGCTCAGTGCCATCAGCAGCTCGATGGACGACGGCAAGGAGGCGATGCGCGCGATGAGCTCGGTGCAGCTGCTCGCCATGAGCGCGCTGGGCATCGCCCCTGCGGTGCTCCCGCCGCTGCTGGGCGTCCACGGGGTGGGGCGTCCGGCGTTCAACCTCATCATCTCCAACGTGCCGGGCCCTCGGCAGACGATGTACTACAACGGCGCCGAGCTCGACGGCCTCTATCCGCTGTCGATCCCGATCCACGGCATGGCGTTGAACATCACCTGCACCAGCTACGTCGACAAGCTCGCGTTCGGGTTGACCGGCTGCCGCCGCACGGTGCCGAGCCTGCAGCGTCTGCTGGGGTTCCTCGACGACGAGCTCAGCGCCCTGGAGAGGGCCCTCGGCGTCGCCTGAGATCCTCGTGGTGGGCAGGCAGTGTGGCCGGCGACGCGAGGGAGGTGTGCCATGAGCTCGTCCCCCGACCCAGGTGCCTCGCGCGCGCAGGCACGACAGGCGCAGCGGGCACAGCGGGGTCGCACCTCGGCGGTGGTCCTGCTGACGCTCGGCTTCCTGCTCGGCGTGATCGTGCTGGCGCCGGGTGAGGGACCGGTCGACGGCGTACGCCGGGTGCTGGGCGTGACTCCCGAGCGGCCGCTTCCCGTGGTCGAGCCCCCGACACGGAGCGGGGCGTACGCGTTCATGCAGACGACGGCCGAGGGCGAGCCGATCGGCTTCGACCCCTGCACGCCGGTGACGGTCCGCATCAACCCGGACCGTGCGCCCCGGGGGTCCGAGCGGCTCGTGGAGTCCGCCGCCTCTCAGCTGTCGCAGGCCTCCGGTGTCGCCCTCGAGCTCGGTGAGGAGACCGACGCCCGCCCCCTGCTGGGCCAGGTCGGCGAGCTGCAGCGTCAGCAGAGCGCGGCACCGCCGGCGGAGCCGGAGATCGTGGTGCTCTGGTCCCGGCCGCGTGAGACACCGACCCTGTCCAGGCGCACCGTGGGCGTCGGTGGCTCCACGGCGTACGCGATCGGGGAGGCCAGGCCCTACTTCCGGCAGGGTGCGGTGGCGCTGGACACCGGTCCGCTGCGGGAGGCGTTGCTGCGCGGCGACGGCGCACGCCGCGTGACCGCGGTGATCATGCACGAGCTGGCCCACGCCCTCGGCCTCGACCACGTGGCCGCCGACGGCGAGCTGATGAACGCCCGCAGCCTCGGCCGGCTGGAGCTCGGCCCCGGGGACCGCACCGGGCTCGCCCTGCTCGGCGCCGTCCCCTGCGCCTGAGGACGCGGCCGAACTGACCCGGTGCTGACCCGGTGCTGACCCGGTGGGGTCCGGTGGTCAGTCGCGCAGCGGGGCAGCCGACGGAGCGAGGGTCGCATCGTCGCCGTCGCCGTCGCCGTCGCCGTCGGCCGCGGCGTGCGCCGCGTCGCGCACCTCGCCGATCAGCTCCTCGAGCAGGTCCTCGAGGGTCACCAACCCCAGCAGCGTCCCGTCGTCGGCCACGACGCGGCCGAGGTGGGCACCCCGGCGTCGCAGCGAGGCCAGGGCCTCGTGCAGCTTGTCGCCGGGACGCACGGTGGCGAGCGGACGCAGCCACTTGTCCTCGATGGGACCGCGGTCGCCGTCGCGCTCGGCGTCGAGCACGTCCTTGATGTGGAGGTAACCGACGAGCTCGGTGTCGCCGCCCGTCGGGGAGGCCGCGCCGGTGACGGGGAACCGCGAGAAGCCGGTGTCGGCGCAGAGCTCCTCGACGTCGTCGACGGAGGCGCCCCGGGCGACCGTCACGACGGTCTCGCGGGGCAGCAGCACGGTGCGTACGTCGCGCTCGGTGAACCCGAGAGCGCCGGCGAGCCGGTCGTACTCGCCGTCGTGGAGCGCGCCCTCCTGGCGGGACTCGTCGACCATCGCCGCGACCTCGTCGCGGGTGAAGGTCGAGGAGACCTCGTCCTTGGGCTCGATGCGCACCATGCGCAGGATCATGTTGGCGACCGCGTTGAGAGTCACCACGATCGGCTTCATCACGTAGACGATCGCCATCATCGGCGGACCGAGCACGAGGGCGGCGCGCTCGGGACCGGCCAGCGCGAGGTTCTTCGGCACCATCTCGCCCAGCACGACGTGCAGGTAGACCACGAGGCCCAGCGCGATCACGAACGAGATCGGGTACACCATGCCCTCGGGCACGCCCACGGCGTCGAAGATCGGCTCGAGCAGGTGCGCGATCGCGGGTTCGCCGATCGCACCGAGCCCCAGGGAGCAGGCGGTGATGCCGAACTGGGCGCCGGCCATCACCAGCGAGACGTTCTCGATGGCCTTCAGGGTCGTACGCGCGGCGCGCGACCCCTCGGCCACACGCGGCTCGATCTGCGTACGCCGTGCCGAGATCAGCGCGAACTCCGCGCCCACGAAGAAGGCGTTCAGGGCCAGCAGCAGGACCGCCAGCGCCACGCCCCACCAGTCACCCACGGGTCCGCTCCCGATCGCTCGCGTGCTCGTCCTCGTCGCTGACCGCCGCCTCGAAGGTCGTCATCGTCAGGCGGTCCACCCGCAGACCGGCCATGCGCTCCACCGTCAGCACCGCCGTCGTGGCCGGCAGCGGGTCGCCGTCCTCGTCGACGAGCACCGGCAGGGCGATCTCGACGGCGTCGCCGGCCTCGGGGATGCGGCCCAGGTGTCGCACGAGCAGACCGGCGACGGTGTCGTACGCCTCGTCCTCGGGCAGCGGCACACCCGTCTCGGCCTCCACCTCGTCGGGGCGCAGGAGACCCGAGAGCGACCACGCGCCGTCCCGGCGCCGCCGGGACCTGCCGCCGATCTCGCGGCGGTCGTGCTCGTCGGTGATCTCGCCGACGATCTCCTCGACCACGTCCTCGAGCGTGACGATGCCCGCGGTGCCGCCGTACTCGTCGACGACCACGGCGACCTGGAAGCCCTCGGTGCGCAGCAGCTGCATCAGCGGGTCCAGCCGCAGCGACTCGGGGATCGTGGCGATGTCGACCATCAGCTCTCGTACCCGCGTGGCACGGCGGCGGTCCCGCGGGACGGCGACCGCGTGCTTGACGTGGATCGCGCCCACGACCTCATCGGCGTCGCCGGTGACGACCGGGAAGCGGGAGAAGCCGGTGACGCGGGCGAGGTCGATGACGGTGGCGGCGGAGTCCTTGACCGTCACCGAGGCCATGCGTACGCGGGGCGTCATGATCTCGCCGGCGGTCCGGTCACCGAACGCGACCGATCGCTGGACGAGGCCCGCGGTGTCCTCGTCGAGGGTGCCCTCGGACGCCGACCTGCGCACGAGGGACGCGAGCTCACCGGCGCTGCGGGCCGAGCGCAGCTCCTCCTGGGGCTCGGCCCCGAGTCGACGGACCAGGGCGTTCGCGGTGCCGTTGAGGACGCGGATGGGACGCGCCATCACCGCCGTGAAGAGGCGCTGGGGCCCCTGGGTGGCGCGGGCGGTCGCGAGGGGGGCGGCGATCGCGATGTTCTTGGGGACCAGCTCGCCGAAGATCATGGTGAGGAACGTCGCCAGCACCAGGCCCACCAGCAGGGCGATGCCGCGCACCGAGCTGTCGGGCACACCGAGCGCGGTCAGCGGCCCCGACAGCAGGCCGGCGAGCGCGGGCTCGGCGAGGAACCCGATGGCGAGGTTCGTGATCGTGATGCCGACCTGCGCGCCGGAGAGCTGGGTGGACAGCTGGCGCAGCGCGGTCTGGACACCGTCGGCGCCCTTGACGTTGTCGTCCACGGCACGGTCGACGGCGTTGCGGTCGACGGTGACGAAGGCGAACTCGGCCGCGACGAAGATGCCGCAGGCCACGATGAGCAGCACGGCTGCGATGAGGGCGATCGCCTCGGTCACGAGACGATCCCGGGTTGGACGGGGTCGGTCATCGGGTGGCGCTCACAGCATGGTCCCCTGGGGTCACGGGCCTACGGTACCGGCTGGCGGGACCTGGTCGGCACCTCACCGGCACCTCACCTGCTCAGGGCGTGGAGCTCCTGCCACCACGACAACCGGTCGGGGCGTCCGTCGTAGGTGTGCCGACGGTTCGCGCCGCTGGATCCCGGCAGCACGAACACCGCGCAACCTGCCCAGTCCCACCCGGTGGGTCCCAGGCCCGGCGCCTGCAGTCCGAGGTGGCGGGCCACGATGCCGCCGACCGTCTTGCTGCTCAGGGCCAGCCAGGTGGGCTGCCACCGAGCCAGGTCCGCCTCCAGCTCCTCGACCGCGTACGCCCGTCCTCTCCCGTCGGCACCGGTGCGCTCGGCCGGGATGTCGGTGAGCCCGAGCCCGAGTCCGGGAAGCAGGTCGTCCTCGTCCGGCGCGAGTCGACGCCCGGTGAAGCCGCTGGTGTGCAGCAGCTCCCAGAAGGCGTTCCCGGGCGTCTCGAAGTAGTGGTCGCGGTGCCGGTGGTCGCCGACTCCGGCGACACCGCAGAACACGACGTCGGCGCGTCGCGGCGGCGGGGGCACCAGGGGCGGGAGCAGGTTGACCATGTCGAGAGCAGTGTGCCCAGGAATCCGCGGACGCCCACGCTCGTTCTGCCTCGTGGGGAGACTGGCTGTGACGAGGTCCGATCACCGGGAGGGGGCGTGGCGTGGGCGAGTGGGAGCTGTCCGAGCCCGAGCGGCGACGCAACGCCCGCGAGCTCGAACGTCTCATGGCCGAGCTCGACGAGGTCGACCGTCGTCACGGCCTCGGGGCGCACCCGGCGACCCTGGGATCCCCGGGCGAGAGCCGCACGAGGCGCGAGCGGCCTGCTCGTGGTCGCTCCGGCCGTGGTCGCTCGAGTCGTACGAGCCGCCGTCGTACGCGGGGCGAGCGGAGTCGTACGGCCCTGATCACGTTCGTCGTGGCCGTCACGATGTTCGGCTTCGTCGTCGTCGACACCGTCGACGTCGGTCTGACCGTGGCGCGCGTGCAGGCCTGGCTGACCGGCGAGCCGGCGCCGCCGCGCGAGGGGCGCGGGTACTCCTTCGCCCAGACCCAGCCCAGTTCCGACGAGCCGGTGGGCTGGAGCCCGTGCGAACCGATCCGCGTCCTCGTCAACAGCGACGGGGCACCAGCGGGCGGCGTACGGATGGTCGAGGAGGCGTTGCAGAAGACGAACGAGGCGAGCGGCCTCGACCTGCAGCTGGTCGGCTCCAGCGACTCCCGAGACTTCTTCGACGCGGGCCGCGACCTGGAGGAGCCGGTGCTGGTCGGCTGGGCGGGCCCCCAGGAGGTCCCGGCGCTGTCCGGCCGCATCGCCGGTCTCGGTGGTGCGGTCAGCGAGGGCGTCCAGGGTGCGCGGCAGTACCTCGTGTCGGGCACGGTGGTGCTCGACAGTCCGCTGTTCCGGACGCTGTCGCGCTCGTCCGGGGGCATGCGGGAGGCGCAGGCGATCGTCGACCACGAGATCGGACACCTCGTCGGGCTCTCGCACGTGCGGGACTCGACCCAGCTGATGAACGCCGAGTCCGGCGCGACCGACTACGGCGCGGGCGACCTGGCCGGTCTCGCGGCGCTGGGCGAGGTGCCCTGCCGGGTGCCGGGCTTCTGACCCGGCGCCCCGGGCGCGGCTCAGCTCGCTCGCAGGAAGCGCCCGTGGCGTCGTGACCCGAGGTCGTCGGTCGGTCGGCCGTGCTCGACGACGGTCTGTCCGGCGACCATGACGCGGCGTACGGCGTCGTCGTTGCGGTTCACTATGCGCGAGAGCCCGTCGTAGGCCGGCACGGTCGCCTCGGCGTAGTCGTCGAGTCGGTCGTCGAGGGCCTGCGGGTCGATGACCACGAGGTCGGCGCGGTCCCCCACGCGCAGGTGGCCGGCCTCGAGGCCGTACCAGTCGGCCAGCTCACCGGTGAGCCGGTGCACCGCCCTCTCTGCGGTCAGGAACGGGACCCCGTCCGCCTCGGCGGTGAGCACGTGCCGCAGGAACCGCAGACCGAAGTTGTAGAAGGCCATGTTGCGCAGGTGCGCGCCCGCGTCGGAGAAGCCGAGCTGCACCGCGTCGCTCGCACCGAGGCGTCGCAGCACCTTCGGGCGGTGGTTCGAGATGGTCGTACGCCAGCGCAGCTTCGTGCCGTGCTCGACGACGAGGTCGAGGTAGGCGTCGACGGGGTGCGCTCCCCCACGCTGCCGACCCACCTCGCCGAACGTCATGCCGATCACGTCGGCGTCGGGGCAGTCGACGATCTCGGCGTCGAAGAGGTCGCGGTGCCACACGCGCATGCTGAACCGCTCGTCGTACTCCTTGCGGAAGCGGGCCCGGTAGTCCTCGTCGGCCAGCAGCGTGCGGCGCTCCACCTGGTCGGCCAGGTGCAGGGCGGCGGCGCCGGCGTTGAGCTCCTCGAAGATGACGAGGTCGATGCCGTCGGCGTACACCTCGAAGGGCACCGGCAGGTGCTGCCACCGGAAGTCGCCCCCGCCGCCGTTGACGGCGCCGGCCAGCAGGGGCATCAGACGCCACAGCAACGGGTTGGCCTTCAGGTCGGCGGCCGAGAGCAGGCTGGTGCGCAGCGGCTCGCCGCCCGAGCGGCGCCACGGCAGCGGGACGGCACCGAGCGTCATGGCGCCGATCGAGACCGGTGAGGCGATGTCGGGCCCGCCCTGCAGGACGCGGCCGGACTCGCGCAGCAGGCGGTTCAGCCCCCGGCGCTCGCGCCGGGACGCGTACGTCGACGGCAGGGTGCGGGAGCGTGCTACGTCGCCGTCGAGCTTGTCGAAGAGCAGCTCCTGCGCGGACATGCCGACGAAACCGGCCTCGAGGGCCGCCGTGAGACGCCGCTCCATGGTGCGCTGCTCGGCAGCGGTGGGGCGTACGCCCTTGCGGGTCGCACGGTCCAGGCCCATGCCGGCGGCGCGCAGGTCGCTGTGCCCGATGAAGGTCGCGACGTTCGGGCCGAGCGGCAGCGTGTCCAGGGCATCGGCGTACTCCGCGGCGGTGCTCCACCCGCCGTGGGTCTCGAGGGCCTTGATGACGTGCTGGCGCGGGATCGCCTCCACACGACCGAAGAGGTCACCGGCAGTCACGGGGTCGACGTGCACCGTGGACAGCGAGCAGGAGCCCACCAGCACGGTGGTGACACCGTGGCGTACGGACTCGGCCAGGCCGGGCTGCTCGAGCACCTCGACGTCGTAGTGGGTGTGGATGTCGACCATGCCCGGTGTGACCCAGCAGCCGTGGGCGTCGACGACGTCGGGACAGCCGTCGGCGTCGAGGTCGATGCCGACCGCCGCCACGTGTCCGTCACGCAGCCCGATGTCGCGGACGGCTGACTCACCCCCGGTGCCGTCGAACCACCGGGCGCCGCGGATCAGCGTGTCGAAGGGCATGCTCCATTGAGGACCGTGACAGCGATGGTGTCAAGGACCGTCGTCGTCGCAGCGGCGGCACCGCCGGACATGAGCCGACATGAGCGGACATGGGCCGACCCGGCCCCGTGGGGACGGGACCGGGTCGGCGGGGGTGCTCCGGCGTCCTGGGAGGGAACGCTTGGGGGTGGAGCACCGGGCGCCCCTGGGAGGGTGGCGCCCGGGTCTAGCGGGTCAGCTGCAACCCGAGGTGGAGCCGCAGCCCTCGCAGACGAAGCACGAGCCGGCGGGGCGCATCTTCGTGCCGCAGGTGAAGCACAGCGGGCTGTCCACGGCCTGGCCGGTGATCTTCTCCATCAGCTCGGCGGAGGTGTGGGCCTCGCTGGTGGCGGTGGCCGGCACCTCGCGCTGGTCGGACCCGGTGGTGTCCTTCGTGACCACCGGGGCGGTCGACGCGACGGGCTCGGTGACCTCGGCGGCGGCGCCGGTCTCCTCGACGATCGGCTCGTACGAACCGGTCTCGAGGTGACGCTGGCGCTCGTCGGCGGAGTAGATGCCCATCATCGACCGCTCGGAGAAGGACAGGTAGTCCAGCGCCAGGCGACGGAAGATGTAGTCCATGATCGACTGCGCCATCCGCACGTCGGGGTCGTCGGTCAGACCGGCCGGCTCGAAGCGCAGGTTGGTGAACTTCTGGATGTAGGTCTCCAGCGGCACGCCGTACTGCAGGCCGATCGAGACTGCGATCGAGAAGGCGTCCATGACGCCGGCCAGGGTCGAGCCCTGCTTGCCCAGCTTGAGGAAGACCTCGCCCAGCTCGCCGTCCTCGTGGGCGCCGGAGGTCATGTAGCCCTCGGCACCGCCCACGGTGAAGCTCGTCGTGCGCGAGGCACGCGACTTCGGGAGCCTCTTGCGGGTCGGCCGGTAGACGACCTTCTCGACGACCTTGACGTCGGCGTCGGACTGCTCGCTCGTGTCGACGTCCTTGGCCTTGGCCTTCGCGTCGGCGAGCGGCTGGCCCACCTTGCAGTTGTCGCGGTAGACGGCGAGGGCCTTCAGGCCGAGCTTCCAGCCCTGGACGTAGACGTCCTGGATCTCCTCGACCGAGGCGTCCTCGGGGAGGTTGACGGTCTTGGAGATCGCTCCGGAGAGGAACGGCTGGCAGGCCGCCATCATGCGCACGTGGCCCATCGGCTTCAGGGCGCGGGCCCCCATCGCGCAGTCGAAGATCTCGTAGTGCTCGGTCTTCAGACCCGGCGCGTCGATGACGTGACCGTTCTCGGCGATGAAGGCGACGATGGCCTCGACGGTCTCCTCTGCGTACCCGAGCTTCTTCAGCGCCCGCGGGATCGTCTGGTTGACGATCTGCATCGACCCGCCGCCCACGAGCTTCTTGAACTTGACCAGCGAGAAGTCCGGCTCGATGCCGGTCGTGTCGCAGTCCATCATGAAGCCGATGGTGCCGGTGGGCGCGAGCACCGACGCCTGGGCGTTGCGGTACCCGTTCTTCTCGCCCAGCTTGACGACCTCGTCCCAGGCCTTGGTCGCGGCCTTGAGCACCGCGGTGTCGGCGACGTGCATCGGGCGCAGGTCGTCGTTGGCGGCCTGGTGCTTGCGCATGACGCGCTTGTGGGCGTCGGCGTTGCGGGCGTAGCCGGCGTACGGACCGACCACGCCGGCGAGCTCCGCGGAGCGCTTGTAGGAGCGCCCGGTCATCAGCGAGGTGATCGAGGCGGCCATGGCGCGGCCGCCGTCGGAGTCGTAGCCGAGACCCATCGCCATGAGCAGGGCGCCGAGGTTGGCGTACCCGATGCCCAGCTGGCGGTAGTCGCGCGTGGTGTCACCGATCGGGTCGGTCGGGAAGTCCGCGAAGCAGATCGAGACGTCCATCGCGGTGATGATCAGCTCGACGGCCTTGCCGAACAGCTCGGCGTCGAAGGTGTTGTCGTCCTTGAGGAACTTCAGCAGGTTCAGCGACGCCAGGTTGCACGAGGAGTTGTCGAGGGACATGTACTCCGAGCACGGGTTCGACGCGGTGATGCGGCCGGTCTCGGGGTTGGTGTGCCAGGCGTTGATGGTGTCGTCGTACTGGATGCCGGGGTCCGCGCAGGCCCAGGCGGCCTCGGAGATCTTGTTCATGAGCTCGCGGGCGTCGACGGTCTCGATGACCTCGCCGTCCATGCGGCCTCGCAGGCCGAACTCGCGGCCCTCCTCCACGGCGCGCATGAACTCGTCGGAGACCCGCACCGAGTTGTTGGCGTTCTGGTACTGCACCGAGGTGATGTCGTTGCCGCCGAGGTCCATGTCGAAGCCGGCGTCGCGCAGGGCGCGGATCTTGTCCTCCTCGCGGGCCTTGGTCTCGACGAACTCGACGATGTCGGGGTGGTCGACGTCGAGGACGACCATCTTGGCCGCGCGTCGGGTGGCACCGCCCGACTTGATGGTGCCGGCGGAGGCGTCGGCGCCGCGCATGAACGACACGGGTCCCGAGGCGGTGCCGCCGGAGGACAGCAGCTCCTTCGAGGAACGGATGCGCGAGAGGTTGAGGCCGGCGCCGGAGCCGCCCTTGAAGATGAAGCCCTCCTCCTTGTACCAGTTCAGGATCGAGTCCATGGAGTCGTCGACCGAGAGGATGAAGCAGGCCGAGACCTGCTGCGGGCTCTGGGTGCCGACGTTGAACCAGACGGGGCTGTTGAACGAGAAGTACTGGTGCACCAGGAGCCAGGTGAGCTCGTGCTCGAAGACCTCGGCGGTCGCCTCGTCGGCGAAGTAGCCGTGCTCGAGACCGGCCGCCGTGTAGGTCTTCACGACGCGGTCGATCAGCTGCTTGAGGCTCCACTCGCGGGCGTCGGTGCCGACGGCGCCGCGGAAGTACTTCGTGGTGACGATGGTCGAGGCGTTGACGGACCAGAAGTCCGGGAACTCGACGTTGCGCTGCTCGAAGACGGCCTCGCCGGTCTTCCAGTTCGTCTGGACGACGTCGCGACGCTCCCAGGTGAGCTCGTCGTAGGGGTGCACGCCCTCGGTCGAGAACACTCGCTCGATGCTCACGCCCTTGGCCTTGCCGCGTCCCCGGTTGCTGCGGCTGCTGACCGTCTCCGTCATGGTCTCCCTCTCGTCGTGCTTCGTTCAGCGGCGCCTCGCGCCGGACTGGTGTGGTGGTGCTCCGGCCGCTTCCGTGCGGCCCTCCCGGTGGTGCTCCTTGCTGGGAGACCCGGCGCGCAGCTTCCCCACCACGCACCGGGTCGACTGTGGGTCAGTCCGCCCCGGAGGGCATGACCGACGCGGGTCGCGACGAGTGCTGCATCGACGCGATCTCCTTCTCGAAGTCCTCGGCGGACTCGAAGGCCTTGTAGACGCTGGCGAACCGCAGGTAGGCCACGGCGTCGAGCTCGCGCAACGGCTCGAGCACGGCCATGCCCACCTCGTGAGCGGCGACCTCGCCGCCTCCGCGGGCCCGCAGCGTGTCCTCGACCTGCTGGCCGAGACGAGCGAGGTCGCCGTCGTCGACGGGACGCCCCTTGCAGGCTTTGCGGGCTCCTGCGACGGCCTTGTCACGGAGGAACGGCTCGGCCGCTCCGCTGCGCTTGCGGACCAGCAGCTGGATCTGCTCGACGGTCGAGAAGCGACGCTCGCACTGCGGGCAGCTGCGGCGACGGCGGATCGCGCCGCCGTCATCAGCAGCCCGGCTGTCGACGACCCGCGTGTCGTCGTGCTGGCAGAACGGACAATGCATCGCGGGCCTCCTTCCGTCGTCTGCTGCGGGTGCTGTGGTCACCTGATCAGTTCACCGGTCACCACCGACACTTCTGGTGACCCAGCCCCTCACACAGGGCCCTCTGTGGAGGAAACTGTGGATGGCCTGGGGAGAAGTCCCGGATCCGTGTGCGTAACTCACCACAACCTGTGGAGAATCACACCTGTGTAACTACTAGATGTTGTGGTGAACCGTACGCACGCACACCAAGCCGTGCAACAGGTCTGGCGCGTCGTCACCGAAAGATTTTCGCGGCGTACGAAGTTGCAGGTCAGAGCACGGGTCGACGACGACGCGCGGCGTGTCGCAGACCACAAGAGGTCGGTACGGGCCCGCACGGGCAGCGTGGCCGGGCGCCGCAGGAACGCCACGAGCGCCGCCCCCTGACAGGGGACGGCGCTCGTCGTACACGCAGCGTGGGGGCGTCTCGCCCGGAGGTCACCAGGCGCCGAAGGGCTCCCCGGTGACCACGTTCTCGCAGCTGATCAGACGATCGCGGGCGTCGCGGCGACCCGCGTACGCCACCGTGTCGATGCCGTTGCCGCAGTCGATCTCGTCCCGCTTGCCGTCGCGGCGCAGCTCGATGATGTCGTGGCCGCCGTTGCCTTCGACCCGGTCGCGTCCGGGGCCGGGGTTGATGACGTCGCCGCCGCCGCCGCCGTAGATCACGTCGTTGCCGCGGCCTCCGTAGATGATGTCCATCCCACCGCCGCCGGAGATGGCGTCGGGGCTCCCCTGGCCGTAGAGGTAGTCGTAGCCGCCGTTGCCCCAGATGAAGTCCAGTCCGTCGCCACCGCGGACGACGTCGTCGCCACGGTCGCCGTAGAGCTTGTCGCGACCGTTCTGGCCCAGGACGGTGTCGTTGCCCGGGCCGCCGTGGATGCTGTCGTCGGCGTTGCGCCCGGCGATCCTGTCGCCACCGGCACGGCCGCCCATGCTGTCGGGGAAGCCGGTGCCGGTGAGGCGATCGTCGCCGGCGGTGCCACGGACGGTGTCGGCGAAGGCAGGCGCCATCACCATGCCGGTGGCGAGTGCGACAGCGCAGGTCACGGAACGGATACGAGACATGCACGCGAGTATGGAGAGCCGACGGCGTCGAGGCCAACCGAGACCGCCTGGTGTGACGAGCCTGACGCGCTGCGGCGGGCACTGGGACCTGCCCTCACTTGACCCGGAATGTCCGTTTCGGTGTGATAGGGCGGGCGCTGCCTGTGGATGACGCGGCCGCCCGACTCACCGCCGGCACTAGCGTGCCGGTGACGCAGACACCCGTGACGACCCGAGGTCCACCGTGAACCTGACCTTCGATGCCGCCTCTGGCCTCCGCACCGCCGCGACCGTCGCCGCGACGACAGTCGCCGCCGTGGTCTTCGCCGGCTGCAGCGGGGAGACGAACAGCCCCACTGGCACGACGACCACGGCAGCGCCCTCGCCGTCCAGCACCGCCACGGCCACGCCCAGCCCCACGCCTTCCCCGACACCGGCGACACCTACCCTGCCTGCAGCTGCTCAGGGGTCGGGCAAGCAGGCCGCCGAGGCGTTTGCCCGCTACTGGGTGGCCACCTTGAACGCCAGTGGCGAACGCCTCGACGGCAGCGCCCTCAGACGTATTTCGGCAGAGACCTGCGGCGCCTGCTTGGGCATCGCCGACTCCATGGACTCAATCCGCGAGCAAGAAGGGTTCTCGGAGGGTGGGACTTGGAAGGTACTGCGCGCGGGCGCTATTCGTTCTGAAGGATTCGTCGAGGTGTCCATGCGAATCGAGTCCGAGCCCCAGAGGTATCAGAACACAACTGGTTCACAAGTCATTCGCGCTCGGAGCAACGAGTTTGGAGTCGTTCTGCGCGCGCAGCGACGCGGGGACACTTGGATTGCCCAGAACCTCATCTTCGTTGACGAGTGAACACATGCTTTCGACCTTCACTCTGGCTGTCGCACTGACGCCTGCGACGCTCAGCGCAGGCGGCATTGATGGCGTCGCCGACAATGGGGCATGGGAACTTAGCGGTAGAGATACTCAAAGCAGCAGTACTGCACCCGCTTCCCGCGAGGACGAAGTGGTCTCGATAGCGGAGGAAAACGATGCACCGTCGGCCTATGCCTGGACTTACGCCTGCACACTGACGTACCCAGGCCCCGTACGAAGCCCGGATTGCGGCATCAATAGTTCCTGCGGCGATCCAGATGAGGTCTTGTGGCGCCTATGGGGCCAACTGCCAGACGGATCTTGGGCCGATCTTGACACTCGTTCGTGCTTTGACGCGGACGCTGACCCGGCCGCCCCCTCAGCTCCCGCAGCGGTCATCACGCCGGCGATGGTGCTCAACGAGATCCGGCGGATCGGCCTGCCCGACCCTGAGCTGACCACCGAGCCACCCGGCAGCACGCTCATCAACCTCGACACTCGGTTCCTCACCACCGACGAGACGTTCACCGCGGACACGACGCTCCTGGGCCGTCCGGTCGCGCTGAGCGCCGTTCCCGTCAGCTACGCGGTGGACCACGGAGACGGCACCTCCGGCACCAGCTCCACGACGGAGGACTCCTCAGGACTCCTGATGCACACGCACACCTACGGTGCGACCGGCCGAGTGAACCCCCAGGTGACCACCGTCTGGGCAGCGTCGTTCTCCGTGGCGGGCGGCCCGGCGACCGACATCGACGAGACCATCACCGTCGTCTCCCCCGCCACCGATCTCTTGGTGCGCTCCTCGACGCCGCGACTGGCGGGCACCGACTGAGGTCAGCTGCGATCAGCCAGAGGTCGTTCGCTGAATGCCCGCCCAGGCCGACGCACGTGACTAGCCTCGCGACGTGAAGCCGTCCCGTAGGCGCGTCGCCGCATACATCGTCGCTTCGACCGTCGACGCCGCCATCGCCGGCGCCGACCGCGGCACATGGCAACCTCGACGCTGGGCGACCAAGCCGCTGCTCATGCCCCTGCTGATGATCGACACCGTCACGGATACGAGCCGCCGCCCCCACGCGCTCACCCTCGCTCAGACGGCGACCTGGGCAGGCGACGTGCTGCTGATGCGCGACAGCGACGACCGGGCTTTCCGTGCCGGGATCGCCTCGTTCGCCGTCGCGCACCTCGCGTACACCGCAGCACTCCTGCCGCACGCTCGCCTCAGCCGATCGGGCCGACGACGCGCTGCCGCGGTCACCGCCGTCTCGGCACTCGGCGCGGTGATGCTGCGTCGCGACGCGACGCGCACCCGGCCTGACCTGGCAAATGCGGTGGCCGCGTACAGCCTCGTCATCGGTGCGATGGGAGCCACGGCGGCCGCCGTGCCCACGGACCGCGCCAGAGGGCGGGCGTTGCGGGCCGGCGCCGTGCTGTTCATGGCTTCGGACTTACTCATCGGCGTGACGACCTTCACGGTGCCGGAGGCGTCTCGGCGCCTCGAGACACTCGTCATGGCGACGTACACCGCAGGTCAGCTCATGCTCGACCGCGGCATCACCGAACTCGCCGAGCGCTGAGGCCGAGGCTCAGCCCAGCGGGACCTCGAGACGCTGACCCACGGCGAGCGAGACCGACGCCAGCGAGTTGAGCCGCTGGATCTCGATCACGGTCGCCTGGGTGTCACCCGGCTCCGCGACCTCTGCAGCGATGTCCCACAAAGTGTCTCCCGAGGAGACGGTCACCGTGCGTGTGGGAAGAACCGAACCGCCCTCGTCGGTCGCTTCGGACCTGCCCGCGGTCAGCACCAGTGCCAGGACCAGCAGCGACAGGAGCGTGAGGGTGACGGCCAGTCGTCCGCGCCGGGTGAGGCTGACGGAGGACGACGTGAGCTGCGGACGGATGCTGTGGGACAGGGGAGACATGGGGTACCTCTCGACGTGGGGAAGGACGGGGCTCACCAGGAGCGCTCGGTCGGCGTTGCGGGCTGTCTCGGTCATGCATCCAGGTGTAGAAGTGACCACTGACAGTTCTGCGTCGCCGACGTACGCAGCCGCTGCACCAGCTGTCGATCGTCGAACACGTGTTCGAACCTAACGACAGGCTTCTACCCCGGTCAAGCCGGATCGAACATGTGTTCGTTCCGTTACCGAGTGCTCGGCGCCGCGACACGCTTCGAACAGGTGTTTGAACCCGGCACCCCGCCGGGTCTAGCGTGCTGCCACACCGTCGAGGTCCCAGACCCACTTCCCCGGGTCGCCAGACGGCCGGCAGAGAGGACACCGCCATGGCCGAGTCACGCGGCAGCACCCGCCACGAGAAGGGCGCGACCGCGCCGACCGTCCGCGAGCTGCCCGACGGTCCGGCGGACGCCACGGGGCTCACGCCGCGACAGCAGCGCGTGCTGACGGTCATCAAGGAGGCCATCGAGCGGCGCGGCTACCCGCCGAGCATGCGCGAGATCGGCGAACAGGTCGGCCTCACGAGCTCCTCCTCGGTGGCGCACCAGCTGCGCACGCTCGAGGAGAAGGGCTTCCTCAAGCGCGACCCCAACCGTCCTCGCGCGATCGAGGTCCTCTCCCCCGACTCGCTGGCCGCGTCCCGCACGCTCGGTTCCGCGGAGGAGACGAGCATCGACGAGACCGGGGTGGGCGACTCGGTGCCTCCCGCGACGTACGTGCCCGTCCTCGGCCGCATCGCTGCCGGCGGGCCGATCCTGGCCGAGGAGCGGGTCGAGGACGTGTTCCCCCTCCCCAAGTCCCTGGTCGGCGACGGCACGCTCTTCCTGCTCGAGGTGTCCGGCGACTCCATGATCGACGCCGCGATCTGCCACGGCGACTACGTCGTGATCCGTCAGCAGCCGACCGCCGACAACGGCGACATGGTCGCGGCGATGATCGACGGCGAGGCCACGGTAAAGACCTTCATGCGGCGCGACGGAGGCGTGTGGCTGCTGCCGCACAACGAGGCGTACGACCCCATCGACGGCACACACGCCACCATCCTCGGCAAGGTCAGCGCGGTCCTTCGCAGGGTCTGAGGTGGCCAGCGCGTGAACGGCCCCTGAAGGTTGGGGCGCACCCGGACGACATGCCCTGAATCGGTCGCGTCCGCCCGCGGCGGGCCGCACACTTGCCTCCACCGTCACATCGACCAGGAGGACCGGTGACCACCGAGCCCGCCCCCACCGCCGAGACATCGGCCCGGCCCTCGCGCCGCACCGTCCTCGCCGGCACCGCAGCAGGCACCACGGCCATCGGCGTGGGCCTCGGCGCCACCGTCCCGGCCGAGGCGGCGGGGCGCCGCCGCCAGGTCTTCGCCCACGGTGTCGCCTCGGGCGACCCGCACCCCCGCAGCGTGATCCTGTGGACCCGTGTCACTCCGACACCGGCGAGCCGACCCGGGTCCCGCAAGGGGCCGCGGGTGCAGGTGCGCTGGGAGGTCGCCACCGACCGTCGATTCCGCAGCGTCGTGCGCCGAGGGTCGATCACGACCGGGCCCTCCCGCGACCACACCGTCAAGATCGAGGCCGGCCGCCTCGAGCCGGCGACCGACTACTTCTACCGCTTCACGTGCCGCGGCGTGCGCTCGGCGACCGGTCGCACGCGTACGGCACCCGCACCCGACGCACGCGTGCGTCGCCTGCGCTGGGGCGTGGTGTCCTGCGCGAACCTGCAGGCGGGCTGGTTCAGTCCCTACCGCCACCTCGCCGACCGGGACGACCTCGACCTCGTGCTCCATCTCGGCGACTACCTCTACGAGTACGCCCCGGGCGAGTACGGCTACGGCAACGACCAGACCGACATCCGCTCCCACGTCCCGGCTCGGGAGATGGTCAGCCTGGCCGACTACCGGCAGCGACACGCGCAGTACAAGACCGACCGTGACCTCCAGCGTCTCCACGCTCGCTACCCGTTCGTGGTCACCTGGGACGACCACGAGACGACCAACGACGCCTGGCGCCACGGGGCCGAGAACCACCAGGCCGGTGAGGGCGCCTTCAAGCGGCGCAAGCGCCGGGCGCACCGCGCGTACGACGAATGGATGCCGGTGCGCATGGGGCGTACGGGCTCGGCCGACCTGAAGGACGGTCGCCGGCTGTTCCGTCGCCTCACCTTCGGCCGGCTGGCCGAGCTGACGATGCTGGACCTGCGTTCCTACCGGTCGCTGCAGTCCCAGACCGAGGTGAGCGACCCCGCACGCACCATCACCGGGCAGCAGCAGATGGACTTCCTGAAGGCCTCGCTCGACGAACGGCGCGCGCAGTGGAAGCTCGTCGGCAACCCCGTGATGATCACCCCGGTCGTCTTCCCGCCCCTCCCGGCCGAGCTCACCGCCCAGGTCAACGACGTCACCGGGATCCTCCCGGACAACGGGGTGCCCTACAACGTCGACCAGTGGGACGGGTACACCGCCGACCGGCGCGAGGTGCTCGAGCACATCGTGGACGAGGGCGTGAAGAACACCGTCTTCCTCTGCGGCGACATCCACTCCTCGTGGGCCAACGACGTGCCCTTGGACGCCGGCACCTACCCGCTCGAGCTCGGCCGTTCCGTGGCGAACGAGCTGGTGTGCACGTCGGTGACGAGCAACAACCTCGACGACATCACCGGTACGCCTGCAGGCACCAGCAGCCGCCTGGTCGAGACGGCGTTCAAGGTGTCCAACCGTCACGTGAAGTACCTCGACTTCGACCTGCACGGCTACTCGGTCTTCGAGGTCACCCCCGGCCACGCCCAGATGGACTACTTCGTCATCAGCGACCGTGCCGATCGCCGCGCCACCTCGCGGCTCCTCACCTCCTGCGAGATTCCCACCGACACCGCCACGGTCCGACCGGCCGCTCAACCCTTGCGGGAGCGCTGATGTGCACACACCACGACCGGTCCGGTCGGACGTGCTTCACCGATCACGGCGCTGATGCCGCAGACCTCGGTCCCGGCGAGTCACGGGCGGTGGGTCCGGGCCGACGCACCCTCCTCACCGCCGCAGGGGCCGGAGGTGCGGGGTTGCTCTTCAGCAGCATCACCTCCCCCGCCGACGCCGCCGGGCGTGCGCGCGCCGGACGGCTGAGGTCGAGACGACGCGCGTACGTCATCGTGCTCGACGGGTGCCGGCCCGACGAGATCACCTCGACGCTCATGCCGACCACGGCCCGCCTCCAGCGCAACGGCCACCGCTTCCCCAGGGCGCGGTCGATGCCGGTCATGGAGACCATCCCCAACCACGTCATGATGATGACGGGCGTACGCCCGGACCGGAACGGCGTACCGGCCAACGCCATCTACGACCGTGACGAGGGCGTCGTACGCGAGCTCGACAGGCCGAGCGACCTGCGCTTCCCGACTCTGCTGCAGCGGATGAACCGCCGTGGCTACACCACCGGCACCGTGCTGTCCAAGGACTACCTCTACGGCATCTTCGGCACCCGGGCGACCCACCGGTGGGAGCCGGCGCCGATCATCCCGGTCTCGGGTCACGCGCCCGACAACTTCACCATGGACGCGACGCTCGCGATGATCGAGGAGTTCGACCCGCACCTCGTCTTCGTGAACCTCGGCAACATCGACCGGCTCGGCCACACCGACTTCACGGGCACGTCCCTGAGGCTCGCGCGTCAGGCGGCCCTGCTGACCACGGACATGCAGGTCGCCCGCCTGGAGCGGGAGCTGAAGGGTTCGGGTCGGTGGGACGACTCCCTGCTCCTCTTCCTCGCCGACCACTCCATGGACTGGTCCCTGCCGAACAAGGTCATCACCCTCACCGACGACGTCGAGGCCGACCCGTTCCTCGCCGGCCGCACGGTCGTCGCGCAGAACGGCGGCGCAGACCTGGTGACCTGGACCGGCCCCGAGAACGCGAGAGCGCGGGCCGTACGCCGTATCATCGCCCTGGCCGAGGCCCAGGAAGGCGTGCTGCGGGCCCACGACATCCGGGCAGAGCAGCGTCGGCTCCACCTCGGTGAGCGGGGCGGTGACGTGCTCGTCTACTGCAAGGCCGGGTGGCGCTTCTCCGACCCCGACCCGTTCGCGAACCCCATCCCCGGCAACCACGGCCACCCGGCGACGCGGCCGATCCCGTTCTTCCTCTCCGGCGGGCACCCCGCGGTGCCGCGTCGACGCACCACCTCACGGCTGGTGCGCACCATCGACGTCGCGCCGACCGTCGGCGACTTCTTCGGGATGGGAGCCCCCCGCGGCGGCTACGACGGGACCTCCCGGCTGTAGACCGGGTGGTCCGCACGTCCAGAGCGGCTGGTCGAGACAGCTGCGGCGCCGCTCCGCGGCCTGTGCGCCCCATCGTCCGATTCGCACCCGGGGCCGGTGTAAAGGCAGCCTCAAGATCCGCCCGACACGGTCCGTGGACGCCGCGGACGTCGCACTCTTGTGGTGCGGCTCCTCAGGCCCCGCGGCCGCGGGTCTCGGAACCGTGCGGCAGCCGCTGCGTCACCATCCCCTCCCCGGAGACGTGGCGGCTGCCGAGGCCTCCCTTGGCAGCCGCTGTCGGCCGCTGTCAGCCGCCCGTCAGCCGCGTCAGGGCTCCTCGGGCCACCGCCGGGTCCGTGGTGCGCCAGAGCGGCGGCAACGAGGCGGCGAGGAAGGCGCCGTAGCGCTTGGTGACCACACGCGGGTCGAGGATCGCGACCATCCCACGGTCCTCCGTGGAGCGTACGAGGCGGCCCGCTCCCTGGGCGAGCAGCAGCGCGGCGTGCGTCGCGGAGACGCTCATGAAGCCGTTGCCACCCGCCTCGTCGGCGGCCTTGGCGCGGGCCGACATCAGCGGGTCGTCCGGTCGGGGGAAGGGGATGCGGTCGATGATCACCAGCGAGCACGTCTCCCCCGGTGCGTCGAATCCCTGCCACAGGCTCAGGGTGCCGAACAGCGAGGTGTGGGGGTCGGCCATGAACTGGGCACGCAGCTCCGGCAGCTGCGCCTCGCCCTGCACCAGCGTCGTCAGGTGGGGAAGACGCTCGCGCACCACCTCGGCCGCCGCCTCGGCCGCGCGGCGGGAGGAGAACAGTCCCAACGTGCGTCCCTCGGCGGTGTCGACGAGGTCCACGATCTCGTCGAGCTGCGCCGGACCGAGGCCGTCGCGCCCCGGCGGGGGCAGGTGCCGGGCGACGTAGAGGATGCCCTGGCGGGGGTAGTCGAACGGTGACCCGACGTCCACGCCCCGCCACGGCACCGGCTCGGAGGGGTCGATCTCCTCGCTGTCGCGGCGGTGCGTGACCACCAGCTCCGGCTGCTCGGTCCTGGAGTCGTCGGGCAGCTGGGTGACCTGCTCGTCGGGCACGAGGCCGACCGAGCGCGCCAGCGTGGCGAAGTCACCGCCGAGCATGAGGGTCGCCGAGGTCATCACGACGGTCTTCTCCCGCATCAGCTGGTTGCGCATCTGGCGCCACACCTGCAGCGGCGCGACGTGGAGCTGCGGGCCGCCCCGTGAGCGGTCGCGGTCGGAGACCCACAGCACGTCCGCGTCGGAGAACGCCGCCATGCGTTCGGCGTGGTCGAAGAGCTCCTGCGCCCAGGCCTTCGCCTGCTGGCGTGTCGCGTCCACCTCTCCCTCACGCTCGCGGGGGAACGCCGAGACGAGACCTCGGGCCGCGTCCCGGACGCCCGCCAAGGCGTCCAGGAGATCGTGCCCGGGCCGGTCGATGCGGCCCGCGCCCGTGGACTCCAGCACCGCGGCGAGCTCCTCGCCCGCGTCGGCCAGCAGGTCAGCGGGGTTGTCGAGGGCGCCCTCCCGGGCCTCGACGTGCTTGCGGGAACGTCGTGCCACCCGGTCGACCTCGGTCGGGCTCAGGTCGTCGGTGGATGCCTGCGTGACGCGGGCGACCAGCTCGTGCGCCTCGTCGACGACGACGGCGTCGTACTCGGGGATCATCGGGACGCCCTCGATGGCGTCGATGGCCAGCAGGGAGTGGTTGGTCACCACGACACGGGACTGCCCGGCACGCTCCTTGGCGCGCTCGGCGAAGCATTCCTCGGCGAAGGCACAGCGCGTCGCACCGAGACACTCACGGGCCGAGACCGAGACCTGTGACCAGACGCGCTCGGTGTGCCGGGGGGCGATGTCCCGCTCACCGGTGCCCTGCGTACGCGCCTGCTCCTCGACCCACTCCCGCAGCGCGAGCACCTCCGAGCCCAGCGAGCCGTCGGCCGGGACGTCGACGAGCGTGCCCTGGTCGTCGGGCACACCCTCGCGCACCCGGTGCAGGCAGGCATAGTTGGAGCGGCCCTTCAGGACCGCGTACGAGGCCCCCTTCGGCAACCGGTCGCCGGCCGCCTCGACCAGCGCGGGCAGGTCGCGCTCCACGAGCTGGTGCTGCAGCGCCAGGGTCGCCGTCGCGACGACGACCCGGCGTCCGTGCAGCAGAGAGGGCACCAGGTAGGCCAGCGACTTGCCCGTGCCCGTGCCCGCCTGCACCAGCAGGTGCTCGCCCACCGACAGGGATCGCGAGACCTCTTCGGCCATGCGCACCTGCCCGGAACGCTCGGTGCCGCCCAGCTCCTCCACCACGGCCGCGAGGAGGTCGCGCACCCGCCCCTGGCGGGCGGCCACGGTCTCGGGCCCACGCGCGTCGTCGGCGGGCACGCCGGACGGTTCGATGTCGACGGCGTCGTCCTGCTCGGTCTCGCTGGGCACACGCGAACCCTACGATCCGACCCCGACGCATCCGACCCGCCGCGGCGGGGCCTGTGGAAGGGACTGCTTGACTCCAGACGTGGGCAGACGACGCGACACCACCGAGGAGCCAGGGGACGCGTACGCCCCGAAGACGTGCGCCTCGTGCGGGCGCGAGATGACCTGGCGCAAGGCCTGGGCCAAGAACTGGGACTCGGTGCGCTACTGCTCGGACGCCTGTCGTGCCCGCAAGGTCACCGACGTCGACAAGCGGCTCGAGGCGTCGCTGCTCTCGTTGCTCGAGCGCCGCGCCCGCACCGCGACCGTCTGCCCGAGTGAGGCGGCCCGCCAGGTCGGGGGCGAGGACGAGGAGGCGTGGCGACCGCTGATGGAGCCCGCCCGTGCCGCCGCTCGTCGGCTCGTCGCGGCCGGCGAGGTGGAGATCACCCAGCGTGGTCAGGTCGTCGACCCGTCGACGGCCACGGGCCCGATCCGGGTACGCCGCGCCCGCTGAGCAGCCGGCGGCAGCCACGAGGGTCCGGGGCATGCTCGTCACCACCGACGTCGACGCCCCGGCCGAGCGCGTCTGGGAGATCCTCACGGACCTCGACGGCTCCCCCGCGCGCCTCACGGCCATCGAGTCCGTGGAGCGGCTCGACGGCGGCGGCCCCGTGCAGGTCGGCACCCGCTGGAAGGAGACGCGCCGCATGTTCGGTCAGTCGGCCACCGAGGAGATGGAGGTCGTCGCGATGGACGCGCCCCGGTCGTACACGGTCGGTGCCGAGAGCGGCGGCGCCGTCTACCGCACGGTGCTGGCCGTCGACCCGCTCGGCGAGGAGCGGTCGCGGCTGAGCATGAGCTTCGACGCCGCGCCGACCGGCCGCGTGGCCGCGGTGCTGGCCACGGTGATGTCCCCGGTGGTCTCGCGCTCGATGCGCAGGGCTCTCGCCCGCGACCTCGCCGACATCAAGGACGCCGCCGAGAGCGCCTGAAGACCGAGCCTCGGGCCTCAGGCCTCAGGCCTCGGCGACCGCGTACGCCTCGAGCTCGGCCGCGAGGTCCGGAGCCACCAGGGCGTCGACGCGGGTGCCCTCTCCGGTGTGCTCGAGAGCGCTGACCTCGCCGTGCAGGTGGATGCGGTTCAGCAGGTCGCCCCGCTCGTACGGCAGCAGGATCTCCACCGCGACGTCCGGGCGCGGCAGGTCGTGCTCGACCGCCGCCAGGGCTGCCTCGATGCCCTCGCCGGTCTTGGCCGAGACCACGACGGAGTGCGGCTCGCGCTGCAGCAGCCGAGCGACGACCAGGGGGTCCGCTACGTCGGACTTGTTGAGCACGACGAGCTCGGGCACCTTGTCGGCGCCGATGTCGGCCAGCACCTCGCGCACCGAGGCGATCTGGCCCTCGGGGTCGGGGTGGGAGGCGTCCACGACGTGCACGAGCAGGTCGGCGTCGGCGACCTCCTCCAACGTCGAGCGGAACGCCTCGACGAGCTGGTGGGGCAGGTGGCGTACGAAGCCCACGGTGTCGCTCATCGTGAACACGCGACCGTCGGAGGTCTGCGTCCGCCGGGTGGTCGGGTCCAGCGTCGCGAAGAGCGCGTCCTCGACGAGCACGCCGGCACCGGTGAGCCGGTTGAGCAGCGAGGACTTGCCGGCGTTGGTGTACCCCGCGATCGCGACGGCCGGCACGGCCTGCCGCTTGCGGCCCGAGCGCTTGGTCTCCCGCGTGACCGACATGTGCGCGAGGTCCTTGCGCAGCTTCGCGATCTTGGTGTTGATACGACGACGGTCGGTCTCGATCTTGGTCTCACCCGGACCGCGACCGCCGATGCCGGCACCGGCGGCGACGCGGCCACCGGCCTGGCGCGAGAGGTTGCCACCCCAGCCGCGCAGACGCTGCTTCATGTAGGTCAGCTGGGCCAGCTCGACCTGCGCTTGACCCTCCTTGCTCTTCGCGTGCTGGGCGAAGATGTCGAGGATCAGTGCGGTGCGGTCGACGACCTTGACCTTGAGCTTGTCCTCGAGGTTGCGCAGCTGGCTCGGGGCGAGCTCGCCGTCGCAGATGACGGTGTCCGCGCCGGTGGAGCGTACGACCTCGGCGAGCTCGGCCACCTTGCCCGACCCCACGTACGTCGCCGGGTCCGGTCGCTGCCGGCGCTGCACGAGAGCCTCGAGCACCTCCGAGCCGGCCGTCTCGGCGAGCAGGGCGAGCTCGGACATCGAGTTGTCGGCGTCGTCGGCGCTGCCCTCGGTCCAGACGCCGACGAGCACGACCCGCTCCAGACGGAGCTGCCTGTACTCGACCTCGGTGATGTCCTCGAGCTCGGTCGAGAGACCGACGACGCGTCGCAGCGAGCGACGCTCCTCGAGGTCGTAGGAGCCTGCGCTGTCGTCCTCGGCGTCCCACCCCTCGGTCTCGGCGAGCGCGCCGGAGAGGTCGTGCTGGGCACCCGCCCCGTCGCGGGCGTGGAAGTCGCCGTCCAGGCGGATCGACCCGTCGCGGGAGGACACGGCGGGGACGCGGCCGTCGCCGGCCAGGGTCTGTGCGTCGTCGTTGTCGTCGAGGGCGGCGTTGCCGCGGGTCTCAGCAGCGATCGTGATGATCCTTCGCTCGGGTGCAGGGGGTGGTGCTCAGAAGTGTCTCAGGGCAGATAACGCCCGGTCGAGGCATTTTCTTCCCCTTCGCTGGGCGAGGAGGCGAGGAACGAGCCCCCTCGGAACCATCCCTCCGCGACCAGCACGGCCGGACCGCTCATCAGGACCCGGCCTTCCCCGGTCCACTCGATCTCGAGCGTGCCGCCGGGCAGGTCGACGGTGTACGGCTCCGCACCTGCGCCCTGGCCGTCCTCGAGCGCGGTCGCCACCATGACCGCGCACGCACCGGTGCCGCACGACCACGTCTCGCCGGACCCGCGCTCGTGCACGCGCATCGCCACGTGCCGGGCACCGACCCGGCGTACGAACTCCACGTTCACGCCCTCGAAATAGACCCCGCGGTCGTAGGCGGGCTCCGCCGTCAGGGCGCCCGCGTCGGCGAGGTCAGCGACGTAGGCCACGGCGTGCGGGTTGCCCATGTCCACGTGCCGGGCGCGCAGCGCGGCGCCGGCAGCGGGGCCGTCCGCGACGGAGACGACGGAGTGCCCGAGCACCTCCGGGGCGCCCATGTCGACGGTGATCCAGGCGGCCGGGTCCCCGTCGCGCGCGGCGAACCGGAGCGTCTTGATGCCACCACGCGTACCGATCGGCAAGGGTCGGGCCGGGTCGTGCCCCTCGTGCTCGACGAGGTAGCGGCCCAGCACCCGGACCCCGTTGCCGCACATCTCCGAGACCGACCCGTCGGCGTTGCGGTAGTCCATGAACCACGTCGCCTCGTCGCGGGCGCCCACGGCCCAGGGGTCGTCGTACGCCTCGGTGCGGACGACCCGGATGACTCCGTCGGCGCCGATCCCCGCGCGTCTGTCGCACAGCTCGCGCACCAGGTCCTCGGACGGCTCACCGAGGGCTCCGTCGGGGTCGGGGAGCAGCACGAAGTCGTTGCGGGTGCCGTGGCCCTTGAGGAACCGCAGGCCGTGTCGGATCTGCTCGCCACCGGTGGTCTCGGACACGGCTCGGAGTCTACGGGCGTGGGCGCGCGCGGACCTCGCTAGATTGACCTCGTGCTGCGCAACGCTCTGATGGGTCACCTGTGGCCACAGGTGCGTCGCGCTCTGCTCGGACTTCTCGGCCTGCAGGTCGCCCTGGCCCTCATCCTGACCCTCGTCGACTCCTGGCGGCGGCGCGGTCGCAGGCCCAAGCCCTTCCCTCGCGTCGATCCCGTCTCGGCGCAGGTCGGCGGCTCGGAGCTGACCGTCTACACCTACGGCGAGGACCTGTACGGCGACATGCTCGCCGCCATCGAGAGCGCCCGCGAGACGGTGCTGATCGAGTCCTACATCTGGAAGGGCGACACGCTCGGGGAGAAGTTCCGCGACGCCTTGGCGCGCGCGACCGAGCGGGGCGTCGAGGTGTACGCGGCGTACGACGGCTTCGCCAACCTCGTGGTGCGGCGCAGCTTCTTCGCGAACTTCCCCCCCGATGTGCGCCTGCACCGTGTGCCGGTCTACAACGCCGGGTGGCGGTTCTGGGACCTGCGTCGCTACGGGCGGAACCACCGCAAGATCCTCGTGGTCGACAACGAGGTCGGCTTCGTGGGTGGCTACAACATCGGCACCGCGTTCGCGACGCAGTGGCGTGACACGCACGTACGCCTCACCGGTCCCGCGGTGACCGACCTGACCAGGGCCTTCGCCGACCTGTGGAACATCTCGAAGGAGGGTCGCCGCGACCCGCTGCGGTTCCGGTCGACCCGGGAGTGGGAGCCGCGGGTGCGGGTGCACCGCAACGTGCCGCGCACGTGGGTCTTCCCGATCCGCGGCATGTACCTGGAGGCGATCAATCGCGCCGAGCGCAGCCTGTGGATGACGCACGCGTACTTCACTCCCGACGACGACTTCGTTGCCGCCCTGACCGACGCGGCCCGACGCGGTGTCGACGTGCGCCTGCTGCTCCCGCGTACGTCGAACCACGTCGTCGCCGACTGGATCAGCCGTGGGTACTTCGACCGCATGCTGCGGCACGGCATCCGCGTGTTCCGCTACGAGGGCGCGATGGTGCACGCCAAGACCGCGACGGCCGACGGGCGCTGGGCCACGGTGGGCACGGCCAACATCGACCGTCTCTCGATGAGCGGCAACTACGAGATCAACCTCGAGATCATCGACGAGGGGTTCGCCGAGACGATGGAGAAGGTGTTCCTCACCGACCTCGGCAACTGCAGCGAGCTGTCGTTGAACGACTGGCGCGAGCGAGGGCCGGAGCGGCGCTTCACCGAGGCCGTGCTGCGGCCGTTGCGCCGCATCCTCTGATCAGGCGTACCGCCCCGGTGTCGACGGGTAGTGCGTCGGCAGACTCATCCGCGCGCCTCTCCGCGGTCGATGCAACCCCGCGGCCTCGACGAGCCGTTGCACCCGGCCCCGGTGCGGCCTGAAGGGCTCGAGAAGCACGGCGAGCCCGTCGTCGTCGAGGTCGTCCTCGCACTTGGTCAGCGCCCAACCGATGTTCTTCGCGACGTGGTAGTCGTAGAAGCTGACCGCATCGGCGTGGCCGTGGGCGCGTTGACGCACCTCGGCGGAGGTCCACACCCCGATCCCGCGGATGCTGCGGAGCCGCCGGTCGACCTCGTCGGCGCTCAGTCCGACGGTGCGCTCGAGGGCGTCGGCCACGCGCGCGGCCGTCACGGCCGTGCGCGCGCGGGCCGGGTCGACGTGCAGGCGTGTCCACTCCCAGCTCGGCAGCATGCGGACGACCTCGGCAGTCGGCGGCACGTGGAGCCGCAGCGAGGAGTCGGGGGCGCCGGCCGGGCCCGGTGCGGGCTCGCCGTGCCGGTAGACCAGCGCCCGGTAGCTGCCGAAGGACTCCTTGCCGGTGACCTTCTGCTCGAGGATCGAGGGCAGCAGGCTCGACCAGACCTGGTCGGAGGCGCCGAAGCGGATGCTCGGGAAGCGCCGCCACAGGTCGGCGACCACGTCGTGCCGCTCGGCCCTGAACGAGGTGACGTCGTCGTCGCAGCCGAGCATGCGCGGCAGCCGGTCGAGGGCCCACTCGGCGCCCGGACCCCACGCGCGTGCGTGCACCTCGCCGGCACCGGCGCCCGACCCGGCACGCTGGGAGACGGCGAGCGTGGTGTCTCCTGCCTGCGTACGCATCCCGCGCCAGTGGGTGCCCGCGTCGTCGATGCGATAGGTCGGATCGCCGGAGCCGCGGCGGTGCACGCGCAGCGTCTGCGGCATATTGCACGGGAAGTCAGGGCGCCAGGTGCGCTCCCTCGCCGCCTCGTGTGCCACGGGCCCAGGCTACGGATCGCGTCCACCGGGCACGGTGCAGACGTGCTCCTCACCGATCTCGTCGACACGTCCGCCGTCGTCTCCGCGACCCGCTCACGACTGGCGAAGACCGCGGCGGTCGCCGAGCTGCTCGCCGCCGCAGAGGTCACCGAGCTCGAGGTCGTGGTGTCCTACCTCTCGGGGTCGCTCACGCAGCGGCGTACGGGACTCGGGTGGAAGGGGGTCGTCGACCTTCCTCCACCCTCCGTGGAGCCCGAGCTGGAAGTGGCCGAGGTGGACGCGGTGTTCGAGGAGATCTCGACCGTGTCCGGCACCGGTTCCCAGGCCCGCCGGCGGGCGTTGGTCGACGACCTCTTCGGTCGCGCGACCACGCAGGAGCAGCGACTGCTGCGGGGCCTGGTCACCGGCGAGCTGCGTCAGGGCGCACAGGAGGGCACCGTCGTGGAGGCCATCGCGAAAGCCTCCGACGTGCCGGCAGCAAGCGTCCGCCGCGCGGTCATGCTCGGCGGATCGCTCGGCCCGGTGGCTGTCGCGGCGCGTACCGGTGGGGTGGAGGCCCTGGAGGAGTTCTCGCTTAAGCTGATGCGGCCGGTCCGCCCGATGCTCGCCGCCTCTGCCGCGACCGTCGAGGAGGCTGCCGCGAACCATCCCGGCGAGGACCAGGTCTGGGACACCAAGCTCGACGGCATCCGCATCCAGGTGCACCTAGATCGAGCAGCGGACCAGCACGTACGCATCTGGACGCGTTCTCTCGACGAGATCACCTCGCGCCTCCCGGAGGTGGTCGAGCTGGTGCTGTCGTTGCCCGCCGAGCGGCTCGTGGTGGACGGTGAGGCCATCGCCCTCGACGACGGGGGTCGACCTCGGCCGTTCCAGGAGACGGCGTCGCGCACGGCGACACGGTCGCCGGCGAGCGCCGAGGAGGTGCCGGTGACCGCGTTCTTCTACGACATCCTCCACGCGGACGGTCGAGACCTGCTCGACGAGCCGCTGGCCACGAGGTTGACCGAGCTCGACCGGGTGGTCCCGGAGGACTCGCGTACGCGGCGACTCGTCACGGCCGACAGCGGAGCGGCACAGGACTTCTTCGACGACCTCGTCGCACGCGGCCACGAGGGCGTGATCGTCAAGCGGCCGGAGTCGGCGTACGAGGCGGGGCGGCGTGGATCGGGCTGGGTGAAAGTGAAGCCGGTGCACACCCTCGACCTCGTGGTGATCGCGGTGGAGTGGGGCTCGGGACGGCGCCGGGGAAAGCTGTCGAACCTGCACCTCGCGGTGCGCGACGCCGACTCCCCCACCGGCCTGACGATGGTGGGCAAGACGTTCAAGGGGATGACGGACGAGATGCTGGCCTGGCAGACCGAGCGGTTCCTCGCGCTTGAGACAGGGCGGGACGGCCACGTCGTGCACGTGCGCCCGGAGCAGGTGGTCGAGATCGCGTACGACGGGGTGCAGACCTCGACCCGCTACCCCGGCGGCGTGGCGCTGCGGTTCGCGCGGGTGCTGCGCTACCGCGACGACAAGACGCCCGAGCAGGCCGACGTGCTCGACGCCCTTGCAGCCGGTCTCTGACCGAGTCGTGCCTGTGTCGACGACCTGGGGCTCGTCCTCGCACGCACGACATGCATCGACGGGACAGCTTCACGAACCCGCGCGCGCTTACGGGCCACGCCATGCTCGTAAGGGGGCGTACGCCGCACGACCTCTTCGAGCCGAAGCGCCGCCTGCGAAGGCTCGCGGCCGCGTGACAGTTCGCGATGCTCGGCCCACGGGACGGGTATGGGTTGCCGCATGTCAGTCTCGGAGAGCCGGTGGTCCAACAAGCAGCGCGAGTACCCGGCGGCGGTCTACCTGCTGCTGGGGGCGGCGTTCGCAGCAGCCGGGGTCTCGCTGCTCACCGCGGGCTACGACCCCGACACGGCCAAGGGTGAGAGCCTCCCCTTCATCTTTCTCGCGGTCGGTCTGCTAGTGATATTCGGCGGTCTGCGCGAGTGGCGCCGCACGGGATCGCCACTCAGGAGGCGCGTGAAATCCGCGGAGGAGATCCGCGAGGACCAAGCCCGTGCCCGATCTCATCGACGTGCTCAGTACTGGCGCCTCGCGCTCACCGTCGTCGTCGTGGGCGTCGCGGTCGTCCTGGCCGCGAGTGGAGTCCTGTGAGCTCCGACGACGGCCTGGGCCCGCGGTGTGCACCCGTCCGCCCTCGGCAACGTGTTCTTCGCAGGCCTGCTCGGCATGGGCGCCTGAGCCATCTGGGGTGACACTGCTGCTGGTCGTCCTCCAGATCGGCGCGTTCGCCGCTCTGCAGGAGTGACGCGCAAGGCGACGCGGCTCACATGTAACTCGCAGTTGCACATCTCGTACAGTGACCCTCGTGACCTCGACCCGCGCCTCACGCTCGGACGGTCGCCGCACCGCGGTGGCCGCCCGCCGCCGTGAGCGCGAGGCAGAGATCATCCAGGCGACACGCGCTCTCTTCGACCGCCAGCGCTCCGGCGAAGCCCAGATCGGCGAGATCGCCGAGGCCACCGGTCACAACCGCGCGATCCTCTACCGCCACTTCACGGGCAAGGAGGAGCTGGTCGCGCTGACGCTGGTGGACTACCTCGACGAGCTGAAGCAGCGCCTCGACACGGTCACCGGCGCCACCCCCACCGAGCGCGTCGCCCGCCTCACGGAGACCTTCGTCGACTTCGGCATGGAGTTCCCGGCCTTCGTCGACTGCGCGTACGCCCTCATGCGTCGCCCCGGGCCCGAGCTGCTCGACGAGATCTCCGAGAGCGCGATGCTGCGGCTGGGCCGCGCCATCTCGGCCTGCCTCGGCGTCCCCCGCCGCACGCTGCACGAGGGCAACGCGACCGGCGAGTTCGCCGTCGAGGACCCCGACCTGCTCTCCAACACCCTGTACGCCGTGCAGCTCGGCGGCATGCAGCTCGCCCGGGTGGGGCTCGCCGTCACCGAGGGCGGAGCCGGCGCGCCCGGGGTGGCGTCCGTGTCTCCTGAACAGGTGCGGGAGCACCTGGTCGCCAGCGCCCTTGCGATGGCGACGAACGGCGTACGGACCTAGTCCAGCAGATCACAGCACCCAGACGTCGTCGAGGGCCGTACGCAGCAGGTCGCAGTCGAGCTCGATGATGCGGTGGAGCGGCAGCGCCTCGCACTCGAGCCGGATACGCAGGGCCCTCACGTCATCCGGCACCGGCAGCATCCACGAACCGTTCGCCGTCGTCGCCGTGAACCCGGCGCTGTCCGAGACGATCTGCCCGCTCGAGGAGCGTAGTTCGACCCCATCGACCACGGCGACCACGTCGATAGGCAGCCGCGGCGCCATGCCCAGGTCTTCGAGTTCGTCGTCGTTGAAGGCGCCGTCGGGGTGGGCGAACCACGGCACGCGCTCGGACACCGTCAACCTCACGCTCGTCTGGAACGACAGCGCCCCGCGCCAGCGACGGAACCCGTCGAGCCACAGCACGGTGTCCCGGTCCGGAGTGATGCGCACCTGGATCGGGAGCTGCGACGGCACCTGGCGTCGGGTCGGGACGGCGATCGCTTCGTAGAGCGCCGCCCCCGACAGCGGCTCGCCCTCAAGCACCGGAGATGACCGAGTCCGGGGTGACCGCCTCCATCCCGTGGGCCTCCCCCACCGCCAGGTTCGTCAACACGCCGTCGTGCGAGCTCAGCCCTTTCAGCAACGCGTCATCGGCGGCACAAGCCTGCTCCCACCCCTTGTCGGCGACGGCCACGACGTACGGCAGCGTCGCGTTCGTCAGCGCGTACGTCGACGTGCGCGGCACCGCGCCCGGCATGTTCGCCACGCAGTAGAAGATCGAGTCCGCCACCGTGAAGGTCGGGTCGTCGTGCGTCGTCGGTCGCGTCGACTCGAAGCAGCCGCCCTGGTCGACGGCGATGTCGACCAGCACCGACCCGGGCTTCATCTTCGCGACCAGCTCGTCGGAGACCAGCGTCGGCGCCTTGGCCCCGGGCAGCAGGACCGCGCCGATCACCATGTCGGCGCCCATCACCTGCTCCTCGATCGTCAGCGACGAGGAGTGCAGGCCCTTCACGGCGTTGCCGTAGCGCCAGAACGTCATGCGCAGCTTGTCGAGGTCGGTGTCGAGGATCGTCACGTCGGCACCCATGCCGAAGGCGATGTTGGCGGCGTTCTGACCGGAGGTGCCGCCGCCGATGACGACGACCTTCGCGCTCTGCACACCACCGATGGCGCCCATCAGCACCCCGCGGCCACCCTGGGCCCGCATCAGCGTGTGCGCGCCGACCTGGGGCGCGAGGCATCCGGCGACCTCGCTCATCGGGTACAGCAGCGGCAGAGCCCCGGAGTCCAGCTGCACGGTCTCGTACGCGATCGAGGTGCACCCGGAGTCCAGCAGCCGATCGGTCAGCGGCTTGTCGGCGGCCAGGTGCAGGTAGGTGAACAGGGTCAGGCCCTCACGGAGCATCGGGTACTCCGACTCGACCGGCTCCTTCACCTTCAGCACCGTCGAGGCGTCCCCCCACACGTCCTCGGCGGTGGGCACGATCTGGCCGCCCGCCTCGACGTACTCGGCGTCGGTGATCTGCGACCCGAGGCCCGCACCCTCCTGTACGAGCACCTCGTGGCCGTGGTCCACGAGCGCGCGTACGCCGATCGGTGTCAGGGCCACCCGCCCCTCGCCGCTCTTGACCTCCGTGGGGACCCCGATGCGCGTCATCGCAGCAGCCTAGGGAGTTACCCCCGCGTACGCACGGAGGCCCCGACCGCCGGAGCGGTCGGGGCCTCGTTAGCGACGTGGGTCAGGCGGCTTCCATGATCGCCGTGACGCCCTGGCCACCCGCGGCGCAGATGGAGATGACGCCCTTGGAGCCCGAGCCCTTCTCGGCCAGCAGCTTCGCGAGGTTGGCGACGATGCGGCCGCCGGTCGCGGCGAAGGGGTGGCCCGCGGCAAGCGAGGAGCCTTTCACGTTGAGCTTGGTGCGGTCGATGGAGCCCAGCGGCTCGTCGAGGCCGAGGCGGTTCTTGCAGAACACCGGGTCCTCCCACGCGGCGAGCGTGGTGAGAACCTGCGAGGCGAACGCCTCGTGGATCTCGTAGAAGTCGAAGTCCTGCAGCGTCATGCCCTCGCGTTCGAGCATGCGGGGCATCGCGTACGCCGGGGCCATGAGCAGGCCCTCGCCGCCGTGCACGTAGTCGACGGCGGCGGTCTCGTACGCGGTGAAGTAGGCCAGCGGCGTCTGGCCGTGCTCCTTCGCCCACTCCTCGCTCGCGAGCAGCACCACGGATGCACCGTCGGTCAGCGGCGTGGAGTTCGCGGCGGTCATCGTGGCCGACTCACCCTTGCCGAAGACCGGCTTGAGGCTCGCGAGCTTCTCCAGCGAGGAGCCGGGACGCAGGTTGTTGTCCTTGTCCAGGCCCTTGAAGGGCGTCATCAGGTCGTCCTGCCAGCCCTCGTCGTACGCCGCGGCGAGGTTGTGGTGCGAGGCGACGGCGAGCTCGTCCTGGGCCTCACGGGCGATCTTCCACTCCACGGTGGTCAGCGCCTGCGACTCGCCCATGGACTTGCCGGTGCGGGGCTCGGAGTTCGCCGGGATGGAGGGGATCAGGTCCGAGGGGCGCACCTTCGCCAGGGCGGCGAGCCGGCCCTGGGTGGACTTGGCACGGTTGGCCTCGAGCAGCTTCTTGCGCAGACCCTCGCCGAGGGCGATGGGCGCGTCGGAGGTGGTGTCCACGCCACCGGCGATGCCGACGTCGATGGTGCCGAGGGCGATCTTGTTGGCGACCTGGATCGCGGCCTGGATGCCGGTGTCGCAGGCCTGCTGGATGTCGTACGCCGGGCTGTCGGCGTCGAGCTTGGAGCCCAGCACCGACTCGCGGGTCAGGTTGAAGTCGCGGGCGTGCTTGAGCACGGCGCCGGCGACGACCTCGCCCATGCGCTGCCCCGCGATGCCGTAGCGGTCGACCAGGCCGTCGATGGCCGCGGTGAGCATCTCCTGGTTGGACGCCGTGGCGTACGCGGTGTTGGAGCGGGCGAACGGGATCCGGTTTCCACCGATGACGGCTACGCGTCGAGTCTCTTTCTGCATGGCAGCATCCTGTCGTCTCAGGTGTGGGCGGGGAACAGTCTGAGGGTCACGTCACGAAAAGTGGACCGTGAGTTACACCGCTCGTTACATTTTCGCCGGGCCCGGCCCTGCTCTCGACTCCCCTGCACTCGACTCCTCGGAGGAACCTCGCACATGAGCGACCGCTACCAAGCCTTCACCAAGACCCCCGTCGGCAAGCTGCTGGTGAAGAACCTCGGTCTGCCCGACCCGGTCGAGCTCGACCGCTGGTCCGAGGGCGACCCGCTGGTGCAGGGCACCGTCGTCATCGGCGGCGAGGGTCGCCTCGCCGACGCCGTCGCGACCTCCTGCCAGGCGCTGGACATCTCCGCGGTGCGCACCACCAGCCAGGGCGAGAAATACAAGGCCCTGGTCTTCGACGCCTCGGGTCTGACCGACCCCACCCAGCTGGTCGCGCTCACCGAGTTCTTCACCCCGCTGCTGCGGAGCCTGGAGAAGTGCTCGCGCATGATCGTGCTCGGCACCCCGCCCGAGCTGTGCAAGGACAACAACGAGCGCATCACCCAGCGCGCGCTCGAGGGCTTCGTACGCTCCCTGGGCAAGGAGGCCGTCAAGGGCGGCACCGCCCAGCTCGTGTACGTCGCCGAGGGCGCCGAGGGCTCGCTCGACTCCACCCTGGGCTTCCTGCTCTCGCCGAAGTCGGCGTACGTCTCGGGCCAGGTCGTGCGTGTCGGGGCCGTCGGCTCGAAGAAGGCGCAGCCCATCGCCGACGCGGCGAAGCCGCTGGCCGGCAAGGTCGCGATCGTCACCGGCGCCTCCCGGGGCATCGGCGAGCAGATCGCCCGCGTGCTGCAGCGCGACGGCGCGAAGGTGCTCGGCATCGACGTGCCGCAGGCCGCCGACGAGCTCGTCGCCGTCACCACCGAGCTCGAGGGCGACCACCTCGCCCTGGACATCACGGGCAAGGACGCGCCGCAGCGCATCGCTCAGTACGTCAAGGACACCTACGGCGGCGTCGACGTCGTCGTGCACAACGCCGGCATCACCCGCGACAAGAAGCTCGCCAACATGAGCGAGGACCGGTGGACCTCCACCATCAACGTCAACCTCGTCGCGCCGCAGAAGATCACCGCCGAGCTGCTCGAGCAGGGCCTGATCAACGACAACGGCCGCGTCATCGGGGTCTCCTCGATCGCCGGCATCGCCGGCAACATGGGCCAGACCAACTACGCCGCCTCCAAGGCCGGCGTGATCGGCTTCGTCGACTCCCTCGCGAAGGACCTGAAGAAGGGCGTGACCGTCAACGCCGTCGCCCCGGGCTTCATCGAGACCAAGATGACCGCCGCCGTGCCGCTCGCCACCCGCGAGGTCGGTCGACGACTGAACTCGCTGTCCCAGGGCGGCCAGCCCGAGGACGTCGCCGAGACCATCGCCTGGTACGCCTCCCCCGGCTCCACCGCCGTCAACGGCAACGTGGTGCGGGTCTGCGGCCAGATGATGCTGGGCGCCTGATGGCGGGCTCCACGACCGAGACCCGCCTGGTCGAGGACCCCTCGGCCGGCATCGGCACGATCCTCAAGGCCGCCCTGCCGCTGGTGCCCGGCCTGAACCAGGTGCCGGGCATCAAGAAGTCCGGCGGCGACCTGCCCGACCTCACCCTGCGGTCCGAGGGCGTCGAGATCGACCCCGAGCACGTGCGGGCGTACGCCGAGCTCTGTGGCTTCGAGCCGAGCGAACGACTGCCGCTGACCTACCTGCACATGCTGGCGTTCCCGCTGCACATGGGCATCCTGACCGACAGCTCCTTCCCGTACCCGGCGGTCGGCACGGTCCACCTGGAGAACCGCATCACGCGGCACCACCACGTGGCCCGGGGCGCGAAGGTGGACGTCGAGGTGACCGCGACCAACAAGCGTCCCGCCGCGAAGGGCAGCGTCTTCGACATGGTCGCCTCGGTGACCAGCGAGGGCGAGGTCGTGTGGGAGTCGACCTCGACCTACCTGCGGGTCGGCAAGCGCAACGAGGACGGCGAGAAGGGCACCGAGTTCGCCGAGGTGCCCAAGGGGCCGATCACCTGGAAGCTCGACGCCGACCTCGGTCGGGAGTACGCCGCCGTCTCGGGCGACTACAACCCGATCCACCTCTACCCGCTCACCGCGAAGGCGCTCGGCTTCCCCCGCCAGATCGCCCACGGCATGTGGACCAAGGCGCGCTGCGTCGCCGCTCTGGAGAACCGGATCCCCGAGAGTGCGACCGTCGCGGTGGCGTGGAAGAAGCCGGTGCTGCTGCCCACGAAGGTCGACTTCGGCTCGGCCCGCGCCGAGGGCGGCTACGACTTCTCCCTCACCCGTCCCAAGGACGGCGCACCGCACCTGCTGGGGTCCGTCCGCGCCACCTGACGCCGAGAGGGGTCAGTAGCGCGGTCGGCCGAACTTCTGGCTGCGGGCCGCTGCGGCGCGCCGCTCGAGGGAGTTCACGACCCAGCTCGTCCACGTGGCGGTCGCCGGGTCCCACAGGCCGAGGTCGTCGCGGCCGTCACCGTCCCAGTCGCCCACGGCGGGCAGCAGGGCCGAGGCGAGGTCGGTCTCGGTGTTGAGCTCGAAGGCCTCGGGCTCGGGCGCCGGCTCCGGGGTCGTGGGCGGCGCCTCCGCGGTCTCCGGCTCGGCCGGGTCGGCCTCGGGGTCGGTGAGGGTCGGGTCCGGTGCCGGATCGGCCTCGGGGTCGGTCGGCTCCTCGACCTCCACCTGGCCCGTCACCGGGTCGGGATCGGTCACCGGGTCCTGCTCCACGTCCTTCTCGACCGGCCCGGTCACGGGCACCCGGACATCGAAGGGCTGACCGGTCCCCGGGTCGATGACACGCAACGAGAACTCGGCCGCGGCCGGGTCGAAGGAGCCGACGTCGTCGAGGCCGTCACCGTCCCAGTCCCCCACCAGCGGCAGGGAGCCGTCGCCGCCCCACCGCACCCGCGTACGCTTCTTGTCCGCCCGCGGCATGACGAACATCCCGGCCTTCGGTCGGTAGAACGCGAGGGTGTCGCGGCCGTCGCCGTCGAAGTCGCCGGCCAGGAGCTGTGCCGTCCGCGGGGCGAAGCGGCGCGAGGTCTCCTGCCCGTCGAGCCCGCGGAGGACGACGGTACGGCTCAGCGCGTCGCGCGCTGCGACCCCGTCGCGCCCGTCGCCGTCCCAGTCGCCGGCCACGACCTGGTCGGTCGCGGACCCCAGGGCCACGCGCTGCACCTGCTTCGGCGCCACCTTGACCCGGAAGACACCCTGGGCGCCACGCGCGAAGACCCCGCGGTCGCTGGTGCCGTCACCGTCCCAGTCGCCGGTGAGGGGCGCGTTCGCGCAGTTCTGGCTGCGCAGCTCCCGGTCGTAGACGAACGGGTACTGGTGGAAGAACGGTTGGCCCACACTGGAGCCGTAGCGCTGCTCGTAGTGCAGGTGCGCACCGTAGGAGCCGCCGGAGTTGCCCAGCAGCCCGATGACCTCGCCCTGGTCGACGTACGCGCCCTCCTGCACCAGGAACTTCGACAGGTGGGCGTAGACCGTCGACTCGCCGTTGCCGTGGTCGATGAAGACGTACTTGCCGTAGCTGGTGTCACCCACGTCGTTGACGCGGTAGACGTGGCCGGCCGCCGAGGCGACCACGGGCTTGCCGAAGTCGTCGGCGGCGTTGAAGTCGATCGACCAGAAGCTGGGCGAGTGCGACGCCCGGGTGCTGCCGGCCCACCGCTCCCCGCACGGGAACGGCAGCTCCTGGTCCACCGACGGCGCCGCGTACGCGACTCCTCCGCTGCCCCAGATCAACGCAGCGGCGAGTCCCGCGGTCAATGTCGTGGTCCGAGCCGTTCTCAGAGCAGGCTTGCGCACGGGCTTCCCCTCCCAGGTCAGGCCGCGACCCTTCCCCAGGCCCCGACCGCGTGGATCTCACGCTAGGTCGGGGTGTCCCCCCACGTCCGACCAACGGACCGAACTTGACTCTGGCGTCCGGTCCGCTCAGGGACTCTGCCACGCATCCGCGCCGCTGCCCACCCTTTCGGGTAGATCCGCCGGGCGGCCGCCGCTCAGTCGCGCAGCCGGATGAGGCCTTCCTGGGCGACCGTCGCGGCCAGCACCCCGTCACGGGAGAAGACCCGGGCCAGTGCCAGACCGCGCGATCCGACGGCCGAGGGCGAGGCCTGATCGTAGAGCCACCACTCGTCCGCGCGGAGCGGTCGGTGGAACCACATCGCGTGGTCCAGGGAAGCAGGCTGGAGGCGCGGCGAGCCGATCGAGATGCCGTGCGGCACCAGCGCCGACCCCAGCAGCGTGAGGTCGCTGGCGAAGGTCAGCACGGCGGTGTGCTCGACCGGGGAGTCCGACAGCTCGCCGGCCACGCGGATCCACAAGCGCTGCTGGGCCACGTGCTCGGGGGACTCCAGCTGCCCCTGCGGTGCGCTGGAGCCCGCGTACCGCACCTCCAGGGCGGACCACTCGCGCTCCCAGTGGTCGGCGCGCTCGGGAGAGCGGGCACGGAAGACGTCAGCGATGCTGATGCAGTCCTCGGGGTCGGGGACGTCCGGCATCGGCTCGGCGTGGTCGAGACCCTCCTCGATCACCTGGAAGCTGGCGGTCAGGTAGAAGATCGCGTGCCCGTGCTGCCGGGCGACGACGCGACGCGTCGCGAAGGATCGCCCGTCACGCAGCGCCTCGACGTCGTAGATGATCGGGACGCTCGGGTCACCGGGCCGCAGGAAGTAGCTGTGCAGCGAGTGCACCGGCCGGTCGGCGTCCACGGTGCGCGCGGCGGCCACCAGCGCAGAGGCGGCGACCTGCCCGCCGAAGACCCGCTGGAGCGTGGTGTCGGGCTGCTTGCCGCGGTAGAGGTTCGGGTCGATGCACTCGAGGTCGAGCAGGTCCAGGAGCTCGTGGACGCTGCTGGGCATCAGAGATCGCCGTCCTGGTCGTCGCCGCGCTGCTCGGGCCGGTCCGGGCGGGGCGGACGGTCGGGGTCGAGCCCAGCGAGGAACGCCTCGAACTGCGACCCGAGCTCGTCGCCGGTGGGCAACGGCTGCTCGGTGGCCAGCAGCCCCGCGCCGGACTCCTCGGCACGGGCGAAGGCGTCGTACTGCTGCTCCAGCCCCTGCACCACCTCGCGCACCTCCTCGGAGTCCGCGATCTGCGCGGCGATCTCGCCCGCCTTGCGGGCGGCGTGCTCGCGCAGCGCCTCGCCGTCGAGCTGCAGGTGCAGGGCGCCGGTGAGCGCCTCGAGCAGGGCGACGGAGGCGGCCGGGTAGTCGAGGTTGGCGAGGTAGTGCGGGATGTGGGCGACGTACCCCATCGCGTCGTGGCCCCACTCCCCCAGGCGCAGCTCGGTCATCGACGACGCCGAGGCGGGTACCCGGATCTCGCCGGACCACATGTTGGCCTGGCTCAGCAGGTGTGCGCCCGTGGCGTGCTGGGTGAGCTTCACCGGCCGGGTGTGCGGCACCGCCATCGGCACCGAGCCGATGCCGACGGTCAGGCGTACGCCCAACCGGTCCACGACGTGCTTGACCGCCGAGGCGAACCCCTCCCAGTGCATGTCGGGCTCGGGACCGTGCATGAGCAGGAACGGGGTGCCCTCGGCGTCGGTCATCGCCCGGACGACCAGGCGCGGGGTGTCGTACGCCTCGTAGTGGTCCTGCGCGAAGGTCAGGGCGGGGCGACGGGCGCGGTAGTCGTGGAGCTCGTCGACGGCGAAGCTGGCCACGACCTTGCCCGGGCCGGCCACCTCGGTCGAGAGCAGGTGCTGGACCAGCAGCGAGCCGGCGTTGCCGGCGTCGAGGAAGCCGTCCAGGCAGTGCAGCAGCACGGGGCCCTCACCGTCGTCGGCGCCCTCGACCTGCCTCACGACGTCGTCGACGACGTGGACGAAGCGGGTGGGGTCCGGCATGGGTCTCCTCGTGGTGCGTACGGATGGGTCCGCCCAGCCTAGTGAGGTGCGGGGCGCGCGTGCTCACCGGTCGTAGGTGGTGAGGACCAGGTCCACCGCGTTGCGCACCAGCTGCTCGGAGTCGATCCCGATCACGGCTCGGAGCACGGCGTCCTGGTCCTCGTCGCTGGTGCCGTCCCCGGCCGCCATCCGGCGCACGAGCCGCCACACCGCGGCCTCGCCGCGCTCGGCCGCGATCCACTCCATGGCGTACCAGGACAGGCCGTAGTGCCAGTCGGCCCCAGGACCGTTGAACGTGGCGGACGCAGGCAGCGACAGGTCCACCGGGCGCCCTTCGGCCAGTCGGGTCTCGATGCGGCGGGCCCGCTGCACGACGCTGATCGCGATCCTGGTCTCGGTCGGTGCGAGACCGAGTGCGCCGACGTACTCCGCGAGGCCCTCGGAGACCCACACCGGTGCGCCGTCGTCCCTGGTGCCGACCGCGACGTGGAGCAGCTCGTGGGTCACCAGGCGCCGCAGGAAGAGGCTGTCGGACCGCAGCACCTCGGGGTTCAGCGCGAACCGGAACGAGGCGATGCCCGGCCGGCCCGGCTCCTCGTAGACGGGGAAGGCCAGCGCCCCCACCCGCGCGACGTCACCGCCGGGCACGTCGTCGATGGCGGCGATGACCTCCTCGGCGCCGGTGGCGTAGGCGACCACGTCGCCGTCCCAGTCGAAGGGCACCGCCTCACGCACGCGCGCCGTGCCCTGCGCCATCTCCTCGAGCAGTGTCGGGGCGCGGTCGGCGCTGGCCGCGTCGAGCAGCAGGAGCGTACGGCCCACGTCGTCCTGGCGGCGCACGTCGAGCTCCACCAGGTCCCACGGTGCCCGCCCCAGGGCAACGTCCTCGGTGCCCTCGACGTCATCGACCGCCACGACCTTGTACCCCTCGTCGGTGCGCGAGACCGTGAAGCCGCCGACGCGCGAGACCGGTGCGTCGTCGAAGCCGCGCAGCCTCATGGTGGTGGTCACCACCGGCAGGAACATGCCGCTCGCGCGGCCGCGCCGGGCCGGCAGCGCGGCCGGATCCCACTGCTGGGTGCCGACCTCGTAGCTCAGCACGCCGACGGGCAGCTGCTGGAGGTTGCGGAACCACCGGCGCTGCTGCTGGACGAAGCCCTCGGCCACCCCGGGCCCGGTCGCCAGACCTGCGGTGAACGCGGTGAGGTCACCGGCACGGACGGCGGCCGCGCGCTCGTCGAGGAGCTGCTGCACCAGGGCGTAGCGAGGGTCGGCGGTGGGCCCGTCCGGGCCGAGGGTCGGCCCGGCTGTCGGGTCCGGCGATTCGGTCCCCGGCGTGGGATCAGAGGTCGGTTCGGTCGTCGCGGCGGGTGTTGCCGGCGCAGAGGGCGTGCACCCGGCAAGCAGCAGGGCGCCCGCACCGAGGGTCGCGGCCAGGCTCCGGCGTACGCCAGCCCTCACGGTCGCTGCTCAGGACCGGTCGGCGGGTTCACCGGTCGAGGTCCCGGTTGCTCCGGCTGTGTCGCCGGCGGTCTCCCAGCTGGTGACCTCCTCGACGATGCCGCGGGCCAGCGTCTGGGCGGACAGGCCGCTGCGCTCCAGCAGCACCGGTCGCTTGGCGTGCTCGAGGAACTCCTGGGCGATGCCGTGGACGCGTACGGGCACGTCGACACGGGCGTCGGAGAGCAGCTGGGCGACAGCGGCGCCCACGCCGCCGACACGGCCGTTGTCCTCGACGGTGACCACGAGCCGGTGCTCGCGGGCGACGTCGACGAGGGCCGGGTCGAGAGGCTTGACCCAGCGGGGGTCGACGACGGTGACGCCGACTCCTTGGGCGACCAGTCGCGAGGCGACGTCGAGGCTCGTGGTGGCCATCGCGCCCGCCGAGACGATCAGCACGTCCTTGGCTCCCTGACGGGCCAGCACGTCGCACCCACCGACGGTGTCGACGGCCTCGACGTCCTCGGGCGGGGCGCCCTTGGGGTAGCGCAGCACCGTCGGCGCGTCGTCGACCGCGACGGCCTCGCCCAGCAGCTCGCGCAGCCTGGCCCCGTCGCGCGGCGCCGCCAGCCGCAGACCCGGCACGACCTGCAGGATCGACATGTCCCACATGCCGTTGTGGCTGGCGCCGTCGTCGCCGGTGACGCCGGCGCGGTCCAGCACGAAGGTGACGCCGCAGCGGTGCAGCGCGCAGTCCATCAGCACCTGGTCGAAGGCGCGGTTGAGGAAGGTGGCGTACACCGCGACGACGGGATGCAGGCCGCCCATCGCCAGACCGGCGGCGGAGGTGGCGGCGTGCTGCTCGGCGATGCCGACGTCGTAGGTGCGGTCGGGGAACGCCGCCGCGAAGCGGTCGAGGCCCACCGGGTGCATCATCGCCGCGGTGATGGCCACGAGGTCGGGACGCCGGGCGCCCAGCGCGACGATCTCCTCGGCGAAGACGTCGGTCCAGATGCGGCCCTTGGGTGCCTCGACGCCGGTGTCGATGTCGAACTTGCCGGGGGCGTGGAACTGGTCGGCCTCGTGGCGCTCGGCGGGGTCGTAGCCGAAGCCCTTGCGGGTGATGACGTGGACGATGACCGGGCCGTTGAACTTCTTCGCCGCGGCCAGGGCCTGCTCCAGGGCCTCGAGGTCGTGCCCGTCGACCGGCCCGACGTACTTCAGGCCCAGGTCCTCGAAGAGACCCTGGGGCGCGAAGGCGTCCTTCATGCCCTTCTTCATCGCGTGCAGCGCGTCGTACACGGCGGGCCCGACGCCGCGCACACCGTGCAGTCGGTGCTTGACCAGGTCGAGCACCTGCTCGTACCGAGGGCTCGTGCGCAGGCTCGTGAGGTGCTCCGCGACGCCGCCGACCGTGGGGGTGTAGGAGCGTCCGTTGTCGTTGACGACCATGACCAGGCGCCGGTCAGGGCCGGCCGCGATGTTGTTCAGCGCCTCCCAGGCCATGCCGCCGGTGAGCGCCCCGTCGCCGATGACGGCGACGACGTGGCGGTCCTCGCCGCGCACCGCGTACGCCTTGGCGAGCCCGTCGGCGTATGACAGCGCCGTGGAGGCGTGGGAGTTCTCCACCCAGTCGTGCTCGGACTCGGTACGGCTGGGGTAGCCCGAGAGGCCGCCCTCCTGCCGCAGACCGTCGAAGTCCGCCAGGCGCCCGGTGAGCATCTTGTGGACGTAGGTCTGGTGGCCGGTGTCGAAAACCACGGGGTCGCGCGGGGAGTCGAAGACGCGGTGGATCGCCATGGTCAGCTCGACGACGCCGAGGTTGGGGCCGAGGTGGCCGCCCGTACGCGCCACGATGCTCACCAGCGCGTCGCGGATCTCCGCCCCGAGGTCGGTCAGCTGCTCGGCGTCGAGCGCGCGCAGGTCGCGCGGGGAGGTGATCGACTGCAGCAGACCCATGGCACCGATTCTAGGGGGCCGACGAGGGCCGGACCCGTGACCGGTCAGAGGTCGACGACCGCGACCGCGGGCTCGACCAGGCTGCCCAACCACAACCGCCCCTCGTGCTCGCGCGCTCCGGTGACCATGTGGAAGCTCCCGGCGTCGAGATCGATGTCGCGCTGGGTGCGGCCCTGGTCGTCGACCGCGAGGGCCCGCGCGGTGCGGCGTACGCCCGGCTGCAACCTCTGCGGCAGCCGGAGCGCGGCACGGCGTACGCCCAGGGGCATGCGGTGCTGCAGGATCTCCAGGGTCCGGTCACGCGGCGAGGCCAGCGTGATCCAGATGCGGTCCTCGTGCCGGGAGAGGTTGTCCGGATAGCCCGGCAGGTCCTCGCACAGGGCATCGGTCTGCCCCGCCCGACGGCCCGTGAGCCAGTAGCGAGTCACTTCGCGCCGACCGGTCTGCGCGACGGCGACGAAGCTCTCGTCGCGTGCCATCACCACGCCGTTGGCGAAGGCCAGACCCTCGAGCTCGACGGTCACCGTGCCGTCCGGTCGCAGCCGCAGGAGCCGTCCGGTGCAGGTGTGCTCGGCCAGGTCGTGCTTCCAGCCCTCGACGCCGTGCTCGGTGCTGGAGTCGGTGAACCACACGTCGCCGTTGCTCGCGACGGTCGCGTTGTTGCAGAACCGCATCGGCCGGCCCATGACGAGGCCCACGAGGGTGCGTACGCGGCCCGTCTCGACGTCGACCGCCAGCACCCCCTTCGACGCGTCGCAGACCAGCAGCCGGCCGTCGGGCAGCCACTCCAGACCCAGGGGCCGGCCGCGGGTGCGGGCGAGCACCTCGCAGGTGCCGGTGTCGGGGTCGACGCGGTGGATGATGCCGTCGTCGGTGCCGGTGAGCACGCGTCCCGCGGTGTCGACCAGCACGTCCTCGCAACCGTTGCCGGGCACCGGGACCACCGTGGGGGCACCGGTGGTCGTGCGGGCAAGCATGCTGCTGAGACTAGACGCGCGTCGGTGGTCACACGGCGCGCATCGACGACGCGTCGTCCTGGGACAGCTGCGCGCGCAGTCGTCGCAGGCCCGCGTGGGTCTGGGACTTCACCGCGCCCACCGAGCACCGCATGGTCTCGGCGGTCTCGCGCTCGGAGAGCCCGAGGTGGTGTCGCAGGACGACAGCCGTCCGCTGCCGTGGCGTGAGGTCGGCGAGCGCCTGCCGCAGGGCGAGGACGTCGGCGGTGTCGGCGCGACCGGTGTCGGGCGGTGGTTCCGGGATCTCGGCGTGTGCCACGACGCGGCCGCGGTGACGGCGCCACCGGGACACGTGCTCGCGGGCGATGACGGTACGTACGTACGGCTCCGGATGGTCGGCCAGGCGCTCCCAGCGCGAGGCCGCCTTCACCAGCGCTGCCTGCACCAGGTCCTCGGCGTCCGGTTCGGACCTGGTCAGCAGTGTCGCGAAGCGTACGAGCGGCGTCCAGCGATCGGCGACGTACGCCTCGAAGTCGGCCTCGAGCTCAGCGGGCAGCACGACGTCTCCTGACCAGCACAGCCGCGGCCGTGAGGAGCAGGACGGCGGTTGCGCCACCTGTGAGCACGGCGCCGACCGACACCGAGCCGGGCATCGGCAGCGCGAGGAACGACGACCGCGTGTCAAACTCCACGCCCGCCACGAAGGGCTCCGCGAGCAGGCCGGCGGCGACCACGACGCCACCGTCCCCGACCCTGGACGTGTCGAGGACCCGTGTGCCGGCCACCTCCCCGGAAGGGCGGAACAGCTGCCATCGGCTCTGCCCCGGGATCGGGATGCCGCCTCGGTCGGCCGGGCGGGTCAGCTGCACCACGATGCGTCCGTCGGGCAACCATGCCGCGACAGAGCCTCCGCCCGGGATGTCGCGCAGGCTGTCCACGTCCGGCGGCACGTCGAACCCACCGACTCGGAGCGTCGCGATGTCAGGTGAGCTCCCGGGCTGGAAGTCCGTCTCGACCGTTGCGAGGGTGTCGCCGTCGCGTGAGACGCCCGCCGCACCGAGGCTGAGTCCACGCGGACCTCGATAGTCCGCGTTGCGTCCTTCGACGGGATCCGCGCCGATGTAGACCCGGCGCCCGACCGTGAGGACGGGCTGCTCGGACGCAGCCCCGGCGAAGGTCGGCACCTCGGCGCCTGACACCAGCGTCGTCACCTCGCCGGTCGCGGGCTCGACGGCGTACAGAGACTGGCCAGGCGCCTCGTCGGTCGGGACCAGCAGCACGCCTCCGCTGAAGCCCATGGGACGAAGTCCGCTGATGCGGAGGACCTCACGCGAGGGCATGTCGGCGACCAGGTCCTGCCCGGAGCGCAGGTCACGGACGACCAGCTCGGCACCCTGCCCCTGCCCCATGCCGAAGCGGCCGCCGCGGGCGTACGCGAGAAGCGTGCCGTCGGGCGACAAGGCGTAGCGCGGACCCCCACCGACGCCGTCACCTGCCGTGGCGGGGACGCCTGGCAGGACGACCGTGCGACCGTCAACCGCGGAGACACCTGCCACGACCGAGCCGCCGTCGTCGTCGAGGTTCGTGAACGCGTACGCCGCGGCCAGCTGCCCGGGCGCCCGCGCCGCGGGTGCCTCGTCGGGCACCGGGTAGAGCGTGTCCGGGATCGCCGGTGCCGAGCGCTCGGTGTCGGAGGTGCCGGCCGGGTCGACCCCCTCGTCGGATCCGACCCCGACCACCGCGGCCGCGGGCAGCACCAGGGCGATGGCGGCTGCCACGGCGCCGATGCCGGCGGCGACATGACGCGTACGCCGGCGTCGTCGCCCCTGCTGCCACAGACCGTCGGGAGGCGCGGACGGGTGCACGGCGCCCGCCGTGGCGTCCAGGTCGTCGGACAGGTGCGCGGGGAGATCTTCGGGCTGGCTCACGAGCCCTCCTTCTCGGGGTTCACCTCTTCTCACGCTGCACGCCCCAAGAAGGTTCGGTCACAGTCAGGTCACGGTCTCAGGCGTTCGGCAGCTCGGGCGGCAGGCGTGCGGCCTCACGCTGCAGCTGCGGACGCTCCGCCGAGGCGAGGAACTCCTCCAGGATGATGCCGCCGGACTCGGATGTCGTCAGCGTCGCAATCTCGTGCGGGTCGACGAAGACGATCTGACGGCCCTCCCCCAGCACGATGTCGTCGTCGGTCGCGGTCGTCGGGGCGACCCACACCGAGAACCGGCTGGGTCGGTCGCGGCCATCCACGTCCTCGAGCACGACGGTGCGCCAGTGCCGGAGGAGCTGATCGGTGAGACCGGTCTCCTCCGCGAGCTCCCGGTGGGCCGCCGTCTCGTCGTCCTCCCCGGCTTCGACATGGCCGCCGCAGAGACTCCAGCAGTCCGGCGCGATCGGAGCGCCGGAGTCCCGCTCCTGCAGGAGCAGCCGGCCGTGGGGGTCGACCAGCAGGACCACCGCGAGGCGTACGGGCTCCGTCACGAGCGCACGTGGTCGCTGAGCAGCTCGTCCATCGCGGCGACCAGCTCGCGGCGGAGGTCCGCGTCCCGCGCGTCGGCGTGCGGCTCGGCGAACTCACCCGCCTGGCCCGCATCGCCGTCGAACCAGGCTCCGTCGGCCTCACCGAACTCCTCGCCGACCGCGGCCTGCTGCAGGATGCGGGCGCCGCGGTCCGGGTCGTTGGCGCTCGAGCCGCTCAGGCCGAACGCGTCGGCGACCATCTTGGTGGCCATGAGCGAGCTCGGGTTGAGGGCGACGTACGCAGGCTTCGGCCCCGGGCTGCTCTCGGCGGACAGGTGCAGGGTCCACATGGTCATGGCCAGCTTGCTCTGGGCGTACGCCGCGCCGTCGGACAGCTGCAGCTCGCCGCGGAGTGCAGCCAGGTCGACGGTGCTCTGCGCGGCCGAGGCGACCGACACCACGCGGGATCCGGCGCCGAGGAACGGCCCGAGCCGACGCGTGAGGAGGTAGGGCGCGAGGGTGTTGACCACGAAGCGCACGTCCAGCCCGTCGGCGGTGCGCGGGTCCTCGGCGCCGTAGACGCCGGCGTTGTGCACGATCGCGTCCAGCGAGGCACCGTCGTCGGCGTCGAGCTGGGTCTCGAGCAGGACGGCCAGGTCGCTGACGGCGGCGAGCGAGGACAGATCCGCGCGCAACGTGGTCACCGAGCTGGCACCGGCCTCCTCCACCTCGGACTCGACCGCGGCGAGCTTGCGCGCGCTGCGGCCGTGCAGCAGCAGCTCGTGACCCTCCTCGGCGAGGCGCAGCGCGGCGAGCCGGCCGATGCCGTCGGTCGCTCCGGTGATCATCACGGTCCTGGCTCGCGAGCTCATGCACCCATCGGAACACAGTCGGGCTCAGGTGCGCCCCTTTGGCTCGGGCACCAGCTCGGGGGCCAGCGCGGGCAGCAGCGACCGCAGGCGCCGGAGCGCGTCCGAGGTCTGCGACTTCACGGTGCCGGTGGAGCAGCCGAGAGCCTCGGCGGTGGCTGCGACGTCGAGGTCCTCGAAGAAGCGCAGCACGACCACGGCCCGCTGGCGCGGAGCGAGCGCTGACAGAGCCGCGGCAAGGGAGAGCGAGTCCTCGATCCGTTGCGTCTCGTCCTGGCCGCCGGCAGCGTGCGCGGTGCCGGGAACCTCTGCCACGGTGCACGTGCGTCCCCGGTGCCGACGCCACCAGGACACGTGCTGATTGACGATCGAACGTCGCACGTACGCCTCGGGGTCATCAGCGAGACGGGACCACCGCGACGCCGCAGAGACCAGCGCGGCCTGCACGAGGTCCTCGGCCTGCGCGTGGTCGCCGCACAGCAGGTAGGCGGTACGGAGCAGGTGGTCGCGCCGGGCGGTGACGTAGGCGCCGAAGGACTCGCGGAGGTCAGCGCGCATCGCCGTCCCACCAGTCGTCGGAAGTCGTTCCCCGGCTCGCTCGCTGTCGCTGGGTGCTTACACCCAGCCAGACGAGGCTCGCGATGACCGCGCCGACGAGTCCGAGCACGGCCGTCGTTCGCACCGCCGGGGCGCGGTACCAGTACGACGGCGCCTGGGCCGCGGGTCCGAGCGGACGGTCGAGCAGTTCGACGGCCAGCGCCGTCGAGGCGTGGTCGACCACCTCAGGGGGCAGGTCGGCGCCGTAGGGCCTGCTCGACCCGTCGAGGCTGCGCACGGTCAGCGAGTCTGCATCTCGCTCCTGAACCACGACGGCGTCACCGCCGACCCACCCGACGACCTGGGCCACGGCAGGACCGGGCACGGTCGACCAGGAGCCGTCGGTCGGGGGCCACGCCGTGGTGCGCAACGAGCCGTCGTCGGTGACGCCGACGGCCTGCGGGGCGAAGGGAGCGACCACGACCTGCCGGGCACCCTCGGCAGGACCGACGTCGCGGACGCCCTCGCGGAACTCCCACTGATGCACCACGTCGTCACGGGTCCACAGAACTCCCGCGGGGGAACGTCCGACCACGATGTCGGACGCCTGGTCGATCTTTCGGATCGCCATGGAGTCGGACACCTGGTGGCGGTCGACGTACAGGGCCGGCTGATCGTCGAGCTCGGTGAGCAGCAGGCTCACTGCGCGTCCGTCGCCGGACCAGGCGAGGCTGCTGTCGCAGATGGTCCATTGGCGTCCGCCTCGACCCACCTGGGCTCCCCTCAGGTCGCGATCGACCGTCTCGTACGTCAGGAGCGGGGCGTTGCTGCTCCGGCAGCCGTCGGGGGCCGTCGAGCCGGAGTCCGAGAAGAGGGACAGGCGTGCGACGGCCGTGCCGTCGGTCGCCAGCGCCGTCGAGGAAACATCGAGTGCGGACGACCTGAGGTCGAGGAACCGGTACGTCCCGTCGGTCGTCAGCGCGTACACCCAGGAAGCGTCGTACTCGGTGCCCACCTGCCACGGCAGGGGGGCCGGGCCGCTCTCGCTGTCGGTGGTGATGGTGGCCTCGCCCAGCATCGCGACGCGCACTCCGTCAGCGGACGCATCTGCCAGTCCGGCGAGACCTTCACCGTCGAGGACCGGAGTACGCGGCGCCGGCTGCTCGACCGAGGCCGGGATACCCGGTGCGCGGTCGAAGCCGTCCGCGACGCCGGTCGACGGCGCGCCGTCCACGACCAGGAATCCGATGCCGGCCATGCCCACCGCCATCGCTGCGACTGCTCCGCCGGCGACGGTCTGGCGCAACCGGCGCCGACGCGTGCCGCGGCGCCACAGGTCGTCGACTTCGAGGCCGGCTCCTGGTGCCGGGGCCGGCGCGGCCTCGCGCTCGAGCGCGACGCGCAACGCGGTGGTGTCGGGGTGGGTCATGGGTCCTCCTGGTCGATCCTCACCCCTCTCCACGCAGGCGGCTCCGATCTGGTTGGGCCTTCCTGCGAAATCCTCCGCGCTGCTTCACAGTCGTGCCACGAACCGCTTGCCGCGCAGCGCCTCCTCGACCAGGGCGACGGCGCGGCGTACGCCGGTCAGGCGAGCCTCCTCGGCCAGCCACGTCTCGACGGCCGCGTCGATGACATCGGGGTGCGCGACGTCGCGCAGCTCACCGCGTGCCTCGGACAGTCCTCGCTTCGTCGCGACGAGACACCCCTGGACGTGGATCGCAGCAAACCGGGCCAGCACCACGTCGTGGCGACGGAGCACCGGGATCGTGCGGTACTCCGGCGGACAGATGTCGAGCAGCCAAGCCACAGCCGTGCGCTCCCAGTCCGGCGCGTCGGGCGGTCGCACCTGGTGCGGCCACCCCGGAGGAGCGACGAGACGGTCGGGCATGCACGGAGCGTACGCGACGCTTCGAACATGCGTTCGACACCAGGTGGACTCTCAGCCCGCCAAGAAGCTGAACCTGACCTCGCGCTCATGGTTGTCGACGTTGAGGTCCACCAGGCACACGCTCTGCCACGTGCCGAGCGCGAGCCGACCCTCGACCACGGGGATGGAGGCGTACGGCGGGATCAGCCCCGGCATCACGTGCGAACGACCGTGGCCCGGCGTGCCGTGCTGGTGCTTCCACCTGCCGTCGGCGGGCAGCAGGTCCTCCAGCGCGGAGAGCAGGTCGTCGTCGGACCCGGCGCCGGTCTCGATGATGGCGATGCCGGCCGTCGCGTGCGGTACGAAGACGTGGGCGAGGCCGTCGCCACGACCCTGCACGTACGAGGCGAGGTCGCGCGTGATGTCCATGACGACGTCGGAGCCGCCGGTGCGGTACTGCTGCAGTTCGGAGTCCATGCCTGACGACTACCCGCCCCGCTCGACCTGACGCCGCCCGTCACGTCCGGTTCGACGTCAAACCGCCCTGATCCGACAAGCTCCCGACAGGCTCCGGTCCGGTTGCGACAGATTGCGCGCCATGGAGTCGACAGCGTTTCGTACGCCGTCGGCCCCGGGCATGCGACGAGTGCGCCGCGACGGCACGCCGCCGGCGCCTCGGATCCGACAACGGATCGCCCTCACCGCGTGCCGTCGACGAGAGGACACCTCATGGCCGATGTCAACACCTCCACCACGCTTCACGTCGAGGACTCCGGCGGCGATGGCCGTCCCGTGATCCTCATCCACGGCTGGCCGCTGAGCGCCGAGGCCTGGGGCCACAACGTCGACGCCATCAAGAACGCCGGCTTCCGCACCATCGCGTACGACCGTCGTGGCTTCGGTCGGTCGGAGAAGCCCGAGGGCGACTACGACTACGACACGCTGGCCAAGGACCTCGACGAGATCATCGACAGTCTGTCGCTGAGCGACGTCACCCTGGTCGGCTTCTCCATGGGCGGCGGCGAGGTCGCCCGCTACGTCGGCAACCACGGCGAGGACAAGATCCACTCGCTCGTCTTCGCCTCCGCGGTGCCGCCGTACCTCTACAAGGGCGACGACAACCCCGAGGGTCCGGTCGACGACGAGCTCGCCGGGCAGTTCGAGGACGGCGTGAAGAACGACCGCGAGAACTTCATGGCCGGCTTCGTCAACGACTTCTACTCCGCAGACGGTGAGCTGAAGGTCTCCGAGGACGAGGTCAGCAAGGCCAAGGAGCTGTGCGGCCAGGGTCGCCAGGAGGCCGTGCTCGGCACGATGGAGGCCTGGGCGACGACCGACTTCCGCAAGGACCTCGACAAGATCACCAAGCCCACGCTCGTCATCCACGGCGACAGCGACGGCGTCGTGCCCTTCGAGGGGTCCGGCAAGCGCACCCACGAGCAGGTCGACGGCGCCGAGCTCGTGCTCATCGAGGGCGCGCCCCACGGCGTGAACGTCAGCCACGCCGAGGAGTGGAACAACGCGGTCGTGGAGTTCCTGAAGAAGTGAGCTGACCGCTAGCGCATGCGCTCCCAGTGACGCTGCGGCTGCGTGAGCCTCCGCTCCTCAGCCTCAGCGTCACTGGGAGCTCTACCGTCGTCGAGCAGGTGCGGCGCGACGCGGCGTACGGCTGCCAGCGCCTCGCGCGCCGTCGACTTCACGGTGCCCAGCCGCATGCCGGTGAGTTCCGCGGTCTCTCGCTCGGTGAGGTCCTCGACGTAGCGGAGCACCAGCACGGTGCGCTGTGTGCGGGTGAGTTGGCTCAACGCATCGCGTACGTCCCACTCGACCCCTTCAGGTCCGCCGGTCATTGGCTCGGCCCGGCTCCGCGACGGATCGTCGGCCGGGTGCTCGCGTCGTGTCCGCCGCCACCGCGAGATGTTCGTCGTCACGATCGCGCGGCGTACGTACGCCTCCCGGTCGCCGGTCAGGCCGTGCCAGCGGGGAATCACCTTCTCCAGTACCGACTGCACCACGTCCTCGGCGGTGGCGACGTCGCCGGTGTGCATGACGGCGTAGCGGACGAGCGCCTCCCAGCGATGGCGGACGAACTCCTCGACGCTGTCGCGCCCAGCCTCAGGCACGACGACGCCTGAGCAGGAGCAGGCCGACTGCGAGCACCAGGCCGATGACTCCTGCCCCAAGGCCGGCGACCAGGCGCGGACTCGTCGGTGTCTCCGGCGCGGGACGCGTCACCGTCGGGACGGCCCAGAGATCCGACGCGTACGACGGGGGCGTAGAGACGCCGCTCTCATCAGTCGTCTGCGGCGTCGTCCCGGGGCCTCGGATCAGAATCTTTTGCTGCGGCCCGCCTCCGAACTGGATGCTGAACGGCAAGCGCACCACGCGCGACTTGCCGCCTCGCTCGTCTCGGACGATCACCGACTGCGTTGTCTCGACTGCAAGCAACTCCCTGACGACGGTCCCGTCGAGCGTGACGACCGCCGGATCACCCGGCAGACCACGCGACGGCTTCCGAAGTTCTAGGCGAGAGCCGTCGATCGCCGCGACGACTATCCCGATGAACACAGGCGACCCGATGCGTGCGCTCTCCACCGAGGCACCGTCGGGAACGAGCAGTTGAGCCTTCTCCTCGTCAGTCCCGGCGCCGCGGGTGATGATCGATGGGCGGAGACGTCGTCCGTCGGCGTCGGTGGAGATGTAAGTGACCCCGTCGGACGTCGCTATTGCCCGGACCGGCAAGCCGGGTGAATACGTGTCCGGACCGAATCCCTTCATCGTGGGCCATCGGACAGCTCGGACCGACATCCCGACGGTGCCACGGCCACTGACGTCGGGACTCGTCGCGCTCCAGTCGACGGTGACGTAGGCGATCGTCGAGTCACCCACCCACGAGAGCAGGCTCGGCGTCGTCGTCGCCCCCGGCATCGGCGCCGGCTGACGCCGACCTGTTCGCAGGTCCACGATCTGGAGCGACGTCACGGGTGACGCGTCGCTGCCGACCACTTGCCAGTACGCCAGAAGCGACCCGTCAGGCGACAAAGCGAAGGGCTTACCGTCGGCACGGAAATGCACACGAGGATCGGCGAGGTCCGCGAGCGGCAGCCACGTGTACTCCCCGGTCGTCGCCGACACGACGAACACCCCCTCACGTGACGTCGACGTGAGCGTCTTGTGCTCACCCGCCAGGACGACCGCTGCCCGCCCCGGCGTCTCGTCGACCGGCAACCACGGCGACGGCACCTCGAGCCGATTCGGGATCGCCGCCTCGCCGCTCCGCGCCTCCTCGGTCCCCACGGCGTCACCACCACGGTCACCGAGCAGCGCTCCCATCCCACCGATGACCAGCGCCAGGATCACGAGGACGCTCGTAGCCGCGAGCAGCGCCGGCTGCCAGGTGGGACGCAGGCGGGCCGGACCACCGCTACGTGCACCTGTCGCTCGCTGCAACAGGTCCGCCGGCGGCGGGCTGACCTCGACGCCGTCGGCGTACGCCCGGACGTGGTCGGCCAGACGCGGGTGGGATGGGCTCATGGTGCCTCCGAGGATCTCTGGCTCGCGGCGTGCGCCGAGCCTTTCACCATGAACACGCGCGAGACGGCCTCTTCGGAGGGGTCTGCCGCCACTTCGACATGCAGTTCTGACTCACTGGCGTCGTGAGGCCACGGATCTCGGAGAACTGCCTGTCGAGATGGCGGGGTCAACGTCGAGCAGATGGGGAGCCAGGCGGCGCACCGCTGCCAGCGCCTCCCGGGTCGTGGACTTCACCGTCCCCTCCCGCATGCCCGTGAGGTCTGCGGTCTCGGCGATGCTGCGGTCCTCGACGAAGCGCAGCACCAGCACCGTGCGCTGTCGCGGCGTCAGCCTCCGCAGCGCAGGCCCGACGTCCCATTCCGCCGTCTCGGGCCCCGCAGCAGCGCCTTCGCGCCCGGACGTCGGGTCGGCAGCCAAGACCTCCCGCCCGCGATGCCGTCGCCACCGCGAGATGTTCGTGGTCACCATGACGCGGCGTACGTACGCCTCCGGGTCGCCCTGCATCCGGTGCCAGCGCGGCGCGACCTTGAGCAGCGCGCTCTGCACGAGATCCTCACCGTCGAGGTGGGAGCCGGTGAGCATGGCCCCGTGCTTGAGGAGCGCCTGCCACCTGTCGCGCACGAAGGACTCGAGGTCGGGCGCGGAGGAAGGCGAGGCCGCGTCCGTCATCGGCCACCCCCGGCCCGTCGGCGCCGAGCGAACCGGATCGCCACGACTCCCACGACGAGCACGAGCACGCCTCCGACGACCCGGTAGGGCCCGCTGGGTGACGCGTCGACGTCGCGGGAAAGCGTCGGTCGCGCCCACAGGTCGCTGGCGAACGTGGCGTCGGCCCGCACCTGGGTGAGCGACTGCGACCTGCCCGTCCGCACGTCCACGCTCAAGACGCGATACGCAGCGCTGGTGGACGCGTCCGCCCCCCTGTCGGCGGCGGCTTCCGCGAGAACGTGCCGATCGTCGCGCCACCCGATCAGCGACAGCAAGGCGGCCGACGGCTCGGTCTCGACGATCTCGCCCTCGCGCTCGGCATCGTCGATCCCGACGTCCGCCTGCTCCGCGTCGCCGGGCTCGTACGGTTCGACGCCCGCGCGGTGCAGGATCTCGAGGCGCGGGTCAGGGTTGTTGACCTCGATCGACACGATGCTCGTACGGGAGGGTGAGATGGTCATCGCGCCCAGCAGGCCCCCGGTGGGGAGCGGCTGCCGATAGCGACCGATGATCGCCCCGTCGAGAGCGAACTCCACGAGCCTGGCCGAGGCGCCGTCGCCGCGGGCAGCCACGAGAGGATTCCCCGGCACGCTGAAACCGGTCCGGATGGACCGAGCGAGCTCCGTGCCCCCGACCTGACGGACTGCGCCGGAGACCGCGTCGAAGACGACCGGTACGCCGGCTTCGCCCTCGCCATCGCCGACGCTCCGCGAGAAGGTGACGAGCGCCTTCTCTGCGCCCACCCAGCTTGTCTCGAAGAATTGGATCCCACCGGGCTGGTCCTCGGGCCGCCAGCTCCGTTCCGTGCCGGTGACCAGATCACGCACGACGAAGCGCGAGTACGGGCCCGGGACGCCGTCGGCGGCAGCCCAGTAGGCGAGGAACCTCCCGGTCGGCGACAGACTCACGTCGCCCCCACGGACGTCGACGTCGCGACCCTCGGGCAGAGGCAGCTCCAACCAGGTGTAGGCACCAGTCCTCGCAGACACGACAGCGACGCCCGGCTCCCCTGTCCCCCACGGCAGCCTGCTCGGCCCCTCACTGCCGCCGACGACCGCAGCAGCCACGCCCGGCGCCGGGTCGACGTCGATCCACCGCCCGGGCTCCTCGACGCGGTCGGGGATGGCTCCGACGAGCTTCTCGGGCGCCGGCAGGTCCTGGCTCGTCTGCCCAGTCACCGCTGCGCGGTCGTCCCCCGTGAGTAGCACCGGGAGGCCCGCGACGAGCCCGACCACGACGGCGATCACCGATGCGGCGGCAGCAAGAGCCGGCACGTACGCGGGCAGCGTCCGCCTCCTGCGCTGACGTCGGCGGAGCGTACGCATCAGCTCCGCCGGCGGCGTGCGCGACGGCTCAGCTCCCGCTGGCGGTGCGTCCGCGAAGCGCTCGACTGCCTCACGCAGTCTCGTCGTCTTCGTGCTCATCTCTCACCCCGAGGTGTCACGCCTGCCGGACACAGGCTCTCACCCTCCTCTACGCGTTCGGAGCCCGTCGGGAGGTGTGTGGTTTCGAGACGGCCCGCTCAGCCGCTCAGCGACCTGACCAGCAGCACCAGCGCCGACAGCCCGCACACCGCCAGCACGGCACGACGACTCGCCCGCGTCGGCAGGACCGGCCGCAGCCGCCGCCCGGCGAACTCCCCCACCAGCAGCAGCGGCGCCATCACCAGGGCCAGGAACAGGTGCGACACCTCGAGCTCGCCACTGAGCCACAGTCCGACCAGGCTCATCACCGCGCCGACGAGGAAGAACACCGCGAGGGTGGTGCGCAGCTGCCGTGCGGGACGGTGCTGCAGCAGCAATGCCGTCGGTGGACCGCCGATCGAGGTGGCGGTTCCTGCGACGCCGGATGCGAGGCCGGCGCCGATCAGGGTGGTCGGGGTGATGGGCAACCTGGGCGCGTACGCCGTGGCGGTGACCGCCACCAGCACCATCACGGCGACGGCGATCCCGATGACCCGCGGGCCCACGAGCGCCACCACGGCCACCCCGACCACGGTGCCGGGAACGCGCGAGGGCACCAGCCACGCCAGCGCTCGCCAGTCGATGTCCGCCCGTTCCCGGGCCAGCGTCGCCACCGGCAGCAGCATCGCGAGGGTGATCGGGAGCACCGGCACCAGCTCAGGTGCCGCGAGTGCCGTGATCGGTGCGGCGACCAGCCCGAGACCGAGCCCGACGAGGCTCTGCACCGTCGCGCCGACGAGCACCGCGACCGCGAGGACGAGGAGGACCGAGGTGGGTTCCGCCGGGAGGCTCACTCCGGGACCTCGACGCGACTCCGCACGCCTCGATTGTAGGAGGCAACGATCGTCACGAGGGGCGGGGCCGCACACAGCGACGCCCCGGTCTCGGCTGAGACCGGGGCGTCGAAGCGGTGGTCGCTCAGACGGTGCCGCGCAGCGAGCGCAGCACGTACTGCAGGATGCCGCCGTTGCGGTAGTACGCCGCCTCACCGGGGGTGTCGATGCGCACCTTGGCCTCGAACTCGACGTCGCCCGCCTTCACGGTCAGCGTCCGCGGCATGCCGTCGTTGAAGCCGTCGATGCCAGAGATCGAGATCTCCTCCTCACCGGTCAGGCCGAGCGACTCGTGGTCCTCGCCCTCGGGGAACTGCAGCGGCAGCACGCCCATGCCGATGAGGTTCGAGCGGTGGATGCGCTCGTACGACGTCGCGATGACAGCCTTCACGCCCAGCAGCAGGGTGCCCTTGGCGGCCCAGTCACGGCTGGAGCCGGTGCCGTACTCCTTGCCGGCCAGGACGACCAGCGGGGTGCCGGCCTCCATGTAGTTCGTGGCCGCGTCGTACACCGAGGTCACCGGGGCGTCCTCGCCCTCACCCTGGGTGAAGTCGCGCGTCCAGCCGCCCTCGGTGCCCGGCGCCAGCTGGTTGCGCAGCCGGATGTTCGCGAACGTGCCGCGCACCATGACCTCGTGGTTGCCGCGGCGCGAGCCGTAGGAGTTGAAGTCGCGGTGCTCGACGCCCTTGTCCTGCAGGTAGCGACCGGCAGGGCTGTCCTTCTTGATGGCGCCGGCGGGCGAGATGTGGTCGGTGGTGACCGAGTCGCCGAGCTTCAGCAGCACCCGGGCGCCGCTGATGTCCTGCATCGGCTCGGGCTCGGCGCCCATGTCCTCGAAGAACGTGGGGCGGCGTACGTAGGTGGAGTCCTCGTCCCACTCGAAGATCTTGCCTTCGGGCGTCGGGAGCGACTTCCACTTCTCGTCGCCCTCAAAGACGTCGGCGTAGTCCTCGACGAACATCTCCGAGGAGATGGTCTCGCCGATGATGCGGTCGATCTCCTCCAGCGACGGCCAGATGTCCTTGAGGTAGACCGGCTCACCGTCGCTGCCGGCGCCTAGGGGCTCCTCGAAGATGTCGACGTCCATCGAGCCGGCGAGCGCGTACGCCACCACCAGCGGCGGGGACGCCAGGTAGTTCATCTTCACGTCGGGGCTGATGCGACCCTCGAAGTTGCGGTTGCCGCTCAGCACCGAGACGACCGCCAGGTCGGCCTCGTTCACGGCCTCGCTGACCTCGGGGATGATCGGGCCGGAGTTGCCGATGCAGGTGGTGCACCCGTAGCCGACGAGGTTGAAGCCGAGCTTGTCGAGGTACGGCTGGAGGCCGGCCTTCTCGAAGTAGCCGGTGACGACCTGGGAGCCGGGCGCGAGGCTGGTCTTGACCCAGGGGCGACGCTGCAGGCCCTTCTCGACCGCGTTCTTCGCCAGCAGGGCGGCGCCGATCATCACCGAGGGGTTCGAGGTGTTGGTGCAGGAGGTGATGGACGCGATCGCGACGTGGCCGTGGTCCACGTGGACGGTCTCGCCGTCGATCGTGATCTCCTGCGGGTTCGACGGACGGCCCTCGGCCTTCTTGCCGCCGTGCGCCGGCGGCTCGGCCGCCTCGGTGCCCCCGCTCGCGGCGGCGTCGGAGGCGGGGAAGGTGCCGGCGACCGCCTGGTCGTAGCCCTTCTCGCTGTGGTCGTCGCCGTTGCAGAAGTCCGGCAGCGAGCCGCGGAAGGACGACTTCGCGGCGGTCACGGCGATGCGGTCCTGCGGGCGGGTCGGTCCGGCGATCGAGGGGACCACGGAGGCGAGGTCGAGCTCGAGCGTGGAGGAGAACCGCGGCTCGCTGGCCGGGTCCAGCCACATGCCCTGCTCCTTGGCGTACGCCTCGACCAGCGCGAGCTGGTGGTCGGTGCGGCCGGTCAGGCGGAGGTACTCGATCGTCTGGTCGTCCACCGGGAACATCGCCGCCGTCGAGCCGAACTCGGGGCTCATGTTGCCGATCGTCACGCGGTTGGCCACCGGCAGCTTGGCGCAGCCCTCGCCGTAGAACTCCACGAACTTGCCGACGACCCCGTGGTCGCGCAGCATCTCGGTCACCGTGAGCACGAGGTCGGTCGCGGTGGCACCCTCGGTCAGCTCGCCGGTCAGCTTGAAGCCGACGACCTGCGGGATGAGCATCGAGACCGGCTGCCCGAGCATGCCGGCCTCGGCCTCGATGCCGCCGACGCCCCAGCCCAGGACGCCGATGCCGTTGACCATGGTGGTGTGGGAGTCGGTGCCGACCAGGGTGTCGGGGTAGGCCTGCAGCACGCCGTCGATCTCGCGGGAGAACGTCACGCGGGCCAGGTGCTCGATGTTGACCTGGTGCACGATGCCGGTGCCGGGCGGCACGACCTTGAAGTCGCTGAAGGCGCCCTGGCCCCAGCGGAGGAACTGGTAGCGCTCGCGGTTGCGCTCGTACTCGATCTCGACGTTGCGCTCGAACGCCTCAGGGGTGCCGAAGACGTCGATCTGCACCGAGTGGTCGATGACCAGCTCGGCAGGCGCGATCGGGTTGATGCGGTCGGGGTCGCCGCCCAGCTCCGCGAAGGCCTCGCGCATGACGGCGAGGTCGACGATGCAGGGCACGCCGGTGAAGTCCTGCATGACCACGCGGGACGGCGTGAACTGGATCTCCTGCTCGGGCTCCTTCGCCGGGTCCCAGGCGGCGATCGCCTTGATGTCCTCGGCGGTCGTGTTCTCGGCGTCCTCGGTGCGGAGCAGGTTCTCCAGCAGCACCTTCAGCGAGTACGGCAGCGACTCGACGTCGAGGCCGTCACCCGCCACGGCGTTGATGTCGAAGATCTCGTACGTCGTGCCGTCGACATCGAGGTCCTTCTTCGCTCCGAAGCTGTTGGTGCTGCCCGCCATCGGCGTCTCCTCACGTGGTCCCGTGCGGCCGATACCGACCGCCTGCGTGGCGCGTCGCGCGTCATGCGCCCCCTGCCCACTGACGTGGCACCTAAGCCTCCGGGACCGGGTCGCGACACGATGGCGACGCTCCGTACGCCACCCTATCGGCGCGGACGGCCCGCCCGGTCCGGGCTCGTCAGAAGCCGAGCACCTTGCCGACCGCGGAGAAGAAGGAGTTGAACGTCCGGACCAGAGGATTGGCCTGGTCCTCGCCCACGGACTTCTGCCAGAAGAAGACCTCCTCGCCGGTGAACCTGCGGTCCACCAGCGGCCGTTTGCCCCACAGGTACGGCCAGAAGACGTCGGTCCGGGACACCCCGGCGAGCAACCGGGAGTCGAAGCCCATCAGCAGGTCCTGGTCCATGCGCGTGGGCCGATGACCGGGACTGGTGGCCTGCACGTCCCCCGAGCCCTGCACGATGAGGCTGCCGGTGCCCGCGAAGAGGATGTGGCGCACCTGCCCCGTGGCCAGCGCCTGCAGCCCCCACCGCCATCGCGTGGTCACCTCCGGCGCCCCGATCACCGCCACGACGTGTCTCGGGTGCATCGAGATGCCCGGGTGATCGGCGAAGTCCACGCGCATGAGGTAGGCGTCGGGGTCGTCCGGCGGAGCGAGCGAGGCCTCGGTCGGCTCGCCCTCCGCACTGATGCGGCTCAGCCCGAACAGGCCCGCGGCGAAGCTCACGAACGGCGAGCCCCAGTCGTACAGGATCCGGCTCGAGATCCGGCTCCCCTGCACCGGGCGTACGTGCTCCGAGCGGGCCGAGAGCACCTCGTCCTCGGTCAGCGGCACCACCAGCGTGCGTACGGCCGTCGACGTGCGCAGCGTCGCCTCGGGAGCGGGCCGGCCCTCCGCCAGGTGGATGGGGCGGTGCGAGCGCTGCACGAGGGGCATCAGGACGTAGTAGGCGAGGGTGCGGAACAGCAGCGGGGCCACCAGCACCGCCGCCGCGATCAGTGCCAACCAGCGCCACGAGGCCGCCCACTGCCGTACGACCCAGCCCGCGGCGGAGTCCTGACTCTCCTGCAGACCCGCCTGCACGCTCCGTACGCGACCCAGGTCCGCGCGCGCGTTCTCGATCTCACGCAGCAGGTCCGCGCGGCTCTCCTCGCCGTCTATCCGGGCCAGCTTCTGCTCGTTCGTGAGGGTCGGGTCGGTGAGGACGGCGAGGTCCTGCTGGGCCGAGTCCAGATTCCCCTCGAACGTCGTGAGGGCGCGCTGCGCAGCCCGCACCCTCTGCTGCGCCAGGTCGCACGGGTCGGGGCCGGGCAGGATCTTCTCGGGGAGCGACGTGAGGAACCCGCAGACCTCCCCCTCCGCCGACCTCAGTCCCGCCACCCGCGAGCGCAGACCGGTCACCTGACGCCGGGCCGCCGCGACCTCGCGCGTCACACCCGCGGTCAGGGTCGCCACCGCCTGCTGCTGCCCCTCCGCGTACGCACGCTCGAGCCGGGCGACGTCGGCCTCCAGGGCTCTCCGCTCCTGGGACACCTCGGTCAGACGCTGCTGGTCGGCCCGCGCCTGCTGCAGCGCCGGCACCAGGGCCGAGACGATCAGCACCACCAGGAACAGCGAGAGCACCAGGCCCACGAACAGACCGGCCTTGCGCAGGACGAACCCGAGGACGGCCGAGATCAGGCGCATTCCGCCGAGGATAGGCCTCGGACGGCGCCCCTCTCAGGAGCCGGGCACCAGCCGCGCCACGCACTCCACGTGCTGGGTCATCGGGAAGAGGTCGAAGGCCCGTAGGACCTCCACCCGGTAGCCGTGCTCGGCGTACAGCGCGACGTCGCGCGCCAGGGCTCCCGGGTCGCAGGCCACGTGGACGACCGCTCGCGGCGAGCGGGCGAGGACCTCCTCGACCACGGCGCGGCGAGCACCCGTGCGCGGCGGGTCGAGCACGACGACGTCGGCGTCGGGGGGCACCGAGCCGTCGCCGAGCGCCTTCTCGACGTCGGCCGCGACGACGGTCGCGGTCGGCAGGTTGCGTCGCGCGGACGCCGCCGCGCGTCCGTCGCCCTCGACCGCGACGAGCCAGCCCGTGCTGCCCGCGGCGCGGGCGAGCTCGACGCTCAGCAGACCGGCGCCGGCGTACAGGTCGAGCACCGTCTCGCCCTGGCGTACGCCCGCCAGCTCGGCCACGACGCTCGCCAGGGTGACCGGCGCGCCGGGGTGCACCTGCCAGAACGAGCGCGTCGAGACCTCGAAGTCGTGGTCTCCGGACGGGAGCGCCACCCGCTCGGTCAGGCGGCGGGGGCCCTCGACGCGCACGCGTTCGCGCCGGTCGACGGGATGACGGACGCGGGCCGTCTCACCGGTGGCGGACACGACGGTCTCCAGCGCGGTCGTACGCCGCCAGGGTCGCTCGTGCACCGCGGGCGCGTCGGGGTGCGCGATACGGCAGGGCCCCAGCTCCTCGGTCAGCACCACGAGCTCGCGCGAACGGTGCTGCCGCAGCCCGGCGCGTCCGTCACGGCCCACCGCGTACTGCACCCGCGTCCGCCAGCCCAGGCCGTCCGGTGCCCCGGGCACCTCCTCGACCTGCACGTCCCAGGACAGCCCGGCCACACGCTGGAGCTGTTCGGCGACCACGGCCGCCTTGAGCCGACGCTGGGCGTCCAGCGTCGCGTGCTGGAAGTCGCAGCCACCGCAGACGCCGGCGTACGGGCAGGGCGGCTCGACCCGGTCCGGAGACGGCTCGAGCACCTCGACGGCGTCCGCCCGCAGGAAGCTCGACCCGGTGTCGCCCTCGGTGACGCGTACGCGGACCCGCTCACCGGGCAGCGTGTGCCGCACGAACAGCACCCGGCCCTCGTGCCGCGCGACGCAGTGCCCGCCGTGCGCGACGGCGCCCACTTCGACCTCCCACTCGGTGCCGACCAGGGAGTCGCCCCGGCTCTGCCTGGTGCGCGCCCCGTCGCGGCCCCTGCTGCGCTGCCCTGCCACCCCTCAGTCCTCGTCGCGGGTGGAGTCGTAGATGCGGGAGACCTGCTTGCGCTGCGCCCGGATCTCCGCCCGCGCCTGCGGGTTGTCGACCACGCGGCCCCGGCGCAGGTCCCCCGGCCGCGGCCGCAGCTCGTCGCGTGCGTCGCGCTCCACCGCGGCCGCGGAGGACTGCAGCTGGAACGGCACCGAGATCACCATGATGCCGGGGCTGAACAGCAGACGGGCCTTCAGGCGCAGCGCCGTCTGGTTGTGCAGCAGCTGCTCGTACCAGTGGCCAACGACGTACTCGGGCAAGTAGACCGCCACCACGCCGCGCGGGTTCGCCTCCCGGATCGAGGCCGTGTAGTCGACGATCGGACGGATGATCTCGCGGTAGGGCGAGTAGAGGATCTTCAGCGGCGCCTGGATGCCGCGGGCGTCCCACTCCCCGGTGAGGCGGTCGGTCTCGGCGGCGTCGGTGGAGACGTAGACGGCCTCGAGGATGTTGGGGCGGGAGGCCTTCGCGTACGCCAGCGCCCGCATGGTCGGGCGGTGCAGCTTCGAGACCAGCACGACCGCGTGCACCCGCGTGGGCAGGTGCTGGTCGACCTCGGTGATCGTCAGCTCCTCGCTCACGGCGTCGTAGTGGCGGCGGATGCTGCGCATGCCCATAAAGAACACCGCCATCACCACCAGCGTGATCCAGGCGCCCAGCAGGAACTTGGTGATGAGCACGACCACGAGCACCGTCGCCGTCATGATCAGGCCGAAGGTGTTGATCGCGCGACTGCGCATCATGCGGCGCCGCGCCGCAGGCTCGGCCGAGGGCATCTCGCGCGTCCAGTGCCTGATCATCCCGAGCTGCGACAACGTGAAGGAGACGAAGACACCGACGATGTAGAGCTGGATGAGCCGGGTGGTCTCCGCGTCGAAGGCGAGGACGAAGGCCGCAGCCATCGCGGCGAGGATCAGGATGCCGTTGGAGTACGCCAGTCGGTCGCCGCGCGAGGCGAGCTGGCGCGGCAGGAACCCGTCGCGGGCGAGGATCGAGGCCAGCACCGGGAAGCCGTTGAAGGCCGTGTTGGCCGCGAGCACGAGGATGACGCCGGTCATCGTGATCACGAAGTAGAAGCCCGGCGGGAACCCGTCGAAGACCGCCAGCGCGATCTGTGCCAGCACGGTGTGCTGGTCGTACCCGTCCGGCAGCGGCGACCCGTCGGCCTGGCGCAGCCGCTCGATCTCCAGCGGGTCCACGTAGTTCACCGCGACCTCGCGGGCCAGGATGATGACGCTCATGATCATCGTGATCGCGATCATTCCGAGCAGCAGCAGCGTGGTCGCGGCGTTGCGCGACTTCGGCTTGCGGAACGCGGGTACGCCGTTGCTGATGGCCTCGACACCGGTCAGCGCCGCACAGCCCGAGGAGAAGGCTCGGGCCAGCAGGAAGATCAGCCCGACCTGCGTGATCTCCTCGCCGTAGCCCTCGGTCGGCACGATGATGTAGTCCGCGGACTCCGAGGCCGGCAGCTCCCCGAACGTCAGGCGCAGGAACCCGAAGGCGGCCATGCCGAAGACCGCGACCATGAACCCGTACGTCGGGATCGCGAACGCCGTGCCCGACTCGCGCACCCCGCGCAGGTTGATCGCCGCCAGCACGAAGACGACCACCGCCGCGATCAGCCCCTCGCGTCCAGAGATGAACGGCAGCGCCGCCGCGGCGTTCTGCACGCCGGCCGAGATCGACACCGCCACGGTCAGCACGTAGTCGATCAGCAGCGCGCTCGCGACCGTCGTGCCCGCCGTACGCCCCAGGTTGACGCTGGCGACCTCGTAGTCACCGCCGCCGGAGGGGTAGGCGTGCACGGTCTGGCGGTAGGAGGCGATGACCGCCGCCATCACCACCGCCACGGCGATGCCGATCTGCCAGCTGAAGACGTACGCGGACGCGCCCGCCGCGCTGAGCATCAAGAAGATCTCGTCCGGCGCGTACGCCACGCTCGAGAGCGCGTCGGAGGCGAAGACCGGCAGCGCCACCCGCTTCGGCAGCAGGGTCTCCCCCAGCTGGCTCGACCTCAGCTTGCGCCCGATCAGCAGTCGTTTGCCGACGTCGGTCATCCCCACGCCGCAAAGGCTACGCCTGGTCAGGCGCGCGGGAGACCACCACCGCCGCCACCGCGGGTAGTAGCGTCGCACCCGTGCACGTCGTCATCATGGGCTGCGGCCGGGTGGGCTCCACCCTCGCGCGCAGCCTCGAGCAGCGGGACCACACCGTCGCGGTCGTCGACTCCAACCCCGACTCGTTCCGGCGGCTCGGGCCCGAGTTCGCCGGCACCAAGGTCACCGGGGTCGGCTTCGACCGCAAGGTGCTGCGCGACGCCGGCATCCACGACGCCGGCGCCTTCTGCGCCGTCTCCAGCGGCGACAACTCCAACATCATCGCCGCCCGTGTCGCGCGCGAGCAGTTCGGCATCGAGAACGTCGTCGCCCGCATCTACGACCCCGGCCGCGCCGAGGTGTACGAGCGGCTCGGCATCACCACCGTCGCCACCGTGCGGTGGACCGCCGACCAGGTGATGCGTCGCATCCTCCCCGCCGGCGACGAGCCCGACTACCTCGACCCCTCCGGCACCATCCGCATCGACACCGTCGAGGTGCCCGACGCGTGGGTCGGGGGCCGCAGCATCACCTTCCAGTCCGAGTCGCGCTCCCGCATCGCCTGGATCGACCGACTCGGCCGGGGCATGCTGCCCACCCGCGAGACCGTGCTGCAGGAGGGCGACCGCCTGCACCTCGTCATGCGCGAGGAGGACGCCGCCGGCGTCTGGTCGGCACTCGAGTCCGGACCGGAAGGGGACTGATGCGCGTCGCCATCGCCGGAGCGGGGGCCGTCGGCCGCTCCATCGCCGCCGAGCTCATCGAGAACGGCCACCAGGTGCTGCTCGTGGACAAGGACGCCCGCGCCATCAAGCCCGCCCGCGTGCCCGGCGCCGAGTGGCTGCTCGCGGACTCCTGCGAGATGTCCTCCCTCGAGGAGGCCCAGCTGCAGGACTGCGACGTCGTCATCGCCGCCACCGGCGACGACAAGGTCAACCTCGTCACCTCGCTGCTGGCGAAGACCGAGTTCGCCGTGCCCCGCACCGTGGGCCGCGTGAACCACCCCGACAACGAGTGGCTCTTCACCGAGGCCTGGGGCGTCGACGTCTCGGTCTCCACCCCGCGCATCATGTCGGCCCTGGTGGAGGAGGCCGTCGCCGTCGGCGACGTCGTACGCCTCTTCACCTTCCACCAGTCCAACACCAACCTGGTCGAGCTCACGATCCCCGCCGAGAGCCCGTACGTCGGCACCGCCCTCGGCCTCGTCCCCTGGCCCGAGAACACGTCGCTGTGCACGATCCTGCGCGACGGCCAGGTCTACGAGCCCGACGACGACCAGGCGATCGAGGCGGGCGACGAGCTGCTGTTCGTCGCCAAGGAGGACCGGGAGGCGGAGCTCAAGGAGCTCCTGAGCCCCAACTAGTCCGCGCCCCGGTCACGCCGGGGTGTACGCGGTGCGGTTGCGGCTCAGCAGCCAGGCCATCCCGGCCAGGGCGGCGATCTGCAGCGGCCACCCCATCACGATCTTGCTGGCACCCAGCAGCGCGATCATCGTCTGCGGGTCGGCCCACTCGTTGCTGCCCGCGAGCCACAGCGGCGCCTGCACCACGACGCGGACGACGCACGGCAGCGCCAGCAACCACGTCAGCCGTGCGCACAGGCGGACGACGGCCGGGTCCGAGCGCCACGCGGTGGCGTCCCCGGTGACCGACCCCACGACGAAGCCGAGGGCGGGCCACCCGACGACCACCGACAGCGCGAAGACGCCCGCGTACGCGGCGTTGTAGAGGATGCCCGGCAGGAAGTACGCGAGCGCCGCGTCGTCGGCGTCCCCGCCACCGGCCAACGCGCGGTAGGCGAAGAACGCCCCGATGCCGATGCCCACGAGCGCGTTGACCACGAACTGCACCGGGCTGCGCTGCACCACCCTGATCACGAGCAGCACCACGGCGATGCCGACGCTGACCAGCAGGGGCGTACGGATCTCGTCGAGCAGCAGGAACAGCACCGTGAAGGTCGCCGTCGGCACCGCCGCCTCGACCATGCCGCGCCGACCGCCGAGGGCGTCGCTCAGCTGCGAGCGCACGACCTCCTCGACCGTGAGCGGGGTCGGCTGCCCTGGCTTCTCGGGCAGCTCGCGCTCGGACGAGGGCTCCGTCACGCGGTGAACTCGTAGCGAGGGTTGTACATGACCGGGCCCTCCGCGGCGTGACCGACGCGTCCGCACACCGTCAGGGCGCGGCCCGGCTCGATGCCGCCGATGCGGCGACGCCCGAGGAAGACCAGGGTGATCGAGCCCGTGCCGTCGTACAGCTCGGCCTCGAGCGCCGGGGTGCCGCCGCGCGGCCGCAGGGTGACGGTGCGGAGCGTGCCGTGCAGCTCCAGCCGGGAGCGCTCGTCCGCCTCCTCGATCGGGCAGCAGCCCGACGCACGCGTCTCGCGGAGCAGGTCGCGGTCGTGGGCCTGCTCGCTGCTGGCCCAGCGGTTCAGCGAGCGCCGCAACCGACCGCGGCCGCTGCGCTCCGTCGTGTCCCGCCCCATGTCAGGACCCCTGTGTCCCGCCGGAGCGCTGTTGCATCTCCGCCTGCGCCTCGGCCAGACCCTCGGGGTCGTCGCTGAAAGCGCCGGGCGGCATCGTCAGCGGCAGCGGGTCACCGGGGGCCATCGCGTCGTTGCCTCGCACCACGACCACGTGGGAGAGCGCGTCCCACCACGCGGCGTCCTCGGCGACCTCCACGGCGGGCCGGCCCAGCATCGTGGCCCGCACCATCCACCGCGGACCCTCGATGCCGAAGACCCGGGAGGGCTGCACGACCTGCTGACCGTCGGGCGCCTTCAGCGGGATGACGACCCGCAGCTCGGTCCCGTGCGGGCCCTCGGTCTCCTCGCTCTTGCCGCCCAACCGGGTGACCTCCTCGACCACCCCGGGCCGGATCTCCTCCCAGAGGCCGCCGCTGCGCGGCGCCGCGAAGGGGCGCAGCTCGACGGCGCCCTCCTCGTTCGCCAGCAGCACCGAGGCGATCTGCTGGTTCTCCTCGTCGACCTGCAGGCGGATGTCGAGACCGTCGAGGGGCGCGATCATCAGCGACCCGAGGTCGACGGTGCGCGCGATGTCCACGGAGTGGTCCTCGTCGACGTCCCACGGGCCCGTGCGTGCAGCACCGGCCGCAGAGGCCGTGGCGGAGGGGGTGTCCGCCGGCACCGTCACGGCGTCCGCAGAGTCGCTCGTGTCCTCGGCGACACCGGTCTCGGACGCGGGCACGTCGGCTGTCTCGTCTGCCTTGCGGCGGAATCTCACTCGTCTCTCCTGGCCTCGGCGGGGCGGGCCTCACAGACCTGCGTGGCCCCCGGTAGAACCGTAACCCCCGGCGCCGCGATCGGCCGCCGGAAGGGTCTCGACCTCGACGAACCTGGCGTACGCCACCTCCTGCACGACCAGCTGGGCGATGCGGTCGCCCCGGGCGAGCCGGACCGCCTCCCGGGCGTCGGTGTTGACCAGCAGCACCTTGACCTCGCCGCGGTACCCCGCGTCGACCGTGCCCGGCGTGTTCACGATGCTCAGCCCGAGGCGCAGCGCCAGGCCCGAGCGCGGGTGCACCAGCCCGACGTACCCCTCCGGCAGCGCGATCGCCAACCCGGTCGGCACCAGCGCCCTCTCCCCCGGCTCCAGCACCACGTCCTCCGTGGTGACCAGGTCGGCTCCGGCGTCACCGTGGTGGGCGTACGTGGGCAACGGCGCGACGGGATCCAGGCGCTGCACCTCGACGACGGGGCGGGCCTCGGGTCCGTTCACGCTCCTGACCCTAGAGCCAGCCGGTCGTGACCTCGGTCGCCCCGACCCCTCCGACTCCCGTGCCTGGCCGCGGGTGGGATCCTGGGGTCGTGTCCGCACCGTCGGCCCCCGAGGGCCCCACCACGCTGTACCGCGAACGGCTCGCCGTGCCGCTGCGCTGGTGGGTGCAGGGCACGATGTTCGTCGCGAGCGTCTTCCTCGCCGTCGTCGTCGCGCTGCCCTTCGCCGGCGCCCTGGTCGTGACGGTCGTGGCCTCCGCGATCGTGTACGGCGGCATGGTGTGGTTCGGCAGCGCCATCGTCGAGGTGCGTACGCACGGCCCCGGGGAAGGCGACCTCCTCGCCGGACGCGGTCGGCTGCCCGTGCACGTCATCACCTCGGTCGAGCAGCTCGACCGCGAGCGCACCCGGGCGGTCGCGGGGCGCGAGGCCGATGCGCGCGCCTTCCTGGTGCTGCGGGGTTGGCTGAAGCAGGCGGTCCGCGTGCACCTCGCCGACCCGCGCGACCCGACGCCGTACTGGCTGGTCTCGACACGCCATCCCGAGCAGCTGGTCGCGGCCCTGCGCGAGGCCCGACAGACTGGACCGGTCGCCGGATCGCATGGTGCGCCCCCCGCCGGGTAGGGGCCGCCCACGTCCACCCGGTCGGACACCCGTCCACCCCCCTTCACCCCCGCGAGGCCGTCCGGTCACGCACGAGAGGAACCCATGGCCAAGAGCTCGAAGTCGTGGAGCCTGATGTCGACGGTCTCGACGATCCTCGCCGGCATCGTCGCCCGCAAGGCCATCGCGTCGACCTGGTCCGCCGCCACCAGCAAGGAGCCGCCGGCGAACCCGGCCGACCCGGACGTCTCCATGAACGAGGCCGTGGCCTGGGCCGTCTTCTCCGGCGCCCTGGTGCAGGTCGCGCGCATGCTCGCCGCTCGTCGGGCCGCGGTCTACTACACCCGCTCGACCGGTCACCTGCCCCCCGGGCTCGAGAAGGACTGAGCCACCCGCACACCGTCACCCGCCCGCGCTCGTGGCGTAGGCCCGGCGTACGACGCAGCAGAGGCCGCCCACCGGCTCGGTGGGCGGCCTCCGTCGTCGGGGGTCGTTCTCAGGCGCAGTCGTAGCAGATCATCTTGGCCTCGTCGGCCAGCTGTGACCGGTGGTGCACCAGGAAGCAGCTCATGCAGGTGAACTCGTCGACCTGTCGGGGCTTGACCTCGACGGCCAGCTCCTCGTGGGAGAGGTCGGCACCGGGCAGCTCGAAGGACTCTGCGGCCTCGACCTCGTCCTCGTCGACCTTGCCGGAGTTCTTGTCGTGACGACGAGCCTTCAGCTCCTCGATGCTCTCCTCGTTCTCGTCGTCGTTCTTGCGCGGAGCGTCGTAGTCGGTAGCCATCCTCGTCCTTCTCGTGCGTGGGCGTCGGGCCCGGCACAGCCCTGACGCGTGCCCTCGGGCAGCCGGTCCAACGACCGACGCCCCGCACCCTATTCCGCCCTGCAAGCCACCTACTCCACCGCGCCCCCCGCACGGGTGTGAGAGCGGACACCCGGCGACGTCGTCGCAGGTCAGCGAGTGGTCGGCCGCACCGGGCCAGCCAGGAATCCGCAGGTCGAGACGACCTCGAGCACGGCGTCGTGGCCGTCCTCGGGGACGACCAGCACCAGGGTCGCTCCCCCGGCGCCCTCGAGCAGCGACAGCCGGGCACCCGCCTCGGTGGCGATGAGGCCGGCCGCGGCGTGGTCCCACAGCTGCGGACCCTCCTCGACGTACGCGTCCGCACGACCGGCGGCCACCGCGCAGATGTCGAGCGCGGCCGACCCCATCCGGCGGATGTCGCGCACGCGCGGCAGCAGCTGCGCGACCGCGCTGCCCTGCAGGGCCCGCGTACGGGGGTCGTAGGAGAAGCCGGTGAGCACCAGGCTCTCGGCCAGCGGCGGCACCGCCCGCACCGCCAGCGGCGCCCCGTCGAGGCTCGCCCCCCGGTCCTTCGCCGCCGACCAGCTCTCGTCGCGTGTGACGTCGTGCACGGCTCCTGCGACCACGACGCCGTCGACCTCGGCGGCGACCGAGACCGCATACTGGGGGATGCCGTAGAGGAAGTTCACCGTGCCGTCGATGGGGTCGACGATCCACCGCACCGACGTCCGCGTCGCCGCTGGGCTCCCCTCCACGAGGGGCTCCTCACCGCCCTCCTCGCCGAGCAGCGTGTCGCCGGCGCGGCGCACCGAGAGCAGTCGCCGCACCAGCCGCTCGGTGTCGGTGTCGACCCGGGTGACGACGTCGGTGGCCGAGGACTTGGTCGCGGTCACCTCCGGACCGCTCGAGGCACGCGAGCGGGCGACGTACGCCGCGGCCTCGCGCGCCACGTCGACGGCGACGGCCCGCAGCAGGTCGGCCTCGGGGTGGTGCGCGGTCACGTCGCCGACCGCAGCTCCCGCTGCGCCGGGAGGTCGCTGCCCGAGGCCGCGGGCCGCTCCGGCGCCCGCGCGTTGAGACAGCAGCCCGCGGGACAGACGTCCCAGCAGGCCGAGCCCGGGCCGGAGACCGCCCGCTCCACGTGGTGGGACCGCTCCGCGGCCGCGCGCTCCAGCAGCAGGTCGCGGACGAGGGCGACGAAGCGCGGGTCCACCCCAGCGGTCGCCGCGCGCCGGAACGGCAGGCCCAGACGCTCCGCGGTCTCCGCCGCCTCGGTGTCGAGGTCGTAGATGACCTCCATGTGGTCGGAGACGAAGCCGAACGGCACCACGACGGCCGCTGTCGCGCCCTCGGCGTGCAGTGCCTCGAGGTGGTCGTTGACGTCGGGCTCGAGCCACGGCACGTGCGGCGGGCCCGAGCGCGAGCAGAACACCAGCTGATGCGGGTGCGTCGTGCCGGTCTCCTGGGCGACGCGGTCGGTGACCAGGCGGGCGAGCTCGGCGTGCTGCGCCGTGTACGCGTGGCCGCCCTGCTCCGGCGGCCCGGCGGCCGCGTCCATCGACTCGGGGATCGAGTGCGTCACGAAGACCAGGTGCGCACCCTGCCTCTCGGCCTCCGCCAGGTCGGCCAGCGCGGCGAGCACCGCGTCGCCGACGGCTGCGACGTAGCCGGGGTGGTTGTAGTAGTGCCGCAGCTTGTCCAGGCGCGGCAGCTCCCCCGCGGCGACCCGTGCCAGCACCTGCTCGTACGCCTCGGCGTCCCCCTTCTCGTGACCCGCGAGCACGAGCTGGGCATCGGCGAGGTTCTCGCGGTACTGCCGGCAGCCCGAGTAGGAGGAGTAGGCGCTCGTGACGAAGCAGGCGGCCCGGCGCACCCCGTCGGCGTGCATCTGGGCCAGCACGTCGTCCAGGTAGGGATCCCAGTTGCGGTTGCCCCAGTAGACCGGCAGGTCGATGTCGTGGGCGGCGAGGTCCTCGCGGATCGCGGCGAGCAGCGCGCGGTTCTGGTCGTTGATCGGGGAACGACCGCCGAAGAGCCGGTAGTGCTCCCCGACCTCCTCCAGCCGGGCGTCGGGGATTCCCCGGCCGCGGGTGACGTTCTGCAGGAACGGGAGCACGTCCTCCTGCTTCTCCGGCCCGCCGAAGGAGACCAGCAGGAGGGCGTCGTACGGGCTCGTGTCCTCGGGAGCGGGCATGTCCCGATCGTAGTTGCCGCCGCCCGAGGTGACACCGTCCGAGGGCACCCGCACCGTGCCCGAGTCGTGCCCGGACCGTGCCCGAGCCGGCGCTAGCCTGCGGAGGTGCTGATGCCCTACCGACGGGTGCTCGCCCATGCCGGGGCGCGCTCGTTCTTCCTCACCGGACTCCTGGCCCGGGCCCCGATGGCGATGATCGGGCTCGGCATCGTGCTGCTGGTCGAAGGCGTCCGCGGCTCCTACGCCCTGGCCGGCCTGGTGACGGCCGCGTTCGTGCTGAGCGAGGGGGCCCTGGCGTTGGTGCAGGGCCGGCTGCTGGACCGCTTCGGCCAGGCGGCCGTGCTGGTGCCTGCCACAGTGGTCTCGAACCTGAGCCTGGTCGGCCTGGTCGTCGCCACCACGTCGGGGGCACCGCTGGCGCTGCTGCTGGTGCTCGCGGCGCTCGGCGGTGCGACGTTCCCGCAGGTCGGGTCGGCCGTCCGCGCCCGCTGGAGCTTCCTGCTCGCCGACCGGACCGCCGAGAAGGACACGGCGTACGCCCTGGAGGGCGTCGCCGACGAGTCGGCGTTCGTCGTCGGTCCGGTGCTGGTGACCGTGCTGGCCACGACGGTGCACCCGACCGCGGGCCTTCTCACCGCAGCCGTGGTGGCGCTCGTCGGGACCCTCGGCTTCTCGCGGCTGCGCGCGACCCAGCCGCCGGTGCGGCTCACGGACGACAGCGTGGGCCCGGTCGCACCGCTGGCGTGGCGGAGCCTGCTGCCCGCCACCGGCGTCGCGATCGGCCTGGGCGTCCTCTTCGGTGGCATGGAGGTCGCCACGGTGGCCTTCGCCGACGAGCGCGCGAACCAGTCCGCCGCCGGGCTGCTGCTCGCCCTGTGGGCCGGGGCCAGCCTGGTCGCCGGCGTCGCCACCGGGCTGGTGTCGTGGACCGTGGACGCAGCCACCCGCATGCGCCGCTTCACCGCCGCCTTCGCGCTGGTGGTGCTGCCCCTGCCCTTCGTGCCCACCCTGACCCTCATGGCCGGGCTCCTCCTGCTCGTCGGGCTGGCCGTCGCACCCACGCTGATCGCGATGGTGTCCGCCGTCGAGGCAGGCGCCCCGCGGGACCGTCTGACCGAGTCGCTCGCGGTCGCCCACACCGGGTTGGCCGTGGGCGTCGCGTCCGGGGCGGCCCTCGCGGGCCTGGTGGTCGAGGAGCTCGGGGTGAGCGCGGCGTACGCGGTGCCCGTCGTCGCCATGGCGCTCGGGGCCCTGGCGGCCCAGGTGTCACGGCAGGCGGGAAGCCCCGGCCGGGTCGCAGGATCGCTGCCCGACACGCCCATCTCCCCGCGTGTCGGTGCCACCTTCGCGCCCCCGGCTGACCAGTAGGCTCACCGGAGCCCACGCCGAGGCCCCGTCGCGATCCGGAGGATCGACCTGATGACCAGTCAGCTGCCGCCCCGCGAGATCCAGTCGAGGATCCGGGCCGGGGAGACACCGGAGGACGTCGCGACCGCCGCCCAGACGACGCTGGAGAAGGTGCTCGTGTACGCCGGCCCGGTGCTCGCCGAACGAGCCCACCTCGCCGGGCTCGCCCAGGCGGCGTCGGTCCGTACGCCCGGGGGCACCAGCGCCGGCGTGCTCTCCGACCTCGTCGAGACCCGGCTGCGCGCCTCCGCGCTCGACGCCTCCGCCGTGAACTGGGACGCCTGGCGTCGCCCCGACCGTACGTGGGCCGTCGTGGCCGAGCTGCCCCTCGACGGCGTCGCGCGCACGGCCACGTTCACCCACGACATCGCCGGCCGCTACGTCGTCGCCGAGGACGACCTCGCCCGTTGGCTCACCGGTGAGCTCGACCACCGGCCCGGCCTCGCCCGCACCACCGCGGATGACGCCGCCCCCGGCGACGGTGACAGCCCGGCACCGCAGTCCTCGGCCGACGGTGAGATCCCGCTGCCGCCCGCCCCGGCGGAGCAGACGCTGCGCGCCGTGCGCGACGGCGACCTGTCCGGTCCCCCGGCCGAGGTCGCGCCCGCCTCCGGCGTCGACGCGCCCGCACAGATCCCCGACCCCGCCGAGACACCCGAGGCACCCGAGGCGTCGGACGACGATCAGCTCGCCCTCGGTGACGACGCGATCGCCATGGTCACCGGAGGACAGGCCGCACCTGCGACACCACGGGCCTCGACGAGTCCCGCGACAGGCTCCGCCACCGGCTGGCGCGACGACGTCGACGCCCCGTCCTGGCTCGAGCAGCCGGGTCCCGAGCCGACACCCGCACCGGCGCCCGCGCCCACGCCGGATCCCGCACCGGAGCCGACGCAGGACGTGCTGTTCGGTGAGCCCGCCGACGCCTCGCAGGACGCCCCGGCAGCGAAGCCTGGCCGCCGCCGCGGACGGGCGGCCATCCCGAGCTGGGACGAGATCATGTTCGGCGGTCCCACCGAGGGGGCGCCGCTCGCCGAGGGAACCCCCGACGCGCAGGTCGACGAGCAGGTCGACGACCGCGAGGACGAGCGCCGGGACTGACGCCGGCGTCGGGCCGGACCACTTGGCCTCAAGTTGAGCCGAGCGGTCGCCAGGGCCCCGGCGTCCCTCTAGCCTTCGTCCATGTCGTACTTCGTGACGGGTGCCACCGGATTCCTGGGCCGCTTCCTCGTGCAGGAGCTGCTGGACCACCACGACGGCGAGGTGTTCGTCCTCGTCCGCCCGTCCTCCCGGCACAAGCTCGACCAGGTGCGGCGCACCTGGGGTGATGACGCGCGCGTCGTACCGGTCGAGGGTGATCTGACCCAGGACGACCTGGGTGTCTCGCACCAGTGGGCCACAGCCCACCGTGACGACGTGACCCACTTCTTCCACGTCGCCGCCGTCTACGACATGACCGCCGACGACGCCGTCAACCAGGCGATGAACGTCGAGGGCACCCGTCACGCGCTGGACCTGGCGGCCAAGCTGGACGTGCGGTGCTTCCACCACGTCTCCTCCGTGGCCGTGGCCGGCGACTACCGCGGCATGTTCGACGAGTCGATGTTCGACGAGGGGCAGGGCTTCTCCTCGCCCTACCACCGCACCAAGTTCGACGCCGAGCAGCTCGTACGCCGCTCGGACCTCACCTGGCGCGTCTACCGCCCTTCGGTGATCGTCGGGCACTCCGAGACCGGACAGATGGACAAGGTCGACGGGCCGTACTACTTCTTCCCGTTCCTCAAGCGGATGCGCGACACCCTGCCCAGCTGGACGCCGCTCGTCGGCGTCGACCTCGGCGACACCAACGTCGTCACGGTCGACTACGTCGCCTCCGCCATGGCGTGGCTGGCGCACCAACCCGGCCTGGACGGGCGCGCGTTCCACCTGGTCAACCCCGACCCGCAGCCGGTCGTCGAGGTGGTCAACACCTTCGCCGACGCCGCTCACGCGCCCCGGTTCGCGACCCCCATCGACCGCAAGGTCACCGGTCTGCTGCCCGACGGCCTGCTGCCCAGGGCCGTGCAGCCCAGCCGCCTGCTGCGCAGGGCGGTCGCCTCGGCTCCGGCCCAGCTCGCCCTGCGCGAGACGGTCGGGCGGCTCGGCATCCCGCCCGAGGTCGTCGCCCATTCCTCGTTCTCGGCCCTGATGGTCTCCTCACGGACCCAGAAGGCGCTCAACGGCTCGGGCATCAGCGTCCCCGATCTCGAGGCCTCCGCCGACGCGCTGTTCCAGTACTGGGAGGAGTTCCTCGACGACTCCATCCGACGCGACAAGAAGGTCGTGGGCGCCCTGCAGGGCAAGACCGTGCTCATCACCGGCGCCTCCTCGGGCATCGGCCTCGTCACGGCCGTGAAGGTCGCGAAGGCGGGAGCGATCCCGTTGCTCGTGGCGCGCGGCAAGGACAAGCTCGAGGACCTCCAGGCCGAGATCGAGGCCGACGGGGGCGCCGCCTTCATCTATCCCTGCGACCTCTCCGACATGGACGCCATCGACTCGATGTGCGAGCAGGTGTGCCGTGAGCAGAAGCGCGTCGACTTCGTCATCAACAACGCCGGACGCTCGATCAGACGGTCGCTGAAGCTGAGCGTCGACCGCTTCCACGACTTCGAGCGCACGATGCAGCTCAACTACTTCGGCGCGATCCGCCTCGTGATGGGGCTGATGCCGGCGATGACCGAGTCCGGCGGCCACGTCGTGAACGTCTCCTCGATCGGCGTCCAGACCAACCCGCCGCGGTTCAGCGCGTACGTCGCCTCGAAGTCGGCGCTGGACTCCTGGAGCAACGTCGTGAGCTCCGAGCTGGTCGGCGACGGCATCAGCTTCACCACCATCCACATGCCCCTGGTGCGGACGCCCATGATCGCGCCGACGAAGATCTACGACCGCTTCCCCACCATCAGCCCCTCGCAGGCGGCCGAGATGGTCGTGAAGGCGATGGTCGACAAGCCACACCAGATCAACACGGCCCTGGGCAACCTCGGCGCCGTGGCCGGCACGGTCAGCCCGAAGCTGACCTTCCGCATCCTGCACCTGGCGTACCAGGTGTTCCCCGACTCGGCCGCCGCCCGGGGCGACAAGACCGACCCGACCAACGAGCAGATGCTGCTGGCACGCCTGATGAAGGGCGTGCACTGGTGATCACGCGCCGGTCGTGACCTCACGGTCGGTATCGGCGATCCAGTCGCTGAAGGAGCCTGCGTACAACGCGGCGTCCCGCCCGGACTCCATCAGGGTGAGGATCCCGAGCGTCGCGGTGACACCGGAGCCGCACATGACCGCGACGTCACCCTCGGGATAGTCCTCGACGACGTCGAGATCGACGAGTCCGGCGTCCAGGTGCTCGCCGAGCGGCACGTTCACCGCGCCCGGCACATGGCCCGCCACCGGGTCGGGGCTCGTGCCCTCGCCCCGGAACCGCTCGGCGGGTCGCACGTCGACGAGCTTGCCCTCCGCCGCGTACGCCTCGGCCTCCTCGGCGCCGACCACCGCCAAGCGGGGCTCTCCCACCTCGAAGTCGCCCTCCTCGATGCTGGGCTCCCCCTCCTCGACCGCCGCGCCGGCGTCCTTCCAGGCCTGCCACCCCCCGTCGAGCACGCGGACGTTGTCATGCCCGTAGTGCCGCAGCAGCCACCAGCAACGGGCAGCCGAGGCGTTGTTCCAGTCGTCGTAGACCACGACCGGCACGTCGGAGCGCACACCTGCCGCGCGCATCGCGGGAAGGAACCGGTCAGGGTCGGGCAGCGGATGACGCCCGCCCTCCCCGCCAGGGGCGGGGTCGGCCGCCAAGGCGGTCTCCAGGTCGACGTACGCCGCTCCGGGCACGTGGCCGGCGAGGTACTCCGCGTGTCCGTCCTCGACACCGAGCGCGTACCTCACGTCGAGCACGGTCACCTCTCCCGGAGGTCCGGTGAGGATCGCTGAGAGGAACTCGTCGACGGAGATCAGGTGCTGTCCCATGACCGGAGCGTGCCCCGCGGTGACGCCTGCTGAATCCTCGCCGCGCTCAGCCGAACGGCAGCGGTTCGGCCTGGGCCGCGGCGTGAGCCCGCGCGGCGGTGAGACCGCGGCGGTGGTGGCGCCGGCACAGCACCTCGTACGCCACCTCCCCGGCCGGAGCCTCGCCCGCCGCCTCGCCGGCGACGTCGCCCACCACCACCGTCTCGCCCTCGGTGACCATCGCCCCGGCGACCGTCCGCGCGTTGTGGGTGCCGGTGCGGCCGCACCAGCACAGGGTCTCCACCTGCAACCGCCGGACACGGTCGGCCAGCTCGACCAGGCGGGCCGCCCCCGGGAACAACCGGGTGCGGAAGTCGGTGAGGATGCCGAAGCAGAAGACGTCGACGTCGAGCTCGTCGACGACCCGCGCGAGCTGGTCGACCTGGGCCGGGCTGTAGAACTGGGCCTCGTCGCAGACCAGGTAGTCCAGGCGCGCGCCACCGGTGAGGGCCTCGACGACGTGGGCCAGGAAGTCGAAGTCGTCGTCGACCTCCGTGGCCGCGACCTGCAGTCCCAGCCGTGAGGACAACGACCCGGTGCCGGCCCGGTCCTTCGCCGTGAAGATGCGCCCCACCCGACCGCGGACGGCGTGGTTGTGGTTGGTCTGCAGCGCCAGGGTCGACTTGCCGGAGTCCATCGTGCCGGTGAAGAACTGCAGCTCGGCCACTCAGCACACCACCAGGGGCACGTCCATCTCGACCGGGGTCAGCGACCCGTGGAAGCCGACCATCCGCGTCTCCAGCGGGAACTGCTCCGCCGAGAGCACGGCCCAGTCGTCCCGCGCCGCCACGACGACGTCGCCGATGCGCTCGGTGACCGCCTCGTCGATGCCGCCGAACCAGTCCGCGACCTCCTCGCGGACCCGCACCACGGCGCGGTCGCCCAGGGTGTCCGCCCAGGTCTCGGCCACGTCGTGGGCGGCCCCCTCGGCGCAGTAGAGGTGCCGCAGTCGTGCCTCGCCGCCGAGGCGGCGTACGCCGTCCGAGAGCTCCGGCAGGTCGCCCACCTCGATGCGTCGGTCCACGGGCACGTCCAGCATGCCGTGGTCGGCGGTGACCAGCAGGCGTACGTGGTCGGGCAGCTCCTCGCGCAGGCGGTCGAGGGTGTCGTCGACGCCCGACAGGGCGGTGCGCCACGCAGGTGAGTCGACGCCCTTGCCGTGGCCGGTGTGGTCCACGTCGTTGAGGTAGAGGTACGTCAGGCTCGGGGAGGTACCCGCCTCGCGGTGCGCCGCCAAGGCGCCGTCGACCTGCTCGTCGACGTCGTCGGCGTCGAGACGGCGGGCTCCCCGGAAGGCCGCGACCGAGAGGCCGGAACCGGCGAACTCCCGCTTGTCGGCGACGGTGACGTGCATGCCCGCGTCTGCAGCCAGTCCGAGCGCGGTGCGGTGGGGCTGCCAGTCGTGAGGATCGACGTCGGCGTCCCACTTCAGGGCGTTGAGCAGGGTGTCGGTGCCGGGGACCCGCGAGGTGTAGCCCACCACCCCGTGGCGACCCGGCACCAGGCCCGTGCCGAGCGACGTCAGGCTCGTCGCGGTCGTGGACGGCACCCCGGCGGTGAGCGTACGGACGACCGTCCCGCCGCTCCCACCCCCGGTCGCCGAGCCCGCAGCGGCCAGCACGTCGGTGAGGAACGGCGCGTCGCGCGGGTGGTCCTGCAGCAGCTGCATGCCGAGACCGTCGACCAGCACGACCACCCAGTGCTCACCGTCCGGCAGCTCCAGGGAGGTGCGGGGCAGGTCGGGCGAGGTCACGCCCGCGGCCGCGACGACGGCCGGCAGCACGTCGGCGAGCGCACCCCCGCCGTACGCGGGCAGCCTGAAGCCGTGCGCGTCGAGACCGGTCACCCTCAGCCCACCTCAGCCGCGACGGGTGAGCCGCTGCAGGTGCTCGGCGAAGTCGAGGAGCGAGGGCACCGCGTCGGGGCCGTCGGCGGCGACGGACGCACGGATCGAGAAGTCGTCACCCGAGAGCGTTCCCGACAGTCCGTGGTCGGCCGTGCACTCCGGGTCCGCACACACGGCGGGCTCCAGGTCGACGCGCGAGACCATGCCCCACCCCACGGTCAGCACCGCCTCGCGGACCTCGGGGCGTACGCCGCGCCCGGCGCGCTCGGGCTGCGCGACGTAGCGGTTCACCACGACCGACTTCACCTCGGCCAGCGGCACGGTCTCCGTCGACGTCGTCGTGTACGGCTCGGGGAGCAGGTCGTCGGGGGCGTGGTCGTCGGTGTGCGCGACGATCAGGCGTCCGCCGGTCAGGACCACGACGGTGAGGTGCCGGCGGACCTCGTCGTGGTCGAAGGTCGGCTCGTGGTGCACGTGGAAGGCCACGACCTCCTCCCCCGCCAGCGCCGAGGCCACCGCGTCGGCCACGATCTCGGGGTAGAAGCCGGTCTGCTCGATGGCGCGGACCAGGTCGCGGGACCGGTCGCTGCGCGTGGCACGGAACTCCACCATGGGCGCATCCTCGCACGTGGCCCCTCGGGGACCGTCAGCCGCGCTGCTCGACCCCGTCGAGGGCGTCGCCGGGCATGGAGGAGAGACGACGTGCGAACCACTCGGCGCGGTGGTCCGGCACCTCCTCGACCCGTCCGTGCGCCGTCAGCACCGCGGCGCCCAGCGTGGAGACCAGCACCAGCGACAGGTCCAGGTGGCGCACCTCGGGCACGTCGTTCTTCAGCTGGGCGATGCGCAGCAGCAGCCGTTCGACCGAGGACAGGTCGACGGTCTCCGAGCCGCGGTACCCGTGCAGGAGCGGGGCGGCCTTGATCTCGCGCACCATCGCCGCCGCGTCCCGCTCGGTCATCGGGGGGATGCGGTAGACCCGGTCACCGAGCAGGTCGGTCAGCGGACCGGAGATGCCGAACGACAGCACCGGGCCGAACAGCGGGTCCTCGGTCGCCGCCATGGAGACCGGTACCCCGTGCCGGGCACCACGCTGCACCACGAACGCGGGGTCGTCGGGTGAGTCCAGCGCCTCCAGCAGGGTCTTCCAGGCCGCGGCGAGCTCGTCGCGGTCCTCGATGTCGCGGCGTACGTGGCTCGCGTCAGGGGTCTGCCGCAACCGCTCCGTGGTGGCCTTGAGCACCACCGGCCACCCGAGCTGGTCGGCCGCCTCGCACGCCTCCTGCACCGACCCGACCGGGCGCGCGGGCCAGAGCTCGACCTCGTAGCACTCCAGCAGCTCGCGCAGCTCGTCGCCGGAGAGGTCATGGCCCTCGGGATGGTCGATGAGGAGCTGGGCGACCAGACGCTGGGCGCCGCGCACGTCCGGTGCGTCCTCCATCGCGGGCGGCCGCCCGACCTCGACCGCGTCGTCGCGCTCCTCCTCGTCGGTCTCGTCGGTCCCAGCGGCCTCGGCGGCGACCTGCGTGCCCGGCTCCGGGTCGTCCTCGGTCTCGCGCAGCCACGCGGCGTACGACACCACCTCGGCGAGCGCCCGCACGGCGGCCTCGACCGCCGGGTAGGACGGCACCGACCCGCGACCGGCGAGGCCACGGCCCACGTCGGGGATGCGCAACAGCTCGGGGACGCCCTCGGTGCCGAGGAAGGTGCTGACCAGCGGCTTGTCGGACTGCTCCCCCACGGCGGCGAGCACGTCGGCGACCTCGTCGCCGACGGTGGTGAGGGCGGAGACGTACACCGCCACGACCGCGTCGACCTCGTCGTCGTCGATGGCCGCGTCGAGCGCGAGCTCGAAGTCCTCGGCCGTGGCGTCGGCGCCGAGCAGCCCGTTGCGGGTGACCTGCAGGCCGACCGAGACCGCCGCGTCGGCGGCGAGCAGGCCCAGGGCGTCGGAGTTGCCGACGATCGCCACCCGCTCACCGCGCGGCAGCGGCTGGTGGGCGAGCAGCTGGGCGACGTCGAACATCTCGTCGAGCGTGTCGACCTGGATGACCCCCGCCTGCCGGAACATGGCGTCCACGGCGGCGCCGGGGGCCGAGAGCGTACGCACCGCGTGCCCCATCGGGACGCCCTGCGTCGCGCGACCCGAGCGCACCGCGACGATCGGCTTGCGCCGGCTCACCCGGCGGGCGATGCGGGAGAACTTGCGCGGGTTGCCGATCGACTCCAGGTAGAGCAGGACGACCTCGGTGTGGTCGTCCTCGTCCCAGTACTGCAGCAGGTCGTTGCCGGAGACGTCCGCGCGGTTGCCCGCCGAGACGAAGGTCGACAGACCCAGACCACGGCGCTGGACCTTCTCGAGGATGGCCGTGCCGAGCGCACCGGACTGGCAGAAGAAGCCGACCCGACCGCGGTCCGGGAGCAGCGGCGAGAGCGAGGCGTTCATGCGCGAGTCCGCCGCGGTGTTGATGACCCCGAGTGCGTTCGGGCCGATCAGCCGCAGGCCGTACGAGCGCGCGAGACCGACCAGGCGGCGCTGCCGCTTGCGTCCCTCCTCACCGGTCTCGGCGAAGCCCGCGGAGACCACGACCAGGCCGTGCACACCCTTGGCGGCACAGTCGAGCACGACGTCGGCGACCGCGTCGGCCGGGACCGCGACGACCGCCACGTCGACGTCGTGCGGGATGTCGGTGACCGTCGGGTAGGCCGGTACGCCCGAGACGGCCTCGGCGGCGGGGTTGACCACGAAGACGCGACCCTGGAAGTCGCTCTGCACGAGGTTGCGTACGAGCGCCTGCCCGACCGTCTGCTGACGTCGCGAGGCGCCGACGACCGCGACGGACCGGGCATTGAGGAAGGCCCGGATCGAGGAGGACTCGCTGCGGTGCTCCCGGTCGAGCATCACCCCGATCGCCGTCTCGGTCGGATCGATCGGGAACTCGACGGTGACGAGGCCGTCGTCGTAGCCGCCGGCCACCTTGTAGCCCGCCTCACGGAACACCCGCAGCATCCGCGCGTTCTCCGGCAGCACCTCGGCGCTGAAGCGCTGCACGCCGCGCTCGCGGCCGGCCTGGGCCAGGTGCTCGAGCAGCAGCTGCCCGATGCCGCGGCCGTGGTGCTCGTCGGAGACGAGGAACGCGACCTCGGCATCGCCCGGCTTGACCGTCTCGTAGCGACCCACGCCGATGATCCGGTCTGCCAGCGTCATCACGAAGCAGACCCGCTTGTCGTGGTCGACGTGGGTGAAGTGCTCCACGTCCTTCGCCGAGAGCCGCGGCCGCGAGGAGAAGAAGCGCAGGTACTTCGACTGCTCGGAGACCGTCTCGTAGAACGCGACGAACCGCTCCTCGTCCTCGCCCTCGATCGGGCGCAGGTGGGCGGTGCGGCCATCGCGGAGGACGACGTCGGCCTCCCAGTGCTCGGGGTAGTCCCCCTGCCCCGGGCGTTGGGGCAGGGTGTCGCGCAACCTGTCCCGATCCGTGCTGCCTGCCACGTCCCGCAATCTACCCGGGACGGACGCGACGCGCCGGTGACCGGCCCTGCCGGGGCCGGGTGCCGGGGGCTCGGCGAGAATCGCCCACATGGCACGGCGTACGCAGGCTCCCCCGCCCGAGGACGACTTCGAGGAGCACATCCTCGACACCGACGTCGGTGAGGAGATGCGCTCCTCGTTCCTGGAGTACGCCTACTCCGTCATCTACTCCCGGGCGCTGCCCGACGCCCGCGACGGTCTGAAGCCCGTGCAGCGCCGGATCCTCTACACGATGAACGACATGAGCCTGCGGCCCGACCGTGGGCACGTGAAGTCCGCCCGTGTGGTCGGCGAGGTCATGGGCCGGCTGCACCCGCACGGCGACGGGGCCATCTACGACGCCCTCGTGCGCTGCGTGCAGCCCTGGGCGATGCGTCTGCCGACCATCGACGGCCACGGCAACTTCGGCTCGCCCGACGACCCGCCCGCGGCGATGCGCTACACCGAGTGCCGCATGGCGCCCGCCGCCCTGTCGATGACCGCCTCCATCGAGGAGGACACGGTCGACTTCCGACCTAACTACGACTCCCGCGAGATGGAGCCCTCGGTGCTCCCCGCCGCGATCCCGCACCTGGTCGTCAACGGTTCGACGGGCATCGCCGTCGGCATGGCGACGAACATGGCACCGCACAACCTCGTCGAGGTCGTCGCCGCGCTGCGGCACCTGATCACGCACCCCCGGGCCGACGTCGCCGACCTGATGCGCTTCGTCCCCGGACCCGACCTCCCCACGGGCGGCAAGATCGTGGGCCTCGACGGCATCCGCGACGCGTACGAGACCGGCCGCGGCACCTTCCGCATGCGCGCCACGGCCAAGATCGAGTCGTTGACGCCGCGACGCAAGGGCATCGTGGTGACCGAGCTGCCGTACGCCGTGGGCACCGAGAAGGTCATCGAGAAGATCAAGACCCAGGTGCAGGCCAAGAAGCTCACCGGCATCAGCGACGTCAAAGACCTCTCGGACCGCGAGAAGGGGCTGCGGCTGGTCATCGAGGTGAAGAACGGCTACCACCCCGAGGCGCTGCTCGAGCAGCTCTACAAGCAGACGCCGCTGGAGGACACCTTCGGCATCAACAACGTCGCCCTCGTGGAGGGTCAGCCCCGCACCCTGGGACTCGTCGAGCTGCTGCAGGTCTTCCTCGACCACCGTTTCGAGGTCGTACGCCGCCGCTCGGAGTTCCGGCGGGCGAAAGCCGCCGACCGGCTGCACCTGGTCGAGGGCCTGCTCGTCGCGATCCTCGACATCGACGAGGTGATCGCCCTGATCCGGGGGTCCGACGACGCCGCGACCGCCCGCACCCGGCTGATGCAGGTCTTCGACCTGAGCGAGCCGCAGGCGACGTACATCCTCGACATGCCCCTGCGTCGGCTCACGAAGTTCTCCACGATCGAGCTCGAGAGCGAGCGTGACGAGCTGCAGCAGACCATCGCCGCGCTCGAGGAGATCCTCGGCGACGACACCAAGCTCCGCAAGGTCGTCTCCACCGAGCTCGCCGAGGTGGCCAAGACCTACGGCACCCCCCGGCGCACGGTGCTGCTGGAGTCCTCCGGCGCGACCTCGACCGCAGCGGTGCCGCTGGAGGTCGCCGACGACCCGTGCTTCGTCTACCTCTCGGCCTCGGGCCTGATGGCCCGTACCCTCGACCGGTCCGAGCCCGGGGGCTCGGGCTCCTCGGCCGTGGGCACCGCCGACCGCTCCCGGCACGACGTCGTCGCCTCGGCGGTCATCGCCACGGCGCGCGGCGAGGTCGGCGTCGTCACCACGCTCGGGCGCGTGCTGCGGCTGCCGGTGCTCGACCTGCCGACCCTGCCGGGCACCGCCTCCCACCCGCACCTGCAGGGCGGGGCGCCGGTCACGGAGTTCGTCGACCTGGAGAAGAAGGAGCGCGTCCTCGCTCTGTGCTCGCTGTCGGAGGACTCCCCCGGCCTCGTGCTCGGCACCCGGGCCGGTGTGGTCAAGCGGACGCGGCCCGAGTACCCGACCAAGGAGGCCTTCGAGGTCATCGGCCTCGACGACAAGGACGAGGTCGTCTCGGCCGTCGAGCTCGCCACCGGCGAGGAGGACCTCTTCCTGGTCACCACCGACGCGCAGCTGCTGCGCTTCAACGCCTCGCTCGTGCGGCCCCAGGGTCGGGCCGGGGGTGGCGTGGCCGGCATCAAGCTCGCGCCGAAGCAGCAGCTGCTGGGGCTCTTCGTCGCCCCGGCCGAGGGCGACGAGCAGCCCGCGTCCGTCGTCGTGACCGTCGCCGAGGCCGTCGAGGGAACGCTCGACGACGACGCGGGCACGGTGAAGGTCACGACCACGCAGGTCTTCCCGACCAAGGGCCGGGCCACCGGCGGCGTCCGTGCGCACCGCTTCCTCAAGGGTGAGGCCCGTCTGGAACGGGCCTGGGTCGGCGTCGGTCCGGCACGCGCGGCCACGGCCGGGGGTGCGCCGCTGGAGCTGCCCGCCGTGGACGAGCGCCGGGACGGCTCGGGCACACCGTTGGAGCAGCCGATCACCGCGCTCGGAGGCCCTGTCGGCGCGCTCGTCGCCGGTCGCACCACCGACCCGTCACACTGAACGCATGACCGTGTCCCCGTACGCTCCGTCCGCGTCCGCCGCGACGCGGCGTCGCGCCCTGCTCCCGACCCTGCTGGCCGCCGTGCTGCTGGTCACGACCGCGTGCAGCGGCGAGGAGGAGCCGAGCCTCACCCCCGCGCAGGCGCTCTCCCAGGCCAAGCAGCAGCTCGACCGGACCTCGGGCATCAGCCTCGAGCTCTCGACGCCCGAGCTGCCTGCCTCGGCGACCGGACTGCTCTCGGCGACCGGGGTCGGCACCTCCGCCCCCGCTTTCGACGGAGAGATCAGGGTGTCGGTCGCCGGGGTGGGCGCGACGGTGCCGGTCGTCTCCCTCGAGGGCACGACGTACGCGACCCTGCCCTTCACGACCGAGTTCGTGGAGGTCGACCCGGCCGAGTTCGGGGCACCCGACCCGGCGCAGCTCTTCGGACCCACCGACGGGCTCTCCTCGCTGCTGACCGAGGCGGAGGAGACCTCTCCGGGTGAGCAGGTGCGGGAGGGATCCGACGTCGTCACGAGGTACGCCGCCTCGCTCCCCGGCGCGGCCCTGCAGTCGATCGTGCCGGTGGCCCCCGACCAGGTGGACTTCGACGCCACCTTCACCCTCGACGCCGACCAGCGGCTCACGAAGGCGACGCTGACGGGGCCGTTCTACGGGGCCGACACCGACTCGATCACCTACACGGTGCTGATCACCGAGTACGGCATCTCGCCGCAGATCACGGCCCCCTGAGCAGGTCGCGGTGACCGCCGGATCGGGGCTCGGCGACGAGCGGGTGCAAGCAAGGGTGCCCGTGGCGAGTCTCGTGCTGCTGGTCGTCGCGGCCGTCGCCGTCGGCTTCGCGGCCGCCGACACCTACGTCGTGGTGCTCGCGCTGCCCGACATGATGACCACCGCCGGGCTCTCGATCGACGAGCTCCAGCGAGCGGCGCCGATCGTGTCGGGCTTCCTGCTCGGCTACGTGGCGGTGCTCCCCCTGGTGGGACGCATCGCCGACCTCCGGGGACGGGTGCCGGTGCTGGTCGGCTCGCTGGTGGTCTTCGCGGTGGGCTCCGCGGTGACGGCACTGGCGTACGACCTGCCCAGCATGGTGGTCGGCAGGTTCTTCCAGGGCGTGGGCGGCGGCGGTCTGGTGCCCGCCACGCTGGCGCTCGTCGCGGACCTCTATCCCCCTGGTCGCCGCGGGCTTCCCCTCGGACTGGTCTCGGCGGTGCAGGAGCTCGGCGCCGTGGTCGGTCCGCTGTTCGGCGCAGTCGTGCTGGCGTTCTCGCGGTGGCAGACGATCTTCTGGATCAACCTGGCCGTCGGCCTGGTGCTCGCTGCGGCGATCCGCGCCATGGCGGTGCCCTCGACGGCACCGGTGGCTTCCTCGCCCACGGACGGGTCGCGATGGCGGCGTGATCCGCTGTCGTGGCTCCTGCTCGCCGCCGTCCTCGCGGCGTGGTTGCTCGTGCTCCTCCAACCGCCGTCGCTGACGAGCAGCGTCAGCCTCGGGCTGCCGTTCGTCCCGCTCGTCGGCGAGTCCCGGTGGGCCGCGCCGCTCGCGCTCGGTGGTCTGGCGGCGCTCGTGCTCCTGCTGGTACGCAGCGCTCTCGCCACGCGTCCGCTGCTGCCGGCGGCCGACTGGTGGCGTACGGCCCGCGAGGCCGACCTGGTCGGTGCCCTGTGGCTCGCTGCCGCGCTCGGTGGTGTCGTCCTGGCCTTCGCCTCGGCCGACCCCGAGGAGGCTGTGCTCTCCCTCGCCGGGCTGGCGTGGCTGGTGCTCGCCGCGCTGGGCGCCGTCGGCCTGCTCGTGCACCTGGGCCGGGCCGAGCGCCCGTTGTTCCCGGCCGGCACCTTCCGGGCGCGAGCGGCCTGGGGTTCGCTGCTGGTCAGCCTGCTCGTGGGCGTCGCGCTGATCGCCGCCCTCGTCGACGTCCCGCTGTTCGCCCGCGTCACCATGGCCGGTGACTCGCAGCTCGACGCCGCCCTCGTGCTGATGCGTCTTCTGATCGCCCTGCCGATCGGAGCCGTCGTCGGTGGCCTCGCCCTGCGCGGGGTCTCCGCCGGCGTGCTGACGCTCACGGGCATGCTCATGAGCGCGGTCGGCTTCCTGATGATGGGCCAGTGGGGTCTCGAGACCCTCCAGGACTTCTGGCTGCCGACGATCGCGCTGGTGCTCGCCGGGTTCGGCTTCGGGCTCTCCCTCGCGCCCATCAACGACGCCCTGCTCGCCGCGACGGACGCGGCCTCGCACGGTGTGGCGAGCGCGTTCGTCGTGGTGGCGCGCATGGTCGGGATGCTCGTCGGTATCTCCGTGCTGACCACCATCGGCTCGCGCTTCTACTTCAGGAGCGTTGCCGACCTGCCGCCGGCCGCGGAGGTCTGCGCGGGTGGCGGCACCTGCGCGGCGTACACCGACCTGCTGCGCGAGGCCAGCCTCGTGGTGCAGCACACCGTCTTCCACGGTGCGGCGGTCGCCGCGATCCTCGCCGGGGTCCTCGGCCTCGTACTGCTGCGTTCGTCCGGGCGACACGCGGTTGAGGCGCGATCGTCGACGGCCGAGGTGTGACCACCCTCCGGGGTGAGTAGATTCGCGGTATGAGTGGACCGTTCGACGACCTCCTGGCCAACAACCGCGCGTTCGCGGACGACTTCGACCTCGGCGGGTTCGACGGCGTCGCCAAGGCCGGTGTCGCCCTTGTGACCTGCATGGACTCGCGCATCGACCCGTTGCGGATGCTCGGGCTCACCCACGGTGACGCCAAGATCTTCCGCAACCCCGGAGGGCGGGTCACGCCGCAGGCGCTCGAGGCCCTCGTGCTCGCGACGCACCTGCTGAACGTGGACCGCATCCTCATCGCGCCCCACACCCGCTGCGCCATGGCGTCCAGCTCTCTGGACCAGGTGCGGGAGAAGGTCGGTGCCTCCGCCGAGCAGGACGCGTCCTGGATGACCTTCGGCGTGGTCGAGGACCAGGTCGCCGCCCTGAAGGACGACATGCACAAGGTCATCGCGCACCCGTTGATCAAGGCCGACGTCAAGGTCGGCGGCTTCATCTACGACGTCGACACGGGGCTGCTGAACCCCGTCGACTGACGCCCAGAGGTCACTTCCCGCGAGAGGTCACTTCCCGCGAGAGGTCACTTCCCGCGAGAGGTCACTTCTCGCGAGGGGTCACTTCCCGCGAAGGGTCAGTTCCCGCGAGAGAACGTACGGGTCTCGCGAGAATCGACGTCTCGCCAGAATCGACGTCTCGCCAGAATCGACGTCTCGCCAGAATCGACGTCTCGCCAGAATCGACGTCTCGCGAGGAGTGACCCCTCGGCGGTCAGGCGAGCTTCTCGAGGATCAGCTCGCGTACGCGTCCCGCGTCGGCCTGGCCTCGCATCGCCTTCATCACCGCGCCGATGAGAGCACCCGCGGCGGCGTGCTTGCCGTCACGGATCTTCTGTGCGACGTCCGGATTCGCGGCGATGGCCTCGTCGACGGCCGCGCCGAGTGCACCGTCGTCGCTGACGACGGCGAGTCCGCGTGAGGCCACGACCTCGTCGGGGTCGCCCTCGCCGGCCATGACTCCCTCGAGGACCTGCCGGGCGAGCTTGTCGTTGATGGTGCCCTCGTCGACGAGCGCCTGGACGCGCGCGACCTGCACCGGCGTGACGCCCTGGTCCGTGACCGGCGTCTGCGACTCGTTCGCGCGACGCGCGATCTCACCGAGCCACCACTTGCGGGCGGCCTGCGGGGAGGCGCCCGCCGCCACGGTCTGCTCGATGGCGTCCAGTGCACCGGCGCCGACGGTGTCGCGCATCTCCAGCTCGGAGAACCCCCAGGCCTCGGCCAGGCGAGCACGGCGTACGCGCGGCGGCTCGGGCAGGGTGCCGCGCAGCGTCTCGACCCACTCCCGGCTCGGGGCGACCGGGGTCAGGTCCGGCTCGGGGAAGTAGCGGTAGTCCTCGGCGTCGGACTTCGGGCGGCCGGAGGTGGTGATGCCGGTGTCCTCGTGCCAGTGCCGCGTCTCCTGCAGGATCGAGCCGTCGCCGGCCAGGATCGCGGCGTGGCGGCCCATCTCGTAGCGCACAGCGCGCTCGACCGATCGCAGGGAGTTGACGTTCTTGGTCTCGGTGCGGGTGCCGAGACGCTCGGAGCCCGTCGGGGCCAGCGACAGGTTGACGTCGCAGCGCAGCGACCCCTGCTCCATCTTGACGTCGGAGACGCCCAGGCCGAGCAGGATCTCGCGCAGCTGCGCGACGTACTCCCTCGCCACGACCGGCGCGAGCTCGCGGGTGCCGGTGATCGGCTTCGTGACGATCTCGATCAGCGGGATGCCGGCGCGGTTGTAGTCGACGAGGGAGTAGTCGGCGCCGTGGATGCGTCCGGACTCGCCGACGTGCAGCGACTTGCCGGTGTCCTCCTCCATGTGGGCCCGCTCGATGCCCACGCGGACGACCCGGGACCCGCCCTCGGCGGTCTCGTCCGGCACCTCGACGTCCAGGTGTCCCTCGAACGCGATCGGCTCGTCGTACTGGGAGGTCTGGAAGTTCTTCGGCATGTCGGGGTAGAAGTAGTTCTTGCGCGCGAAGCGGCACCACTCGGCGATCTCGCAGTTGAGCGCCAGGCCGATGCGGATCGCGGACTCGACCGCCGCGTGGTTGACCACGGGCATCGCGCCAGGGAGTCCCAAGCACGTCGGACAGACCTGCGTGTTCGGCTCGGCGCCGAACTCGGTCGGACAGCCGCAGAACATCTTCGTGGCGGTGCCGAGCTCGACGTGCACCTCCAGACCGAGCGCGGGGTCGAAGCGCGCGAGGGCCTCGTCGAAGGACAGCACCTGGTCGGTGTCGTGGCGGGTGGCCGTCATGGCTGCTCCCGGTCGTCTGGGTCGGAGTCGTCAGGGGTCTGGTGGCCGGGGTCGGACCCGGACCGTGGGGGCGGCGGGTGGATGGCGCCTCCCGCGGGAGGGCCCTCTCGCGGTGGCCGCGGTGGCCGCGGTGGCCGCGGTGGGCGTACGCCGAACCCTGCCGAGGTGTCGCGCCGGTCGATCTCCTCGGCCTTGATGCGCGCCCAGGCACCGAGCCCGAAGGCGACGGCCCCCGCCACGGCGACGAGACCGACCACGCCCAGCCCGATCGACCGGTTGCGGATGTCGCGCTCGACGTCGAGGTCGATACGGGCCGGGTCGACGCTGTCACCGCCACCGAGCACCAGCAGAAGCCCCGCGAGGACGATGAGCAGCCCCGACCCCACCCACGCGAGGAGTGAGAGGAGGCGCAGACCGCGGGAGGACTGCATCAACGCGGCCCCGCGAGCAGCGACTCCGCGGCGGCCCCGACGCGGTAGAGGCGGTCGTCGGCGAGCGCGGGTGCCAGCACCTGCAGCCCCACGGGGAGCCCGTCGGCGAAGCCGCTGGGCAGCGAGATGCCGGGGATGCCGGCGAGGTTCGCCGGGATGGTGGTGATGTCGTCGAGGTACATCGCCACGGGGTCGTCGAGCTTCTCCCCCAGCGGGTACGCGGTGACCGGGCTGGTTGGGCTGACCAGCACGTCGACCTGCTCGTACGCCGCGGCGAAGTCGCGCTGGATCAGCGTGCGCACCTTCTGGGCCGACCCGTAGTAGGCGTCGTAGTAGCCCGAGGACAGCGCGTACGTGCCGAGGATGATGCGCCGCTTCACCTCGTCGCCGAAGCCGGCGTCGCGCGTGGCTCGCATGACCTGCTCGGCCGTCGGCGAACCGGCGCCCTCGGGCAGCTGCGGCATCGTGCGCAGGCCGTACCGCATCGCGTCGAACTTGGCGAGATTGCTCGAGGCCTCGCTCGGCATGATCAGGTAGTAGGCGCCCACGGCGTAGGAGAAGCTCGGGCAGGAGACCTCGACGACCTCGGCGCCGGCCTTCGTGAGCAGCTCGAGCGCGTCGCGGAAGCTGGACTCGACGCCGGCCTGGTAGCCCTCGCCGGACAGCTCGGAGATGACGCCGACGCGTACGCCGGTCAGGTCTCCGGCGGCTCCTTGCCGCGCGGCCTCCACGAGCGCGCCGACGGGGTCGGGCAGGGAGGTGGAGTCCTTGGGGTCGTGACCTCCGACGACCTCGTGGAGCAGCGCCGCGTCGAGGACGGTGCGCGAGCACGGCCCGGCCTGGTCGAGGGAGTTCGCCATCGCCACGAGGCCGTAGCGGGAGATGCCGCCGAAGGTCGGCTTGACCCCGACGGTGCCGGTCATCGACGCGGGCTGGCGGATCGACCCGCCGGTATCGGTGCCGATGGCCAGCGGCGCCGTGAAGCTGGCGACCGCGGCCGCGGAGCCGCCGCCGGACCCACCGGGGATCCGTGTGGTGTCCCAGGGGTTGCGCGTGGGCCCGTACGCCGACCGCTCGGTGGTCGAACCCATCGCGAACTCGTCCATGTTGGTCTTGCCCAGCATCGGCAGTCCGGCGCTGCGGAGCCGGGTGACGAGGGTGGCGTCGTACGGCGGGACCCACCCCTCGAGGATCCTCGAGCCGCAGGTCGTGGGCACCCCCTTCGTGGCGAGCACGTCCTTCACCGCGACGGGCACCCCGTCGAGCGCGGAGGCGCTGGTGCCGGCGGCGCGCCGGGCGTCGGACTCGCGGGCGGCGGCCAGCGCTCCGTCGGCGTCGACGTGGAGGTAGGCCGCCACCTCGCCGTCGACCTCGGCGATGCGGTCGAGGTGCGCCTGCACCAGCTGCTCGGAGGTCACCTCGCCCTCGGCGAGCGCGCGGGCCATCTGCTCGGCGGTGGCCCCGATCGGCCCGTCGGGTGCCGTGGTCAGGTCGGTGCTGGGCGCACTCATGCCTCCTCCCCCAGAATCCGCGGCACCGCGAAGCGCTGCTGCTCGCTCTCCGGGGCGGCCGCGAGCGCCTCCTCGGCGCTCAGGCCCGGGGTGACCACGTCGTCGCGGAAGACGTTCGTCAGCGGCAGGGCGTGGCTCGTCGGGGGGATCGAGTCGTCGGCCACCGCCTCGCTGATCTGGGCGACCGACTCCAGGATCAGGCTCAGTTGCGGAGCGAGGTGGTCGAGCTCGGAGTCGGTGAGGTCGATCCTGGCCAGCTCGGCCAGGTGGGCGACCTCGTCGCGGGTGATGTCGGGCATGGGGTGAGTCTAGGGACCGGCGCGCGCGGCGCCTCCCCCGCCTTCACCGGTGCACCCGGCACGTTCGACGGGTGCCGAGGGTGTCGTACGCACCGGTCACGCGTCGTCGCCGGGCGTCGCCATCTCCGACGGGAGCGCGTCCGGTCCCTGCTCCAGCAGCACCGTGAACCCGGCCTCGTCGAGGACCGGCACGCCCAGCTGCTCGGCCTTGTCGGCCTTGGAGCCGGGTGAGTCGCCGACGACGACGTACGCGGTCTTCTTGCTCACCGACCCGGCCGCCTTCCCGCCGCGGGCGAGGATCGCCTCCTTGGCCTGGTCGCGCGAGTAGTTCTCGAGCGACCCGGTGACGACGATCGACATGCCCTCCAGGTGGCGTACGACGCTCGCGTCGCGCTCGTCGGCCATCGTCACCCCGGCGGCCTCCCACCGGTCGACGATCGAGCCGTGCCACTCGTTGCCCGGTGCGTCGAACCAGCGGCGCACCGAGGCGGCGATCGTCGGGCCGACACCGTCGACGGCCGCGAGCGTCTCCTCGTCGGCCTCGCGGACGGCGGCCATGGAGCCGAGCTCGGTGGCGAGGGCGCGTGCCGCGGTGGGACCGACATGACGGATGGACAGCCCGACGAGCACCCGCCACAGCGGCGCCTCCTTGGCCTTGTCGAGGTTGTCGAGCAGCCGTTGCCCGTTGGCGGAGAGCTGCGGGCCCTCCTCACCCTTCTTCGGGGCACGCGTGAACAGGTCGGTCTGCCGGAGCTTGTCGGCGTCGAGGTCGAAGACGTCGCCCTCGTCGGCGATCACCCGCGCTTCCAGCAGGGCCGTGGCGGCCTCGTAGCCCAGACCCTCGATGTCGAAGGCGCCGCGCCCGGCGACGTGGAAGACCCGCTCCCGGACCTGCGCGGGACAGTGCTGGTGGTTGGGGCAGCGGAGGTCCTTGTCACCCTCCTTCTGCTGGGCCAGCTCGGTGCCGCACACCGGGCAGTGGGTCGGCATCGTCCACGGCTCGAGTCCCGCGGGCCGCAGGTCGAGCACCGGCCCGAGGATCTCGGGGATGACGTCGCCGGCCTTGCGGAGGATGACGGTGTCGCCGGGGCGTACGTCCTTGCGCTTGACCTCGTGCGCGTTGTGCAGGGTCGCCATCTCGACCGTGGAGCCGGCGACCGGTGTCGGCTGCATGCGTCCGAACGGCGTGACCCGTCCGGTGCGGCCGACGTTCACCTCGATGGACAGCAGCGGGGCGTGCACCTCCTCGGGCGGGTACTTGTACGCGATCGCCCACCGCGGCGCCCGCGATGTCGAGCCGAGCCGACGCTGGGCGGAGACGTCGTCGACCTTCACGACCACTCCGTCGATCTCGTGGTCGACGAACTCCGGGTCGTGGCGCCGCTCCCCCGCCTCCTCCACGAAGGCCTGCACGTCCGGCAGCGAGGTCAGCACCCTCGCCCGCTCCGAGACCGGCAGCCCCCAGGCGGCCAGCGCCTCGTACGCGTGGGACTGGGAGTCGGGCCTGAAGCCCTCGGCCGCCCCCATCCCGTGGCAGACCATCGCGAGCGCCCGCGTCGCGGTGACCCGCGGGTCCTTCTGGCGCAGTGAGCCGGCGGCGGCGTTGCGGGGGTTCGCGAAGGGTGGCTCCCCGGCGTCGAGGCGGGTCTCGTTGAGCTGCGCGAAGGCCGTGACCGGGAAGTAGATCTCGCCACGCACCTCGACCAGGTCGGGCACGGGGTGATCCTCGCTGCCGCTCAGACGGTGCGGGATCCCGGCGATGGTGCGGACGTTGTGGGTGACGTCCTCCCCCACCCGGCCGTCCCCGCGGGTGGCGGCCCGCTCGAGCCGCCCGGCGCGGTAGAGGAGGTTGATCGCCAGTCCGTCGACCTTCAGCTCGCACAGCAGTGCCGGCGACGGGACGCCGTCCCGCTCGACGCGGGCGAGCCACTCGGCGAGGTCGTCGGCGTTGAACGCGTTGTCGAGGCTCAGCATGCGCTCGAGGTGCTCGACCGGCGTGAAGTCCGTCGACACGGCGCCGCCGACGGTCTGGGTCGGCGACTTCGGCGTCCGCAGGTCGGGGTACGCCTCCTCCAACGCCTCGAGCCGCTGCATCTTCTCGTCGTACGCCGCGTCGCTCAGCGTCGGCTCGTCGCGCACGTAGTAGCGCCACCGCGCGTCGTCGATCTCCTCGGCGAGCAGCCGGTGCTCGGCCCGCGCGTCGTCAGGGGTCGTCTGCGGCACCGACTCGTCGGACTCAGGGGAGCTCACAGCGCCATCATGCCCACCTCCACCGACATCCGGGTGCGCCGGCGCCTCAGACGCTGGTGTCCGCGTGCGGCGTGCGTACGCCGTGCAGGCGGTGGGCGTCGGGCAGGCGGCGCCGACGACGCATGTGCCACAGGATGAGCAGCGAGGTCACCGCGGCGTACACGCACCACAGCGATGCGAACGCCTGTGTGTAGAGGACGGCGACGACCGTCAGGCCGACGAGGTTGGCTGCCCCGAAGCCGATGATCGTGGGGTAGCCGGACAGCAGGCAGGGCCCGACGACGGCCACGACGTACAGCACGGCCCACAGCGGCCCCCAGCTGAGGTCGACGCCGTAGACCAACGCGTGCGGTTCCTCGCGCACGTCGATCGGTCCGGAGAACATCGCCCACGCGAGGTAGCCCGCGACCACCAGTCCCAGGGCCGCGAAGGGGGCGACCCTCAGTCGCGCGCCGGTCGGTTCGAGCAGCAGGATCGCGAGCGGCACCAGCGCCGGGAGGAACGGCAGCGCGATGAAGACGTAGGTGGTGGCCGCCGCGGCGGACACGCACGCCGACACCGATCCGTCCTGGCCGGCCCACACGAGAGTCTCGACGAGCTGGTGCAGGGCGAAGACCAGAGGCAGCGACGCGGAGGGCAGCTCCCTGACGTGCCGCACCTCGCGGAGGGTCAGACCGGCGACGGGGAGCAGCGCGACGCCTGCGACGACATCGGCCTCGAGCGAGAAGCACACGAGGCCGGCTGTTCCCACGGCCGTCGATCTCCACACCATGCCGTCACCTACCCTGCACCCGTGGACCCTGCCGGCACGAGCACCGACGTCGAGGAGTTCCTGCCGCGCCGTCGTCCGACGCAGGAACGGGGTCACCGGCGCTTCGACGCGATCCTCACCGCGGCCCGGACCCTGCTCACCGAGGTCGGCATCGAGTCCTTCACCGCCGACCAGGTCGCCTCCCGGGCGGGGGTGCCGATCGGGTCAGTGTACCAGTTCTTCGGCAACAAGCACGCCATCGTCTGCGAGCTCGACCGGCTCGACACCCGGCACGTCATGGACGCGCTCGCCGACTTCGCCGCCGAGATCCCCAGCCTCGACTGGGCCGAGCTGCTGGAGAAGCTCCTCGACCACCTCGCGGGGCTCTGGCGCACCGACCCCTCGCGCCGGGCGGTATGGCTGGCGATGCAGTCCGTGCCCGCGACGCGCAGCCTCGCCGCCCAGCACGAGCGAGAGCTCGCCGCCGAGGTCACCCGTCTGCTCGCGCCGCTGACACCGGGGTCGGCCATCGCGCACCGGCAGAGCATCGCCGAGGTGCTCGTGCACGTCACCTACTCGATGCTCAACTTCTCGATCCGCGACGGCCAGTCGCACCCCGATGCCGTCGTGCAGCTGAAGATGATGCTGACCGGCTACCTCGTGCGCGCCGAGGCCGACGCCGCAGCCCGACGGGCCTGATCCGGCACCGCGGCGCCAGCGACGGGGTCGGGCTCGAGCAGGCCCGCCATGCGTACGACGGTCTCCCGCAGGTGCGAGGGCCGCACGACCTCGTCGACCGAGCCGACCTCGGCGGCGCGTCGTACGTCGTGCACCCGGTCGAACTCCCGAGCGACGGCAGCCTGCTCGATGCGGCGCAGCCTCTCCGGGTCCGCCCCCGGGGCGGAGGCCAGCTTCTCCTTCACCCGGCGGTCGACCTCGCGCACCATCACGACGCCCGCGGCGGAGTCGCCACCGATGACCGAGACGTACGTGCCGTCCAGCGCCACGATCCTCACCTCGGGGTTGAGCGCCTTGGAGAACACCACGTACGCCCCACCGTGGAAGCGACCCAGCACGGCCACCACCAGCGGGCCCTCGAAGTTCGTCACGGCGCGGGCGATCTCGGCGCCGAACTCGAGCTGCCGACCGCGCATGCTGCGCGCCGAGCCGTCGAAGCCGGCGAGGTTCGCCAGCACGACCACGGGCCGGTTGCCGGAGGCTGCGTTGATGGCGTGCGCGACCTTGCGCGACCCCTCCGGGTGCAGCGTCTGGCCGCTGAGCCAGCCGTCGCCGGTGTCCCGCGGCACAGGGCGCGACTCGATACCGATGACGCTCGCCGGGGCGCCGCCGAGACGGGTGTCCCACACGATCGTCCCGCCGGCGTCCGCCATGTCGCTCCACCGCTCCAGCACCGGCGCGTCGCGGTCGGCGAGCGCGGCCATGACCGGCCGCATGGCGAACGCCTGCTTCCGGTCGGGGTGGGTGAGCTCCTCGAGGATCTCGCCGATGGAGTCGAAGGGCTCCGGCTCGGTGTAGGCGTCACGGGTCACGTCGCGCACCACCGGGTCGGGGCTGCCGACCCGGGCCGGCGAGCCGTCGGTGCGCCGGGTGCACAGCGAGTGGTGGGTGAAGACGAGGCGGTACGCCTCCACGACGTCTGCGACCCTGTGGTGCGCCTCGCCGTTGGGGCCCATGACCTGGTCGTAGCCGCCGATCGCCGCGTCGTCGCGGTGCTTGCCGCCGCCCGACAGCGCGAGCGCGTTCTTGCCGGTGAGCACCATCGCCTGGTCACCGACCATGACGAGCATGCCGGAGTGGTGGCCGAGCATGGTGGCCTCGGCGTTCCAGTAGGACTGTGCCCCGACGTTGACGCCGTTGACGATCACGACGACCGAGCCGCCGGTCTGCGTGAACTGCACCAGCCGGGCGACGACGGCCGCGCACCAGTCCATCGTCTCGGTGCCGGTGTCCCACGCGATGCGGGCGCCCGCGGAGACCGCGACCCACTCCAGCGGCAGTCCGCGCTGCTCGGCGAGGTCGATCGCGGCGAGGATGCGGCGGCACTCGGCCTCGCTGACCGCGCCCATCGCCCTCGAGGAGTCCCCACCGATCCAGACGCGGGAGACGCCGTCGGGGTGGCCGTCGACGACGTGGGTCATCACACCGACCATGACGCCGCTCGTACGCACGTGGCCCGGACCCACCTCGGTGAGCCGGTCGCCGGTGCGCGGCGAGGGACGCAGGGTGCCGCCGTCGAGCCGCAAGGGCTCGCTGTCCTCGGCGAGGTCGAGCTCGACGAAGCTGCCCGAGCGCGCGGCTGCACCCAGGCGCGGGTCCGCCTCGGGTCCGCAGACGGTGGCGACGACCTGATGGGGCGGGAGGGGTCGCGGCTTGCGCACGCGGCCCGGCGCCACGGCCTCCTCACCGGCCGGGGCGTCGAGGGACACGACGGCCTCACCGGGCTCGAGCACGTCGCCAACGGGCGCGAGGCTGCGTACGACACCCGCGGAGGGGGCGACCACGGTGCTCTCGCACTTCATGGTCTCGGTGACCACCAGTGCGTCGCCGGCCGCGACCGCGTCGCCGACGGCGACGACGTGGCGTACGACGAGCCCGGGCAGCTGCACGGAGACGTCGGTGGATTCGATGCTGTCGCGGGTGCTCATGCGGTGGTCTCCTCGGTGGTGGGTCTGCGCGGGATCAGCACGGCGTACGCGCAGGCGACGTCGGCCTCGGCGTCGTGGCTGAGGGACACGAGGACCTCGTGTCCGGTGAGGGCGTCGGCGACCGCGCCGTGCAGGCGGATCGCGACCCGGCCCAGGGCGTCGGAGCGCACCTCGATCTCACGCCAGTCGAGGTGGTCGCGGCCGATGACGTCGGCGCGACCGAAGCGGCTTGCCGACCACGCCTTGACCACGGCCTCCTTGGCCGCCCACCGCGCCGCCAGGCTGGCGTCGGGGTGGGGGCGGGAGGTAGCCGTACGCCGCTCCCCGGGCGTGAACACCGCGGCGAACCGGGTGCCCGGCGCGCCCAGCTGGGCGGCGAAGGCGCTGATGCCGACGACGTCCACGCCGACTCCCGTGGCCGGGCTCAGGTCGGGCAGGTCGAGGTCGTGAGCCCCTCGCTGCAGCGGCACGCTCACGCGCCGCTCACCGGGTAGGTCCCGTCCTCCCCGAGCCGTGCGGCCGGATCCAGCAGCAGGGCCTGCTCGTCGCGGCGGGTGGCGAGCTGGTCGGCGTCGTCGAAGCGGCGTCCGTCGACGCGGGTGAACAGCGCCTCGCCGCCGCACATGGCCTCCTGACGACGCCGTTCCCCCGCGGCGAGCCGCTCGCTCGCGGCGACCAGCCACGTCTCGCGCTCGGCGTCGGTGAGCGTCGCCGCGAACGCCGCCGGGTGGGCGAGCGCGATCAGCGCGGAGACGTGCCCGAACCCGAGACTGGTGACCAGGCCGGCCCGGAGCGGTCCGGTACGCAGCGTCTCGCGCAGCCACACCAGGTGCGGGTTCTCCGCGAGCTGGGCGTCGACGCAGTCCAACGACCGGTTCGGCGGGATGGTGCCGGTCGTCAGCAGCTGGCTGAGCCCGATCAGCTGGAAGGCGGCCGCGCCGCCCTTGGCGTGACCGGTGAGCGACTTCTGGCTCACGACGTACATCGGTGCGCCGGCCGAGCGGCCGAGCGCCCCGGCGAGCGCCTCGTGCAGACGGGACTCGTTCGGGTCGTTGGCCGCGGTGGACGTGTCGTGCTTGGAGACCACCGCGACGTCGTCGGCACCCAGGCCGACGCTTGCCAGCCCACGGGCCAGCGGTGAGTCGGTACCGCCGATGCCCGCACCCATCGCGCCCAGGCCGGGGGCCGGGATCGAGGTGTGGATGCCGTCGGCGAAGGAGCCCGCGTACGCGACCACGCCGAGCACGGGCAGCCCCATCCGCAGCGCGACGTCACCGCGGGCGAGCACGACGGTGCCGCCGCCCTGGCCCTCGACGAAGCCGCCGCGACGACGGTCGTTGGGGCGGCTGACGTGTGCGGGCTCGATGCCCTTGCCGAGCATCTGGTCGGTGTCGGCCGTGGCCGACATCGAGCCGAAGCCGAGGATCCCCTCGAGCCCCAGGTCGTCGAAGCCGCCGGTGACGACCACGTCGGCCTTGTCGAGGCGGATCTTGTCGACCCCCTCCTCGACGCTGACCGCGGCCGTGGCGCAGGCGGCGACCGGGTGCACCATCGAGCCGTAGCCGCCGAGGTACGCCTGCACCGTGTGCGCCGCGATGACGTTCGGCAAGGCCTCCTGGAGCACGTCGTTCGGGGGCTTCTCGCCGAGCATGGCGTCGACGTACATCTTGCGGGTCGACTCCATGCCGCCGATGCCGGTCCCCTGGGTGTTGGCGAACCGGGTCGGGTGGATCCAGCGCAGCATCTCCGCCGGGGTCACACCCGAGGAGACGAAGGCGTCCACGGTCGCCACGAGGTTCCACGCGGCGAGGCGGTCGGTGGTGCCGACCATGTGGCCGAGGCCCCAGACCGCGGGGTCGAAGCCGTCCGGCACCTGCGCACCCACGTGGCGCGAGAGCTTGAACCGGCGCGGCACCCGGATCTCGGAGCCGGCCAGGCGGGTGACCCGCCAGTCCGAGGAGCCCGGGTCGGGAGCGATGCGCGTGTGGTCGGGGTCGGAGGCCAGCAGGGCGCGGGCCTCGTCCTCGGTGCGCACCGTGAAGGAGGTGTCCTCGTCGAGGTAGACGGGCACCACCAGCGGCGCGGTGCCGTCCTGCAGCGCGTTGTCGTCGCGGAACGGGCGGATGCCGACCGCGTCGGTCACCTGCTCGGCGAACCGCTCGACGACCTCGGCCTCGGTGAGCAGCTCGCCGGTGGCGGAGTCGCTCCAGCCGGGCTCGGGGTCGTTCTCCCAGGTGATGAGCCCGGTCGTCCATGCCAGCTCCAGCACCCCGGCCGGGCTGAGGGCGTCCTCGACCTCCAGCTCGAAGCGGGTGCGCGAGGAGCCGATCGGGCCGAGCTCGCCCGCGCCGACGACGACCACGAGGTCCTCGGGGCGCGCGGTCGTCTCGGGCCACGGGTCGGAGTCCGGCATCGTCGGCTGGGACACGCCCCACCCGGCCGGGTGGGTCAGGGCGAGCAGCGGCTCGACCGAACTCTGTGCCCCCTCGGCGTGACTGTGTGTCCTCTCGGCGGTGTGGGCGTCACGGGCGAGAGCGGCGAGGTCCAGGTCGACCTCGCCCAGCCCACCGGTGAGGTCCACGGTGACGGGGGCTCCGGCGGCCCGGTCGCGCGTCCGCGGGTCGCACAGCGTGAGCAGCTCGGCGGCCATCTCGGCCGGCGACCAGGTGCGTACGCCGGCCTCGGTCACCGCGTCGACCAGCGGGTCGTTGTGGCCCATGAGGCCGGTGCCGCGGACCCAGCCGATGTGGGCGTGCACCAGGGAGGTGCGGGCGGCCCAGGCGGTCTCGGCGTTCCAGCGCTGGCAGAAGGCGTCGAAGGCAGCCTTGGCCTCGCCGTACGCGCCGTCGCCGCCGAAACGGCCACGGTTGGGCGAGCCGGGGAGCACGACGTGGATGCGGGACCCGACCCGGTGGTCGGCGCCGGCGGCGCCGAGCCCGGTGACGAGCCGCTCGACACCCCACACGAGCACACGGAAGGCGACCTCGGAGGTCGGTCCGGCGTCGGCCGCGCTGCCCTGCACGCCGGGGGCCGCGAACGGGAAGACCAGCGTCGGGGCGAGCGCCGGACGCACCTCGGTACGCGCCCCGCCGGCGGTCTCGGTGACCGGGGAGGTGATCCACCGCGTCAGGGCGTCGACGTCGGCGAAGGACGCCAGGTTGGCCGGCAGCACCCACAGGGCCGCGCCGACCGCGGCGTGGTCGCGGTAGAGCTGCTTGAAGAACGCGAGCCGCCTCGCGTCGAGCCGCGAGGTGGTCGCGACGACACACGCCCCGCCGCGGAGCAGGTCGGCGACGACGGCGGCGGCGATGGAGCCGGGGGCCGCGCCGGTCACGACGGCTGTCTCCCCCGCCCACTCACCGCTGGTGTCGGCCTCGGCGAGCACGCGGCCGTAGAAGCTGACGAGGTCGGTGCGCTGCGCGGCACGCGCCCGGTCGAGCCACCAGCGGGCCTGGGTCGCTGCGGCCTCGTCAAGTGCGGTGAAGCACCGCGCCGTCACCTCGCCGTCGGTGTCGTCGTGGTGCCAGGCACGGGCCAGGTCCTCGCGGACCGAGGCCCACCGGTCGTCGAGGAGCACCGCGCGGCGCTCGTCGAACGTGCCGGTCACCGCGCGGGCCCAGTCCGACCCGAGCTCGGTCTCCACGAGACGGGCGAGCTCGGCGTCCAGGTCGGCGCTGTCGGGGGTCTCGTCCAACACGTCGGGACCGTGGCCGTGGTCGGCCAGCCCGAGGCGGCCCAGCAGGTCGCGGGCGGTGCCGGCGAGCACGCCGTCGGCGCCGGTGATGGCGTCGGTGATCTCCGCCAGCGCGGCGGAGTCGACGGTGGCTCCGCCACCGGTGGAGGCGGCGGGCTTGGCCACCGCGACGCCCTGTGCCGAGGCGACGACGCCGACGGCGTGGTCGACGACGGCGGCGAGGTCGCCGCCGAGCACGGACGCGTCGTAGCCGAGGTCTCCGCCGCGCGCCGACGTGCCGTCGCGCAGGCCGAGCGTCAGCTCGGCGACGACGTGGGAGACCCAGCCGGCGCCGAGCTGCCAGGTGCCGGTGACGTGGTCGGCGATGGCCTGGGGCTTGGCACCCTTGGAGCCGGCGAAGGAACGCAGGGCGTCGGCACTGGCCTCGGTGAGCACCGGGCCGAACGCCGTGTAGGTGCGCGCCAGCTTGTTCACGGTGCCCGCGAGCGCCTTCCAGTCGGCCTCGGCCGCGCCGTCGATGGCGCCGAGGTTCAGCTCCGCCCCGAGGTCCACGAGCAGCTGGTTGCGTCGCGAGGAGACGCCGTCGCACAGCGCCTCGATCGTGTCGGCGGACCCGATCTGGTCCGGACGCACCTTCGTCCGCAGGGCCACCAGGGCGGCGGTGGCATCAGCGGCGTCGAAGGACAGGTCGGCCGGGCGCGGGGCTCCCGCCTCGGCTGCGGGAGCTGCCGGTGCGACGGCCGACGGCGAGGGTGCGGGTGCCGCCTCGGTGGTGGTCCCGACCGCTTCGAGCGTCTCCTCGGCGGTCTCGCTCGGCTCCTCGGGCAACGTGCGCTCGTCGGTGGCGAGCACGACGGCCGCGTCCCGGGAGGAGTTGAGCACGGCCGGCCTCGTGGTGCCGGTGAAGCTGTCGAGCGCGACCGTCTTGGTCGCCAGGTTCGCCAGCGTCGGGGCGTCGGCGACGCCGACCTCGATGAACCGCTCCACGCCGAGCCCGCCCCCGACTCCGTCTGCGTCAGCGAAGAGCAGGTCCTGGGTCTCGATCCAGCGCACCGGGCTGGCGAACTGCCACGCGAGCAGCTCCACCAGCAGCGCCCGGCCGAGCTTCAGCGGGGTCCTGGACCAGGTCTTCCAGCGCTTCAGCACGCCGGCGAGCACCTCGGAGTCGACCGTGGCGGCGACCTCGGCGACGTACGCCTTGTCCAGCGCGAAGGGCTTCGGCACCAGGTTCGGCACGTAGCGGCCGACCAGCGGCGTGACGTCCATGTCCTCGGGCAGCAGGTCCTCGAGATGACGTCGGAAGTCGGCGACGCCGTCGTGCAGCTCGGAGGAGTGGAACGGCACGTCGATGCCGGGCACCAGCACGTACGCGGCCTTGCCGCCGTGCTCGGCGCGCCGCTTCTCGATGGCGGCCTCGAGCACCTCGAGGCCGGCGATCGTGCCGGCGACCGCGTACTGCGAGCCCCGCAGGTTGTAGTTCACGATCTGCAGGAACTCGTCGCACCCGGCGGCCACACCCGCGACGAAGTCGGTGACCTCCTCGTCGGACAGGCCGGCCTGCGCGGGACGGATCGCCGCGAGGCGGTAGTTGCTGCGGCCCTGGGCGTCGCGCGGCACCAGGGCGTGCATCGACATGCCGCGACGGAAGACGATCTCGAGCAGCGACTCCAGCGGCAGGGTGCCGGTGACGGCGGCGAGGGCGTTGTACTCCCCCACCGAGTGACCGCAGGTGACGGCGTCCTCGACGAAGACGCCGGCCTCGCGCAGCTCGGCGACCTGGGCGACCGCCAGGGTCGCCATGGCGACCTGGGTGAACTGGGTCAGGAACAGCACGCCGTCGGGGTGGCGGTGCGTCGCGCCGTCGGCGAGCATCTCGACGGGGTTGTCCCGCACGACCGCGAGGATCGAGAAGCCGAGCCGGGCCCGGGTGTGGGCGTCGGCACGGTCCCAGACCTCACGGGCCGCGGCCGAACGGGACCGGGCCTCCAGGCCCATCCCCTGGCTCTGGATGCCCTGCCCGGGGAACGCGTACGCCGTGCGCGGCGCCGCCACCACGGCGTCCGCGAGCATGACGAGCTCGCCGTCGACGCGGGCGGAGACCTCGAGCACGGTGTCGCCGTCGCGTACGCCGGTGCGCTCGACGGTGACCTCGACGGCTGCGCCCAGCGCCAGGGGCGCGGTCCACCGCACCGACCAGGCGCGGACCGGTCGCGGGGCGCGGGTCGCGTCGACGCCGGCGGCGGCGTGCTGGCCGACGGCCGAGAGCCACATGCCGTGGGCGATCGGTGCGTCGAACCCGGCGAGGCGTGCCGCAGCCGTCTCGGTGTGCAGCGGGTTGTGGTCACCGGTGACGGAGGCGAAACCGGCCATGTCGACGGGGGCGTCGACGGTGAAGCGGTCCAGCTTGGTGCGGGGTCGCTCGACGGCGCCGTCGGTGACCGACGGCGGGGCGGTGACCTCGGCGGCGCCCTGAAGTCCGCTGCGGCCGCGCACGAGGAAGCGCTCGTGGGCCGTGGCGAGCAGCGCGTCCTCGTGACCGAAGGTCACCTCGACGCAGATCAGCCGACCCGCGGTCGTGGTCTCGGTGGCGGTGCGTGTGGCGCGTACGCGGATCTCGGTCCCGTCGGGGATCCGGGTGAGGTCGACGCCCGGCGCGAGCTCGAGGGTGTGGTCGGCGTGGACGAGGTCGAGGAGTCCCTCGACGGGGCCGATGGCCGCGAAGGTGGCGGGCCAGGCGAGACCCAGCAGCGCGTCCGGCACGGCCCCGGCGGCCGGGTCGACGACCTCGGTGCCCTCACCGTCGGTGGGACGACGGCGCACCGGGTCGGTCACGCCCACGTGGTCGGCCACGAGGCCCGGACGCCAGGTGGTGGTCCACGTGGCGGTCGGGCCCTCCGGGGAGTCGACGAGCTCGGGCAGGCTGCCGCCCGCGGTCACGCTGAGCAGCTCGCCCATGGCGGCGGTGGCGGCGTCGTCGCTGATGACGGGCAGTCCGCCGGTGCGGACGTCGGTGAGGTCGACACGCAGCCTCAGCCGGCCACGGGACAGCGGCACGGTGATCTCGGCCGTCTCGCGCTCCTCACCGGCGACGAGCTCCACCCGCCCGGCACCGGCGAGGCGGTGCAGGGGGTTGGTCACCGTGCGGCCGGCCCAGACGACGTCGTGGCTGGCTCGGAGCGCGTCGAGCAGGTCGGCGGCGTCACCGACGGCGGTCCGGCCGACGGCGGGGGTGACGACCGCACCGGTCTCACGGAGACGGTCGGCGATGCCGGCCTCGAACCGGTCGAGCAGGTCGGCGACGGGCTCGTCCGCGCGCTCGATGCCGGCCACGGCCACGGGGCCGGGGATGACGCAGACGGCGTCCGCGGCGTACGCGGGGTCGTGGGCCTGCCACAGGGAGTCCGAGCGCCACCAGCGACGCACGTCCGCGTCGACGACCGGCACGAACGGCACCGGCTTGCCGGGGCGCCGGAAGACCTGGAGCACGTGGGACACGTCGGCCGGGTGCAGCACGCAGGCGGCGGCCTCGGGGTGCGTCGCGACGAGGGCGTCGATCGCAGCCGCGGGGTCGGCGTACGCGGCGGTCTGCTCGACGGGGCGGTCGATCTCGCCGGAGTCCGCCGGGTGCACGCGGGCGACGGCGCGGTCGAGCAGGTCGGTGAAGCGGGCGGCGAGCGAGTCGTCGAGCCAGACGCTGTCCTCGACGGCGCCGGCGTCGCTGGCGGACCCCGCGGCCGGGGTGCCGGGACGGAAGCAGAGCTCGACGTAGCGGCGCAGGAGCTGCTCGTACGTCATGGCGGCGAGGTCACCGAAGTACGGCTTGGCGGTGGCAGCCATCGCGGCGACGATCTCGTCGCGACGCGCGGCGACGGCCTCGGCGTCACCGGCGACCTCGTCCAGCAGCACGCCGCAACGAGCCGCGGCGTTGTCGATCTCGTGGATGTCGGCGCCGAGCTGGCTGCGCCCGGAGACGACACCGCCGGCGGCGCGACCGGCACCGACCCAGCCGCCGTTCTCGGTCCGGGTCAGACCCGGGGTGTCGACGAGCAGCTGCTTCACGGCCGGTGAGGTGGTGGCCTCGGCGACGGCCATCGCGGCGGTGCCGACGAGCACGCCGTCGACGGGCATGGGGGTCTCGCCGTGGGCGGTGGCCCACTCGCCGGTGAGGTAGGTGGCCGCGGCCTCGGGGGTGCCGATGCCGCCGCCGACGCAGACGACGAGGTTCGCCACGGCGCGGAGGTCGGCGTACGTGGCGAGGAGCAGTTCCTCGAGGTCCTCCCACGAGTGGTGACCGCCGGCGACGCCGCCCTCGACGTGGGCGATGACGGGCACGTCGTCGTCCCGCAGGGCCTTCGCGATGGCCACGACCTGGCGGATCTGGGCGACGGTGCCGGGCTTGAAGGCGACGTGGCTGAGCCCTGCCTCGCGGAGCTCCCGCACGAGCGCGACCGCGTCGTCGAGCTCGGGGACACCGGCGGAGACGACGACGCCGTCCAGCGGGGCACCGGCCGCACGCGCCTTCTGCACGAGGCGCTGACCGCCGACCTGCATGCGCCACAGGTAGGGGTCGAGGTAGAGCGCGTTGAACTGGGCCGTGCGCCCCGGCTCGAGCAGCTCGCCGAGACGGGCGACGTTCGCCGCGAAGATCTCCTCCGTGACCTGGCCACCACCGGCGAGCTCGGCCCAGTGGCCGGCGTTCGCGGCCGCGGCGACGATCTCCGGGTCGACGGTCGTGGGGGTCATGCCGGCCAGCAGCACCGGCGAGGTGCCGGTGAGCCGGGTGAAGGCGGTGTCGACGACGGGGGTGCCGTCGCCGCGGTCGATCAGGCGCGGGGCGTGGTCGGACCAGTCCTGCACGCTCGGCAGCGTGGCGCCGGGGGTGAAGAGCTGCTCGCGACCGCGGCGGGTCGCGGCGGGCAGCACGCGGGCACCGCGGCCGCGCAGTACGCGGCTGGTCAGGTCGGCGGTCAGGGTGCCGGGACCGAGGTCCACGACGGTGCGCAGCCCGGACTCGGGGTGGCCGTCCTCACCGACGACGTCGGCGAGGTCGGCGGGCCAGTCGACGGGGTCGACGAGGATCGCCCGGGCGAGCTGGGCGATGAAGTCGCCGTCGAGCTCGCAGGCGTTCGCCCAGGTGACGGCCAGGTCGACCGCGTCGGTCATCGCGGGGTGGTGGAAGCCGACGGTCGTGGCGACGGCGTCCAGGGTGGGCGCGAACGCGCGACCTCCGCGCCTCTTGGCCTCGATGTCGGCGGCCTCGACCGCGGCCCGGGCCTCGACGGCACGGCGTACGCGGGCCAGCGCCGTGGCCGAGCCGCTCACGACGACCTGGCGGGGACCGTTGACCACGGAGACGACGGGGGTGTCCGCGGTGATCGGCTCCGCCGGGTCGCCCTCGGTGGTCGCGACCCCGGCGACGAGCTCGCGGACCACGGCGACGTCCTCGCCGCTGATGGCGAGCATGGGCGAGTCCTCGGGGCGACGACCACCCGCGAGCCCGACCCGGCGGGCGGTGATGGTCGCGGCGGCACCGATGAGACGGGCCATGGCGAGCAGGATGCTGTCGGCGTCGTCACCGGGCAGGTCCTCGCCCTTGGCGCGACGGCGGCCGGCGTAGGCCACCTGGCCGAGGATGCCCTGGGAGTGGCCGGCCACGGCGTGCGGCGAGGTGCGACCGAGGTCCAGGCCCTCGTCCGCGAGCAGGTCAAGCGTCGCGATCTGGCTCAGCAGCACTCCCGGCACCGACAGCGCGGCGGCGTCGGAGTCGGCCGGCGCGGACGTACGCGCCCACTGGATCGGCGTGAACGGCCGGGACAGGGCCGGGGCGACCTGACCCGTCACGGGACCGAGGATGCGGGTGGACCGCTCCACGACGCGCGACAGCCTCTCGCCCCGGTCTCCCTCGTCGAGCACCTCGCTGAGCGTGCCGAGCCAGTCCGAGCCCTGTCCACCGAAGGTCAGGGCGAAGGGTTCACCGTCGGTCAGACGGTCGGCGAACGGGGTCGCGGAGGCGGAGGAGGAGGTGCCACGGACGGTTGTCGAGGGATCGCTCATATGACAACACCATCAGGTTTTCGTCGTACGCGACAGTAACCTCACGTTTCTGGCGGGTCGCACGCTCAGAACGGTCCAGACGAACGGATTCGACCCGAGGCTCCCGGGCACCCTCGCTCGGCTGGCGACCCGACCCCTCAGGCCTCGTCGAGCTGCCTTGCCACGCGCGGCAGCTGCGCCATGACGTGCCGCGCGTACGCCGGGTGCGCACCCGCCAGGCCGCACGCGGGCGTGAGCACCAATTGCTCGCCGACCTCGGCCGGGTCGAGGCCGAGCATGTCGAGCAGCCGGCGTACGCGGTTGAGCACGGCGCTGTCCCCCGCGGGCTCGCCCGTCGCGGGTCCCGTCGAGGGGGCGACCCCGAGCAGCACGAGATCGCCGGCGTCGAAACGCTCGGCGAGCGGGTCGTACGCGGCCGTCGTCAGCACCCCGAGGTCGACGGAGATCCCGGCGGCGCCGGCTCCGGCGAGCAGTCCCGTGGGCGGCGAGGCCGCACAGCAGTGCACCACCGGGACGGCACCGGCGCCCCGGGCCGCGCCGAGCACGGTCTCCAGGAGCGCCGAGGCGACGGGCGGGTCGACGCGGCGGTGCTTGCCGAAGCCCGACGCGGTCGGGATGCGCGCCGCCATGACCGCGGGCAGCGCCGGCTCGTCCACCTGCAGCACCACGCGCGCCCCGGGGACCCGTCGCTGCACGTCCGCCACGTGCCTCGTGACCGCTTCCGCCAGGGCCTCGGCCAGCTCGCGCCGGGCGCCGTGGTCCCCGAGCACCCGGTCGCCACGCGGCTTCTCGACGCTCGCGGCGAGGGTCCACGGGCCGGCCACCTGGATCTTCAGGTCGTCGCCGGTCGAGCCGTAGCCACCGGAGCCCCCGGCCTCCTCCTCGAGGATGTCGAGGTCGTGGTCGAGCAGGGACCGGGCACGCCGCTGGTCCCGGCCGCTCTGCCCGCTGGCCTCCGTCAGGCGCCAGCCCGCCGGCTGCACGTCCGCGCCGAGCTCGTCGATGAGCCCGAGCGTGCGGCCGACCATCTCCGCGCCGACGCCACGTCCGGGCATCTCGGGCAGGTGCGCGAGCGGCGCGTACGCCTCGGAGGTGCGGCGCACCGCCTCACGGAAGGCCTCCGCCGGGTCGGCCGTGCCGGGCCCGGGCACCGAGCCCACCCCGGTCGCGCGCGTCATGCCGCACCGACCCGCGTCGTGGACTCGATCGTCGCGGACCCGACGACCCGGGTGCCGTCGTAGAACACGACGGCCTGGCCGGGCGCGACGCCCTCGGCCGGGTCGTGCAGCGTCACGGTGACGGCGTCGCCGTCGATCTCGACGCGGGCGCGGTGCTCGGAGCCGTGAGCCCGCAGCTGCACGCTGCCCTCGAGGGCCTCCCCCGCGGGGCGCCCGCACCAGACGGGCCGCGATGCCGCGATGCGGTCCACCGCCAGCGCCTCGCGCGGTCCCACGGTCACCGTCCCCGAGACCGGCTCGATGTCGAGCACGTAGCGGGGCTTCCCGTCGGGCGCCGGACGACCGATGCGCAGTCCACGCCGTTGACCGACCGTGAAGCCGTAGCTGCCCTCGTGGGTGCCCAGCGTCTCACCGGTGGCGTGGTCGACGACGTCGCCGCCGTGGGGCAGGTCGCGTTCCGCGAGGCGGGCCGCCAGCCACCCCGAGGTGTCGCCGTCCCCGATGAAGCAGACGTCGTGGGAGTCCGGCTTGTCGGCGACGAGCAGGCCGCGTGCGTGGGCCTCGGCACGGACAGCCGGCTTGTCGGCTGCGGTGCCGAGGGGGAAGACCGCGTGGCGCAGTTGGGCGGCGTCGAGCACGCCGAGCACGTACGACTGGTCCTTGCGGGGGTCCGGGGAGCGGTGCAGCTCGGGCACCGTGCCGCCGGTCCCGTCGTCGACGGTGTCGACCCGTGCGTAATGACCCGTCGCCACGGCGTCGAAGCCGAGCGCGAGCGCCTTGTCGAGCAGGGCTGCGAACTTGATCTTCTCGTTGCAGCGCAGGCACGGGTTGGGCGTACGTCCGGCTGCGTACTCGTCGAGGAAGTCCTCGACCACGTCGGTGTGGAACCTCTCCGAGAGGTCCCAGACGTAGAACGGGATGCCCAGCACGTCCGCAGCGCGGCGCGCGTCGTTCGAGTCCTCGATGGTGCAGCAGCCGCGCGCCCCCGACCGGTACGAGGCCGGGTTGCGGTTCAGCGCCAGGTGCACCCCGGTGACGTCGTGGCCCGCGTCGACCAGGCGGGCGGCAGCCACGGCGGAGTCGACCCCGCCGGACATCGCGGCGACGACGCGCATCAGCCGACCTGCCGCAGCGACCCGGCGGCGCGCCCGCGCTCGACGGCTGCACCGATGGCGCCGGCCAGGGCTGCCACGTCGGCGGCGGTGCTCGTGTGACCGAGGGAGAACCGCAGCCCCGACCGCGCCTCCGCCTCCGTACGCCCCATGGCCAGGAGCACGTGGGACGCCTCGGGCACACCGGCCGAGCAGGCGGAACCCGTGGAGCACTCGACCCCGGCGGCGTCCAGCAGCATCAGCAGGCTGTCGCCCTCGCAGCCGGGGAACGACAGGTGGGCGACGCCCGGCAGCCGCGGTGCACCCTCGGCGTTGAGGACGACGTCGGGCACCTGGGCGCGTACGCCGGACACGAGGTCGTCGCGGAGCGTTGCGAGTCGTGCGGACTCCAGCTCGCGCGTGGTCACGGCAGCCTCGACCGCCGCGGCGAAGCCGGCGACGAGCGGCACGGGCACGGTGCCCGACCGCAGGTCGCGCTCCTGGCCGCCGCCGTGCAGCAGCGGGGACAGGTGGGCCTCGCGGCGTACGACGAGCGCACCCACCCCGTGCGGCCCACCCACCTTGTGGGCGCTGAGCGTCATGGCGTCCAGCCCGGAGGCGGTGAAGTCGACGGGCAGGTGGGCCAGCGCCTGCACGGCGTCACTGTGCAGACCGACCCCGTGCCGGCGCGCGAGGGAGGCCAACCGGGCGACGGGCTGCACGGCGCCGACCTCGTTGTTGGCCCACATGACGCTCGCCGCGGCGACGCCGCCCCCCGCGACCGCCTCGGCGAACGCCGCCTCGTCGACGACACCGTCGCGGTCGACCGGAAGCGGCTCGACGAGAGCTCCCTCGCAGCGCTCGAGCCAGGACGCAGGATCCAGCACGGCGTGGTGCTCGACCGCGGAGACCAGCACCCGGCGCGGCGCCGGGGCGGCGTGACGCGTGGCCCACCAGGCGCCCTTCAGGGCGAGGTTGTCGGCCTCGGTGCCGCCGGAGGTGAAGACGACCTCCCCGGGTCGGGCACCGACGTGGTGCGCGATCAGCTCCCGGGACTCCTCCACGATCCGGCGCGCCCGCCTGCCGGAGCCGTGCAGCGAGGCGGCGTTGCCGACGTCGCCGAGGTGACGCGCGACGACATCGGCCACCTCGGGGCGTACCGGCGAGGTGGCGGCGTGATCGAGATAGGCCGACATGACGGCCTCCACCCTACGCAGCACCCCGGCAGGTCCACGCCGTGGCAGGCTCGGGGCGGTGAGCAGCGAGACTCCCCCGTACGCCCGCCTCGTCGCCGCCGTGCAGGCGCAGGTCGCCTCCGGTGAGCTGAGCGCCGGCGACAGGTTGCCGCCGGTGCGCACCTGGGCCGAGCGTGAGGGGCTCGCAGCCGGCACCGTGGCCCGCGCCGTCAAGGAGCTCGAGGCCCGCGGGGTGGTCGAGACCCGCGGCCGGGCCGGCACGTTCGTCCGGGGCGAGGGGACCGAGCAGGCCGCTCGCGCGGCGGCGGTGGCGTACGCCCGGACGCAGCACCGCCTCGGCCTGGAGGAGGCCGAGGCGGTGCGGTTGCTGCAGCAGGCCTGGCGGGCGCTGCGCGGATGACCGGGCGGGTGGTTGTCTGCCGGTCGCTCAGGCGGCCTGGGACGCGAGACGGTTGAGGCTCTCCTCGAGACCCTCCTGCGGCACCAGCGGGAAGGAGACCTTGTCGAGCAGGTCCTGGTCGGTGACCTTGCTCCAGTCGTAGGTCACGGTCACCTGGGTGCGGTCGGGGCCGTCCTCCTCGAGCGTCCAGATCCACTCCCAGCCGGGCGGGTCCGTGTCGGCCGGGGCGGTCTGCCAGGCGAGGAGCTTGTCCTTGTCGTAGCCGGTGACGTGGTTGTCGGTCTGGTACTCCCCGCCCACGTGCGGGCCCTCCATGTTCATGCGGAAGGTCTGGCCGCGCTCGGTGATGCGGTCGCCCTGGTCCACGCTGCGGACGTAGCCGGACCCGTCGAGCGCGACGTGGTTCGCGGGGAGCGTGAGCACCTCGAAGACGTCTGCCACGTTCTTGTCGATGAGGCGGGATGCGGAGATCTGTGATTCAGCCATGCACGACTCATTCCCGGACCCCCTGCAGCCAATCAGTCCCGCGATCCGCCCGCGCGTGAGTCATCCCTCAGCACCAGGTCCACGCTCAGGGCGAGGTGGTCGGTGCCCGCGACGCGATGGGTGGCGGTGCCCTGCACCAGCCAGTCGCCCCGCACCAGCACGTGGTCGATGGTGATGAGCGGGGGCAGCCACGAGACCGCCGGGAAGGTCGGCTGCCAGCCCGACCCCGATGCCTCCGCGGCGTCGCGGAAGCCGGCGGCGCCCAGGGTGCGCAGCGGTGGGTGGTCCAGGGTGGCGTTGAGGTCGCCGATGACCAGGGCGGGACCCTCGGTCGCGGCGGCCGCCTCGGCGAGCGCCGCGTGGTCGGCACGCCAGGCCTCCGCGTCGAGGGCGGGGCTGAAGGGGTGGACGCCGAACGTCTCGACGACCTGTCCGCCGACGTCGAGCTCCGTGCGCCACCCGGCGAGCGTGAGACCCAGCTCCTCGGCCCCCGGAGAGGCGTACCGGGAGAAGATCTGCGTGTCCACGCGGTATCCGGAGCCGGCCACCCGCGGCAGGTACGTCGGGACGATGTCCTCCAGGGAGGACCGCACCGGCTCCCAGACCTCCTGCAGCACGAGGATGTCCGGGTCCACCTCGCGCACCAGACGGCGCAGGGCCTCCGGGTCCGCCTGCCCCTTGCGGAGGTTGGCGGTCAGGACCCGCACGGCCGTGCCGTCACGCGCCTGCTGGTCGGTGGCCACGGTGGACACGAACGACGGCAGCACCCAGGTCACGTGCAGTGCGAGACCGAGCAGCGCGACCGCTCCCAGGGCGAGCCCTGGCAGCCGGGCGGACGGTCGCGACAGCGCGTACGTCGCGACGAGCGCCAGGGCCGCGTACGCGAGCACGGCGTACGGGGTGAAGCTGACCAGGAGGGTCGGCACGTACGCCGTGGCTCCTGTGAGACGCGCGAGCGTGGTGGTCGCGGCGGCGACCCCGACGCCGGCGAGCAGGACGAGCGCGACCAGCTGTGCCCTCCTCACCCGGCGACCCTAGCCGGGACGACACCACCGGGGACGGCGCTGACGAGACGACGACGGGGCCCTGCCTCCTCGGCAGGACCCCGTCGCGCGGAGCGGTGACGCGTACGCGTCAGCCCTTGTTGGCGTTGATCTTCTCGGTGGCCGCGGGCAGCACGTCGAAGAGGTCGCCGACGACGCCGAAGTCGACGAGCTCGAAGATCGGCGCCTCCTCGTCCTTGTTGACGGCGATGATCGTCTTCGAGGTCTGCATGCCCGCCCGGTGCTGGATCGCGCCGGAGATGCCGTTCGCGACGTACAGCTGCGGGGAGACGACCTTGCCGGTCTGCCCGACCTGGAACGCGTGGGGCATCCAGCCGGAGTCGACCGCGGCGCGCGAGGCGCCCACGGCCGCCCCGAGGGAGTCCGCGAAGCCTTCGACGGGCGAGAAGTCTCCGCCGGTGCCACGGCCGCCGGAGACGACGATCGCGGCCTCGGTCAGCTCGGGGCGACCGGAGGACTTGCGCGGCTCGGAGGCGACGATCTTCGTCTTCTTCGCGGCGTCGGACGGTGCGAAGTCGACGGTCACCTGCTCACCGGCCCCGGCGGACTCCTCCGGGGCGGCGGAGTTCGGCTTCACCGTGATGATCGGCGTGCCCTTGGTGACCTTGGCCTGCACCGTGTAGTTGCCGGCGAAGACCGACTGGGTGGTGACCGGTCCCTCCTGCACGTCGACGGCGTCGGTGATGAGACCGGACTCCAGCTTCACGGCGAGACGTCCGGCGATCTCTTTGCCCTCGGCGGTGGACACGAGCAGGATCGCCGCCGGGTCGGCGTCGCCGGCGATCTGCTTGAGCACCTCGGCCTTGGGGGCCACGAGGAACCCCTTGGTGGCGGAGTCGTCGACGACGTAGATCTTCTCGGCGCCGAACTTCTTCAGGGTCTCGGCGGCAGCATCGAGCTTGTCGGCAGGACCGACGTAGACCGCGGACGGGGAGCCGAGCCGACGCGCGATGGTCAGCAGCTCGTTGGTGGGCTTGCGGACAGCACCCTCGATGTGGTCGACGAGGACGAGAACTTCACTCATGTCAGTGCTCCTCAGATGAACTTCTTCGAGGCGAGGAACTCGGTGAGCTTGGTGGCCCCCGAGCCCTCCTCGTCGGTCACGATCTCGCCGGCGGTACGCGGCGGCCGGGCCTCGGTGTCCTCGACGGCGGACCAGGCGGCGGACAGGCCGACCATCTCGGCGTCGACGCCGAGGTCGGAGAGGCTCCAGGTCTCGATCGGCTTCTTCTTCGCCGCCATGATGCCCTTGAAGGACGGGTAGCGCGCCTCGCCGGACTGGTCGGTCACGGACACGACGAGCGGTGCGGCACCCTCGATGACCTCGGTGGCGGTGTCACCGTCGCGCTTGGCGCGGAACGTGCCGTCCTGCTGCTCGACGACGGCCGCCCAGGTGATCTGCGGCAGGTCGAGCCGCTCGGCGAGCATCGCGGGCACAACCGAGCCGCCACCGTCGGTGGAGGCCATGCCGCACATGACGACGTCGGCGTCGCCGATCTTCTTGACGGCCTCGGCGAGCACCAGGCTGGTGCCGAGGTAGTCGGAGCCGGCGATGGCCTCGTCGGAGACGTGGATGCCCTTGTCGCACCCCATCTGCAGGGCCTTGCGGACGGCGTCCACGGCCTGCTCGGGACCGATGCAGAGCGCGGTCACCTCGGAGTCGTCGCCGAGCTTCTCCTTCAGCTGCAGCGCCTGCTCGACGCCGTACTCGTCGAGCTCGGACAGCAGGCCGTCGACACCCTCGCGGTCGACGGTGCCGTCGGAGTCGAACTTGCGGTCCGCGGTGGCGTCCGGGACGTACTTCACACACACGACAATGTTCATGACAGCCTCTCGGCCCTCCTACTGAGTTGGGAGATCCAGCGCGTTGAGATCGTTTCCGAGGCTACCCCGGCGCACCGACCCCCGGTGAGGGGTGACGCCGGTGCGAAGCGTCACACGCCTGTCGGACTCAGGGCTGCACGATGCGCTGCAGCAGCTTGCCGACGACGAGGTAGACGATCGCTGCGATGCCCCAGTTCACCAGGGCCGACTTGGCCTCGGCGTTCTCGCCGTTGAAGGTGAAGATGCCGTCGTCGCGGCTGAAGATGCCGAGGTCGAGGTTGGCGGCGGTGTCGATGATGAACTGGACCCCGCCGTTCTGGCGGTTCACGTTGTCGCCGAGCGCGATCAGCAGCGCCCCGGCGATCAGCACGAGCGCCAGCACGGCGAAGACGATCCACACGAGCGGCGCCACCCGGCGCCGCGCCTCGTTCATGCCCTCGGCGGCCTTGCCGAGTCCGGCGCCGAACTTCTCCGACCTCGTCTTGCCGGCGCGCTTGCCGTCCGCCATGGTCTCGCTCCTCTGCTCACGTGCCGCCGGGGAAGAAGGGCGGTCAGACCGGTCTTCTTCCCGGCTCAGCGTCCGCTGAACGTCGCCTTGCCGGGACCGTTCTCGACGAAGGATGTCATGCCCGCGCGCCGGTCGTCGGTGGCGAACAGCGCGGCGAACTGCTGGCGCTCGATCTCCAGGCCGGTGCCGAGGTCGGTCTCCAGGCCGCGGTCGACGCTCTCCTTGGCCGCGCGCAGGGCCAGGGCCGCTGCGTCGGAGAACTGCGCGGCCCACGCGCGGGCCTCCTCCGCCAGCTGCTCGGGCTGCACGACACGGTCGAGCAGACCGATCGCGAGTGCCTCCTCGGCGTCGACGAAGCGTCCGGTGAAGATGATGTCCTTGGCCTTGGCCGGGCCGACCAAGCGTGCGAGCCGCTGGGTGCCTCCGGCCCCGGGGATGATGCCGAGCAGCACCTCGGGCTGCCCCATCACGGTCTTCGGCGTCCCGAAGCGCACGTCCGCCGCCAGCGCGAGCTCGCACCCGCCGCCGAGGGCGTACCCGGCCACGGCGGCGACGACGGGCTTGGGGATCTGCGCGATCGCGGTGACCGCCTGCTGGAGGGGCGCCGAGCGCTTGACCATGTCGGCGTGGCTCATGTCCTTCATCTCGACCACGTCGTTGCCGGCGGCGAAGACGCGGTCGCCGCCGGTGAGCACGACGGCGCGTACGTCGTCGCGTGCGGTCGCCTCGGCCGCGACGGCGGCGAGCTCGTCCTGCACGGCGACGCTGATCGCGTTCATCTTGGGACGGTCGAGACGGATCGTGCCGACCCCGTCGGTCACCTCGAGGCTGACGAACTCACCCATGCGGCTGCTCCTGTGCGGTCGGGATCGGTGCGGGTGCTCACGCTAACCAGCCGACCGGGATGATGGGCCGGTGACCCACCATCGCTGGACCTGGACCTCGCGCGAGGAGACCGCGCCGGTGTGGCCGGGGCGCCACCAGCAGCTCGGAGCCACGTGGTCGCCCGTCTCGACCAACTTCGCGGTGCACGCGCCCAACGCGACGCGGGTCTGGCTGTGCCTCTTCGACGGCCCCGCGGCCGACGGCGAGGAGATGCGGCTCGAGCTCACCGAGACCACGCTGGGCATCTGGCACGGCGCCGTGCCGGACCTGCCGGTCGGCCAGCGCTACGGCTTCCGTGTCGACGGGCCGTGGGATCCCGCCCACGGCATGAAGCACAACCCCGCGAAGCTGCTGCTCGACCCGTACGCGCGAGCCGTGTGCGGCGGCATCGCCGCCGACGCCCCCGACGGGGCGCTCCTCCCCCACGACCCGGCCGACCCGGACGTTCGCAGCGAGATCGACTCCGCGCCGTACGTGCCGCGGGGTGTGGTGGTCCACGACGAGTTCGACTGGGGTGACGACGCGCCGCTGCGTACGCGGCTGCGGGACACGGTCGTCTACGAGCTGCACGTCAAGGGCTTCACGAAGCTCCACGACCGGGTGCCCGAGGAGCACCGCGGCACCTACGCCGGGCTGGCGACGCCCTGGGTGCTCGACTACTTGGGCGACCTCGGGGTGACCGCGGTGGAGCTGCTGCCGGTGCAGCAGTTCGCCTCCGAGCCCGGCCTGGTCGAGCGCGGGGTGCGCAACTACTGGGGCTACAACACGCTGGGCTACTTCGCCCCGCACGGCCCGTACGCCGCTTCCGGTGACGGCGGGGAGCAGGTCACCGAGTTCAAGCAGATGGTCAAGGACTTCCACGCCGCGGGCATCGAGGTGATCCTCGACGTGGTCTACAACCACACGGCCGAGGGCGGCTCGCTCGGCCCGTCCCTGAGCTTCCGCGGCCTCGACGACGCGGGCTTCTACCGCCGCGCCGCCCCCGCTGCCGAGCCCGACAAGCAGACGAAGCGGCGCAAGGGTCCCCAGCCGCGCGGGGCGGAGGCCGACCACTACTGGGACGTCACGGGCTGCGGCAACACCGTCGACACCGACGACGACTCCGCGCTGCGGCTGATCCTGGACTCGCTGCGCTACTGGGTCACCGAGATGCACGTCGACGGGTTCCGGTTCGACCTCGCCTCGGCGCTGGCGCGCACGGGTCACGAGGTCGACATGCGCTCGGCCTTCCTGACGACCATCCGCCAGGACCCGGTGCTGCGTCACGTGAAGCTGATCGCCGAGCCGTGGGACGCCTCGATGGAGGGGTGGCAGGTCGGCCAGTTCCCGCCGCCGTGGACGGAGTGGAACGACCGCTACCGCGACACGATGCGTGACTTCTGGCGGGCCGCGACCGACGGCGTCCGGGAGGTGGCCTCACGGCTGGCGGGGTCCAGCGACATGTACGCCGACGACGGCCGGAGCCCGTACACCTCGATCAACTTCCTCACCGCCCACGACGGCTTCACGATGCGCGACCTCGTGTCGTACAACGACAAGCACAACGAGGCCAACGGCGAGGACAACCGCGACGGCACCGACAACAACCGCTCGTGGAACCACGGCGTCGAGGGACCGACCGACGACCCGGCCATCGACGCCCTACGCCGTCGTCAGGCGGCGAACATGCTGGTCACCCTGGCCCTGAGCTCCGGTGTCCCGATGCTCACCGCGGGCGACGAGCGGGGGCGTACGCAGGGCGGCAACAACAACGCCTACTGCCAGGACAACGAGATCTCCTGGGTCGACTGGCGACCCGACGACGCCTGGCTCGACGTGTACGAGACCGTGCGCACGGCGCTTCGTCTGCGCAGCGACCACCCCGCCCTGCGCCAGCGGCACCACTTCTCCGGGGAGCCCACCATCGAGGGCGGACCCAAGGACCTCGTGTGGCTGCACCCGGCGGGACGCGAGATGGGCGACGCGGACTGGTTCGACGACGGGCTGCACGCCTTCGGCATGTTCGTCTCGGGTGACCCCCTGCGGGCCCCGGGCCCCCGAGGGGAGCAGCTGCACGACGACTCGTTCCTGCTGGTGCTGAACGCCCAGCCCGAGGACATCGAGTTCACCGCACCCGAGCAGCCCTGGTTCTCCGGCGGCGAGGTCGTGCTGTCGACGGATCCGAGGATCGCCGTGGGCGACACCTTCACCGCGGGCTCACCGGTCGGTGTCGAGGCGCGCTCCCTGGTGCTCGTCCGCGCCCACTGACCGACTAGTCCGGGACGCCGCTCAGCGTCCCTGGGGCAGCGTCGCAAGCACGGCCCGGGCCAACGCGGTCTCCGCCGCGAGGTCGACGTGCCGCACCGGCGTACCGTCGGGTCCGCGCACGGTCACGACGAACCCGTGCGGCACCGCCTCGAGGCTCACGAACGCCCCGCTCAGCAGTCGCCGCAGCTGGTCCTCACGAGGCAGCCACACGACCTCGTCCGCCTCGATCGAGTCCAGCGCCCACTCCGTCGTGCCGTTGAAGGCCAGCAGCCGACCGGTCGGGAGGTCCCGCACCTCCACCACGAGGTCGCTGATCACGAACACCTCGTCGTCGAGGTCACGGTCCGGGACGTGGAACCGGTCGCCGTTCGCCGGTGTCCAGCGGAGCCCGGCTCGCTTGAGCCGGACGGCCAGGTCGACCTCGGACATCAGCCGGCGTACGCCACCTTGCCGAGCTCGGCGTGGCTCGCCAGCCCGGCGTGCCGGGGCACGACGCGCACGGTGTAGCCGAGGGAGCCCGCCCGCTGCAGGACGAGGGTGCCGGCGAAGCGGTGCCGTCCGCCCTCGTAGCTCTCCTCGACCTCGAGCAGCTGGGTCTCGGTCTCGGAGAGGGTGTCGTCGCTGGTCGTGCGGCCGGAGACGACCTCCACGCGCACGTCCTCCGGTGAGAGTGCACCGAGGGCGACGAAGGCCGTGAGCCCGATGCGGCCGCCCATCTGCGCGTCGGTGGCCCCGTCGGCCTCGATGTGCTCGACGCGGACACCGTCCCAGCCCTCGCGGACGCGCCCCTTCCAGGCGGCGAGCTCGCGCGCGCCCTCGTAGTCGGAGTTCACGCGGTGCGCAGCAGCGGCGGCGGGGCCGTACAGCTCGCGGGTGTAGTCGCGCAGCATGCGCGTCGAGAGCACCTTGGGGCCCAGGGAGGTCAGGGTGTGCCGCACCATCTCGATCCAGCGCGGGGGCACCCCGTCGGCGTCGACGTCGTAGAAGCGGGCCGCGACCTCGTGCTCGAGCAGGTCGTACAGCGCCGTGGCCTCGAGGTCGTCGCGCTGGTCGGGGTCGGGCAGGCCGTCGGCCGAGGGGATCGCCCAACCGTTGCCGCCGTCGTACCACTCGTCCCACCAGCCGTCGAGGATCGAGAGGTTCAGGCCGCCGTTGAGGGCGGCCTTCATCCCCGAGGTGCCACAGGCCTCGTACGGGCGGAGCGGGTTGTTGAGCCACACGTCGCAGCCCGGGTACATCGGCTGCGCCATGGCGATGTCGTAGTCCGGCAGGAACACGATGCGGTGCCGCACCTCGGGGTCGTCGGCGAACCGCACGATCTGCTGGATCAGCCGCTTGCCGCCCTCGTCGGCCGGGTGGGACTTGCCCGCGATGACCAGCTGGATCGGCCGCTCGGGGTGCAGCAGCAGCCTCTTGAGCCGCTCGGGGTCGCGCAGCATCAGGGTGAGCCGCTTGTACGACGGCACCCGTCGCGCGAACCCGATCGTCAGCACGTCGGGGTCGAGCGCCTCCTCGACCCACCCGAGCTGGGCCGGGGTGGCGCCGCGCTGCACCTGCGAGGCGGCCAGCCGCTTGCGCGCGTCCTCGACGAACCGCTGGCGCAGCGTGCGCTTCAGCGCCCAGATCTCGGCCGGGGGCACGTCGTCGACCATGTCGAAGACCTGCGGGTCGGTCTCCACGTCGCCCCCGAGCCCGGCGGCCATCTCGATGACCTCGCGGGCGATCCAGGTCGGTCCGTGCACGCCGTTGGTGATCGAGCTGATCGGCACCTCGGCCTCGTCGAAGGCGGGCCACAGCCCGTGGAACATGCCGCGGGAGACCTCGCCGTGCAGCTGCGAGACGCCGTTGGCACGCTGGGCGAGGCGGAAGCCCATGACGGCCATGTTGTGCACCCCGGGATCGCCTCCGTCGTAGTCCTCGCTGCCGAGCGCGAGGATCCGGTCGGTGGGCACGCCGTCGAGCACGGCACCGTGGGAGAAGTACTGCGCGACGAGGTCTCGCGGGAACCGGTCGATGCCGGCCGGCACCGGGGTGTGCGTGGTGAAGACCGTGCCTGCCCGGTTCACCTCGAGCGCGGTGTCGAAGTCCAGCCCGGGTCCACCCTCGCCGGCGGTGAGCTCGCGGATGCGCTCGAGACCGAGGAAGCCCGCGTGGCCCTCGTTGGTGTGGAACACCTCGGGGGCAGGCGCCCCGGTCAGTCGCGACCAGGTGCGCAGGGCGCGTACGCCACCCACGCCGAGCAGCACCTCCTGGCGCAGCCGGTGCTCGGTGGAGCCGCCGTAGAGGCGGTCGGTGACCTCCCGGATGGACGCGTCGATGTTCTCCTCCACCATCGTGTCGAGCATCAACAGGGGCACGCGGCCGACCTCGGCGTACCAGATCTGGGCGACCATCTGCTGGTCGCCCGGCAGCCCGATCGTGATGCGCGCGGGGCGGCCGTCGTCCTCACGGAGGATCTTGATGGGCAGGCCGTCGGGGTCGAGCACGGGGTAGCGCTCCTGCTGCCACCCCTCGGCGGAGAGCGACTGGCTGAAGTAGCCGTGGCGGTACAGCAGACCGACGCCGATGATCGGGATGCCCATGTCCGAAGCCGTCTTGAGGTGGTCCCCGGCCAGGATGCCGAGGCCGCCGGAGTACTGCGGCAGCACGGCGGTGATGCCGAACTCGGGGCTGAAGTAGGCGATGGAGGCGGGCCCGTCCTCGACCTGGGTCTGGTACCAGCGGTCGGAGGTCAGGTAGTCCTGCAGCCCGGCGTGGGTCTCGGCCACGCGGGCCACGTACGCGTCGTCGCCGGCGAGCTCCTCGAGCCGTGACGGGTCGACCGCTCCCAGCAGTCCGACGGGGTCGTGCCCGACGGACTCCCAGAGCTCGGGGTCGATGGCGGCGAAGAGGTCCTGCGTCGGCGGGTGCCAGCTCCAGCGGAGGTTGGACACCAGTTCCTCGAGCCCGGCGAGGGCCGCGGGCAGGACGGGGCGGACGGTCAGTCGACGGATGGCGCGCACGCAGCGACGCTACCGTCTTTGATCGATCAAAGAACATGCGCGCCATGAGTTGCATGCGGCCCCGGGGACCGGGAAGGTGGATTGCATGGTGGCTCAGTCGGTGGATCAGCAGGGTCGGGCGCCGGTCGGGCGCATCCCGGTCATGGACGTCACGCCGCTCGTCGAGGGCGGGGCGTTCCCGGTCAAGGCCGCCGTCGGCGAACCCTTCGAGGTCACCGCACTGGTCTTCCGCGAGGGTCACGACGAGCACTGCGCCGACGTCGTCCTGACCGACCCCGAAGGCGTACGCCGCGCCCCGGTGCGGATGCAGCGGTCCAGCCCGGAGCCCGACCGTTGGGCCACGACGGTCGCCTGCGACGCGGTCGGCGCGTGGACGTACGAGATCGAGTCCTGGGACGACCCCCTGGCCACCTGGCTGCACCACGCCGAGGTGAAGGTGCCGGCCGGTGTCGACGTGGAGCTGGTCTTCCTCGAGGGGTCGCTGCTGGTCGAGCGGGTGCTGTCCGAGCACGCGGTGAGCGGAGACGCCGAGCACGTGCTGCGCGGTGCGCTCACCGCCCTCACCGACCGTCGGCGCCCCGACGAGGCACGGCTGGCTGCCTCGACCAGCGCCGAGGTGCGCGAGCTGTTCGCCTGCTTCCCGTTGCGCGACCTGCTGACGACGACGGGACCGTTTCCCGTCTTCTGCGACCGCCGCGAGGCGCTCTTCTCCAGCTGGTACGAGTTCTTCCCCCGCTCCGAGGGTGCCGTCGAGCACGAGGACGGGTCGATCACCCAGGGCACCTTCGCGACCGCGGCGAAGCGGCTCGACGCCGTCGCCGCGATGGGCTTCGACGTGCTCTACCTCCCCCCGATCCACCCGATCGGCGAGGTCAACCGCAAGGGCCGCAACAACACGCTCGACCCGGGCCCCGACGACGTTGGGTCGCCCTGGGCCATCGGCTCGCGGCACGGCGGGCACGACGCGATCCACCCCGACCTCGGCGACGAGGCCGACTTCGAGGCCTTCGTGGCCCGCGCCCGCGAGCTCGGTGTCGAGGTCGCGCTCGACATCGCCCTGCAGGCCGCCCCCGACCACCCGTGGGTCACCGAGCACCCCGAGTGGTTCCGCCACCGCGCAGACGGCTCCATCGCGTACGCCGAGAACCCGCCGAAGAAGTACCAGGACATCTACCCGGTGCACTTCGACGACGACCCCGTGGGCATCACCGACGAGGTCGAGCGCATCCTGCGACTGTGGATGAGCCGGGGCGTCCGGATCTTCCGGGTCGACAACCCGCACACCAAGCCGGTCGGCTTCTGGCACGAGCTGCTCGGACGCATCCGGGCCACCGACCCCGACGTGCTGTTCCTGAGCGAGGCCTTCACGCGGCCGTCGATGATGCAGGGGCTCGGCAAGGTCGGCTTCCACCAGTCCAACTGCTACTTCACCTGGCGGGTCGGCAAGGAGGAGCTGGCCGAGTACCTGCTCGAGGTCAGCCACGACACCGCGGCCCAGATGCGACCGAACTTCTTCACCAACACCCCGGACATCCTCCCGTTCCACCTGCAGCGCGGCGGTCTGGCGATCTTCGCGATCCGCGCCGTGCTCGCCGCGACGGGCTCACCGGCCTGGGGTGTGTACGCCGGCTTCGAGATCGGCGAGCACCTCGCGCTGGCGCCGGGCAAGGAGGAGTACCTGGACTCGGAGAAGTTCCAGGTCCGCATCCGCGACTGGGCCCGCCACGACAAGGAGGGCACCACCATCGCGCCGCTGATCACGCGGCTCAACCGGATCCGGCGCGACCACCCGGCGTTGCAGCAGCTGCGCAACGTCACCGTGCACCGGTCCGACGACGACCAGGTGCTGGTCTTCTCGAAGACCACGTGGGTGCCGGGCACGACGGCGCACGACGGCGCGCCCGGGCGCGACACCGTGCTCGTCGTGGTGAACCTCGACCCCGACCATCCCCACGAGACCACGGTCCACCTCGACACCGCGGCCCTCGGCGTCGCCCCGGGCTCCGAGCCGCGGCTCGAGGTGCGCGACGAGCTGACCGGCGCGACGTACCTGTGGGGCGAGCACAACTACGTACGCCTGGACCCCCACGCCGACGTCGCGCACATCCTCAGCGTGCGTGCGCTGTGAGGCAGCGCTTCGACGCACACCTCGAGGACTACGTGCTCGCCGCCCGCTGGTTCGGCGGCAAGGGCCGCCATGTCGGCCACACGTCGGTCGATCGGAGGGGCGAGGTGCCGACCGGTGTCGCGGGCTGCCGGCTGGTGCACGACCTCGTGGAGGTCCACTACGTCGGCGGCGACCAGGAGACCTACCACCTGCCGCTCACCGTGTACGGCACGGAGCAGCCGCACCTCGAGCACGCGCTCGTCGACCACCCCGCCGGCTCCTGGATGTACGACGCCGTGCACGACCCGCTCGCCCACGCCGCGTGGGTGCGGGCGTTCCGCGAACGGCTCTCGTCCGCGGGTCTTCAGATCACCGCGGACGAGCAGGCGGTCGGCCTCAGCGAGACGAGGGCCGAGCTGTTCTCCGGCGAGCAGTCGAACTCCTCGCTGCGATACGGCGAGCAGGCGCTGCTGAAGATCTTCCGCAAGGTGACGCAGGGCTCCAACCCCGACATCGAGATCCACGCCGCGCTGACCGCGGCCGGGGAGCCGCACGTCGGCGCCCTCTACGGCGTCATGCGTGCCGACGGCACCGAGCTGGCGATGCTCCAGGAGCTCATCGTCGAGGCCCGCGACGGGTGGGAGACCACCGTTGCCGACGCTGAGCAGGGACGCGACGAGGTGAGGCGTACGCGCGACCTCGGCAGCGCCATCCGGGACATCCACACGCATCTTGCCGCGACGCTGCCGGTGCAGGACGCGTCGGTGACCGCCGCGTCGGTCGCCGCACAGATGGCACGACGGCTCGACGCAGCCGTCGACATGGCCCCGACGCTCGCGGCGCTCGGGCCGCGACTCCGGGAGGCGTACGCGGCGCTCGGCGCGTTGACCCCCGCCGACTTCGACCGGCAGCGCATCCACGGTGACCTGCACCTGGGTCAGACGCTCGTGACCGACGCCGGCTGGAAGGTCGTGGACTTCGAGGGCGAACCCGCCAAGACGCTCGCGGAGCGGCAGGCGCCTGACTCGGTCTGGCGTGACGTCGCGGGCATGATGCGCTCCTTCGACTACGCCGCGCAGGTGGCCGGTCTGACCGACGACGCGGCGACATGGCGACGGGGGCAGCAGCAGGCGTTCCTCGCCGGCTACCTCGGCGTGGACGACGGTCGCGACCCCCTCGCCGCCCTCAGCCCGGCGCAGCGTGTCCAGCTGCGCGCGTACGAGGCCGACAAGGCCGTCTACGAGGTCGTGTACGAGACCCGCAACCGACCCGACTGGGTCGGCATCCCGCTCGGTGCCCTGCACCGGCTCTTCGGCGACACCCAGGAGGCGACCGCCGTGACCAGCTCCGACCAGACCCCCACCACTCCCCTGCCGGTCGACCACGGGGTGCTCGAGCAGCTCGTCGCCGGTGAGCACGGCGATCCGCACGCCGTGCTGGGGCCCCATCCGCACCCCGACGGCACCGGCACCACGCTGCGGGTGCTGAAGCCGCTCGCCGAGTCGGTGGTGGCCGTGCTCGGCGGGGGCGACGACGCGACGCGCGTCGAGCTGGCGCACGAGCACGAAGGCGTGTGGGCGGGGGTCCTGCCGACGCCCGAGGTGCCGGACTACCGCCTCGAGGTGACCTGGCCCGGCTCCGCACCGAGCGCGTACGACGACGCCTACCGCTTCCTGCCCACGGTCAGCGAGACCGACCTGCACCTGTTCAACGAGGGCCGCCACGAGCAGCTGTGGACAGTCCTCGGCGCGCGGGTGCGCACCTACGACGGCATGGGCGGGCCGGCCGTCACCGGCACCTCCTTCGCGGTGTGGGCGCCGGGCGCCCGGGGCGTCCGCGTGCGCGGCGACTTCAACTCCTGGGACGGTCGCGAGCACCCGATGCGACAGCTGGGCACCTCCGGCGTGTGGGAGATCTTCGTGCCGGGCGTGGGATCGGGCACGGCGTACAAGTACTCCGTGCTCGGTCGCGACGGTGACTGGCGGGAGAAGGCCGACCCGATGGCCGCCTACGCGGAGGTGCCCCCGGCGACGGCGTCGGTCGTGTTCGACTCCTCCTTCACCTGGGGCGACGAGGCGTGGATGTCCGCCCGCGCCGAGGGTCGGGTGCAGGAGAGGCCGATGAGCGTCTACGAGGTGCACCTGCCGTCGTGGCGGCGCGGCAGGTCCTACGTCGAGCTCGCCGAGGAGCTCACGGCCTACGTCACCGACATGGGGTTCACGCACGTGGAGTTCATGCCGGTCATGGAGCACCCGTTCGGCGGGTCGTGGGGCTACCAGGTGACGGGCTACTACGCACCGACGTCCCGACTCGGCGACCCCGACGGCTTCCGTACGCTCGTCGACGCCCTGCACCGGGCGGGTGTCGGTGTGCTCGTCGACTGGGTGCCGGCGCACTTCCCGAAGGACGAGTTCGCGCTCGCCCGCTTCGACGGCGGACCCCTCTACGAGGACCCCAACCCGCTGCGCGGCGAGCACCCGGACTGGGGCACGTACGTCTTCGACTTCGGGCGCCGCGAGGTGCGCAACTTCCTCGTCGCCAACGCGCTCTACTGGGCCGAGGAGTTCCACGTCGACGGGCTGCGGGTGGACGCCGTCGCCTCGATGCTCTACCTCGACTACTCCCGCGAGCCCGGCCAGTGGCAGCCCAACCAGCACGGCGGGCGGGAGAACCTCGAGGCCGTGCAGCTGCTGCAGGAGATGACCGCGACGGTCGCGAAGCGGGTGCCGGGTGTCGTCACGGTCGCCGAGGAGTCGACCTCCTGGCCCGGCGTCACGAAGCCGACGACCGAGGGTGGGCTCGGCTTCGACTTCAAGTGGAACATGGGGTGGATGCACGACTCCCTGGAGTACGTCGCGAAGGACCCGCTGTACCGCTCCCACCACCACGGGGGGCTGACGTTCTCCCTGGTGTACGCCTGGAGCGAGCACTACGTGCTGCCGATCAGCCACGACGAGGTCGTGCACGGCAAGGGGTCGCTGCTGCGCAAGATGCCGGGTGACCGGTGGAAGCAGCTGGCCGGCGTCAGGTCGTTCCTGGCCTACATGTGGACCCACCCGGGCAAGCAGCTGGTCTTCATGGGCTCGGAGTTCGCGCAGGACTCGGAGTGGGCCGAGCACCGCGAGCTCGACTGGGGTCTGCTGGAGGACCCGCAGCACGCCGGCGTGCAGTCGCTGGTGCGGGACCTGAACCGTGTCTATGCCGCGCGTCCCGCCCTGTGGTCGCGCGACGACTCCCACGAGGGCTTCAGCTGGCTGCTGGCCGATGACGCGGAGCACAACGTGCTGGCGTACGCCCGCCGCGGCCGGGACGGTGAGGAGCTCGTGTGCGTCGTGAACTTCTCGGCGGTTCCGCACCACGACTTCCGGCTGCCGCTGCCTGCGGCGGGCACGTGGACCGAGCTGCTCAACAGCGACGCCCAGGTGTACGGCGGCTCCGGGGTCGGCAACCTGGGCCGTGTCGTGGCGAGCGACAGCCCGTACGCGGGCCAGCCGGCGCACGCGTCCGTGTCGCTCCCTCCCCTGGGAGCGCTCTGGTTCGTCCGCGAGAGCTGAGCGGGAGGACCCCGTGGTCGCCGGCGTCGAGGCGTACGACCCGCACTGGGCTGATCGCGGGGCCGAGCTCGTCACCGACGTGCGGGCCGCGATGGCTGGGCTGCCGGACTCCTGCGACGTGGCGGCCGTCGACCACATCGGGTCGACGTCGGTGCCGGGCCTGCCCGCCAAGCCGTTCATCGACCTGCAGGTCGCCGTGCTCCCGTTGCCCTCCGATGCTGCCCTGGCGGACGTGCTCGCTCCGCTGGGCTTCGTCCGCGAGCCGGGTGCTCGACCGGACTCCCCCGGCGTGAGCAGTGACGTGCCGCGATGGGACGTCGCAGCGCCCGCCGAGGTCTGGCGCAAGTCGCTGTGGACGCGCGGGGACCCGATGGTCGCGGGCGCGGTCATCCTGCACGTACGCCGCGCCGACTCCCCGTGGGCCTGCTGGGCCGTCGCGTTCCGGGACTGGCTCCGGGCACATCCTGCAGAACGCGACGCGTACGCCGCCGTCAAGCAGGAGCTCATGGCAGCGAATGCGGGGCGCCCCGACTACGACGACTACACGCGCGCGAAGACGACGTACTTCGATCGTGTCGAGCCGCTCGTGCGGGCGTGGCGTGACGCCGAGCAGGACGGTTGAGTCCTCAGAAGGATGCAGGTTCCAGCTCTCGTGCCGGTGCATGTACGGGGACGTGCTCGGCTGGCAGGGCTGGTGGGGGTGGTGGGTCGATGCGGATGGTGGCGGGTCCGTCGCGGCCGCCGGGGAGCCCGGCGAGGCGTCTGGTCTGCGGTGGTCCTCCGGGGCGGGTGGTGACGAGGAATCGTTGGCGGTGCGGTGAGGTCCACTCATAGGCACCGGGCCCGGTGCGGGCGTAGGCCCACCCGCCGTGGGTCTTGAGGCGGTGGTGGAACCGGCACAGCGGCGCGAGGTTCGCTGAGCTCGTCTGCCCGCCGGCCGCATAGGGGTGCAGGTGGTCCAGGTCGCAGGACCGGGCCGGGCGGGTGCAGTCGGGGAACACGCACCCGGCGTCACGGATGATGATCTGCTCGGCCAACCGGGTCGACGGCTCGTACCCGTCGCTGGTGAGCTCAGCATCCGGGTCGAGCACCGGCCGCAGGGTGATGCGTGTGGTGGACGCAGCACCGCACCACTGCCGCACCAGCTCGACCGGGGCCTGCCGCAGGGGGCCTTGCTCGAGCCACGCCGACTCCCCGCGCGTGCCATCTGAGGTCCTGGCTGCTCGGGCTGGGCTGAGTGCTGCGTGGGAGAGGTGGACGTGGAGCACGACCTCACGCGACGCGCGCGGCAACTCCACCACGCGTGCAGTGTCGGTCTCCTGGACGGCGGACTCGTCCAGGCGCATCTGGTCGCCGCGGGCCAGTGCACCGAGGGCTTGGGCGCGGCGGACGTCGAGGGACTCGGTGCACCCGCCCGCGGCGAGTGCGGCGGCGCCGGCGGCCACGGCGCGTTCGAGGTCGAGGGCGTCGAGGTGGTCCAGGGTCGCTGCGACGTCTGCGGTGAGGGTGTGGGTGCCGTCGCCGAGGAAGACCCGCACCCCGCGGGTCTGGGCTGAACGGTCCAGCAGCGCCTGGGCCTGCTCGGGGTGGAGTCGGTGGCGGGTGCGTGTCACGACCTGGTCGAGGGCTGCGGGCCCGAGGGTGTGGACCCGGTCGGCGATCTGGGCGTCGACCGCGGCGGCGACCTCGGGGTGCAGGTCCAGGGTGGCTTGGGCGACGCGGCGGACCCGCCACAGCGGGACCTGGAGGTCCTCGACACGTGCCCAGCAGCCGCGGAGCCGGTGACGGAGCTCGAGGAGGTCACCGACCAGCCGGCGGGTGCTCGCGACCGACAGCCCCAACGTCGCGCCCAGTTCAGCGAGCGCGAACTCAGCGACCAGAGGGGTACCTGCCCCGCCCGGCTGCACCGCTCGTTCACCGCCCAGCACCGGACCCGCACCCGCGCCGGCCTCGTTGTCGGGCTCACCGTGCCACGCGATCGGCGCGGTGCCGTCGGGCACGAGGTGGTCCCCGGGGTGCGCATCCGCCCAGGCCAGCACCAGCTGCGCGCGGCGCAGCTCGACACCGGCCTGCTGGACCTGCACGGCCTGCAGCGCCGCGACCAGCAGGCGCGGCGTCTCAGGAACGGGCAGGGAATCGATCACGAGCACAACGCTAGGGACGACCACCGACACTTCCGCCCCGCCAACGCCCCCAGATTTCACGATGTGGGACGTGACACCCGATCGCCGAGTTGAGCTTCGTCGACTCCGCCAGGACCCGGCACACCGCGCACATGGCTGGCTGGACGGTCACCCGCCCACGACCTCCGGGGCCTGACCCGTCCCCGGCTACCGTGTCGAGGTGCCCGTACGCCACGTCACCGTCTCCCCCGGCGTCGCCAGGATCGCGTGGGACGACCTCCCCTCCGGCTTCTCCCCCGCCGTCACCGCGCTCGACGCCGAGATCGAGAGGGCGCTGACCGACCACCACCGCGTCGAGGTCCACATCGATCCAGCCGACGCCCACGCCCACCGGGTCGTCACGTGGTCGGGCATGCGCAAGGAAGGCCTCCTGCGCGGCGTCGCCACGACCGAGCAGGGCCCGGCCGACCGTCTCGTCTTCGCCCGGCTGATCGACGACGTGCCGGCCAGTGAGCCCGAGGGCTTCCGTGCGCTGCTCAACTCCTTCCTGCCGCGCAAGCGGGCAATCGCGCAGACGCTGATCCGCGACACCGAGAACCGCGTGCTGGTGTGCCAGCTGACGTACAAGAAGGACTGGGACCTCCCCGGCGGCGTCGTCGAGGTCGGGGAGTCGCCACAGGTCGCGGTGGGTCGCGAGGTCAGCGAGGAACTCTCCCTCACGATCGAGCCGGGTCGGCTGCTCCTGACGGACTGGCTGCCCGCCTGGTCCGGGTGGGACGACGCGCTCTGCCTCGTCTTCGACGGCGGCGTCCACGACGTCTCCGTGCTCGACCGGGTGGAGGAGGACGGGCGCGAGATCGCCGGCGTCGCGTTCCTCGACGCCGCCGAGGTGGCGGCCCGCTGCTCCCCGATCACGGCCGCGCGGGTCGCCTCGGCGCTCGCGACGGCTCGCGGCGAGGGAGTCGCGTACGTCGAGGGTGGCGGTTCCTGAGGCCCACGAGCCTCAGCGTTGCTCGGTCCACACGTAGTCGATCTGCCGCGCCGTGGCCTCAGCGAGCGGCCGGTCACCGAAGCGCTCGACCAGGTGGAGCGCCATGGCGATGCCCGAGCTGATCCCCCCGGAGCTCACGACCGCGCCGTCATCGGTCCATCGCACGTCGTCGCGCACCTGCGCTCCGGTCTCCCGGAGGAGGCCGACGTCCTCCCAGTGCGTCGTCAGCACGGCATCGCCGGCCAGCCCCGTGCGCCGCAGGAAGAACGCACCCGTGCACACCGACGCGAGCACCGTGCCGCTCCCCGCCAGTCGTCGCAGCGCCTCGTCGGGCGAGGCGGCCTCGATGTCGATCGCTCCGGGAACGATCAGCACATCGAGCGGTCCTGCGTCCTCGACATCGGTGGTCGGCACGAGGCCGAGACCTCCGTACGCCCGCACCGGCTCCCCGACGACCAACACCTCGGCCAACGGGTCGAGTCCCCCACGCTCGCACAGACGGTTCGCCGTGATGAGCACCTCGTACGGCCCGACGACGTCCATCGCGTCGCACCCTTCGAAGACGAGCAGACCAACCCTCACGACTGCGTCTCCAGCTCGAAGCCCTCCTGCTGCCAGCCCCAGACACCGCCGAGCATCTCGCGGACGCCGAACCCGAGCGCGGCGATCCGAGAGGCCAGCTTGGTCGCCCCGTTGCAGTGCGGTCCCCAGCAGTAGGTGACCAGCAACGCGTCGTCGCCGAACGCGGCAAGGCTCTCGACCGTGGGCTCGGGAAGACGCACAGCCCCGGGCAGGTGCCCGGCCGCGTACGCGTCGGCGGATCGCGCGTCGATGACCACGAGCCGCCCCCCGAGGTCCGGGTCGGCCCGCGCGACGGCGACGTCGGCGCAGTCGGTCTCGCACGCCAGGCGGGCGGAGAAGTACCCGGCGGCGGTCGCCGCGTCGGCGGGGTGCTCCCAGTCGGTCATGAGCACAGCCTGGAGCACGCCGGCCGCCGCCGACCAGAGGCCCGGATGCCATCGACCATCGACATCCGGCCACCCGTCCGTCCCGTGGCCGGTCGGGTCAGCCTGGCGGGTCAGAAGAGGGTCGAGGCCAGCTTCATGCGCCCGTTGCGTACGCGGGGGTCGTCGTTGCCCACCGCGTTGAACAGCCCGACCAGGTGCTCGCGCACCTGGTCGCGCTCCTTGTCGCTCGTGCGGGCGACCAGACCGATGAGGCGCGCGAAGGCGTCCTCGACGTGGCCGCCGAGCAGGTCGAGGTCGGCGACCAGGGTCTGGGCGTCGATGTCGTCCGGGTTCGCCGCAGCGGCCTCGCGCGCCGCGTTGAGGTCGGCGTCGGCCGTGCGCTGCAGCACCCGCGCCATCGCCAGGCCGGCCACGGCCTCGGCGTCGGCAGGGCTGTCGGCCAGGAGCTTCTCGTACTCCGCGACCGCGGTGTCGAGGTCGTTGCGCTCGAGCGCCTCCTGCGCGGGCAGGTAGCGCGGGTCGGTCGTGGGTCCCTCTTCGTCACTGTCGTCCGCGGCCGGAGCGGCGTCCCCGAAGGGCTGGTGGCGACCCGTCATGCCCTGCGAGGCGATCTGGTCGAGCACCTGGCTGAAGGCGGTGCGCAGCTCGGCCATCGGCACGGGGTCCTGCAGCAGCGGCATCGGACGCCCCTGGAGCACCATCACCACGAGCGGCACCGACGGGATCTGCATCGCCTGCGCGATCGACGGCACCGCGTCGACGTCGACACGTCCGACGACCAGGCGGCCGTCGAACTCCTCGGCCACCGCGGCCACGTCGTCGGCGAGCTGCGTGCTCGCCGGAGACTGCGACGGCGAGTGGAACGCCAGCACGACCGGCGCGGTCATCGAGCTCTCCACCAGCGCCTGGAAGTTCTGCTCCGTGACCTCCGTGGCGTACGAACCGCCCTGCCCCGCACCCCCGCCGGCACGGCCCCCGCTACCGGGCGGCGGCGTCGCGGGACGCTTCAGGGCGGACAGGTCGACGGCTCCGGGGCGCATGAAGGGCTGCTGCGACATGACACCCATCCTGGCCGACAGCCCCAGCCGACCTCCACCCGGCTGCGAACCTGGGCGCATGAGCCTCCGTCACGACGCCCACGCCTGGGTCATGGGCAAGCTCGCTCCGATGACCGTGCGGTACGGCGACGAGCTGCAGTTGGCCGGAGGCGACCTCGCCAAGCCACGGCGTCACCGGGTGCCGACCCGGCACGGCAAGGTCCCGGTGCTGATCTACGAAGCCGGCACCCGCGAGCACCCGAGGCCCGCGTACGTGCACCACCACGGCGGCGCGTTCGTCATGCGGCACCCCGGCATGGACGACTTCTTCTGCCGTTTCGTCGCCGTCCGGGCTGGTGTCGCCGTCGTCAACGTCGACTACACGGCCGCGCCGCAGGCGCGCTACCCGCAGGCGCACGAGGAGTGCCACGACGTGTACGCCTGGCTCACCGGCCACGGAGCCGAGCTCGGGCTAGCTCCCGACCGGCTCGCCGTCGGCGGCTTCAGCGCCGGCGGCAACCTCGCCGCCTCGCTGTGCCTGCAGGCCCGGGACGCCGGAACACCGCTCCCCCTCCTGCAGGTGCTCGGCGTCCCGTCCCTGGACGTGGCCGAGGACTACGTCGACAAGCAGCCGGTGGGGCGCCCGATGCTCGGCCCGGAGATCCTCGCCCTCGTGCGCGGCACCTACTTCCGCGACGCGTCACGTCGCGCGGAGCCGTACGCCTCGCCGCTGCGCGCCGACGACCTGGCCGGTCTGCCCCCGGCCGTCGTCGTCACCGCCGAGCGCGACCTGCTGCGCAGGGAGGGTGACGCGTACGCCGCCCGGCTCGTCGACGCAGGCGTCGCGGTCGACCACCACGTGGTGCCGCGCGCCGACCACTACTTCCTCGACCCGGGCGACCAGCGGCAGGCCGAGCGCGAGATGCAGCGACTGGCCGACGCCGTCGCCGCCGCGCTGACCGGTGCCGGGCCTAGGCTCGCCCGATGACCGCGACGATGGACGAACCCGACGAGCTCTCGACGCTCGCCCGTGACCTGCACCGGTTGATGGAGCCGATCCACACCGTCAGCTACTTCTCCCCCGAGTCCCGTGACGCCATCGCCGCCTGCGGCTTCAAGGGCTACTGGATGGGCTACTTCGCCGCGCGTGCCGCGCCGTTGGGAGCCGTCGGGCCCGCCGTGGTGGAGGCGACCTTCTACAACTTCGCACCCGACCGCGTACGCCGTGCCCTCCCCGACGCGTGGACCTTCGCCACGCCGGAGGAGGCGATGGCCGCCCGGCTCACCGGCGCGACCGCGGCGCTGCGGCGCGCGATCACCGACCGGTCACCGGGCGCCGACGACGCGGCGGTGCTCGAGCCGGTCGTGACCGTGCTGGAGCGTTGCGCCGACGCGGCGCCGTCGGAGGGCCGCGTGCTGTTCGCCGCGCAGCGCTCGGCGCCGGCCCCCGCCGAGGCGGACCTGCTGGGCCGGCTGTGGCAGGCCGTCACCTCGCTGCGTGAGCACCGCGGTGACGGTCACGTCGCGGCGCTGCTGACCCTGGGCGTCAGCGGGCGCGAGAGCCACGTGCTCGCCGCGGCACGACGCGGCCGCACCGAGCCGGGCATGTACGCCGCCCTGCGCGACTTCACCGACGAGGAGTGGGCCCTGCGCCAGGACTCGCTCCGCGACCAGGGCGTGCTCGACGAGGCGGGCAAGGCGACCCAGATGGGCGCGGTGCTCATCGAGGAGCTCGAGGCCGTCACGGACCGCCGCGCCTCGACGGCCTACGAGAGCCTCACCGACGACGAGGCCGCCATGCTCCGGTCCGTGCTGGCCCCGCTGTCGGCCGCCGCGAAGCCCGAGGCGGCCGGCTGAGAGATCTGCTCGGCCGGCGCCCCGGGCCGAGGCTCAGAACGTCGACTGCTCGACGTACACGCCCCACTCGCCACGCAGCGCGTCGCAGATCTCGCCGAGCGTCGCCTCGGCGCGGCACGCGTCGAGCATCGCGGGGATCATGTTGTCCTCGGTGCGCGCCACCTCGGCCAGGCGTACGACAGCCGCGCGTGCCGCGGCGTCGTCGCGGGACGAGCGACGCTCGCCCAGCACCCGCACCTGCTCGCGCTCGACCTCGTGGCTGACCCGCAGGATCTCCAGCTCGCTGGTCACGGACTCGGTGTGGCAGTTGACGCCGACGATCTTCTTCTCGCCCTTCTCGACCGCCAGCTGGTAGTCGAAGGCCGCGTCGGCGATGTGCCCGGTGAACCAGCCGTCCTCGATCCCGCGCAGGATGCCGCGGGTCATCGGGTTCTCCCCCGCCGCCACCGCGGCGGCCAGACGCCCGGGCTCCGCGTGCGTCGCGCTGGTGCCACCGAGCGCGAGGATGCGGTCGAAGATCGCGGAGGCGTCGGCCTCGATCTTGTCGGTGAGCGCCTCGACGTACCAGCTGCCACCGAGCGGATCGGCCACGTTGGTCACGCCCGTCTCCTCCATGATCACCTGCTGCGTGCGCAGCGCGATCTCGGCGGCGTGCTCGCTCGGGAGCGCGAGGGTCTCGTCGAGAGCGTTGGTGTGCAGGCTGTTGGTGCCGCCCAGCACCGCCGACAGCGCCTCGATCGCCGTGCGCGTCACGTTGTTGTACGGCTGCTGGGCCGTCAGCGACACCCCGGCGGTCTGGGTGTGGAAGCGCAGCTGCTGCGCCTTCTCGGTCTGAGCGCCGTAGACGTCGCGCAACCAGCGCGCCCAGATGCGGCGCGCGGCACGGAACTTCGCGATCTCCTCGAAGAAGTCCAGGTGCGCGTCGAAGAAGAACGACAGGCCGGGCGCGAACCGGTCGACGTCGAGGCCGCGTGAGAGGCCGAGCTCGACGTACCCGAACCCGTCGGCGAGGGTGAACGCGAGCTCCTGCGCGGCCGTCGCCCCGGCCTCGCGGATGTGGTAGCCGGACACCGAGATCGGCTTGTACGCCGGGATCTCGGCGTTGCAGTGCTCCATCAGGTCACCGATCAGGCGCAGGTGCGGCTCGGGGGCGAAGAGCCACTCCTTCTGGGCGATGTACTCCTTGAAGATGTCGGTCTGCAGCGTGCCGTTGAGCTTCGAGGTGTCCACCCCGGCCCGCTCCGCGGCCACGAGCATCATGCAGAAGACGGGCACCGCCGGCCCCGACACCGTCATCGACGTCGTGACCTGGGCCAGGTCGATCTCGTCGAACAGGATCTCCATGTCGGCGGCGGAGTCGACGGCGACACCGCAGTGGCCGACCTCGCCCTCGCTCATGGCGTCGTCGGAGTCGCGACCCATCAGCGTCGGCATGTCGAAGGCGACCGACAGGCCGCCGCCGCCGCGGTTCAGGATCATCTTGTAGCGCTCGTTGGTCTGGGCGGCGTTGCCGAAGCCCGCGAACTGCCGGATGGTCCACGGCTTGCCGCGGTAGCCCGTGGCGTGGAGACCACGGGTGAAGGGGAACTCCCCGGGCCACTCCGAGGTCTCCGTGCCGTACGCGGGCGCCACGTGCTCACCGGACAGCGTCGTGAAGTCGGCGTCGCGGACGCGCCCGCGGCTCAGCGCGTCGTCGTAGCGCTGCTGCCAGCGCGAGCGGGCGTCGGTGGGGTCAGCGGAGGTGGAGTCGTCGGCCATGGGAAAATACTAGGACGTCCAACTATTTTCCGCCACCACCGGACTGGGCACGGGTGAGGCGTGACCGACCTCGACCAGCTCCGCGCGCTGTACATCAACACGACCCTGAAGAAGGATCCCGGCGAGAGCCACACCGGCCTGCTCCTCGGCGCCTCGGCCGCCATCATGGCCAAGCAGGGCGTCGCCGTGGAGCAGGTCCACCTGCTCAGCCACGAGGTCCCGCCGGGCGTGTACCCCGACATGACCGAGCACGGATGGGATCGCGACGACTGGCCCCAGCTGTGGCAGAAGGTGCTCGACGCGCACATCCTCGTCATCGGCACGCCCCTGTGGCTCGGGGAGGTCAGCTCGGTCTGCCGCGTGTTGATCGAGCGCCTGTACGGCCAGTCGGGCCAGCTCAACGAGCACGGTCAGTCGATCTTCTACGGCAAGGTCGGCGGCGCGATCGTGACCGGCAACGAGGACGGCATCAAGCACGCGGCGATGTCCACGCTCTACTCCCTCTCCCACCTCGGCTACACCGTGCCACCGCAGGCCGATGCCGGCTGGATCGGCGAGGCCGGCCCCGGCCCCTCGTACGGCGACGAGCGCGACGACGGCTCGCGGGTCGGCTTCGACAACGAGTTCACCCAGCGCAACACCACGATCATGACGTGGAACCTCCTGCACCTTGCCCGCATGCTCTCCGGCGGCATCCCCCGCGAGGGCAACGACCGCGAGGCCTGGGCGGCGGGCGCCCGCTTCGACTACGAGAACCCCGAGTACCGCAGCTAGCCGGTCGACGCCGGCCTCAGAAGTCGCCCGCCTCGCGCCGCAGGCCGCGCAGCACGTCCGAGAGCTCGCGACGCTGGGGGTCGTCCAGGGCGTCGAGCCCCATGTCGATCGCGAGCAGGTCCGCGGTCGTCCGCTCCACGAGGTCGCGGCCCGCCGCGGTCACCTCGGCGAGGACGGCGCGCCCGTCCTCGGGGTGAGGACGACGCTGCACCCATCCCGATGCCTCCAGCCGTCGCACGATGGAGGTGACCGACGTGGGGTGCACCTGCAGCCGCTCCCCCATCTTGCCCAGCGGAAGCGAGCCGCGCGAGGAGAAGACCAGCAGCACGAGGGCCTCGTACCCGGCGAAGGAGATCCCGTACGGCTTCAGCACCGCGTCCAGCCGCGCGAGCACCAGCTGCTGTGCCCGCATCAGGGAGGTCACGGCGTGCATCGCCGGCACACCGTCCCAGCGCAGCCCCCACTGCCGCGCCGCCTCGTCGATGGGATCGAAGGGCAGCGCTGGCTCAGGTGCAGCGGGCTCGGGCATGCTCGGATCGTAGGACGCCGCCGACAGCGGCGGCGGCGCGGTCACCCCAGGTCGAGGCCCCAGATGGTCGTCGTGCCCGAGACCTCGTTGCCCACGATGAGCAGTGGCTGCCCGGTCGGGCTGTCCCCCGCGGCCACGAACGCGAGGCCCTCGGGTCCGAGGTCGCCCACAGCGGTCGGGTCGTCCTCCCCCGGCTCCGTGTCGCCGACCGTGAGGTCGCGGTTCACCAGCAGGTCGACGTACGCGGGCTCGCGAGGGTCGCTCACGTCGAGCACCACGATGCCGGAGTGCCGCTCCAGACCGACGAAGGCGTACGTCCGGTCGCCCACGACGCCGGTCACCACACCCTCGGGCTCCGGACCCTTGTTGTCGCTGCGTCCGTCGAATGAGTCCTGCTCGGCGTTGTCGGCGTTGAAGATGCCGGGGGTGGCCGCGGCCGTGACCTGCTCGAAGAGGTCGCCCGAATCCCACACCTTCTCCCCCGCGACGCTGAAGATGGTCGCGGAGCGGGTGCCGAGGGACTCGAGCCCGGTGTACACGGTCCCGCCCTCGGCGTCGGTGTAGCTCGGGGAGGTCAGCAGGCTCACGCCCAGTCGCCCGAGGTTCTCGTCGTTCTGCAGGTCCGCGGCGGTCGGGAAGACGGTGGGCGCGAGTGTCAGGTCGCCGATGCGCGCGTCCTCGGCCTGCTCCTCACCGGAGTCGTCGAGGAGGCACGCGTACTCCCGCGCGTCGCCCTCGTTGGCGGTGATGAGGTAGGACTGCCCAGCCGCGCGGAAGGCGGCGATCGCGTCCGGCAGGCGCAGACCCTTGACCGGTCGGGTGGCGATGTCGATGGCGTCGTCCCGGTCGGAGGCGTCGATGCCGTGGCCGGGCACGGCGTGGTTCTCGGTACCGAGCGGCACCAGGGTGACCACGCGTCCCCGCTTCAGGTCGACGACAGCGATCGCGTTGTTCTCCTGCAGGGTCACGAACGCGAAGCCGCCGGTGGTGGTGATGTACTCCGGCTCGAGGTCCTGTGCCACCGAGGCGCCGGGGCCGAAGAGGCGTACCCCGGCCCGCTCGAGCGCGCCGGCCACCCCGTTGAACTGGCCGAAGCCGACCTGGGTGACCCGCAGCTTCTTGCGCTGCGCCGGCAACCGCACGATCGTCACCGAGCCGACCGGGTCGACCTGGCCGGCGCAGTACCCCTCGGGCTCGCCCTCGTTGGCCGCGATCACGTAGCGGCCGTCGGCGCTGAAGGTCACCATGTCCGGGAGGGCACCGGCGCGCACCCGAGCGAGGGGCTTCAGCGTGCGCGCGTTGAAGAAGGCCAACGTGCCACGGTCGGTCTTCGTCTTCGCCTGCTGGGCGACCACGAGCAGGTTCCGGCGGACGGCCACGCTGTTGGCGCCCGGGGTCGCGATCTCACCGACCTTGGTCGGGGCGGTCGGGTCGGCGACGTCGAGCACGTCGAGGGTGCCGGCACCGGAGTTGACCGTGAAGACCCGCTGCAGGCGCGGGGCGTGCGCGACGATCTCGGCAACGCCGGCGTCGAAGAAGCCCGACGCGTACGTGCCGAGCACCGACCCGGCGGAGCTCGCGCCCCGCTCCACCGCAGGGACGTCGCCGAGATCGGCGCCGTCGGCGGCGCTCGCGGACGTCGTCGCACCGCTCAACGCCAGCGCGGACGAGGTGGCGATGGCGGCCGCAGCCAGACCCAGACGGCGCCCGCGGCGCTCAGAAGTCCTCATGGCGCGAGATCCTTCTGAGCAGGTGTGGATCCCGGCGGTCCGGCGCGTGTCGTGTCGGTGAACAGCGTTGGGCACGCAGGTGGCCGCCCGTGTGTCCCAGGAGCCGGTCTCAGGAGCCGGACTCAAGACCCGGTCTCAGGTGTCGATGTTGATGTCCGGCCGCCGCGAGGCGACCGTGCGCAGCACCTGGTCCTGGATGGTCTGTTCCGACCCGTCGGGGTCCGGCACGTACGTGATCTCGCGCAGCCCCTGCTCCTGGGCGGCCGACTCGAAGATGAAGTGGCCGTAGCCGAGCATCCGCCCGATCAGCGGCTTGCGCACCGTGATGTCCAGGACGCGGCGCAGGGGCGTGGAGGCCGACTGCTGGTCGAAGACCCCCGTGACCCGGAAGACCCGCAGGTTCGTGACGACGAAGCGGTCGTTGTACTGCTCGAGGAAGCGGTAGAGACCCCACAGCACCAGGCCGGCGCCCAGGATCAACAGCAGCCAGCCCACCTGCCACCACCACAGCGTGAGGCTCATGACGCCGAGCCCGAGCAGGAGCCAGCCGACCGGCTTGAGGTACACCACCCAGTGCTTGCGCACCTCGACCACGAGCGTCTCGTCGAGGTGCCGCTGCAACCGCGACGCGACCTGGGGGTCGGCGAGGTGCCGCCGCAACCAGTCGAGCACTCGCTCAGCCGCTCGTCGACCCGAGGCTGCCCGCGTTCTCCGAACCGGAACCGGTGAAGAGCCGGTCGCCCATGTCGATGAGGCCGCCGAAGACCTGCTGCGTCATGTCCCAGGTCCAGGCACCGGCGGTCTGGGTGAAGTCGGCAGCCTGCGCAGGGCGCTGGATCATCGCCCACAGGACGAACACGATCAGGAGCGCGATGACGATCTTCTTCATGGTGGCCTCGTGTCGGGGGAAGGGGCACGGAGCTGATGCGGGCTGATGCGGGCTGACGCGGGGTAATGCGGGGTGGCACCGACACGCAGCGCCGAGTCGTGTCTAGCAGACTCCTCACTCACGCCACAGGAGCCACACCGGTCACACGGTGAGGCAGTCGCGCGCGGGCCGAGGCCGCGCTCAGCCCTGGCCGTACGCCTCGAGCAGCGCGTCGGCCGCGGCGTACGGGTCGGTCTCCGCCGCCACCACCTGGGCGGCGAGCTCGTCGAGCTCGGTGCGCTGGGACACGTCGGCCCAGCGCGACCGCAGCTTCGTCAGCGCGATCGACTCCACCTCGTCGCGGGCACGGCGTACGCGTCTGCGGTGCAGCTCGCCCGAGGCCTCGAGGTGGTCGTGGTGCTCGGCGAGCGCGGCGACGACGTCGTCGAGACCCTCGGCCCTCGCCGCGACGGTCTTGAGGATCGGGGGTCGCCAGGCGTCCGCCGGTCGCTCGGCCAGCGCCAGCATCGCGCGGAGCTCGCGCCTGACGGTGTCCGCCCCGTCACGGTCGGCCTTGTTGACGACGTAGATGTCGCCGACCTCGAGGATGCCGGCCTTCGCCGCCTGCACCCCGTCACCCATGCCGGGGGCCAGCAGCACGATGGTGGAGTCGGCCAGCCCGGCGATCTCGACCTCGCTCTGTCCCACACCGACGGTCTCGATGAGCACGACGTCGCAACCGGCCGCGTCGAGCACGCGCAGCGCCTGCGGGGTGGCCCACGAGAGTCCGCCGAGGTGGCCGCGGGAGGCCATGGACCGGATGTAGACGTCCGGGTCGAGCGCGTGGTCCTGCATGCGTACGCGGTCTCCCAGCAAAGCCCCGCCGGAGAACGGCGAGGACGGGTCGATCGCGAGCACCCCGACCCGCTTGCCCGCCGCACGGAGCTGGGAGACCAGCGCCGAGGTCGAGGTGGACTTGCCCACCCCCGGTGAGCCGGTGATGCCGACGACCTGCGCATGGCCGGTGTGCGGCACCAGGGCCGCCATCACCTCGCGCAGCAAGGGCGACTCGTCCTCAACGAGCGAGATGAGGCGCGCCACCGCGCGCGGCCGGCCGGCCCGCGCCTCCTCGACGAGATCGGGGACGGAGACGGCCGACCGGCCCCGTCGAGGGGACCGGTCGGCCGTGCTCACGTCAGGCCTCGTGCCGGAGCCAGGATCAGCTGGGGACACGGATGATCAGCGCGTCGCCCTGTCCGCCGCCGCCGCACAGCGCAGCGGCGCCGACGCCACCGCCGCGGCGCTTGAGCTCGTGTGCCAGGTGCAGGGTGATGCGTGCACCGGACATGCCGACGGGGTGCCCGATGGCGATGGCGCCACCGTTGACGTTGACCTTCTCCTGGGAGATGCCGAGCTGCTTGGCCGACTCGATGCCCACGGCGGCGAACGCCTCGTTGAGCTCGAAGAGGTCGATGTCGTCGACGGAGATGCCTTCCTTCTCCGCCGCGGCGCGCACCGCGCGCGCGGGCTGCAGCTGCAGCGTCGAGTCGGGACCGGCCACCTGGCCGGAGGCTCCGATCTCGCACAGGTAGTCCAGCCCGAGCTCCTCGGCCTTGGCCTTGCTCATGACCACGACGGCGGCAGCGCCGTCGGAGATCTGGGAGGCGGAGCCGGCGGTGATGGTGCCCTCGCGGTCGAAGGCCGCGCGCAGCTTGCCGAGGCTCTCCGGCGTCGTGTCGCCGCGCACGCCCTCGTCCTCGGTCACCATGACCGGGTCGCCCTTGCGCTGCGGGATCGGGACCGGCACGACCTCGTCCTCGAACAGACCGTTCTTCCAGGCGTTGGCCGCCCGCTGGTGGCTCTGCGCGGAGAACGCGTCCTGCTCCTCACGGGAGAGCTTCTCGCCCGCGGCGTTGCACTGCTCGGTCAGCGCACCCATGGCCTGCTGGGTCTTCTGGTCGAACAGCGCGTCGTAGGCCATCGAGTCCACCAGCTTGGTGTCGCCGTACTTGAAGCCCGTGCGCGAGTTCGGCAGCAGGTGCGGCGCCTGGCTCATGGACTCCATGCCACCCGCGACCACGACGTCGAACTGGCCCGAGCGCACCAGGGCGTCGGCCAGGTGGATCGCGTTGATGCCCGAGAGGCACACCTTGTTGATGGTGATCGTGGGGACACCCATCGGCAGACCGGCGAGCTCGGCGGCCTTCTTCGACGGATTCTGGCCGGCACCGGCCTGGATGACCTGGCCCATCACGACGTAGTCGACCTGGTCGGGGCTCACGCCCGCCTTCTCGAGCGCGCCCTTGATGGCGACGGCGCCGAGGTCGGCCGCGGAGAGGCTGGAGAGGCCACCGAGCAGGCGGCCGACGGGCGTACGCGCTCCGGCGACGATGACGGACGGGGACTGCTGGCTCATCAGGGACTCCAGAGGTCGGGAGACGACGGTCGGTCAGGCGCCCTGACCCTAGCCGCCGGCGGCCGGTCACGACGAGGGGCAGATCACGCCCGCCGATGAGGCGCCGCTCACACACCAGGCGCGGGGCGTTGCCCTCGCGTGCGGGGCGTACGACGATGCGCTGCATGAGCATCGCCGCTGACATCGAGATCCCCGACCCGCTGTTCGTCTGCATCGACCACGTCGGTGTCGCCGTGCCCGACCTCGACGAGGCCATCGCGCTCTACCGCGACGTCTTCGGCATGCAGCTCGCCCACGAGGAGGTCAACGAGGAGCAGAAGGTGCGCGAGGCGATGATGCGCGTCGCCGACACCGAGCAGTGCATCCAGCTGCTCGCGCCGCTCGACGAGACCGCGACGATCGCGAAGTTCATCGACCGCTCCGGTCCCGGCCTGCAGCAGCTCGCCTACCGCGTCACCGACGTCGAGAAGGTCGCCGACGCGCTCCGCGCGAAGGGCCTGCGGCTCCTGTACGACACCCCCAAGCGCGGCACGTCGAACTCCCGCGTGAACTTCGTGCACCCCAAGGACGCGGGTGGCGTGCTCGTCGAGCTGGTCGAGCCGGCCGCCGACTCCGCGCACTGAGGGCGTCTGCCGGACCCAGCACTACGGGCTGCTCCGGCGGGCTCACGGCACCAGCAGGTCCGCGTCCCTGCCATCGGTGATCAGCATGTGCCCCGGCGCGTGGGTGATCGCCAGCGGTGGGCGCGACTCCGCGACGACCGCCTGAGGGGTCACCCCGCACGCCCAGAACACCGGCACCTCGCCCTCGCGGACCGTGACGGGCTGCCCGTAGTCGGGTCGCGCGAGGTCGGCGATGCCCAACGCGGCCGGGTCACCGACGTGCACCGGTGCACCGTGGACGCCGGGATAGCGCGATGTCACGCGAACCGCGTCGGCCACCTGGTGCGCCGGCACCGGACGCATCGACACCACCAGGGGTCCGGCCAGGTCGCCGGCGGGCCGGCAGCGGCGGTCGGTGCGGTACATCGGGACGTTGCGGTCCTCCTCCACGTGCCGCACCGGCAGCCCCGCCTCCAGCATGGCTCGCTCGAAGGTGAAGCTGCAGCCCACCAGGAAGCTCACGAGGTCCTCGCGCCACCACCCGGTGACCTCCGGCGTCTCCTCGACCAGATCCCCGTCGACGAAGACGCGGTAGGCAGGCACGTCGGTGCGGATGTCGCCGTCCAGGAGCGCGCCCGCGGTGGCGCCGGCGTCGAGCACGTCGAGCAGCGGGCAGGGCTTGGGGTTGCGCTGGGCGAAGAGCAGGAAGTCGTACGCCTCGCTGCGCGGCAGCACCACCAGGTTGGCCTGGGTGAACCCGGCGCTCCACCCCGCCGTCGGCGTGACCAGCCCGTCGCGGAAGAGCGCCCGCGCCTCCTGCGGGGTCGCCGCCGCCCGCTGCTCGGGCGTCACGGCCTGACCCAGCGGAACCGCAGAGCCTGTCCCGGCCGCAGCTGTGCGGCCCGGTCGACGTCGGCGTCCACCACGACCGCCACGACCGGGTAGCCGCCCGTCACCGGGTGGTCGGACCCGAAGAGCACCGGCTCGCCACTGGGCGGCACCTGCACCGCACCCCGGCGTACGCCCTCGCTCGGCAGCTCCGCGGCACCTGCGTGAGCGAGTCCTGGGCCGTCGGCGACCTCGAGGCGGGCGCCCACGCGGTTGCTGCGGTCGCTCACCCGCCACGTCGTGGTCGTGAGCGCCTCGGGGTCGGCGAGCCAGTCCTCCCGGGGGCCGCGGACGGCGCGGAGCTCGACCGGCTGGTCGTCGGTGCGCAGGTCCGGGGTCGGCACCATGTCGGCGGCCGGGAGGTCGGCGGTGCTCGGCCCCACGGCGAGCACGTCGCCGGCTCGGAGCGGGCCCGGTCCCAGCCCCGAGAGCAGGTCGGTGCTGCGCGAGCCCAGCACGACCGGCACGTCGATGCCGCCGCGGACGCACAGGTAGGACCTGGCACCGCGCGACGGCGTCCCCAGCCGCACCGTGCTCCCCGGTGCCGCGGAGAACACCCGGTGCGACCCGACGGGCCGCTCGTCGACGTGCACGTCGCAGGGCGCGCCCGTGACGCACATCCACAGCGGGTCGCCCCCGACCCCGACGGCGAGGCCACCGAGGAGCGTCTCGACGGCGGCGGCGCCCGGTTCGTTGCCCAGGGCGCGGTTGCCGGCGGCGTACGACCCCAGGTCCGCGGCGCCGCTGCGGCCCACCCCGATGCCCGCGTGACCGATCCGTCCCGTGTCCTGCACGAGCGCCTGCGGACCGACTGCTGCCACCCTCATGCCCTTCACGACCGCACCTCCCGGAAGCGCACGCGGACGCCGGGCCGCAGCAGCGCGGCGGGCTCCCGGTCCAGGTCGAACATCCGCTCGCGCGTCCTGCCGATCAGCTGCCAGCCGCCGGGGGACTCGGTCGGGTAGACCCCGCTGAACTCCCCCGCCAGACCGACGGCCCCCTCGGGCACGGCCGTGCGCGACTCCTCGCGCCGGGGCACGTGGAGCCGGTCGTCCTCGCCCACGAGGTAGCCGAACCCCGGCGCGAAGCCGCCGAAGGCGACCTGCCACTCCTGGCCCGTGTGGGCCGCGACCACACCGTCGCGGTCGAGGCCGGTGAGCCGGGCGACCTCCTCGAGGTCGTCCCCGTCGTAGACGACGGGGATCTCGACGACCTCCTCGTCGGCGACCTCCTCCGCAGCCAGGGGCGTCACGTCCTCGACCACCGCGCGGAGGTCTCCGACCGAGGCGCCGTCGGCGGCGGCGACCAGCACGGTCCGGGCCGCGGGCACGACCTCTCCCACAGTCGTTCCCGCGCTCTCCGGCGGCCGCTCGGCGAGGCCGCGTGCCCACGCGACGGCGGCGGCGGTGTCGTCGAGCTCGACGAGCAGGGCCCGGTCCCCGTACGGCAGCACCCTCATGCGAACGCCTCGATGCGCACGCCCGCCGCGACCAGGGCGTCGCGGACGGCCGTCGCCATCTCCACCGCCCCCGGGGAGTCGCCGTGGACGCAGACCGAGTCGCACGCCACCTCCACCTCTGTGCCGTCGACCGCGGTCACCACCCCCTCGGTGACCAGGCGCACGACCCGGGCCGCGACCTCGTCGGGGTCCTCCAGCAGGGCGCCGGACTGAGTCCGCGGCACCAGGGTGGCCTCGGCGGTGTAGCCGCGGTCGGCGAACGCCTCCCTCACGGTCCGCAGCCCGGCTGCGTCCCCGGCCGCGAGCAGCGCCGAGCCGGGGAGCCCGAGCAGCGGGAGCGAGGGGTCGTACGCCGTGACCGCGGCGACCACGGCCGCGGCCTGCTCCTCGTGCGTGACGCAGGTGTTGTAGAGCGCCCCGTGGGGCTTGACGTACGCCACCCGGGCGCCCGCGACGCGGGCCATCGCCTCGAGCGCGCCGAGCTGGTACAGCAGGTCGTCGGTCAGCTCCCCGGCGTCGTAGTCGATGAACCGACGACCGAACCCGGCCAGGTCGCGGTAGCCCACCTGGGCACCGATCACCACGCCGCGCTCGGCTGCGGTGGCACAGCACCGGCGCAGCGTCGAGGCGTCACCGGCGTGGAAGCCCCCGGCGACGTTGGCGCTGGAGACGGTCGCGAGCACCGCGTCGTCGTCGCCCAGGCGCCACCGCCCGAAGGACTCCCCCACGTCGCTGTTGAGGTCGACCGTCCTCGCGACCCGGCTCACAGCTTGCCCAGTTCCGAGGCGGCCAGGACCGCGATCCACAGCGAGATGCCCCAGCCGACCAGGCCGACGGACGCGAGCCAGCGCGGGTAGGCGTACCCGCCCATGAGGTCGCGCCGCCGCCAGGCGACCCACAGCAACAGGGTGAGGCCCAGCGGCAGGATCAGACCGTTGAAGGTGCCCGCGAAGATCAGCAGCGTGGTCGGCGTCTGCTCGACCGCGACGAAGATGCCGGCCGTGAGCACGATGAAGCCGCACGTCAGCGCGGTGACGACGCGACGCGGCGTGTTCTTGGTGGTCAGGAACGACACCGAGGTGTACGCGGCGCCGATCACCGAGGTGAGGGCCGCCGCCCAGAGGATCAGGCCGTACATGCGCAGACCGAACTCCCCGGCGGCGGCCTGGAACGCGGATCCCATGGGGTCGCTCTCGGAGAGCTCCGCGCCGGCGGCGACGACACCGAGGATCGCGAGGAACAGGATCGTCCGCATGACCCCGGTGGTCACGATGCTGATGACCGAGGACCGGGTGATGGCGCCGACGTTCTCCATGCCGGTGGCGCCGGAGTCCACCAGGCGGTGGGCGCCCGCGTAGGTGATGTAGCCACCGACGGTGCCGCCGATGATGGTGACGATCGCGACCGCGTCCACCGTGCTGGGGGCGACGCTCTCGCGCAGGGCCTGGGCGTACGGCGGGTCGCTGGTGAAGGTCATGACCAGCGCGGCGACCAGCATGACCACGCCGAGCACGACCACGATGCGGTCCAGCGCCGCCCCGGCGCGCTTGGAGAGGAAGATCGCGATGGCGATCGCCGCGGACACGGCTCCGCCGACCCGCGGGTCGATCTCGAGCAGCGCCTGGGTGCCCAGCCCGGAGCCGGCGACGTTGCCGATGTTGAAGACCAGCCCGCCGATCACGACGAGTCCGGCGAGCGCCCAGCCGGCCCCGGGCAGCACCTTGTTACCAAGCTCCTGGGCACGCATCCCGCTGACCCCGATGACACGCCACACGTTCATCTGGACGGCGATGTCGACGAGCACCGAGACGAGGATGGCGAAGGCGAACGCCGCGCCGAGCTGGGCGGTGTACTCCGCGGTCTGCGTCAGGAACCCGGGGCCGACGGCGCTGGTGGCCATGAGGAAGATCGCGCCGAGGATGGTCGACCTCGTGACCACGCCCGGCCCGCCGGTCCCGGACCCGTCCGTGCCCTCGGCACCGGAGGGGGCTGGTGTGGGCTGAGTCATACGGCCACGACATCACATCTGCCGACGATCCCGCACCCCGTGCGCGGCGTCCGTCACACCTGGCTGACGCGCGGCACCCGCGTCGATACCTTGCTCGCGGGCGCGTCCTGTGCGGTCGCGCCGCCGTCCTGCCCGACACCCGCCTGACTCCACCCCCCGAAGGAGCCACCCCGTGCAGCAGATCCTCGACGCCATCCTCGCCGGCGACACAGCCGGCGAGGAGTTCGCGAACCTCGCCCTGCCCGAGTCCTACCGCGCCGCGACCGTCCACAAGGACGAGGTCGACATGTTCGAGGGTGTCGAGTCCCGCGACAAGGACCCGCGCAAGTCCCTCCACGTCGAAGACGTCGCGATGCCCGAGCTGGGCCCGGGCGAGGCGCTGGTCGCCGTCATGGCCTCGGCCATCAACTACAACACCGTGTGGACCTCGATCTTCGAGCCCGTCTCCACCTTCGGCTTCCTCGAGCGCTACGGCCGCATCTCGCCGCTCACGGCCCGTCACGACCTGCCGTACCACATCGTGGGCTCCGACCTGTCCGGCGTCGTGCTGCAGACCGGACCGGGCGTCACCAAGTGGAAGCCCGGCCAGGAGGTCGTCGCGCACTGTCTCTCCGTCGAGCTCGAGGACCCCGAGGGCCACGACGACGCGATGATGGACCCGCAGCAGCGGATCTGGGGCTTCGAGACCAACTTCGGCGGCCTGGCGCACGTGGCGCTGGTGAAGTCCAACCAGCTGATGCCGAAGCCGGACCACCTCACCTGGGAGGAGGCCGCCTCCCCCGGCCTCGTGAACTGCACCGCGTACCGCCAGCTGGTCTCCAGGAACGGCGGCGCGATGAAGCAGGGCGACAACGTCCTGATCTGGGGCGCCTCGGGTGGTCTCGGCGGCTTCGCCACGCAATACGCCCTCAACGGCGGAGCCAACCCGGTCTGCGTGGTCTCCAACGAGGAGAAGGCGCAGATCGCGCGGTCCATGGGCGCCGAGATGGTCATCAACCGCTCGGAGGAGGACTACCGCTTCTGGAAGGACGAGCACAACCAGGACCCCAAGGAGTGGAAGCGCTTCGGCGCCAAGATCCGTGAGCTCACCGGCGGCGAGGACATCGACATCGTCTTCGAGCACCCGGGCCGGGAGACCTTCGGCGCCTCGGTGTACGTCACCCGCAAGGGCGGCACCATCACCACCTGCGCGTCGACCTCGGGCTACATGCACCAGTACGACAACCGCTACCTGTGGATGAACCTGAAGCGGATCATCTCGAGCCACTTCGCGAACTACCGCGAGTCGTGGGAGGCCAACCGCCTCGTGGCGCAGGGCAAGATCCACCCGACGGTCTCGCGGGTCTACTCCCTCGACGAGGTCGGCCAGGCCTCGCTCGACGTCCACCACAACAAGCACCAGGGCAAGGTCGGCGTGCTGTGCCTGGCCCCGGAGGAGGGTCTCGGCGTAGGCGACGAGGAGATGCGCGCCGAGCACGTCGACGCCATCAACCGCTTCCGCGGCGTCTGACCAGGGCCGTCGCACGACGGGCTCCCAGCGACCCCCACAGCGGCTCCGCAGGGCCGCGTCCCGCCGGTTCACGAACCCCCGGCGAGGCGCGGCCCTGCGTGCGTCGTGGCGGGCTTCCCGAGAGGTACCCTCTGGCCGCAGAGACCCTCGAGCAGCCGCTCGACCACCCTCGACGAGAAGGTATGCGAGCCCAGATGAGCAACGACACCTCCACCACTCCCTCGCACTACACGCAGGCTGCTGGCCCGTCGGCCGGGACGCCCTTCACGATCGCCCGACGTGGCGGCTACGAGCGTGCCGAGGTCGACCGTCGCCTCGCCGCCCTGGCGACCGAGCGCGCGGCGATGAAGGCGAGTCTCGAGGAGGCGTCGGCCCGCATCACCGAGCTCGAGTCCGCCGAGGGCGGCGCGGCCCAGGGTGAGGCGCAGGCACCCTCGTACGCGAGCCTCGGCGGCAAGGCGAGCGAGATGCTCCGCCTGGCCGAGGAGCAGGCTGCCGAGGTCATCGACAACGCCCGCCGGCAGGCCGACGACATCCGCGAGCAGGCCGAGCGCGAGGCGCGACGCATGACGCAGGAGGCGCACCGCGACGCCGAGGACATGAAGATGGTGCAGCTGCAGGAGCTGGACCAGCAGCGAGCCGAGCAGACCGAGCGTCTCGACCGCGAGCGCGCGCTCGCCAAGTCCGAGGCCGAGTCGGTCCTGGGTGACGCCCAGCGGGAGGCCGAGCAGGTGCGCCTGGCGGCCAACCAGGAGTCGACGTCGCTGCGCACGTCGGCCAAGCGCGACGCGGAGGCCATGCGGGCCGCCGCCGAGCGCGAGGTCCAGGAGGCTCGACGCACGCTCGCCGTGGAGAAGGAGCGCCTCACCCGCGAGGCGGCCGAGCACCACGACACCGCCGTCGCCGAGACCGACCGCATCGTCGCCGAGGCCGAGGAGCGAGCCACCGCGGCCGACCACCGCGCCCGCGAGGTCACCCAGCTCGCGACCGAGCAGCGCGACTCCGCCGCACGGGAGGCGGAGCAGCTCCTCACCCGTGCGCGTCGCGAGGCCGAGCAGACCGTCGCCCGCGCACGGGGTGAGGCCGAGACCCTGATCGACGAGCGCAAGGACGAGGTCGAGCGCGAGCTGGCCGACCTGCGCTCGGAGGTCGAGCGGCTCACCAAGCGACGCGACGGCATCGTCGGGCAGCTCGGCGCGCTCCGCGACGTCGTCTCCGGCTTCGGCGGCGGCGAGACCGAGGACTGATGTCCGACGAGACGTCCCCGCGCGCCCTCGGCGCACGGGGACGTCCTTTCGACCGGCGGTCTCCGCTGGCCATCGGTTTCCTGGGGGCCACCGGTGCCCTCACGGCGTACTTCCTGCTCAGCCTGCTCGCCGACCTGCGCCAGGTGCTCGTCCTGGTCGTGGTGGCGGCGTTCCTCGCCGTGGGGCTGGAGCCCCTCACCTCACGTCTGCAGCGGCGAGGGCTGACCCGAGGCCGGGCGGTGGCCGCCGTAACGGTCGGTCTCCTGCTCGTGCTGGTCGGCTTCGTGCTGCTGCTGGTGCCCGTGCTGGTGGACCAGGTCGTCGCGCTGCGCGACTCGGTGCCCATGTGGCTGGACGCGCTGGCCGGGAACGAGGCCATCCGCACCCTGGACGAGAACTACCAGGTCGTCGAGCGCATCCAGAGCTTCTTCCTCGACGGCGGCCTGGTGAGGACCGCCTTCGGCGGGGCGCTGGGGTTCGGGCTCGCCTTCCTGGCGGGTCTGGTCAACGCCTTCTTCCTCGTGGTGCTGACGCTGTACTTCCTGCTGGGTCTCCCCCAGATCAAGGCCGCCGCGTACCAGCTGGCGCCGGCGAGCCGTCGCGACCGCGTGAGCGCGCTGGGCGACGAGATGCTGCGCACCGTGGGCGGCTACGTCTCGGGCGCCGTGGTGGTCGCAGCCGTCGCCGGGGTGACCACATTGGTCTTCCTGGTCGTGGTCGGGCTGGGCGAGTACGCCGTGGCGCTGGCGCTCGTCGTGGCGCTCCTGGACGTGATCCCCCTGGTCGGCGCGACGATCGGCGGCGCGCTCGTGGTCGGCGTCGGCTTCGCCACCGACATCCCGACCGGCATCGCGTGCCTGGTGTTCGCCGTGGTCTACCAGCAGGTGGAGAACTACCTGGTCTACCCGCGGGTGATGGCGCGCACCGTCGATGTCCCGGGCCCGGTGATCCTCGTCGCCGCCCTCACCGGGGCCACGCTCCTCGGCGTGCTCGGGGCACTGCTCGCCGTGCCGGTGGCGGCGTCGCTGCTGGTGCTGCACCGCGAGGTGCTGGTGCCGTCCCAGGACCGGCGGTGACCGTCTGCTCCCGCAGCTGCTCGCGCGCCTGACCGAGGCGTACGACCAGCACGCCGCCGAGCACGACGACGCCCCCGACCACCTGCACCGGCCGGGGGAGCTCCCCCAGCAGAGCCCACGCGAAGAGCATCGCGAAGAGCACCTCGCTGAGCGCCACGAACGACGCCAGCCGTGACCCGAGCCGCCGGCTCGCGACGATCCCGGTGGCGTACGCCGTGGCACCGCAGACGGCGCCGAGCGCCAGGATCGGGACCCAGACGGGTACGACGACGCCCGCGTACGCGACCGTGTCCGAGGAGGCCGCCAGCGGCACCACACCCACGAGTCCCGCCACCAGGAGGAGGACCGCGCCCACCGCCATCCCTGCGGCAGCGAGGACGACCGGCGGGAGCAGGGGCGAGGAGTCGGCCGACATGATGAAGTACCCGGCCAGGCCGACCGCTGCGAGCAGCGCCCAGGCGACGCCGCCCATGTCCATGGGGCCCACGCCGGCCAGGTCGAGGACGAGCGCGAGGCCTGCGAGCGCGACCGCTCCTCCCGTCCAGGTCAGCCGGTCCGGCCGCCTGCCGTGGACGATCCAGGCCCAGATCACCACGAGCACCGGGCCGAGGTACTCCAACAGCAGGGCCACCCCGACGGGGATGGTGCGCACGGCGGAGAAGAAGGCGAGCTGGACGACCGCGACAGCCAGCACGGCGTACCCGAGCACCAGGGGCACGTGCGCGGCGAGCAGACCCCACCGTCCGCGCAGAGCGCGGAGTGCGGGCAGCGCCAGCACAAGGGCTCCGAGCCCGACCCGCGCGACCACCACGGCGCCGGCGCTCCACCCTGCCTCCAGCAAGGGTTTGGCGACCGCGCCGGAGAGGCCGAAGGCGGCCGCGCTCACGAGGGCGACGACGAGTCCGGCCCAGGCGCCGGACCCGGCGGGGATGTTGACACCGGCAGCGTCATGGGCGGCGTCATGGGCAACAGCGGTCATGGCGCGTGACACTAGTGCAGAATTGGTAAGGTCTCAACATGGCTTTCGCACATGACACGCTGGTGGCACTCAAGGCGCTCGAGGACCTGGTGAACACCGCGCCGCACGGTGAGGACCCGGTGGAGGTGCTGGAGACCCCCGAGGACCTCGCCGATTTCCTGGAGGAGCGCTACTACTCGGGTCGGGTGTCCGGCGACGACGACGAGCTCGCTGCCGTCCGCGCGATGCGACCCCGCCTGCGCGAGCTCGTGCTCGCCGACCGCGACGACGCCGCCGAGATCGTCAACACGATGCTCACCGAGTGCCGCGCGATGCCCCAGCTCGTCCGCCACGGCGGTTTCGACTGGCACGTGCACGCCGTGCCGGCTGACGCGCGCCTGGACCGTCGCATCATGGTGGAGTCGGCGATGGCCGTGCTCGACGTGATCAGGGCGGACGAGTACGGCCGCATGAGCACCTGCGACGCCACCGACTGCAGCGGGGTGGTCATCGACCTCTCCCGCAACCGCTCCCGGCGATTCTGCTCCACCTCCTGCGGCAACCGCATCGCGGTCGCGGCGTACCGCGCCCGCCAGGCGCAGGAGGCCGGCTGATGTCCCCGACGCTCCAGGTCACCTTCGATGCGGCCTCGCCCGCGCTGCTGGGGCGCTTCTGGCTCCACGTGCTCGACCCGGAGGGGTACGCCGTCGACCCTCCACCGAACTCCGAGGAGGCCGCGGACGCGTCGCGTGACCCCGAGGAGGTCCTGGCCCGCTGGCACGCGTTCCTGGCCGAGCAGCACGTGCCCCGCGAGCAGTGGGACTCCGCGTACGCCATCGTCGACCCGACGGGCACCGGCCCCCGGCTGCTGTTCCTCCGGGTCCCCGAGGCCAAGACGGCCAAGAACCGCGTCCACCTCGACCTGCGGCGTGGCGGCGACCTGCGCGGTCAGGCCCGCATGGACGCGCTCGAGGCCGAGGCGGCGCGGCTGGTCGCCCACGGCGCCACCCGCACCGCCCGCTTCGAGCCGGCGGCGTTCGAGCTGGGCTTCATCGTGATGGCCGACCCCGAGGGCAACGAGTTCTGCCTCACCTGAGACGACCCACGGGGCGTACGCCTCAGCGTCTGCTGTAGTCCCGGAAGCCCTTGCCGGTCTTGCGGCCGAGGTAGCCCGCGGTGACCAGGTGCTGCAACAGCGGTGCAGGCTTGAAGCCGGGCTCGCGGAACTCGGCGTACAGCTCCTTCTGGATCGCGAGCGACACGTCGTTGCCGACCACGTCGAGCAGCGCGAAGGGTCCCATCGGCAGGCGGCAGCCCTGCTTCATCGCCGTGTCGATGTCGTCGGCGCTGGCGTAGTGCGCCTCCAGCATCGAGACCGCGTCGTTGAGGTAGGGGAACAGCAGCGCGTTCACGATGAAGCCGGCGCGGTCGCCGCAGTTCACCGGCACCTTGCCGATCGCGGAGCAGAGCGCCGTGACCGACTCCGTGACGTCGGCGTCGGTGGAGACGGTGGAGACGACCTCGACGAGCTTCATGATCGGCGCCGGGTTGAAGAAGTGCATGCCGATCACGTCGCCGGGCCGCTTCGTGACGGCAGCGCACTGCGCGATCGGCAGCGAGGACGTCGTGGTGGCGAGGATGGCCCCGTCCTTGCAGATGCGGTCGAGGTTCTCGAAGAGGGCGGTCTTGATCGCGAGGTCCTCGGCGATGGCCTCGACGACGATGTCGACGTCGGCGAGGTCCTCCATCGAGGTCGACGGCCTGACGCGCGCAACGGTCTCGTCCTTCTTCGACTCCTCGAAGCGGCCCTTCGCGATCGCCTTGTCGATGCTCGTCGCCAGGCTGTCGGCGACGGCCTGGGCCTTCGCGTCGCTGCGGCCCACGCAGACCACGTCGTAGCCCGCCTTCGCGAAGACCTCGACGATGCCGGCGGCCATCGTGCCGGTGCCGACGACGCCGACGGTGCTGATCGTGTGCTTCAGCTCGGGCTTGTCGTCCGCCGAGGGCGTCCGGGAGTCGGGCACGGTCGAGGACGAGCCGACCCCCTCGTAGGTGTAGAAGCCGGCACCGGTCTTGCGACCCAGCAAGCCTGCGGTGACCATCTGCTTGAGGATCGGCGCCGGGGCGTGCAGCCGGTCGCCGGACTGCTCGTACATCGAGGCGAGGATCTCGTACGCCGTGTCGAGCCCGACCAGGTCCAGCAGCGCCAGCGGTCCCATGGGGTAGCCGCAGCCGAAGCGCATGGCCGCGTCGATGTCCTCGCGGGAGGCGTACCGCTCCTCGAACATGCGGACGGCGTGGTTGAGGTAGGAGAAGAGCAGCGCGTTGGCGATGAAGCCCGCCTTGTCGCCGACGGTGACGACGGTCTTGCCCAGCTTCTCGGCGAAGGCGGTCGCGGTGGCAACGGTCGTCGGCGAGGCGACGACGGTGGTGACGACCTCGACGAGCGGCTGCACGGGGGCGGGGTTGAAGAAGTGCAGCCCGACCACACGCGCGGGGTCCTTGGTGACGGTGGCGATCTCGGTCACCGAGAGCGAGGAGGTGTTGGTCGCGAGCACGGCGTCCTCGGCGACGATGCCGTCGAGGGCTGCGAGTACCTCGGTCTTGGTCGCGACGTCCTCGGTGACGGCCTCGATGACCAGCTGGGCGTCAGCGAGGTCGGCGAGGGAGGTCGTGAAGGTCAGGCGGCCGAGCAGCTGCTCGCGCTCCTCGGCGCTGAGCTTCTCCGCCGTGACGGCGCGCTGCGTCGACCGCTCGACGGCCTCACGGCCACGGTCCAGCGCCGCCCGGTCGCGCTCGACGGCGACGACGGAGACGCCGTGGCGGGCGATGACCTCGGTGATGCCCGCACCCATGGTGCCGAGCCCGACTACTCCTGCGGTGGTGATCTCTTCAGCCATGGCGGCATCCTCTCAGGACGACGACGCCGTCCGCCTCGTGTGAAGTCTCACGTGGCGGACGGCGCGTCTCAGTTGTCGATCACGTGCCGATCGGTGTCGCTCAGGTCGTGGCGCGCTCCTCCACCGGCACGACCGCGATGTCGCCCGACTGACGACCCTGGCGGAAGTTGCGCACCTCCTCGCGCACGATCGGCAGGAGCACGTAGCAGGCGGCCAGGTTGAACAGGGCGCACACGAAGAGCATCGCGTCGGCGAAGTCCAGCACCGAGCCCAGGTTGACCACCGCGCCGAGCACCGTGAACACCAGGAAGATGATCTTGAACGCGTTTTCCTTGGCCCGGCTGCGACCGACGAGCGTGGTCCACGCCTTGAGCGTGTAGTAGCTCCAGGTGATCAGCGTCGAGAAGGCGAAGAGGGCCACCGCGATGGTGAGCATGACGTCGAAGCCGGGGATGAAGGTGTCGAAGGACCGTGAGGTGAGCACGACACCCGCATCGTTGCTGATGCTCGAGCCGATGTTGTCGGTGTACTGCGGCACGCCCGCGATGATGATGGTCAGCGCCGTCATCGAGCAGATCACGACGGTGTCGATGAAGGGCTCGAGCAGCGCGACGTACCCCTCTGAGACCGGGTGCTTGGTCTTCACCGCCGAGTGCACGATCGGTGCCGAGCCGACGCCCGCCTCGTTGGAGAACGCCGCACGCTGGAAGCCGACGATGAGCACGCCGATGACACCGCCGGAGACCTCGGGGATGCCGAACGCGCCGGTGATGATGTCGCCTGCCGCCGAGGGCACCTGGCCCAGGTTGGAGCCGATGACGAACAGGCAGGCGCCGACGTAGAGCAGGCCCATGATCGGCACCAGACGGCTGGTCACCGCCCCGATCGACTTGACGCCGCCGATGATGACGACGCCGACCAGTCCCGCGAGGATCAGGCCGAAGATGAGCGAGGCGAGGGCCGAGTCGAGCAGTCCACCCTCACCACCGGTGATCTCGCGCGCCTGCGCGAACGTCTGGTTGGACTGGAATGCGTTGCCACCCAGGGCGCCGAACAGGAGCAGTGCGATGGCGAAGCCGGCGACGGCCGCGCGGTTCAGGATGCGCCCGACCGTCCTCATGCCGTCCGACGGGTTCTTGACGAGCTTCTGCCCGAGCCGGTCGTACGCGACCGGCAGGTAGGTGAACGGGCCCCCCGTGACGGTTCCGTCCTCGTGGACGATGCGGTACCGGACACCGAGGGTGCACTCCACGAACTTCGTGCACATGCCGAGCAGACCCGCCACGACCATCCAGAACAGCGCGCCCGCGCCGCCCACGGTCATCGCCACCGCGACTCCCGCGATGTTGCCGAGGCCGACCGTGCCCGAGAGCGCCGATGACAGGGCTTGGAAGTGGGTCACCTCGCCGGGATCACTCGCGCGTGAGTACTTGCCCCGCACGAGGTCCCACGACGTGCGCAGGCCCGTGACCTGCGGCGCCTTGAAGTAGATCGTGAAGATCACGGCGGCGATCACGAGCCAGAAGACGATGGGCGTGATGGCGACGCCCCCGACGGTGAAACTGAAGAAGATGACGTTCGTGGCGACCTCGGCCACCGGTTCGAAGATCGAGTTGATGGCCTCCTCGAGACGAGGGATGAACCCCGTCGGCTCGTCGCCCTCGGCCGCGAGTGTCACGGCACGTTCGAGCGGGGCGACCAATTGCGCGATCACGGGAGTCATCCCGACAGGGAACACCACCGAGGTCGTGATGTGAAGCACCCCGCGCGGATCGGTACGCGCCGTTCACACGAGTCGTCCCCGCCCGGACCGCCGGAACAGGTCCACGACGTACGCTGTCGCCCCGTGAGACTCCTCGTCGCCCGCTGCCAGGTCGACTACGCCGGTCGGCTCAGCGCCCACCTCCCCATGGCCACGCGGGTGGTGATGGTCAAGGGCGACGGCTCCGTGCTGGTCCACTCCGACGGCGGCTCCTACAAGCCGCTGAACTGGATGAGTCCTCCATGCACCCTGCGTGAGGCCCTTGACGACGACGGTCGCGCGGTGTGGACGGTCGCCGCGGCCAAGAGCGACGACACCCTCCGCATCACCATCGAGGAGGTGCTGCACGACTCCAGCCACGACCTCGGCGTCGACCCGGGGTTGCAGAAGGACGGCGTCGAGAAGCACCTCCAGGAGCTGCTGGCCGAGCACCCCGCCACCCTGTCGACCGGCCTGACGCTCGTACGCCGGGAGTTCCCGACCGCCATCGGACCGGTCGACCTGATGTGCCGTGACGGGGTGGGCGGCTCGGTCGCGGTCGAGATCAAGCGTCGGGGTGACATCGACGGCGTCGAGCAGCTCACGCGCTACCTCGAGCTGCTCAACCGCGACCCGCTCCTCACCGCGAAGGGGCCCGTGCGCGGCATCTTCGCCGCCCAGGAGATCAGGCCCCAGGCCCGGGTGCTGGCCGAGGACCGCGGCATCACCTGTGCCGTGGTCGACTACGACGCGCTGCGCGGCGTCGACGACCCCTCGTCCAGGCTCTTCTGACCTACCTTCGTCGGCCGGCCGGGGGCGAACAGCGCCGCCCAAGCCAGCGAGGCCGTGCCCGCGCCGAGCAGGAGCATTCCGACCAGTCCCAGCGGGGAGAAGATGTGGTCGGTGTGCACGAGATAGGCGCCGGGCAGCAGCAGCAGGCCGCCGACAGCGCGGAGGCGGTGGCGCACCAGGTGGTCCACCGCCACGACGAGCACGCAGATCATGAGCGCCCACGAGCCGACGTACCCCAGCTGGTCGCCGATGCTGAAGATGAGCCCGATCTCCTCGCGGTCGCCGGTGTCCTCCTTGCGCATCAGGACGTAGCCGTTGCCCACGCCTGCGAGCACGTCCAGGGCGGTGTAGAACGTGGCGTAGACGTAGCCGGTCACGCCGACGACGCCTCTCACGGCCCAGCGGGCGAGCCACCCGCCCTCCGGGTCCGCCGGACCGAGCAGGTGCCGGTGGTAGAGCGCGATGAGCGCGACACCCACCAGGGGGAACCCCAGGATGCCGACGACGTGCAGCTGGAACCACAGCTCGGCGGTCTCCGGCCGGAACGCGTTCGGCGGGCTGGGGTGCAGCACGGCGCCACCGGCCATGGCGAGACCGGGCAGGGCGAAGAGCGCGACGAGCAGACGACGGTCCATGCCGTCAGGCTAGGCGTCGACGCCTGAGAGTTGCCGGGGCGAGGTCGAGCGCTGCTTCGGGAGGATCACCCGGAAGGTGGTGCCGCGACCGGGTGCGGACTCTCCGACCAGCCTCCCGCCGTGACCCTCGACGATCGCCTTCGCGATCGGCAGACCGAGTCCGGCGCCCTGCCGCTCGTCGCGGACGGCGTCCGCCCCGCGGAACAGACGCTCGAAGACGTGCGACAGCTCTCCGTCCCCGATGCCCGGTCCGTCGTCGCTCAGCTCGAGCACCACCGAGTCCTCGGTGGCGTGGACGCTGACGTCGAGACGCGTGCCGCGCGGGCAGTGCTTGACCACGTTCTGCGTGAGGTGTGCCAGAGCCATCGTGAGGCGCTGCTCGTCCAGCTCGACGAACAGACCCTCCGCGAGCTCGTCGTCGAGGCCGATGAGCCGGATCTCCTGACCGGCCTCGTGCGCGGCCGGCGCGGCCTCGGCGACGGCCTGCCGGACGACGGCCACCAGCGACGAACGCGTGGGGTTGACGTCGAAGCTCGAGTCCTCGATCGCCACCAGCGTCAGCAGGTCGTCGACCAGGCGCAGCTCGCGTGCCGCGCTGCGCGAGATCACCTCGAGGAAACGGCGTGCGACCGGACTCATGCTGTCGTCGTCCATGTCCTCGAGCATCTCGCCGTAGCCGATGATCGAGGTCAGGGGCGTACGCAGCTCGTGCGACAAGGTCGCGAAGAACTCCGACTTCATGCGCTCGGACTCCGCCTGCAGGGCCACCCGCTCGGAGATGTCGCGCACCGCCGCGGAGACCAGCACCCCGTCCTCGGTCTGCAGGGGGGCCAGCGTGATCTCGACCGGGAAGTACGACCCGTCCTTGCGCAGGGCTCGCAGGTCGTTGCCCGCCCCCATCTGCAGGGGGCGCTCCGCGTGCCGGAAGCCGGCACGGTGCGCGCGGTGACGCTCGCGCAGCTCGAAGGGCAGGAGCATCTCGATCGGGGAGCCGATCATCTCCTCGCGCGTCCAGCCGAACAGCTCCTCGGTGCGCTGGTTCACCAGCACGATCAGGCCGTCCTCGTCGGCGATCACCTTGCCGTCAGGCGCCGACTCCAGCAGGTCACGGAACCGTCGTTCGGCCATCCTGCGCTCGGTGAGGTCCCGCACCGCCGCCGAGACCAGCAGGCCGTCCTCGGTCTGCAGCAGGCTCAACGACACCTCGACCGGGAAGTCGGTGCCGTCGGCGCGACGGCCCACCCAGTCCGCGTCGCCGGACACGATCGTGTGTCGTCCGGCGGCGCGGTCCGGGTCCTCACGGAGCTCGCGCAGGTAGCTGCCGACCGCGTCGGGCAGGAGCAGCTCGACCGGTCGACCGACCACCTGGGTCCGGTCGTAGCCGAACACGTGCTCGGTCTGGGCGTTGACGAGGGCGATCGTCCCGTCCTCGTCGACGATGACCTTCGCGTCCGGCGCGTGCTCGACGAGCTGCTGGAAGCGGTGCTGGGCGAACCACTTGTCGCTGACGTCGCGGATGGCGGCCAGCACGGCGCGGCCGGAATCCGTCCGCACCGAGGCCAGGGACACCTCGGCGGGGAACGCGCTGCCGTCCCGTCGACGGGCGGTGATCTCACGCACCGAGCCCGCATCGTCGCCGAGCGCCTCGGCACCGGTGACCTCGCCGGGCAGGATGGCGGCGACCGGCAGTCCGAGCAGCTCATCACGCAGGAAACCGAACATCTTCTCGGTGCGTGCGTTCACCAGCGCGATGGCACCGGTCTCGTCGACCAGGATCTTGGCGTCCGGGTCGACCTCGACGAGGTTGCGGAACAGCTCGAGCCCGCTGGTGGAGGTCGAGGGGCGCACGACGAGCAGCACGACCCCGGCGTCCACGCCCTCCAACGACTTCTCCGACACGTCGACACGCGCCAGCTCACCGCCCGCGCGGCGCGCCATCGTGGCGTACGGCCGCGCTCCGTCGCGGGCCGGTGTCGTGCGGCGGCGCCACCCCGGCAGCAGCTCCTCGACGCCGGCGCCGAGCAGCGGGGCCTGCCCGAAGAGGTCGCGCGCGCAGCCGTTGTCGGCGAGGACGCGGCCCCCGGGGTCCAGCACCAGGATGGCGTCAGGGAGCCACTCGACCCACGCGAACTCCGGCGACGAGGCGCGTACGGGCGCGACCGGGGACACCGGCGCCCGCGGAAGCCGTTCCGGCCCCGCCTCGTGAACCGTCATCGCGCAGACTCCCCCTCGCCGGCCCCCCGGCGCCAGACGACGCCTCCGTCGTGGAGCCTAGGTCTGTCGCGGGTCCGGCGTGGCGGAAACGCCCGTTCTTCACCCTGGGGCCGGAGACGCGTGAGGAGTCAGGCCAGGCCGTTCGCTTCGCGGATCACGTCGACGATGCCACCCATGATCTCGGTGAGCCCGAAATCCTTCGGCGTGAAGACCGCGGCCACACCCTGCTCGCGAAGCCGTGCCGCGTCCGAGCCGGGGATGATCCCGCCGACGATCACCGGCAGGTCTCCCAGCCCGGCCTTGCGGAGGCCTTCGAGGACGGCGGGCACCAGCTCCATGTGCGAACCGGACAGGATGGAGAGCCCGACGCAGTGCACGTCCTCGGCGACCGCGGCGGCGACGATCTGCTCCGGGGTCAGCCGGATGCCCTGGTAGACGACCTCGAAGCCCGCGTCGCGCGCCCGCACCGCGACCTGTTCGGCGCCGTTGGAGTGTCCGTCGAGACCGGGTTTCCCGACCAGCAGGCGCAGTCGTCCACCCAGCTCGTCACCGGTGTCGGAGACGCGCGTACGCACCGCGGTCAGCTCGTTGCCGGCCTCGACCACGCCGACGGCGCCGGTGACCCCGGTCGGCGCACGGAACTCGCCGAAGACCTCGCGCAACGTGCCGGCCCACTCCCCCGTCGTGGCACCGGCCCGGGCGGCCGCCAGCGTGGCGGCCATGAGGTTCGCGTCGGACTTCGCGTCCGAGGCCAGCCGCTCCAGCGATGTCGTCACAGCGTGCTCGTCCCGCTGCTCCTTCCACTCCGCCAGACCGGCGAGCGCCGCGCGCTCGGCCTCGGGGTCGGCGACCTGGATGGCGCCGTCGAGGTCGGCGGTCAGCGGCGAGGGCTCGGTGGTGGTGAAGGCGTTGACGCCCACGACCTTGTCGTCGCCCGCCTCGATGCGTGCGCGTCGCCGTGCGTGGGAGGACACGAGCGCCTGCTTCATGTAGCCCGTCTCCACCGCCGCGATCGCACCGCCCATCGCCTGCACGCGGTCCATCTCCTCGCGCGCGCTCGCCACGAGCTCGGCGACCTTCCGCTCCACCACGTGGGAGCCGTCGAAGAGGTCCTCGTACTCCAACAGGTCGGACTCGAAGGCCAGCACCTGCTGCAGCCGCAGCGACCACTGCTGGTCCCACGGGCGCGGCAGGCCGAGGGCCTCGTTCCAGGCAGGCAGCTGCACCGCGCGCGCACGGGCGGTCTTCGACAGCGTCACGCCCAGCATCTCCAGGACGATGCGCTGCACGTTGTTCTCCGGCTGGGCCTCGGTCAGCCCCAGGCTGTTGACCTGGACGCCGTAGCGGAAGCGGCGCATCTTCTCATCGGTCACGCCGTAGCGCTCGCGCGTGATCTCGTCCCAGAGCTCGACGAAGGCGCGCATCTTGCACATCTCCTCGACGAAGCGCACCCCGGCGTTGACGAAGAAGGAGATGCGCCCGACGACCTTCGCGAAGTCCTCCTCCGCGACCTGACCAGAGGCCTTGACCTCGTCGAGGACCGCGATGGCCGTGCACAGCGCGTACGCCAGCTCCTGCGTCGGTGTCGCGCCCGCCTCCTGCAGGTGGTAACTGCAGATGTTGATCGGGTTCCACTTCGGGATCTGGTGGACGGTGTAGCTGATCATGTCGCTGATCAGCCGCAGGGAGTGCTCGGGCGGGAAGACGTAGGTGCCCCGGGAGAGGTACTCCTTGATGATGTCGTTCTGGGTGGTGCCCGCCAGCTGCGCGGCCACCTCCTCGGCGGACAGGTCGGGGTTCTGCTCCTCGGCCGCGACCTGGTAGAGCGCGAGCAGCCACATCGCGGTCGCGTTGATGGTCATCGACGTGTTCATGTCGGTGAGCGGGATGTCCTCGAAGAGCCGCCGCATCTCACCCAGGTGCGGCACGGGGACGCCGACCTTGCCGACCTCCCCCCGCGCCAGCGCGGAGTCCGGGTCGTAGCCCGTCTGCGTCGGGAGGTCGAAGGCGACCGAGAGGCCGGTCTGTCCCTTGGAGAGGTTCGTGCGGTACAGCTTGTTCGACTCCGTGGCCGAGCTGTGCCCGGCGTAGGTGCGCATGACCCACGGACGCGACTTGGGCTTGGGCTCGTCTCCGGCGCCGGCGGGGTGCTGCTCGCTCTCGCTCATGGCCGGATCCTACTGGCGGGTCACCTCGCCGCGGCAGGTCGATGACGTGAGACGAACCCCACCCGCCGGGGGGCTCGTGGCTGGTTCAGGCAGCGGAGTCGGACCGGTCCCAGCGCAGCCAGCGACCGAGCCCGGACAGCTGGACGCACCGGCGTACGGCCGCAGGTCCTCCGCGCAGCACGACATGCACGCCGGCACGTTCGGCGTGGCGCGAGGCCACCGCGACCGCTCGCAGCACGGTCAGGTCGACCAACGTGGCGGCGGAGAGGTCCACGGTGCAGGTGCCCCCGTGGCGTACGGAGGCGAGCGTCTCGTACAACGCCGCGCGCACCGCCGGCGCATGGCGTCCGTCGAGCACCCCTTCGAGGCGCACGACGTCCTCGGCCGTTGCCTGTGCGTTCCCCATGTGCGCCCCCTCCGCGACCGCCGGTACTCAGTCTGCGGCCCTCGAGGGACATCGAGGTCACGACACGTCAGGACGTGTCCGTTTTGTGATCAGTGGATGTCGCGGTGGACGCGTCAGCGCTCCCCGCCGGGCTGCCACAGCACGTCGCCCTGCGCGAGGTTCGCGTGCCTGGCGAGGATGAACAGCAGGTCGGAGAGACGGTTGAGATAGCGGGTCGCGAGCGGATTCATCGACTCCGCGTGCTCGTCCCAGGCGGCCCAGGCCGCCCGCTCGGCGCGACGGCAGACCGTGCGCGCCACGTGCAGCTGCGCCGCGGCAGGAGTGCCGCCCGGCAGGATGAAGGACCGTAGCGGCTGCAGGTCGGCGTTGAAGGTGTCGCAGTGCTCCTCGAGCCGGTCCACGTAGACCTGCTCGATGCGCAGCGGAGGGAACTCCGGGTCCTCCACGACCGGGGTGCACAGGTCGGCGCCGAGGTCGAACAGCTCGTTCTGCAGACGCTGCAGCAGGTCGTCGACCTCCGGTGCGAGATCGGTGCACGACCGCACGACGCCGAGCTGGCTGTTGAGCTCGTCGACGTCCGCGTACGCCACCAGGCGCGGGTCGGTCTTGCGAGTCTCCGACATGTCGCCCAGCCGGGTCGTGCCGCCGTCACCCGTCCGGGTGTAGATCCGCGTCAGGTTGACCATGCCCCGAGCGTACGGCCCACCTCGACGCTTCCTCAGCCCGCCCGGGGTGCGGTGCGCGGCGGCCCGGACTCCAACCACGACTGCAGGCCGAGCAGGCTCGGCTCGCTCATCGCGAGCTCGAGCTCGCGGCGCTCACCGCCCACCCGCTCGGCGCAGCGGACCACCACGTGGCCCGTGAACAGCGTGTACGACTCCGCGCCCACCGGGTCGCGCCGGCCCTCGATGGTCAACGCGTGACGCTTCCACCTGCGCAGCGGGCGGGGAGAGAGCGAGAAGATGCGGAAACACTGGAGCGACTCGCCGTCGTACCGGCCGATCCCCAGCACCCAGCCGCGGCCGGGTCGCCCGTGGCGTACGCGGACGCTGAGCTCGAACGTGCTGCCCTGACGAGCCAGCAACCGGCGGCGCAGCACGACCGAGACACCGGTGAGCACCACGAGGGCGAGCACCAGGAGTGCGCCGTCCAGGAACCAGACGGCGACGGAGCCGGGACTGGTCAGGCGGACCGCTCCGCTGCCCGCACCCGGGCCTCCTGACGGGCCAGCTCGCGGCGGGCGTCGTCCTCGTCCTCCCCGGCGGAGTGCAGTCGCTCGACCTCGGACCGAGCGTGCTCGAGGTCGATCTCGTGCGACATCTCGGCCTGCTCGGACAGGATCGCCACACGGTTGCGAGCCACGGAGAGGAAGCCGGAGTCCACGGCGGCCACCCACTCCTCGCCGTCGGTGGTGCGCACCTCGACGACCGACTCGACCAGCACCGACAGCATCGGGCTGTGGTTCGGCAGCACGCCGACGTCGCCGTCGCTGGTCCGTGCGATGACCATCGTGGCCTCGCCCGACCACACCAGCCGGTCGGCCGCCACGAGATCCACCTGCATGACGTCGTCGCTCACGCCGCTACCCTCTCACTTCGTTCGTCGACCGGACCGGCTGCCGGTGCGGTGTGACGCGGTGGGCCCGGCCTCGTGCCGGGCCCCCGCGACGGGGGCTGGAGCTCTCGCTCAGCCCTCCTTCTGGATCTTCGCCCACTTCTCCTCGACGTCGTCGAGACCGCCGCACATGAAGAACGCCTGCTCGGCGACGTGGTCGTACTCGCCCTCGGCGATCTTGTTGAACGCCTCGATGGTCTCCTCGATCGGGACCGTCGAGCCCTCGATGCCCGTGAACTGCTTGGCCACGTAGGTGTTCTGCGAGAGGAAGCGCTGGATGCGGCGCGCCCGCGAGACGGTGACCTTGTCCTCCTCGGAGAGCTCGTCGACACCGAGGATCGCGATGATGTCCTGCAGCTCCTTGTTGCGCTGAAGGATCTCCTTGACACGGATGGCGCAGTCGTAGTGGGCCTGGCCGATGTACTGCGCGTCGAGGATGCGCGAGGTCGAGGTCAGGGGGTCCACCGCCGGGTAGATGCCCTGCGACGCGATCTCGCGGGAGAGCTCCGTGGTCGCGTCGAGGTGGGCGAACGTCGTCGCCGGCGCCGGGTCGGTGTAGTCGTCGGCGGGCACGTAGATCGCCTGCATCGAGGTGATGGAGTGACCGCGCGTGGAGGTGATGCGCTCCTGCAGAGCACCCATCTCGTCGGCCAGCGTCGGCTGGTAGCCCACCGCCGAGGGCATGCGGCCCAGCAGCGTCGAGACCTCGGAACCCGCCTGGGTGAACCGGAAGATGTTGTCGATGAACAGCAGCACGTCCTGGTTCTGCACGTCGCGGAAGTACTCCGCCATCGTCAGCGCCGACAGCGCCACGCGCAGCCGGGTGCCCGGGGGCTCGTCCATCTGCCCGAAGACCAGCGCCGTCTGACCGAGGACGCCCGCCTCCTCCATCTCCACGATGAGGTCGTTGCCCTCGCGGGTGCGCTCACCCACACCGGCGAAGACCGACACACCACCGTGGTTCTTCGCGACTCGCGCGATCATCTCCTGGATGAGCACGGTCTTGCCCACGCCGGCACCGCCGAAGAGGCCGATCTTGCCGCCCTGGACGTACGGCGTCAGCAGGTCGATGACCTTGATGCCGGTCTCGAACATCTGGGTCTTGGACTCGAGCTGGTCGAAGTCGGGAGCCTTGCCGTGGATGCCCCAACGCTCCTTGACCTCGAGCTCCTCGCCCTCCTCGAGGTTGAGGCAGTCGCCGAGCGCGTTGAAGACGTGGCCGAGGGTGGCGTCGCCGACCGGGACGGAGATCGGGTCGCCGGTGTCCTGCACCTGCTGACCGCGCACCAGGCCGTCGGTGGGCTGCATGGAGATCGTGCGGGCCATGCCGTCACCGATGTGCTGGGCGACCTCCAGCGAGATGACTCGCTTCTGGCCACCGAGCTCGAGCTCGACCTCGAGCTTGTTGTAGATGTCGGGCATCTCCTGGGCGGAGAACTCGACGTCGACGACGGGGCCGATGACGCGGGAGATCCGGCCGACGGCGCCCTTCTCGGAGCTGACGCTGCGCTTTTCCTGGATGGACGTCATGGTCACTCGCCTCTTCCGTTCGAGCCGGACAGCGCCTCGACGCCGCCGACGATCTCGCTGATCTCTTGGGTGATGGCCGCCTGGCGGGCCTGGTTGGCGACCCGCTTGTACTTCTCGATGAGGTCCTCGGCGTTGTCCGTCGCGGACTTCATGGCCTTCTGCCGGGCTGCCAGCTCGGAGGCCGCGGCCTGGAGCAGGGCGAAGTAGATGCGGCTCTGGACGTACTTGGGCAGCAGCGAGTCCAGCACCTCCGAGGCGGAGGGCTCGAACTCGTAGAGCGGGAGGACCTCGTCGCCCGAGGGGGCCTCGTCGGCCTCGACGATCTCGAGGGGCAGCATCCGGATGGTGATCGGCTGCTGGCTGATCATGGACTGGAACTTGGTGAACACCACGTGCACCTCGCCCACGCCCTTGCCACCCGGCTCGTCCTCGCCGGCCTCCTCGTCCTCCTCGCGCACGAACGACGCGATCAGCGCCTCGCCGATCGCCTTGGCGTCGGCGTAGGAGGGCTGGTCGGAGAAGCCCGTCCAGGACTCGACGATCGGCCGTTCACGGAAGGAGTAATAGGCCTGCGCCTTGCGTCCGGTGACGTAGAGCTCGACCTCCTTGCCCTCCTCGCGCAGCCGCTTGATGAGGCTCTCGCCCTCCTTGATCACCGAGGTCGAGTACGCGCCGGCGAGGCCGCGGTCGCTGGTGATGATGAGCACCGCGGCGCGCCCGACGTCCTCGGGCTCGGTGGTCAGCGGGTGGTCGACGTTCGCGTACGTCGCGATCGCCTCGACCGAGCGCGTCAGCTCCCGGGCGTACGGCGCCGCCGCACGCGCCCGCTGCTGCGCCTTGACGATGCGGGACGCAGCGATGAGCTCCATGGCGCGCGTGATCTTCTTCATCGACTCGGTCGACTTGATCTTCGAGCGCAGCTCTCGCAGCGAGTCAGCCATGCGTCAGCCTCGCTTCTGCCTGGTGATCTGCTCCTGCTCCTCGTCCTCGGCGTCCGCAGCCTCGATGTTCTCCTGCTTGGAGGGCTTGATGGACTCGCCCTCGGACGTCTCGAACTGGTCCAGGAAGGACTCGTACGCCGACTCGACGGTCGACTCGGTGTCGTCCTCGAACTTGTGCGTCTCGCGGATGGTGTCGAGCACACCGCCCTCGGTCCGCTTCACGAACTCGATGAACTCCTCCTCGAACCGCAGCACGTCGTCGGTGGGGACGCGGTCCAGGCGGCCGGTGGTGCCGAGCCACAGCGACAGCGTCATCTCCTCCACCGGGTACGGCGAGTACGCCGGCTGGCGCAGCAGCTGCATCAGCCGCTCGCCGCGGTCGAGCTGACGGCGCGACGCGGCGTCGAGGTCGGAGGCGAACATCGCGAACGACTCGAGGTCGCGGTACTGCGCGAGGTCCACCTTCAGCGAACCGGTCACCTTCTTCATCGCCTTGGTCATGGCCGCGCCACCCACGCGGGAGACGGACACACCGACATCGATGGCCGGCCGCTGGTTGGAGGCGAAGAGGTCGGACTGGAGGAAGATCTGGCCGTCGGTGATCGAGATGACGTTGGTCGGGATGAACGCCGAGACGTCGTTGGCCTGCGTCTCGACGATCGGCAGACCCGTCATCGAGCCCTTGCCCATGTCGTCGGAGAGCTTGGCGCAGCGCTCCAGGAGCCGGCTGTGCAGGTAGAACACGTCACCCGGGTAGGCCTCACGGCCCGGCGGGCGGCGCAGCAGCAGGGACACGGCGCGGTAGGCGTCGGCCTGCTTGGAGAGGTCGTCGAACACGATGAGGACGTGCTTGCCGTCGTACATCCAGTGCTGACCGATGGCCGAGCCGGTGTAGGCGGCGAGGTACTTGAAGCCGGCCGACTCCGAGGCCGGTGCAGCCACGACCGTCGTGTACTCCAGCGCGCCCGCGTCCTCCAGCGCACCGCGCACCGCGGCGATGGTCGAGCCCTTCTGGCCGATCGCCACGTAGATGCAGCGCACCTGCTTCTCGGGGTCCCCGGTCTCCCAGTTGCCCTTCTGGTTGATGATCGTGTCGATCGCGATCGTCGTCTTGCCCGTCGAGCGGTCGCCGATGATCAGCTGACGCTGACCGCGGCCGATCGGGGTCATCGCGTCGATCGCCTTGATGCCGGTCGCCAGGGGCTCGTGCACCGACTTGCGCACCATGACGCCTGGAGCCTGCAGCTCGAGCTCACGACGGCCCTCGGCCTCGATGTCGCCCAGGCCGTCGATCGCACGACCCAGCGGGTCCACGACGCGACCGAGGAAGTTGTCACCGACGGGGACCGAGAGGATCTCCCCCGTGCGGCGCACGGATTGACCCTCCTCGATGCCGTCGAAGTCACCGAGCACGACGACACCGATCTCACGGGTGTCGAGGTTCAGCGCGAGACCGCGCGTGCCGTCCTCGAACTCCAGCAGCTCGTTCGCCATCGCGGACGGCAGACCGGTCACGGTCGCGATGCCGTCACCGGCCTCGGCGACGGTGCCGACCTCCTCCTTGCTGGCGGCGTCGGGCTCGTACTCCGACACGAACTTCTGCAACGCGTCCCGGATGTCGTCCGGACGGATCGAAAGCTCCGTCATGATTCCTGCTCTCTTTGTCGGGCTCGTATGCGATGACTGTGAATCTACTGCGGGGGCCGAGGTCGTCCGCGTCAGCGGGAGACCAGGCGCTGCGCCTCGTGGAGGCGGGCCGCCACGGTGCCGTCGATGACGTCGTCGGCGACCTCCACCTTGACCCCGCCGAGGACGGCCGGGTTGACGATGGTGTTGACCTGCACACCGGTGCCGTACAGGTCGGACAGGGCGGAGGCCAGTCGCTGTGACTCCTCCGCGGTGAGCTCCGTGGCCACCGTGACGGTCGCGACCCTGCGGTCGTGAGACGCGGCCGCGACCTTCTGGTAGTACGCCAGCGCCAGTTCCATCGACCGGTGGTCGCTCACGACCGCCTGCTCGACCAGGCGCACGGTGGCGTCCGCCGCGGAGCCGGCCAGCAGCGTACGGACCAGCTCCTGCTTGCTCTCCGCGGAGCGGCTGCGGTCCGCGAAGGCGTCGCGCAGCCCCGGCTCGGCGTCCAGCGCCCGGCGGACCGCGAAGAGCTCCTCGGCGACACGCTCGTCGTCGTGGTCGGCGTCGGCCGACCGGACGACCGCGTGGACGCCGAGCTCCTCGATGGCGCGCACCAGGTGCGAGCCCGCCGTCCAGCGGGAGGCGACGGCCTCGGCGACGATCTCACGGGAGACCTCACCGAGATCCTTTCCGACGACCTCACGGACCAGACGCTGCTTCACCTCGGCCGGGAGACCCGGGTCGGTCAGCGCCCGACGCAAGGCCACCTCGCTGCGGATCAGCCTCGTGACGGAGAGGAGCTCATCGCCCGTCGACGCCGCGTCCTGGCCGCTGCCCAGCCGCCCCGACATGTCGTCGAGGAGCTTCTGCAGCGATTCCTCGGAGGAACCGCGGAGATCGGGAGCGACGGCCATCAGGCGTTCCCGCCCTGACCGGCGAGCGTCTCCTGCGCCTCGAGGTCACCCAGGAAGCGCTCGACGACGCGCGACTGCCGTGCCTCGTCCTCCAGCGACTCGCCGACGATCTTGCTCGCGAGCGAGGTGGCCAGCGTGCCGACCTCCGCACGCAGCGAGGCGACCGCCTGCTGGCGCTCGGCCTCGATCTGCGAGCGCCCCTGCTCCTTGATGCGGTCGGCCTCGGCCTGGGCCTCCTCACGCATCTCGGCGATGATCGCGGTGCCCTGCTCGCGCGCCTCCTCGCGGATGCGCGCCGCCTCGTGGCGGGCGTCGCTGAGCTGGCGCTCGAGCTCGGCCAGCTTGGCGTCGGCCTCGGCCTGCTTGGCCTCGGCCGCGTTGAGACCACCCTCGATCGCCGTGGTGCGCTCGTGGAAGGTCTTCTCGAACGCGGGCACGACGAAGCGGCGAACCAGCTCGAACAGGATCGCGATGACCACGAGCTGCAGCAGGATCTCGGCGAGAACCGGGATCAGGGGGTTGGGTTGTTCACCCGCTGCGAGGATCACAGACTCCATGGATCAGCCCTTCGATTGAACGGGATCGGTCAGGTCACTGAATGGCGAAGGCGAGACCGATACCGATGATGGCGAGCGCCTCGGTCAGCGCGAAGCCGATGAACGCGATGGTCTGGAGGCGGCTCTGCGCCTCCGGCTGCCGGGCCACACCGTTGATGTAGGCGGCGAAGATGAGGCCGATGCCGATACCGGGGCCGACTGCGGCGAGACCGTATCCGACCATGTTCAGGCTTCCACTCATGGTGGGGTTCCTTTCGTCGCGACCAGCTCCGTGCTGGTCTTCGTGATGGTGCGTCAGGTTGAGCGGGTGATGCGATCTGTGAGCGGCGCCGACCAAGGCGCCGCGGCCTGTCTCAGTGCTCCTCCTCCAGCGAGCTGGAGATGTAGAGCGCCGTCAGGATCGTGAAGATGAAGGCCTGCAGGAACTGCACGAGCAGCTCCAGGAAGCCGATCAGGATGAACATGACCCAGGCCAGGATGCCGACCGGCTTCAGCGCGGCACTCGCCTCGAGCAGGAGGTACTCGCCGCCGACCGCGAAGAGGACGACCAGCAGGTGGCCCGCGAACATGTTGGCGAACAGACGCAGCCCGAGCGTGATGGGCCGCACCAAGATGTTGGAGAGGAACTCCAGCGGGATCAGCAGCACGTACATGAGCTTCGGGACACCGGGCGGCATGGTCTGCAGCCGCAAGAACTTCAGGAAGCCGTGCTGCCGGATGCCCACACCCATGTAGACGAACCAGACGAGGCCTGCCAACGCGTACGGGAAGCCTGCGCGCGCCATCGTCGGGAACTGGATGAGCGGGACGGCCGCGAAGAGGTTGTTGATGAGGATGAAGAAGAACAACGTGACCAGGAACGGCACGTAGCGCAGGAAGTGCTCACTGCCGATGACGTCGCGGCCGAGGGTGTTCCGCACGAAGGAGTAGCTCACCTCGCCGACGTACTGCACGCGGCCGGGCACCATCTGGCCCTTGGCGGCCGCCCAGTAGAGGAGGCCGAAGGTGAGGATGCCACCGAGGACCAGCAGCGCCATGGGCTTGGTGATGCCCTCGGCACCCAGCCACGCGAACTCCAGGCCGGGGATCGGCGGGAACTCGAAGTCGATCGGCCCGGGGGACGTGAAGCCCTCACCCTCGCTGGCCAGAACCAGTGACATGGCGCTCACTGCGTCTCCTGCTCCGTCGTCGTCTCTGCGGTGTCGTCTGCGTGGCGGCGGCGCCCGGTCCGGGGGTCGAAGTCTGCCGGGGGTCTGCCCCAGCGCATCCAGACCATCAGCACGCCGAGCCCGGTGCCGATGACGATCCCGACCCCGACCAGGAACGACGTCCCCAGCCACACATCGAGTCCGTAACCAGCCAGACCGTAGACGATGAGACCCGACAGCATGTAGCTCACTGCCTGCCACGGGTCGGGCGCCTGCGCATGCTGCGCGGGCGTGCCGTCCGAGGTGTCCATCGCGTGCAGGACACTAGCAGCAGACGGCGCCGGTCGTGACGGCGGCTCGGGCCCTCAGCCGGCGCGTGCGGCGCGCAGCTGGTCGGTCACGACCCCGACCGTGGCGACGACCGCGAGGACCACCAGCGCGACGCCGAGCCAGCGGGCGTCGAGGACCCCGTCGAGCGCGCCACCCGGCCCTCCTTCGCGGAGCAGCAACGCGCCGAGCAGCACCTGCAGGACGTAGGTGCTCAGTGCCACCAGGAAGGCGAGGTGCGGCGCGAGGCCCATGGCCGCGAGCACGGGAAGGCTGAAGGCCGCCACGACCAGCAGCATCGCCATCGCGACGCAGACCGCGACCACCGCCTCCGCATCACCGACGGTGGCCGCGAGCGCCACCAGCACGGTTGCCGCCACGGACGAGCCCAGGACGGTCGTGGCCCACGGGACGAGTCGTCTCACGGCGTCGCCCCCGCCTCGGGTGACGCCTCGTGCCGGTCCGTCCGGTCCAGCTCGTCCCAGCTCGTGACCGCCCCGGGCTGGTTGACCCGCGGGAGGATGAAGGTCGCCGCCAGCACCAGCAGCGAACTGATCGCGATCGTGAGCACGACCACGCGTCCGGTGAACAGCGAGGCGACGACCAGGATCTCGGCGATGAGGCCGGCCCAGAGGTACAGGATGAGGACGGCACGCCGGTGGGAGTGGCCGAGCATCAGCATCCGGTGGTGCAGGTGCTGCTTGTCGGGGGCGAACGGCGAGACCCCGGCGCGCAGCCGGCGCACGACGGCGAGGACGAGGTCGACGAACGGCAGCAGCATCACCGCCAGGGGAAGCAGGACCGGGATGACCAGAGGCAGGAAGCTCGCCTCGCCCAGCGCCCCCTGGGACAGGTCGAAGAGCACGAACTGACCGGTCAGCGTCAACGTCGAGGCCGACAGGACGAGCCCCAGGAGCATCGAGCCCGAGTCGCCCATGAACATGCGGGCCGGGAAGAAGTTGTGCGGCAGGAAGCCCGCACACGCCCCGGCCAGGGCGGCGCACAGCACCGCCGCGGTGATGGCGCGCGACTCGCCGTTGAGCGCGGCCAGCACGTACGAGAACGCGAAGAACCCGACCGCGCCGAAGCCGACCACGCCCGCCGCGAGACCGTCCAGCCCGTCGACGAAGTTGACCGCGTTCACCGAGGCGACCACCAGGACGATCGTCAGGATCGCCGCCTGTCCCTCGTCCAACGACAGCTGCGCACCCCCGGGGAGGGGCAGCACGTAGTACTGCACGCCGAAGAGCACGAGCAGCCCTGCAGCGAGCACCTGGCCCCCCAGCTTCGTCAGCGCGTCGAGCTCGAGGACGTCGTCGAGGACCCCGAAGAGGCACACGAGCGCGCCGGCGAGCAGCACCACCGCGGCGTCGCGGAAGACCGTGTCCGCGGCGCGTGAGAGGAAGGGCAGCTGACGCGCCACGAAGTACGCGGCGAGGAGCCCCCCGAGCATCGCGACCCCGCCGAAGTACGGCGTCGGGACGGCGTGCACGTCACGGTCGCGCACCCGCGCGACGGCTCCCACCCGCATCGCCAGCTCGCGGGCCAGGACGCCGAGCAGCCAGGTGACCACGGCGGCCACCAGGAAGACGACGACGTACTCGCGCACGGTCCGCTCAGTCCTCGGTCTCGGTCGTCTCGGCCGCCTCGGTCGTGCCGGTCGTGCCGTTCGCCGAGGGAGTGTCCGTCTCCGGGGCCGCGGGGCCGTCCCCGCCCTCCAGGGAGAGGCCCATCTCGCGGAGGATGGCGCGCACCCGGTCGTCCGCCGCGCCCGCGCGGAGCAGCCGTGGCTGCTCGGTCGTCGCGTCAAGGATCGTCGACGCCACGGCGCCAGGGCTCGGGCCGGCGTCGAGCACGACGGCCGCGTCCTCGCCCAGGGCTGCCTCAGCGGCGTCGGCATCGAGCGCGGCCGGCTCGCCGGTGCGGTTGGCGCTGGAGACGGCCAAGGGGCCCGTCCGCGCCAGGAGCTCGGTTGCGACGTCGTGGTCGGGCATCCGCACCGCGACGGTCTGCCGGCTGTCGCCGAGGTCCCACTGCAGCGACGTCTGCTGCCGGCACACCAGCGTCAGACCACCGGGCCAGAGCTGCTCGACGAGGGCGCGGGCCCACCGGGGCACCCCGACGGCCAGGGCGTCCAGGGTCGCAGCGGTCGAGACCAGCACCGGTGGCGGTTTCTCCCGGCCGCGTCCCTTCGCCTCGAGAAGGGCCGCGACGGCCTCGGGATCGAAGGCGTCAGCCGCGACGCCGTACACCGTGTCGGTCGGCAGCACGACCAGCTCGCCGCGCTGCAACGCCAACGAGGCGGCCGCGACACCCTCGGCGCGCTGGTCCTCCTGGCTGACGTCGAACCTCTGCGATGCGGTCACAAGCAGTCATCCTCGCAGGCGTGCCGTGGTGAAGCGGGGTCGGTCGAGCAGGTCGGCGTGGTCGCGCACCCGGGTCCACCGCCCGGCCGAGACCAGCACCCCTGGTGCCGTCCGTGCCTGTTCGCTCGCGTGCTCGAAGCCCAGCCAGCCCCCTGGGCGCAGCAGACGCGCCGCCGTCACCTCGAGCGCGCGCACGGCATCGAGGCCGTCCTCCCCGGAGAACAGGGCGCGGTCGGGCTCGTGCGTACGCGCCTCGAGGTCGACGCCCTCGAAGGCCGTCAGGGGCACGTACGGCGGGTTGCACACCACGACGTCGACCTGACCGTCGAGGTCGGGGCAGGCGTCGCGCAGGTCGCCGGCGCGCAGGTCGACCGAGGTGGCCGCCAGGTTGCGCTCGGCCCACACCAGGGCAGACGGCTCCAGCTCCACGGCGTGCACCCGGGCGTACGGCACCTCCTGCGCCACCGACGCGGCGATCGCGCCGCTGCCGGTGCAGAGGTCGACCACGACCGGGGTGCTGTGTCCGTGCGTGCCCGGGGCGCCGCCCGCAGCCTCGATCGTCGCGTCGATCGCCGCGCCGGCCAGCAGCTCGGTCTCGGGACGGGGCACGAAGACACCCGGGCCCACCGCCAGCTCGAGGTGGCGGAACGGCGCCAGTCCGGTGAGGTAGTACAGCGGCTCACGTGCCTGGCGCCGCGTCACGAGGGCCTCGTACGCCTCGACCTGCGGCGTGGCGACCGGCCCGGAGAACAGCAGTGACCCGCGGGACCGACCGGTCACGTGGGCGAGCATGATCTCGGCGTCCGGCCGGGGGGACGGCACGCCGGCGGCCTCGAGCCGCGCCGCGGCGGCCGCGAGGAGGTCGGGCGGCCTCACCGCTGCTCCAGAGCCGCCATGCGCTCGCTCAGCTCGGCGTCCACGCAGCTCGCGACGACCGCCTCGAGAGCGCCGTCGAGCACCTGGTCGAGGTTGTAGGCCTTGAAGCCGGTGCGGTGGTCGGAGATGCGGTTCTCGGGGAAGTTGTAGGTGCGGATGCGCTCGGACCGGTCCACCGTGCGCACCTGGGACCGCCTCGCGTCCGAGGCCGCCGCCTCGGCCTCGGCCGTGGCCGCGGCCAGCAGCCGCGCGCGCAGGATGCGCATGGCCTGCTCCCTGTTCTGCAGCTGCGACTTCTCGTTCTGGCAGCTGGCGACGGTGCCCGTCGGGAGGTGGGTGATGCGGACGGCGGAGTCGGTGGTGTTCACGCTCTGCCCTCCGGGGCCCGAGGACCGGAAGACGTCGATGCGCAGGTCCTTCTCCGCGATGTCCACGTCCACGGGTTCCGCCTCCGGCAGCACCAGCACCCCGGCGGCCGAGGTGTGGACCCGACCCTGGCTCTCGGTGACCGGGACCCGCTGCACCCGGTGCACACCGCCCTCGAACTTCAAGAGGGCATGCGGCGCCTCCCCCGGCTGGGGTGTGCCCTTGGCCTTGACCGCGAGCGTGCACGACTTGACCCCACCGAGGTCGGAGGGCGTCGTCTCCACGACCTCGGTGCTCCAGCCCCGGCGCTCCGCGTAGCGCACGTACATGCGGACCAGGTCGCCAGCGAAGAGCGCGGACTCCTCACCGCCCTCCCCCGACTTCACCTCCACCAGCACGTCACGCCCGTCGGCCGGATCGCGCGGCACCAGGAGTCTGCGGAGGCGCTCCGCGAGCTCGTCACGGCGTCGGCCCAGACTCTCGATCTCGTCCGAGAGCTCGGTCTCGCTGTCGCTGTCACCCATCTCGGCCAGCTCCCGCGCCGCGCCCAGGTCGTCCTCGACCCGGGTGAGCTCGTCGTGGGTGCGGACGACCGCGCCGACCTCGGCGTAGCGCTGCCCGACCCGTCGGGCGGCGACGGGATCGGCGTGGAGGTCCGGGTCGGCGAGACGCTGCTCGAGGTCCGCGTGCTCCTCGGCGAGCGAGGCCAACACCGTCTCGGTGGCGTGGTGATCGTTCGGATCACGCGCATCAGGCACGAGAGGCCTCCGTGATCTCGGGTGGCTGCTGGGGACGGGGCGGGTCCGGTCGGGTCCGGACGCACGCGACGCCGGCCCCACGGGCTGTGGTGGGACCGGCGTCGAGTCGGCGATCAGCTGGAGGCGTCAGCCTTCTTCTTGCCGTAGCGCGCCTCCCAGCGGGCCACACGGCCGCCGGTGTCGAGGATCTTCTGCTTGCCCGTGTAGAACGGGTGGCACTGCGAGCAGACGTCGGCGTGCATCGTGCCGCTCGACGACGTGCTGCGTGTCGTGAACTGAGCACCGCAGGTGCAGGTGACCTGGGTGACCGTGTAGTCCGGGTGGATGTCGTTCTGCATGCTCTTCTCCTGACTGGTCGCCGGGTCGCTCACCGGCGGTGAGCGTGAACCGGGGCCGACTCACCAGTATGACAGTCGCGACGAGGATCTCCCAGCCGGCCGGCCTGCGCCCCTCCCGCGAGGATCGACCAGGTCGTCCGGAGGCGCGGCAGGGTGGTCAACCAGCGCCACACGGTGTGCAGCAGCACCACGCCCCACAGGGCGGCGAGCAGGTCGCGTACGCCGGTGTAGCGACTCAGGGACAGCTCGTCGACCAGCAGCGTCGCCCACCCCAGGAGCACCCCGGCCACCGGCCAGCTCAGCGCAAGGAGCACGAGCGCACCCCATCCGGGCAGCGCGGCGTCCACCTCGACACCGGCCACCCGCAGCGCGGTCACGCCCAGCACCACTGCGCTCAGCGTCATCGCGACCAGCTCGACGACCGGACTCAGCAGGGAGAAGACGAGCAGCCACGGGTAGGACAGGAGACCCGCGGCGCCGTACCGGGACCTGCCCAGCAGCCGGGCATGGTGGCGCAAGGCCGTCGCCACCCCGGCCTGCTCGCGGGCGGACGCAGCGATCGCCCCCGCCCGGTCAGCGGCCACCGGGACCCATGCCACGGGCTCGGTGACGAACACGAGGCGGGCCGCCCGGCCGTTGTCGCCGGCCCACCGGTGCAGGCGGGCGACCAGCTCGACGTGAGGCTGGGCCAGGTCGCTGCGCCATCCGCCCACCTCGCGCAGCCGGTCCCGCCGGAATGCAGCGATCTCAGGAGCCAGACGGGGCAGCGCCCCGAGCGAGGACCACCCGGCCCGGTCGACCAGGAAGCCCTGCAGGTAGTCCACCACCTGCACCCGCTCGATCCACCGTCGCGGCATCGCCACCTCGGTCACACGTCCGCCGCGCACCGTGCAGCCGTTGAGGACACGGACCACGCCGGTGGTGGCGACCATGCGCTGCGGGTCGTCCGCGAACGGGCGGGCGACGTGCAGGAGGGCGTCGGGGTCGAGGGTCACCTGCGCGTCCACCACCACGCACAGCGGGTGACGAGCGACGTCCGCCCCGGCGTTCCACGCGTCCGCGAGCCCTGCGGCCTCCTTGCGCAGAAGCGTGACGCCGACCCCGCCGCGCCGGCCGTGCCAGCAGGCGGTCACGGGCGCTCGGACCATCAGAGCACCGGAACCGGTCACGGGTACCTCGCGGAGCCCGAGGGCCTCCACGAGGACCGTCGCCGTGCCGTCCTCGGAGCCGTCGTCGACCACCACCAGGTCGAACTCCGGGTAGCGCAACGAGGTCATCGAGCGCACCAGGTCGACGACGTCGTCGGCACGGTCACGGACGGCGACCACGAGGCTGACCCCGCGCGCCAGCGGGTCGCCGAAGCTCTCGTCGTACGCCGCGAAGGCCCGACGCCGCCGATACACCCGCGCCTCGGCGAAGGCGGAGCCCGTGAGGGCCAGGAGCCCGAGGTGGCGCAGCGCCCCGTACGCAGCCGTCACGAGGACGAGCCACGTCACGACGACACCGGAGACCGCGATCGGGGTCATCGACATCACGGCCCCGGGACAGGCGACGGCGCCATCGCGAGGGCCTCCCTGGCGAAGGGCGACGCCGACGCCGCCAGGACCTGCGGACCCGACGGCAGACGCACCAGCGAGGCTGCGGCCTGCCGACCGATCTCGTGGTGATCGGAGTCCAGCCAGCGCGAGAGGGCGGACGCGGCCTGGTCCGCAGCCAGCTCACCGAGCGCCGTCACCGCAGCGAGCCTGACCGCCTCGTCATCGACCTCGAGGGCGGAGACGAGGGCCGGCAGCGCGTCGGGCACGCCGAGACGACCCAGTGCCTCCGCCGCCGCCACCTGCACCTCCGGACGACCTGACGCCAGCGCGCGCACCAACAGCGCAGCGCTGCCGACATCGCCGATCAGCCCGAGCCCGGTCGCCGCGAGGGCGGCCTGGCGGCCACCGCCGCCCCGCTGCTCGAGCGCACGGTGAAGCTCCGTCCGCAGGGCAGGGGCGGCGTCCAGCGCGAGGTGGTCGAGAGCGAAGACGAGGTCGTTGGTCAACCGCGGCTCCTCGCCCGCCACCTGGAGCAGCGGCGTCACCGACGCGGGCTCCCCGATCGCGCCGAGGGCGCGCACGGCGACGCGTCTGACCACGAAGTTCGAGTCGTCGAGCATCGGCAGCAGGATCGGTACGCCCGTGCGTGCGCCGAGAGCACCCAGCTCGTACGCCCCCTGGCAGCGTCGCACCCACGACCACGCGGCGGTCTTCGCGACGGCGCGCTCGGCGGCTCCCTTGTCGTCGAGGACCTGCACGAGCGCGGTGCGCGAATGACCCTTGATCTTGGGGAGCATGCCGAACGCCTGCTGCTCGGCGACGGACCAGGCCGCGCCGTGACGTCTCCCCAGGTCCGCGCGCGCTGCGACGGCCTCGTCGGGCTCACCCATGAGGGCGGCGAAGAGCAGGTCACGCACCGCCGCCTGCCGGGCGGCACGCGCCGCCGACTGCCGGGGCGCACGCAGACGCATCACGACCAGGGTCGCCACCAGGGCGACGGCAGAGCACGCCGCGAGGGCGGTGGGGACAGCGAGGAGGAAGGGGGAGGTGAGGGACCCGGAGGTCACGCCCGGCTCCGGGCGAGCACGGCGGCCACCCGGGATGCGAGCTCGCGAGGACTGAACGGCTTGACGACGTAGTCGTCGGCGCCGGCCTCGAAGCCCTGCTCGATGTCGGACTCCTGCGCCCGAGCGGTCAGCATGATGATCGGGAGTGCCAGGAAGCGTGCGTCGGAGCGCAGTGCACGCGCTGCGTCGAGGCCGCTCATGCCGGGCATCATCACGTCCAGGACCACGAGGTCGGGATCCTCCGCCTGGCAGGCCTCGACGGCGGCCGCACCGTCGCCGACGGGGACGACCTCGTGACCGGACTGCCGGAGCTTGAAGACGACGAGCTCACGGATGTCCGTGTCATCGTCGGCAACGACGATCTTGGCCATGTTCGGTGCCCTTCGGTCTGGTCGAGCGGCGTACGCAACCCGTCTGAGGGAGCATAACGACCGGATGTGTCCCCGCGGGCCGATTTCGGCCAGCGCGTCCGGCGTCCGGCGTCGAGGAGCCCGCACCGGGTCAGGCCCGGTCCTGACTCCTCAGCACCTCGACGTTGCTCCGACGCGACCCCAGACGGCCCAGGAGCACCGACAGAGCCCCCGCCGCCGTGGCCGGCTCGGCCGTGACCGCCTCCTGGCGCAGTGCGCGCACCTGCTCCAACCCGGCGGCGTCGCCGAGGAGCTCCTCCCGCAGCGTCCAGCACTGCCGGATGTCCACCGCGGGCACCAGACCGCTCTCGACGAGGTCCCGACGCAGGCGCACCTGACCGGTCGCAGCCCCCCGGACCTCCTCCAGGATCATCTCGTCGGCCTCGGACCCGTTGTCGACCGCCGCCGTCGCCACCATCGTCAGGGACCCCCCGTCCTCGACGTTGCGCGCGGCGCCGAACAACTGCTTCACGGGCAGCACGGCCGTGGTGTCGAGACCACCGGGGAGGACCCGCCCGCCCGCAGGCGCCGCCAGGTTGTAGGCACGGGCCAACCGCGAGAGACCGTCGAAGAGCACGACCACGTCGTGCCCGAGCTCGACGAGCCGCTTGGCTCGCTCGACCGCGAGCTCGGCCAGGGTGGTGTGGTCGGTCGCCGGACGGTCGCAGGTCGAGGCGATGACCTCGCCGCGGACCGTACGCTGCAGCTCGGTGACCTCCTCGGGGCGCTCGTCGACGAGCACGACCATGACGTGGCACTCCGGGTGGTTCTGCGGCAGCGCGGCGGCGACGCGCCGGAGCAGCGTGGAGCGACCTCCCGAGGTGGGTGAGAGCACCAGGGTGCGCTGGCCCTTCCCGAGCGGGGCGACGAGGTCGATCACCCGACCGGTCATCTCCTCGGGATCGGTCTCGAGCCGCAGCCGCTCGTCGGGGAAGACCGGGGTGAGCTCCTCGTAGACCGGGCGGGTACCCGTCTGGCCCGGCTCGGCGCCGTTGACGAGCTCGATCTTCACCAGCGGGTTGAACTTCTCCTTGCGCTCACCCTCGCGGGGCTGGCGGACCTGCCCGACGACCGCGTCACCGCGGCGCAGGCCGAACTTGCGCACCATCGACAGGGAGACGTACACGTCGTCGGGACCTGGCAGGTAGCCGCTCGTACGCACGAAGGCGTAGTTGTCGAGGACATCGAGGATGCCGGCCGCAGGAACGAGCACGTCGTCCTCGTACACGGCGAGGTCCGGCTCGCCCCGGCGGCCGCGCTCGTTGCGGTCCCGGCCCCGCCGACGACGGTTGCGGCGGCTGCCGTTCTCGTCGTCGTCATCATCCTGGTTCGACTGGTTGCCCTGGTTGCCCTGGTTGCCCTGGTTGCCGCGGTGGGGCTGGCCGCCCTGGTTCGACTGGTTCGACTGGTTCGACTGGTTCGACTGGTTCGACTGGTTCTTCTGGTCCGCCGACGCCTCGCCGCCCTGCTTCTTCCCACGCGCGGGCGAGTCACCGCCCTGGCCCTTCTGCCGCGCGGGCTGGTCAGCCTCTCCCCCGGGCCCACCCGACTTCTTGTCCGTCTTCTGCTGAGGCTTCTGCTCGGACTTCTGCTCGGACTTCTGGTCCGCCTTCTGGTCCGCCTTCTGGTCCGACGACCGGTCGGTCGCGGCGGAAGCCGCTGCTGTCTTGTCCTTCGCGACCGTGTCCTTCGCTGCCGTGTCCTTCGCTGCCGTGTCCTTCGCCGGCGGGCCTTCGCCGGCAGGGGCTGAACCGGCGCGGCCGGAACCCAGGCCCTGCGTCGCGAGGATCGCCTCGACCAGCGGTCCCTTGCGCAGGGACCCGGCGCCCTTGACGCCGAGCCCGGCCGCCAGGGTCTTGAGCTCCGGCATCTTCATGGACTCCAGACCCGCTCGCGGGTCGGGGCGGGCAGGTGCACCGTTGTCGGTCACGTGGTTCCTTCACGGGGAGGCTCGTACGAGCAGATGGTCGGGCGAGAGACGGAGGGCCGGCCGACGCGGTCGGCCGCCGTGGGTGGACCAGAGAGTCGACCCGGGGGGACGAGGGTCCCCGGGGGCCGTGGCGGCCCCGACGCCCGCACCCTAACAGTGCGCCGCAGCCTCAATCGTCGAGCACCTGCAGGCGCGCGCCCGCGGTGTCGGGGCGGAGCACGTGGCGGGCCCATCCCTGCGGTGCTGGTCCGACGAGGTCGTCGAGGTCCTCGCCGCCGAGCGCCAGCACGGTGGGCCCGGCACCGCTGACGGTCGCCGCCACGCCGCGGGCCCTCAGATCGCGCACCTGGGCCAGAGTCGCGGGCATCGCGGGCTCACGCTGCTGCTGGTGCAGCCAGTCGCGGGTCGCCTCGTGCAGCAGCTCGACGCGCTGGGCGAGGGCCGCGACGAGCAGGGCCGTACGCCCCGAGTTCGCGGCGGCCTCGGCGTGCGGCACGGTCGCAGGCAGCAGACCACGCGCGACCTCGGTCGACACCGGGTCCGGCGGCACCATGGCCACGGCCCGCAGGTGCGGGGAGAGGGGCGAGGGGACCGCGTACCAGCGCCCCGCCTCGTCGCGCCCACTGATGGTGAACCCGCCGAGCAGCGCCGGGGCGACGTTGTCCGGGTGACCCTCGAGGTCGGCGGCGAGACCCAGCACGCCGGCGTCGTCGAGCCGCTCGACGCCGTCGACCACCAGGGCGCGGGCGAGCACGACCCCGGCCACGATCGCCGCCGCGGACGAGCCGAGCCCGCGGCTGTGCGGCACCACGTTGCGGCACGCCAGGCGCAGGGGCGGCGGGGGCAGCTGCATCGCGCCGAAGCAGGCGAGCATCGCGCGTACGACCAGGTGCGAGGCGTCCGTGGGGACGGTGCCGGCCCCTTCACCCTCGACGTGCACCTCCACCAGCCCCGCGGGCGCGTCGGCGGGCACCTCGGCGGTGACCTCGTCGTACAGCGACAGCGCCATCCCGAGCGAGTCGAAGCCGGGCCCGAGGTTCGCGCTCGTCGCGGGCACGCTCACCCGGACGCGGCGCGGGGACCACACCGACCCCTGCGCCACGGTCAGACCAGTCCGGCGGCCCGGGCCGCCGCGTCCACGTCGGCGTCGATGACGGTGTCGACGAGGTCGGTGAAGGAGGACAGGGCCGTGTCGACGTCCTTCAGCCCGTGACCGGTGACCGTGACCACGACGGTCTTGCCGCGGTAGGACTCCCCACGCTCCACCTCGGTCAGCATGCCGGCGATGCCCGAGGCCGAGGCGGGCTCGACGAACACGCCGTCGTTGCACGCCAGCTGTCGCTGCGCGTGCAGGATCTGATCGTCGCTGACCGCCGCGAAGCGTCCTCCGGACTCCGCCGCCGCCGCGTCGGCGAGCTTCCACGAGGCCGGGTTGCCGATGCGGATGGCCGTGGCGACGGTCTCCGGCTCCGGGAACGGCTCGCCGGTGACCAAGGGGGCGGCCCCCTCGGCCTGGAAGGCCCGCATCACCGGACGCTTCGTCGTGCGGCCGGCCTCGGCGTACTCCTTGTATCCCATCCAGTACGCCGAGATGTTGCCGGCGTTGCCGACCGGCAACAGGTGGAAGTCCGGCGCATCACCGAGGCGGTCGACGACCTCGAACGAGGCTGTCTTCTGGCCCTGGAGACGGGCCGGGTTGACCGAGTTCACGAGAGCGACCGGGTAGTGCTCGGCCATGGACCGCGAGATCCGCAGGCAGTCGTCGAAGTTGCCGCGCACCATGATCACCTGGGCGCCGTGCACGATCGCCTGAGCCATCTTGCCGGCGGAGATCTTGCCCTGCGGCACCAGCACCAGGGGCTTCATGCGGGACTTGGCGGCGTACGCAGCCATCGACGCCGAGGTGTTGCCGGTCGAGGCGCACACGCACGCCTGCGCCCCCTCGGCCTTGGCGACCGACATCGCCGTGGTCATGCCACGGTCCTTGAACGACCCCGTCGGGTTGTCGCCCTCGACCTTCAGCCAGACCTCACCGCCGGTGAGGTCGGAGAGCCAGTCGGAGGCGACCAGGGGGGTGCCGCCCTCGCCGAGTGTCATCGCCGGCAGACCCTCGGGCACGTCGAGCCACGCGCGGTACTCCTCGATCACTCCGCGCCACTGGTGCACGCCGGTGCTCCGTCCCTCGACCCGTGTCGCCGTCATTCGCCCTCCACTCGCATCACCGAGGTCACCTCACGCACGAACGCCATGCCCTCGAGCGACCTCACGGTCGCCGCCAGCGACTCGTCGGTCGCGCGGTGGGAGACGACGCTCAGCTCTGCGTCGTCACCTCGACCCTGCTGCTTCACCGTCTGGATCGAGACGCCGTGCTCGGCGAAGGCCTGCGCCACGCTCGCGAGGACGCCGGCCTTGTCGTCGACGTCGATGGCCACGAAGTAGCGCGTCTCGACCTCGCCCATGGCACGCACCGGGTGCGACTCGTACGCCGTGTCGCCGCCGTGGCTGACCCGGGCCACGCGGTTGCGGGCGGCGGTGACGAGGTCGCCCATGACGGCGCTGGCCGTCGGCGCCCCCCCGGCGCCCGGGCCGTAGAACATCAGCTCGCCCGCGGCGTCGGACTCGACGAAGACCGCGTTGTACGCCTCGCGCACGCTCGCCAGCGGGTGCGTCTCGGGGATCATCGCCGGGTGCACCCGCGCGGAGACCGTGGTGCCGGTCGGGGTGACGTGCCGCTCGCAGATCGCCAGCAGCTTGACGACGCACCCCATCTCGCGGGCGGCCGCCACGTCCCGGGCGGTGACCTCGGTGATGCCCTCGCGGTGGACGTCGGCCGCGTTCACGCGGGTGTGGAAGGCGAGGCTGGCGAGGATCGCGGCCTTCGCCGCGGCGTCGAAGCCCTCGACGTCGGCCGTCGGGTCCGCCTCGGCGTAGCCGAGCGCCTGCGCCTCCTCCAAGGCGTCGTGGAAACCCGCCCCGGAGGTGTCCATCCTGTCGAGGATGAAGTTGGTGGTGCCGTTGACGATGCCGAGCACGCGGGTGACGCGGTCACCGGCCAGGGACTCCACCAGGGGGCGCAGGATCGGGATCGCGCCCGCGACCGCCGCCTCGTAGAACAGGTCCCGGCCGGCGGTCGCCGCCGCGTCGAAGAGGGTCGGCCCGTCCTCGGCGACCAGCGCCTTGTTGGCGCTCACCACGCTGGCCCCGTGCGCGAGAGCACCGAGGATCAGGGCGCGAGCCGGCTCGATCCCGCCGATCACCTCGACGACGAGGTCGACGTCGTCACGCGCGACCAGCGCCTCGGCGTCTGTGGTCAGCAGCTCCCCCGGCACGTCCACGTCGCGCTCGTGGTCCAGGCGCCGGACGGCGACGCCACGAAGCTCCACGGGCGCCCCCACGCGGGCGGCCAGGTCCGACGCCTGCTCCCTGAGCAGCCGCACCACCTGGCTGCCCACGACACCGCAGCCCAGCACCGCCACCCCCAGCGGTCGGGCGGTGGACGGGGCGGAGGACTCCTCAGACGTGCTCATCGCCACCCATCCTCGCACCGTCGCGGCCCGCCGTGCCCGCCGCCGCACCGCCGTCGCCCAGCGACACATCGGTGGCGAAGAGGTCGGCGTAGGTCTCACGGCGCAGCAGGACGCGGCTGCGACCGTCCGCGACGGCGATCACCGGCGGACGCAGGGCGTGGTTGTAGTTGCTGGACAACGAGCGGCAGTACGCCCCCGTCGCGGGCACCGCGACCAGGTCGCCGGGGGCCAGGTCGCCCGGCAGGAACTCGTCCTTGACCACGATGTCGCCGGCCTCGCAGTGGGACCCGACCACGCGGCTCAGCACCGGGGCGGCCTCGGACGCGCGGGAGGCCAGGGTGCAGGAGTAGTCGGCGTCGTAGAGCGCGGTGCGGACGTTGTCGCTCATCCCGCCGTCGACGGAGACGTACGTGCGTGCGGCACCACCGTCGAGGGCGACCCGCTTGACCGTGCCGACGGAGTACACGGTGCACGTCGCAGGCCCGGCGATCGCGCGACCCGGCTCGATGGACAGCCGCGGCACCGCGAGCCCCGAGCGTTCGCACTCCTCGGCCACGATGCGATCCATGGACCCCGCGAGGCGGACCGGGTCGGCCGGGTCGTCCTGGGTCGTGTACGCGATGCCGAACCCGCCGCCGAGGTCCAGCTCGGGCAGCTCCACCCCGAGCTCGGCGCGCACCCGCGCCGCGAGGCCGAGCACGCGGCGGGCGGCCACCTCGAAGCCGGCCGTGTCGAAGATCTGCGATCCGATGTGGGAGTGCAGGCCGAGGACCTCGACCCCGCCGTCGGTGTCCGTCGCCACGGCGAGGAGTCGGCGTACGCCCTCGAAGGCGTCGCCCGCAGCGAGGGAGAAGCCGAACTTCTGGTCCTCGTGGCTGGTGGCGATGTACTCGTGGGTGTGTGCCTCGACGCCGGCCGTGACGCGCACCATCACGCGCACCGGTGGCGCTCCGGTGCGAGCGAGGGCGGCGATGCGCTCGATCTCGTCGAAGCTGTCGACCACGACGCGTCCCACCCCGCGCGCCACGGCGTGCGCCAGGAGACCTGCGGACTTGTTGTTGCCGTGCAGCGTGAGGCGTGCGGGGTCGAACCCTCCGCGCAGGGCCAGCTCCAGCTCGCCGGCGGAGCAGACGTCGAGGTGCAGACCGTCCTCGGCCAGCCAGCGCACCACCTCACCGCACAGGAACGCCTTGCCGGCGTAGCAGACGTCCCACCCGGCGAAGGCGTCGCGGAAGGCGCGCGCCCGGTGCCGGAAGTCCTCCTCGTCGAGCACGTACGCGGCGGTGCCGTGCTCCGCCGCCAGGTCGGTGAGTGCCACTCCCCCGACCTCGAGCACCCCGTCCTCGCGCTTGCGCGCCGTGCGCGACCACAGCCGTGGCACCAGCGCGCCCACGTCCTCGGGCGCACGCAGCCACGGGGGCCCCGAGAACGCTCCGTCCGCGTGGGCCCAGCCGGCCTCGTGCGCCCTCATGCCGCCACCCGCCTCACATCCGCTCCGGGGCGGTGACGCCCAGGAGTCCCAGCCCGTTGGCGAGCACGGTGCGCGTGGCGGCGACCAGCAGCAGGCGGGCCCGGTGGAGGTCGGTCGTCTCCTCGTCGCCCATGGGCAGCACCCGGCACACGTCGTAGAAGCGGTGGTAGGTGCCGGCGAGCTGCTCGAGGTAGCGCGCGACGCGGTGCGGCTCGCGCAGCTCGGCGGCCGCGGCGACCACACGGGGGAACTCGGCCAGGGCGCGCAGGAGCTCGCCCTCCTTCTCGTGGTCGAGCAGGGACCCGTCGAAGTCCGTGCCGCCGGTGCCGCCGGGGACGACGCCCAGGTCGGCCGCGTTGCGCATCAACGACGCGACGCGGGCGTGGGCGTACTGGACGTAGAAGACCGGGTTGTCGTTGCTGGCCGAGGCCCACAGGTCGAGGTCCAGGTCGATGTTGGAGTCCGCGGAGTAGCGCGCCAGCGCGTAGCGCGCCGCGTCGTTGCCGATCGCCGAGACGAGGTCCTCCAGCGTCACGACGGTGCCCGCCCGCTTGGACATCCGGACCGGTTCGCCGTCCTTGACCAGGTTGACCATCTGACCGATGAGGATCTCGAGGTTCTGCCCCGGGGTGTCGCCGAAGGCAGCACACATGGCCATCATGCGCCCGACGTAGCCGTGGTGGTCGGCGCCGAGCATGATCACGCAGCGGTCGAACCCGCGCTGGCGCTTGTCGAGGTAGTACGCGAGGTCGCCGGAGAGGTAGGCCCCCTCGCCGTCGGACTTGATGACGACCCGGTCCTTGTCGTCGCCGTACTGCTCCGTACGCAGCCAGGTGGCGCCCTCGGAGCGATAGATGTTGCCGCGCTCGTCGAGCCGCTCGACGGCACGTTGTACCGCGCCCGAGGCGTGCAGCCGGTCCTCGTGGAAGAAGACGTCGAAGACGACCCCGAAGTCGGCGAGGCTCTGCTTGATCTCGCCGAACATGAGGTCGACGCCCTCGGCGCGGAACGTCTCCTGCGCCGTCACGTCGTCGGCGTCGAGCGCGTCGGGCCGGCGCGCGAGCACCGCTGCGGCGATGTCGGCGATGTACTGGCCGCCGTAACCGTCCTCGGGCGCCTCCTCACCGCGGGCACTGGCCATCAGCGAGCGCGCGAACCGGTCGATCTGCGACCCGTGGTCGTTGAAGTAGTACTCGCGGGTGACCTCGGCCCCGGACGCGCTCATGACGCGGCCGAGCGCGTCGCCGACCGCCGCCCACCGCACGCCGCCGATGTGGATCGGGCCGGTGGGGTTCGCCGAGACGAACTCCAGGTTGACCTTCTCCCCGGCCATCGAGGTGTTGGATCCGTACGCCGCCCCGGCGGCGACGACGTCGGACGCGACCTGCCCCTGCGCGGCTGCGGCGACGGTGACGTTGAGGAAGCCGGGACCCGCGATCTCGACGCCGTCGACGGCCTCGACGCGCTCGAGCCGCTCGGCGATGTGGCCGGCGAGCTCACGCGGGGGCACCCCCGCCTTCTTGGACAGCTGCAGCGCGACGTTCGTGGCGTAGTCGCCGTGACCCTTCTGCCGGGGTCTTTCGACGGTGACCTGGGCCGGGACCCCGTCGGGCAGCGTGAGGGAACCGTCTGCCACGAGCCCGGAGAGGACGTCGACGACGGTGGCGGAGAGCTGCTCGGGAGTCACCGATCCAGCCTATCCGCGTCCACGCCCCGACCCCCTCGCCTCCCGAGGTCGGTTGCGCCACACCGGGGGGATACAGTGACGACCGGTCTCAGGCGTCCTCGGGCGTCACGCGGCCGTGCCTCCGTAGCTCAGGGGATAGAGCACTGGTTTCCGGTACCAGGAGTCGCAGGTTCGAATCCTGCCGGGGGCGCCCATGAGGACCGGTCAGTCCACCGGTCCCGCACCGTCTGCCGGCGTCACCCGATGACAGCCCGGCGGCGCCAGGCCCGCCGCCGCGTACGCCTCGGTCAGACGGGACTCCGCCTCTCCGACGCGTTCCCGGGCGAGGAGTGCCACGACCGCGCCCCCGAACCCCCCGCCGGACATGCGTGCGCCGAGCGCCCCGGCGGAGACGAGCGTGTCCACGGTGAGGTCGACGACGGGGTGGGAGTTGCCGAGGTCGTCGCGCATGGAGACGTGCGAGGCGCTCATCACGGGTCCGACCCCGGCCAGGTCCCCAGCACGACACCGTCGCACGGCCTCCGCGACGCGGGCGTTCTCGGTGATGACATGGCGCGACCTCCCTGCCTCTCGAGCGCCGACCCCGAGGTCGGCGAGCTCCTCGAGCGCTCGCTCGGGACCCAGCCGGTCGGCGAACCGGCGCAGGGATCCGACGCCGAGCCGGCCCCTCACCCGGTCGAGGTCTGCCCGGATCTCCGCGTACCTCCCGTCGCCCAGGTCGTGCGGCGCACCGGTGTCCACGACCAGGATCACGAGGTCTGCGCCGACGGGGTCGCACGCCACCAGCGACGTCCGGGCAGGAGCGTCCTCGGCCGCGTCGACCAGCACGAGACGGTCACGTCGGGCCGAGAGGATGGCGAGCTGGTCGAGCACACCGGACGGCACCCCGACCTCGTCGTTCTCGACGCGGCGAGCCAGCTCGACCAGGTCCTCGCGGGACAGCGTGGCGCCCGCGAGGTCGGCGAGAGCGCCGGCCACCGCCAGGACCAGGGCGTGCGACGACGAGAGCCCGGCGCCCGGCGGCACCGCACTCTCGACCCGGAGGTCGGCGCCGGGCACCTCGACCCCCGAGTGGGTCAGCACCCGCACGACGCCCGCGACGTACGCCCCCCAGCCCTCGACCTCGCCGCGCGCCACCGGTCGGGACAGCTCGACGGGCTCACCCGGCACGACAGCGGACGTGGCTCGCACGGTCGCGTCGGCACGTGGCCGGGCGCGGACCACGGTGCGCAGCGGGAGCGCGAACGGCAGTGAGAGGCCTCCGTCGTGGTCGGTGTGGTCGCCCACCAACGTCACCCGACCCGGCGCCGACCACGCAGAAGTCGCCACGGTCCCCGCTCGGTCCATGCGTCACACCCTCCCCCGCGGTGGTCTGCGACACGCACGCTCACCGCGGTCAAGCGGTCTAGACCTCTGTGGCGTCGATTCGCACCGAAGCGTCCGACATCGTCCTGACGTCCTGTCTGAACCGGGACCGATCTGCATAACCGCGCTTCACAGGGGGCGTTGAGACACCACGATCGACCCATCGTCCACGCCTTCGTCCAGCGCCAGGGAGCCCCCATGTCAGGCAAGCACACCGCACGGCGACTCGCCGCCGTCACCACCGTCGCCGCAGCGGCCCTCACCAGCGCCTCGCTCGCTCCGACCGCGGCGGCCGAGCGCGACACCTCGGGATGGAGCCAGACCGGTTACGCCTTCCAGAACAACTCCTGGGCGGCGCGCATCACCGCTGTCGACGACCTGCGCACCGTGCGTCTGAACTCCAGCCGCATCGACTGCACCCGCTCCACGGGCCGTCTCTCGCGCAACGACCTGGCCCAGACGCTGGGCGGTGACATCGCGAGCTCCCTGGAGGAGTACGGCGTCAACCTCTCAGGCCTCTCCGGAACCAACGTCACCTACAGCGAGGGCGGGCGCAACGGCTCCCGCGCGACCAACGTGATCGGCGACATCTCGATCGCGCCGCCGCTCCCCGACGGCATCGCGGGCAGCGCCGGACGCATCGTGCTCACCAACGTCACCACGGTCGCGGACGCCTACGAGGACGCCGACGGCTTCCACGCCGACACCGACATCTCCTGGGGCGACCTGGAGCTCGAGCTGCCCAGCAGTCCGCAGCTGGAGCCCCTGACCAAGCCGGCGCAGCAGCTGGTCGACCTGTTGACCAAGACGGTCAACGACACCGTCATCAAGCAGGTGGTCCAGCTGCTGATGGACACGCCGGTCCCGATCGAGATCCCGGGACTGGTGAGCTTCGACCTCGGCTACGAGCGCCAGGTCGAGAAGAAGGACTTCGCCATGGCCGGTGCGTACGGGCTGCTCATCGAGGTCGCCGACAACGGCCGCACCAACGGTCCGAAGATCGAGCTGGGCCGCGCCTACGCCCGCACCGACGGGCGCGCGCCGTCCGGCGTCATCAACGGGTACGCCGCCGCCATGGACTCGACCGGCCTCATCGACCGCTACGGCTCGGCCAAGATCCCCTGCGTCGGCACCGGCGGCAAGGTCCGCACCGAGAAGGTGCGCGGCCTCTCGATCGGCGACCTCGCGGTCATCGGGGGCGGCACCAACAGCTACATGGGCAAGCAGACCGCAGACGGTGACGTCGTCGCCTGGGCCAAGTCCGAGACGAAGTTCATCGAGGTGCCTGCCCTGGACCTGCGCCTGCAGGACATCGTCGGACGCGCCTTCGTCAAGCAGCGCGCCGGGCGCATCCTGCGGACCAACATCAAGGGCAGCACCGTCGGTAGCCTGATCGTCGGCGGCGAGCGACTGGACCTGCCCAAGCCCGGCAAGCGCATGCGGCTCCCCGGGGGTGCCATCCTGCGGACGCTCGTCCAGATCCCGAACGGTCGCGGCCTCTCGGTGGCCTCGGCAGTCCTCGACATGCCCAACGACGGGCCCCAGCTGAAGTTCGGCGTCGCGAACGTCATCGCGAAGCGCCGCTGAGACCGGCGCACCCCCGGCCGGACCCCTCGCCCTCCCGGCGGGGGGTCCGACCGCGTCCGGCCGAGGGTCGGGGAGATCCCCGGCACACCGGCGTGTCGGATGCCTCCGGACCTGGCGACTTCGCATGGGCGAGGGGCTAGCCTGGCGCGTGCACGTCACGCGCCGTGCGCACCTCACGCAGACCAGCAAGCCCGCATCGGAAGAGGCGAAGCAACCCGTGGCCGAGTCGCCGACAGACAACGCATCCTTCGGAGCCAACGAGTGGCTCGTCGACGAGATGTACGAGCAGTACAAGAAGGACCCGGACAGCGTCGACAAGGCGTGGTGGGACTTCTTCGAGGGCCAGGACGACGGCGGCTCGAGCAACGGCTCGGGCAACGGCGCCTCGGCGAAGACGCCCTCGAACGGCGCGACCGGGCAGGAGTCGAAGCCGAAGCAGGCTGCGGAGAAGAAGACCGAGCCCAAGCAGGCTGCGAAGAAGACCGAGCCCAAGCAGGCCGCGCAGAAGGACGAGAAGGCCGCGACCTCGAAGGCCACCTCCGCCTCGGACAAGCCGACGACGAAGGAGCCGGAGAAGAAGCCGAAGCCCGAGGCGTCGGACGACCCGGACAAGACCACGCTGCGCGGCGCTCCGGCCCGCACCGCGCAGAACATGGAGACCTCGCTCCAGGTCCCGACGGCCACCAGCGTCCGCTCGGTGCCGGTCAAGCTGCTGTGGGACAACCGCATCGTCATCAACAACCACCTCGCCCGCGCCCGCGGCGGCAAGGTGAGCTTCACCCACCTCATCGGCTTCGCGCTGGTCAAGGCGCTGGGGGCCGTCCCGGCGATGAACAACTCCTACGAGGAGATCGACGGCAAGCCCCACCTCGTGCAGCCCGCGCACGTCAACCTCGGCCTCGCGATCGACCTGCCCAAGGACGACGGCACCAGGCAGCTCCTGGTCCCCTCGATCAAGGCTGCGGAGTCGATGGACTTCGCGGAGTTCTGGACGGCGTACGAGGAGCTGATCCGCAAGGCGCGCAACGGCAAGCTGCAGATCTCCGACTTCGCCGGCACCACCGTCAGCCTGACCAACCCCGGCACCATCGGCACGAACCACTCCGTTCCTCGGCTGATGCAGGGACAGGGCCTCATCCTGGGCGTCGGCTCGATGGACTACCCGCCGGAGTACCAGGGCGCCGCTCCGGAGACCATCAGCCGCAACGCGGTCAGCAAGGTCATGACGCTGACCTCCACCTACGACCACCGTGTGATCCAGGGTGCGCAGTCGGGCGAGCTGCTGGCGAAGCTGCACCAGCTGCTGCTGGGGCAGGACGGCTTCTACGACGAGATCTTCCGTGCACTGCGGATCCCGTACCAGCCCATCCGCTGGGCGACCGACATCGCGACGAACCACGACAACGACATCTCCAAGCAGGCGCGGGTGCTCGAGCTGATCCACGCCTACCGGGTGCGCGGCCACATGATGGCCGACACCGACCCGCTGGAGTACCGGCAGCGCAGCCACCCCGACCTCGACGTCGAGACGCACGGCCTGACGATGTGGGACCTCGACCGCGAGTTCGCGACCGGCTCCTTCGGCGGCTCGGACCGTCCGTTCATGAAGCTGCGCAACATCCTCGGCATCCTGCGCGACTCCTACTGCCGCACCGTGGGCGTGGAGTACATGCACATCATGGATCCCGACCAGCGGGCCTGGCTGCAGAAGCGCATCGAGCAGCCGCACCAGAAGCCTCCGCGCGAGGAGCAGCTGCGCATCCTGCACAAGCTCAACGAGGCCGAGGCCTTCGAGACCTTCCTGCAGACCAAGTTCGTCGGTCAGAAGCGCTTCAGCCTCGAGGGCGGCGAGACGACCATCCCGCTGATCGACGAGATCTGCGAGAGCGCCGCCGAGGTCGGCCTCGACGAGGTCTGCATCGGCATGGCCCACCGTGGTCGGCTCAACGTGCTCGCGAACATCGTGGGCAAGCGCTACAGCCAGATCTTCCGCGAGTTCGAGGGCAACATCGACCCGCGCACCGTGCAGGGTTCCGGCGACGTGAAGTACCACCTCGGCGCCGAGGGACTGTTCTCCTCCGACCGCGGCGACACCATCAAGGTGTCGGTGGCAGCGAACCCGTCCCACCTCGAGGCCGTCGACCCCGTCCTCGAGGGGATCGCCCGGGCCAAGCAGGACGTGCTCAACCGGGGCGAGGAGTTCCCGGTGCTGCCGCTGCTGGTGCACGGTGACGCGGCCTTCGCCGGCCAGGGCGTCGTCGCGGAGACCCTCAACCTCTCCCAGCTGCGCGGCTACCGCACCGGCGGCACGATCCACGTCGTCGTCAACAACCAGGTCGGCTTCACCACGGCCCCGACGTCGTCGAGGTCCTCGCTCTACTCCACCGACGTCGCGCGCATGGTGCAGGCGCCGATCTTCCACGTCAACGGCGACGACCCCGAAGCCTGCATCTACGTCGCACGGCTCGCCTTCGAGTACCGCCAGGCGTTCAACAAGGACGTCGTCATCGACCTGGTCTGCTACCGCCGGCGCGGTCACAACGAGGGTGACGACCCCTCGTACACCCAGCCGCTGATGTACGACCTCATCGAGGCGAAGCGCTCGGTGCGCAAGCTCTACACCGAGTCCCTCATCGGTCGCGGTGACATCACGCTCGAGGAGGCCGAGCAAGCGCTCAAGGACTTCCAGCAGCGCCTGGAGAACGTCTTCAGCGAGGTGCGCGAGGCCTCGAGCTCCCCGGACCCCGATGAGTGGACGACGGTGCCGGACTACCCGGAGAAGTCGACCAGCACGCGCGGCACCTCGATCAGCCGCGAGGTGCTCAAGCGCATCTCCGACGCGCACACCTCCGCGCCCGACGGCTTCACGGTGCACCCGAAGGTCAAGCCGCAGCTCGACCGCCGGGCAGGCGCCATCACGGACGGACCGATCGACTGGGGTACCGGCGAGATCCTCGCGTTCGGTTCCCTCCTCCTCGACGGCCGCCCGGTGCGTCTCGCGGGCCAGGACTCCCGGCGAGGCACCTTCGTGCAGCGCTTCGCGACCGTCATCGACCGCACCGACGCCCGCGAGTGGACCCCGCTGGCGAACCTGTCGGAGGACCAGGCGTCGTTCTACGTCTACGACTCCCTGCTCAGCGAGTACGCCGCACTCGGCTTCGAGTACGGCTACTCCGTGGCGCGACCCGATGCGCTGGTGCTCTGGGAGGCCCAGTTCGGCGACTTCGTCAACGGAGCCCAGACGGTCATCGACGAGTTCATCACCGCCGGCGAGACCAAGTGGGGCCAGCAGTCCGGGGTGGTCATGCTGCTACCGCACGGCTACGAGGGCCAGGGGCCGGACCACTCCTCGGCGCGCATCGAGCGGTTCCTCACCATGGCCGCCGAGGACGCATTCACCGTCGCGCAGCCGTCGACGCCGGCGAGCTACTTCCACCTGCTTCGTCGCCACGCGCTCGGGGACGAGCACCGACCGCTGATCGTCTTCACGCCGAAGTCGATGCTGAAGCGCAAGGACGCCGCGAGCCAGCCCGAGGACTTCACCTCCGGTGAGTTCCGTCCGCTGATCGGTGACGACACGGTCGATCCCGACCAGGTCACCCACCTGGTGCTGTGCTCGGGGCGCGTCACCTGGGACCTCGTCAAGGAGCGTCAGAAGCAGCAGGGCGACTCCCCGACGACGGCGATCGCCCGCTTCGAGCAGCTCTACCCGCGGCCGGTGCGCGAGCTGAAGGCCGAGATGGCCAGGTTCCCGAACCTCACCGACGTGCGCTGGGTGCAGGACGAGCCCGCCAACATGGGTCCGTGGCCGCACCTGAAGCTGAACCTGTGGCCCGAGCTCGACCTGGAGGTCACCCGGGTCTCGCGTCCGGAGTCCTCCTCGCCGTCGGTGGGCCAGGCCTCCCGTCACCAGGAGGAGAACAAGTCGCTCATGCGGGACGCCTTCGAGCGTCGCGGACGCTGACCGCGGTCGGCGGAGGAGTCGGCCCGGTGTACTTCACCGACCGTGGGATCGAGGAGCTGGCGGCCCGCCGGGGGGACGAGGAGGTCTCGTTCGCCTGGCTGGCCGAGCGGCTCGTGGAGTTCGTGGACGTGCATCCCGACCACGAGAACGCCGTCGAGCGGCTCGCCACGTGGCTGGCGAGGCTCGACGACGCGGACGACGACCTCTAGCCGCGCGGACGCACCTGCAGGTCGGTCACCGTGGAATCGGAGGGCAGGTCGAGCACGGTGAGGATCGCGTCGGCCACCGTCTGCGCGTCGGACCACTCGGCAGGGTCGTAGTGCTTCCCCTCCTGCTCGTGGACCTTCTGCTGCATCGGCGTCGCGGTGCGCCCGGGGTAGACCGACGTGACGCGCACGCCGCTGTCGGTCTCCTCGTCACGCAGCGCCTCGGCGAGACCACGTAGCCCGAACTTGCTCGCCGCGTACGCCCCCCAGGTCGCCTTCGCACGGAGCCCGGACCCGCTGTTCACGAAGACGACCGTGCCCTGCGCACGCCGCAGCGGGCCCAGCGCGATGCGCGTCAGCTCGGCCGCGCTGACGAGGTTGACCGCCAGGGTGCGGCTGAGCTCGACGTGGTCGAGGTCCGCCACGCTCGTGAGCTCCACGACACCCGCGGAGTGCACCACCGAGTCGAGGCGGTCCGGCAGGTCGTCCTCGAGGCCGGCCACGGTGGAGGGCTGACCGAGGTCGGCCACCACCGCCCTCGCACCGGCGAACTCGCGCTCGAGTTCCCCTGCGCGGTCACCGCTGCGCGCGACCAGGAGAACCTCGTCGCCCCGCGCGAGCAGGGATCGCACCAGGGCGGACCCGATGCCCGAGCCGCCGCCGGTCACGAGGTGCGTACGCCGCCGCCCCTGGCTGGTCGTGTCCTGCGCCGGGCTCACCGGGTGAACACGATCTTGCCGAAGACGTCACCTGCCGCCATGGCGGCGAAGCCGTCGCGCGCCTCGGTCATCGGGATCTCCCGGTCGATGAGCGGGGCGGTGCCGGTGGCGTCGAGGAGGCTGACGAGGCCGGCGAGCTCCTCGCGGGTGCCCATGGTCGACCCGTGGACACGCAGCTGCAGGAAGAAGATGCGCGTGAGCTCGGCCTGGTCGGGGTTCGGACCTGACGTGGCACCGGAGATCACGATCGTGCCGCCGGGGCGCAGGCTCTTCACCGAGTGCGACCAGGTGGCCGCACCGACGGTCTCCATCACGGCGTCGACCTTGCCGGGGAGCCGCTGCCCCGAGTCGAACGCCTGATGGGCACCCAGCTCGACGGCCTTGGCCTGCTTCGCCTCGTCGCGACTCGTTGCCCAGACCTGCAGTCCCGCGGCACGAGCCAGCACGATCAGGGCCGTGGCGACCCCGCCGCCCGCCCCCTGGACGAGCACCGTCTGCCCGGGCTTGAGGTCGGACTGGGTGAAGAGCATGCGGTACGCCGTCAACCACGCCGTCGGCAGGCAGGCAGCCTCCGCGAAGCTCAGGGACTCCGGCTTGGCAACGATGTTGCGCCGCGGAACGACGACCTGGTCGGCGAAGGTGCCCTGGTGCTTCTCGCTCAGCAGCGACCGTCTCGGGTCGAGCGTCTCGTCGCCGATCCAGGCGGGGTCGGAGACCACGGCGTGCACGAGCACCTCGTTGCCGTCGTCGTCGACGCCCGCGGCGTCGCAGCCGAGGATCATCGGCAGCGCCTCCTCGCGCAGCCCCACACCTCGCAGCGACCACAGGTCGTGGTGGTTCAGGGAGGCGGCGCGGACGTGGACACGCGCCCACCCCTCGGGCACCTCGGGGTCCGGACGTTCTCCCACCGTCAAGGCGGACAGCGGGTCGTCGGAGGAGAAGGAGTCGGCGTAGACGGCGAACATGCCTCCGACCCTAGCCTTCGGCGGGGGCGCCTGGCAGTCCCCGGTGGGTCGCCGGTCAGTCGCGGGGGGTGGCAGCGGCGGCCACCGCTGAGGCCACCGCCGGGCCGACCCTCTTGTCGAAGGGCGACGGGATGATGTAGTCCTCGGCCAGGTCCTCGCCGACGAGGTCGGCGAGGGCGCTCGCCGCGGCCAGCTTCATGTCCTCGGTGATGCCGTTGGCCCTCGCGTCGAAGGCGCCGCGGAAGATGCCGGGGAACGCCAGCACGTTGTTGATCTGGTTGGGGAAGTCGCTGCGACCCGTCGCGACGACCCGGGCGTACTTGTGGGCCACGTCGGGGTGGACCTCGGGGTGGGGGTTGGCCAGCCCGAAGATGATCGCCTCGTCGGCCATGGTCGCCACCACCTCCTCGGGGACGGTGCCGCCGGAGAGCCCGATGTAGACGTCGGCGCCTTCCATGACCTCGGCGAGCGTGCCGCTGCGGCCGGTGAGGTCTGCTGTGGTACGCGCCATCGCGGTCTTGACCGGGCTCAGGTCGGTGCGCTTGCTGGACAGCACGCCGCGGCTGTCGAGCACGGCGACGTCGCGCAGACCGGCGGAGAGCAGGATGCGGGTGACGGCCACGCCTGCAGCCCCGGCACCGGAGACGACGACGCGCGTCGCGCTCATCTCGCGCCCGGTGATCGTGAGGGCGTTCTGCAGGGCGGCGAGCGCCACCACGGCGGTGCCGTGCTGGTCGTCGTGAAAGACCGGGATGTCGAGGGCCTTGCGCAGACGGTCCTCGATCTCGAAGCAGCGGGGCGCCGAGATGTCCTCGAGGTTGATGCCGCCGAAGCTCGGGGCCAGGCGACGCACCGTCTCGATGATCTCCTCGGTGTCGGTCGTGTCCAGGCAGATCGGCACGGCGTCCACGCCGCCGAACTGCTTGAACAGGACCGCCTTGCCCTCCATCACCGGCATGGCGGCCTTGGGACCGATGTCGCCGAGGCCGAGCACGGCGGTGCCGTCGGTGACGACGGCGACCGTGTTGTTCACCCAGGTGTACGTCGCGGCGAGCGTCTCGTCCTCCGCGATCGCCTCGCAGACGCGCGCCACGCCCGGGGTGTAGGCCATCGACAGCTCGTCGGGGCCGGCCAGCTCCACGGTCGAGCGGATGTGCATCTTGCCGCCGCGGTGCAGCTCGAAGACCGGGTCGCCGGCGAGGTGGTCGGGCACGGGTTGCGGAGTCGGGCGGGGCGTCTCGGGCATGGCGCGATCCTGGCACAGCGGCCGGATCCACCCGGGTCCACCCCGACCCGCCTCAGAGCCGCCGGGGGGACGGCCAGACCCTCGCGACGACCACGGCGACCACATCGGCACGCGGTACCGCGCCGACGCTCCACGAGTCGACACCCTCCGCCGGGTTGTCTCGCTCGACCCACCACGACCCGTCGGGCTCCCGGTGACCGAGCCGCTTGACGGCCACGACGCCGCCGGGCAGGCGGACGACCGCGACCCTGCCCGGCCGGGCCTCGCCCCGGTAGTCCGCGAGCAGCCGGTCCCCGTCGGCGAGGGTCGGTCGCATGGACCTCCCCCGGACGACGGCCAGTCCCCACCGGCCGGGGCCGGACGGGTCCTTCGCGCGACGCACAGGCATGACACCTCCGGAGGGCGGGAACGTGGCTCGGGACCGAGTGTGCGCGAGCGGGCCGAACCCGGCCGGCAGCGTACGAGAGGATCCCCGAGGACGTCGCCCGCGGCCGCGCTGGCCGCTAGTGTCCGAGTCGGGAGCATCCCGGCCCGGCACCAGCCGGGAGCCGACACCGATTGCGACACCGAGAGAGAGAGTGACGCGAATGTTCGCCAAGCTGTTCGCCCCGACCATCGAGGTGCAGGCGCACTGCGACCTCCCCTGCGGCGTGTACGACCCCGCCCAGGCCCGCATCGAGGCGGAGTCGGTCAAGGGCATCGCCCAGAAGATGGCCGACAACGACGACCCCGACTTCCGCGCTCGCGGCATCCTCATCAAGGAGGAGCGCTCGGAGCTGGTCAAGCACCACCTGTGGGTCCTGTGGACCGACTACTTCAAGCCCCCGCACTTCGAGAAGTACCCGCACCTCCACACGCTCTTCAACGAGGCCACCAAGCTCGCCGGCACCGGCGGCACCAAGGGCCACCACGACGTCGAGACGGCCGACAAGCTGCTCGGCAAGATCGAGGAGATCTCCGACATCTTCTGGGAGACCAAGAAGAGCTGAACCACCCCCGCGACGCGCCGGTCACCTCAGCAGAGGTGACCGGCGCGTGGCTGTCCGGACCGCTCGGTAGGGTCGGGGCGGCGGTCCGTCATCGCCCTCGGCTCCACACCGGCTCGACCACGGCTCCACCACCGCACGAACTCAGGAGAGACAGTGTCCACTCCCCCCGCCCCCGACGCTGCCGGCCAGGCGGCCGACATCGAGCTGCGGACGCCCGCCGACAGCGCGTACCTGTCGGTGCTGCGCACGACCGCGGCCGGCCTCGCGGCGCGACTCGACTTCACCCTCGACGACATCGAGGACCTGCGCATCGCCGTCGGCGAGGCAGGGGCGATGCTCCTCCCGCAGGCCGAGGTCGACAGCAGGCTCGAGGCTGGCTTCAGCATGAGCCCCGGGCAGCTGACCGTCGAGATGACAGTCACCGCGCAGACGCCCACGGCGCCGGCGCGCGACGACTTCGCCTGGCAGGTGCTCACCGCGCTGACCAGCGAGGTCGACGCGAGCGTGAGCGACTCGACCCTCACGCTCGTGCTCACCCGACGAGCGTCGACCGCGGGCTGAGAGCGTGAGCATGTACCGCGGCTCCCGCTCAGCCGACGAGACACGGGCCAAGAGCGCCGCCTTCTTCGCCGAGATGCACGAGGCTGAGGCCGACGGCAACGAGGTGCGCCAGCACGTGGTGCGCGACCAGCTGGTGCAGCTGCACCTGCCGCTGGTCGACCACTGCGCCCGGCGGTTCCGCAACCGCGGCGAGCCCTACGACGACCTGCTCCAGGTCGGCACGATCGGGCTCATCAAGGCGGTCGACCGCTTCGACTCCGACCGTGGCGTCGAGTTCTCGACCTACGCCACCCCCACCATCGTGGGCGAGATCAAGCGTCACTTCCGCGACAAGGGCTGGACGATCCGGGTCCCTCGCCGGCTGCAGGAGCTGCGGCTTGCGATCGGCGCGGCGACCGGCGATCTCACCCAGGAGCTCGGACGCTCCCCCACCCCCTCGGAGCTCGCCGAACGCCTGGACGTCAGCGTCGAGGACGTCATCGAGGGCATCGAGTCCTCCGGCGCCTACTCGACCCTCTCCCTGGAGTCGGGCGAGAGCGAGGACGGTGTCGGCAGCCTGCTCGACACCATGGGCGACGTCGACAGCAACATCGCCACGGTCGACGTACGCGAGTCCCTCAAGCCGATGCTCGCGCAGCTGCCGGACCGCGAGAAGAAGATCCTCATGCTGCGCTTCTTCCGCGGCATGACCCAGTCCCAGATCGCCGGCGAGATCGGGGTCAGCCAGATGCACGTGTCGCGTCTGCTGAACCGCACCCTCACGCAGCTGCGCGAGGGTCTGGACCAGGAGGACTGAACCGGCGCCTCGGCGCCGGGACGCGTCACTCGGAGTCGAGGTACTCCGAGGACGCGGGGTTGAGCAGGCCGGCGAGCGCCACCAGGGCGTACACGGCCAGGCCGATGGCCGCGACCGGCACGGACCGGAAGTTCCAGGCCAGCCCCAGCTGCACCAGCTGCACCACCAGCACGGGCCCGCGCGCCAGGGTCCAGCGCCGTGTCAGGCCGAAGGCGGACACGCACAGGAGCAGCCCCAGGCCGAGGAAGAAGACCGTCGTCGTCGCGCCCATCACCAGGCGGTCGGCGTTCACCGAGACCGCCTCGGCGATCCCCAGGGCCAACAGCACCATGCCCTGGACCGCGGCGAGGCTCGCGGCGACGGACAGAGGTGCGGGCGGGCGCGAGGCGGCGTAGGATCCTGACACGGGAGCATCGTAGGCACTCCGTGCCACCTCGGCCGTGAGACGAGCCGGGCTGGACCAGCCGTGCCTGCTGCCCCTGTGACCCACTCGACCAACCGCAACCCTTGTCAGTGACACGGGTTGTTGCCAGAGTGGTGCCTTCCGGCCGACACGGCCGTCTCCTGCGCCGACGTCGCGACCCGACCGAGGCTCCTCGCCGTCGCGAGCAGGACCCCGATCCCACCGCACCCCCAGTATGTGAGGAGCTCCCGCCCGTGGACTGGCGAGACCGTTCAGCCTGCCTCGACGAGGACCCGGAGCTGTTCTTCCCCATCGGTAACACCGGCCCCGCGATCCTGCAGATCGAGGAGGCCAAGCTCGTCTGTCGCCGTTGCGAGGTGCGCGAGCAGTGCCTCGCCTGGGCCCTCGAGGCCGGTCAGGACCACGGTGTCTGGGGCGGCATGAGCGAGGACGAGCGACGCGCCCTGAAGCGGCGCAACGCCCGCGCCCGGGTCCGCACCAGCGCCTGAGCCCGGCCGCACGCCGCTCACAGGGGTACGACGACCCGCGCGATCGTCCCTCCCCCGTCGTCGGCGTCGAGGGTGAAGGTGCCGCGGAGCTCGGAGTCGACGAGCGTCCTCACGATCGACAGGCCGAGGTGCCCTGCTGCCGCCTGCTCGAGATCCGCAGGCAGACCGACGCCGTCGTCGACGACCTCGACGACGAGCTCCTCGACGCCCTCGATGACCGTGTCCCCCCGGGCAGGGACCACGGGGTCGCCGGACGAACGACGCCGGACGCGTGCTGCGCGCAGCTCCACGTGACCCGCTCCCTCGGCTCCGAACCCGTGCTCGAAGGCGTTCGCGAGCAGCTCGGTGAGCACCATCGCGAGGGCGGTGGCCTGGGCTGACCCCACCTCGCCGAAGCTGCCCGTCCGGTGCGTCGTGACGGCGCCGCGGCTCGTCATGTCCGTCACCGCGGCGCGCAGGCGGTCGGCGACCTCGTCGAAGGCCACCCGTTCCTCGGGCGCGAGGCTCAGTGTCTCGTGCACCAGCGCGATCGACCCCACCCGGCGCACGGCCTCCTCCAGTGCTCCGCGCCCGGGACCGTCGAGCCGCCGCGCCTGCAGCCGCAGCAGGGCGGCGACGGTCTGAAGGTTGTTCTTCACCCGGTGGTGGATCTCGCGGATCGTGGCCTCCTTGCTCAGGAGCTCGCGGTCCCGCCGCCGCAGGTCGGTGACATCGCGGACCAGCAGCAGGGAGCCCGCGTCCCCCGCCTGGGTCCGCAGCGGTACCGAGTGCACCGCGAGGCTCACCACGCCGTCGCCGATCTCGAGGTCGGCCGCGACGCGACCTCCCATGACGGCGCCGAGACGCTCCTCGTCGTCACGCCGTTCCGCCGCCACGAGGGTGCGGGTGAGGCTCGGCAGGTGGTGGCCCTGCAGATCGGCGGCGAGCCCCAGGCGACGGAAGACCGACTGCGCGTTGGGGCTGGCGTAGGTCACCCGTGCATCAGGGCCGAGGCGGACGAAGCCGTCGCCGACACGCGGCGAGTCCGGCGCCGTGCCACCGGTGCCGGGCGGTGGGAACGCCCCCGTCGTCATCATCTCCACGAGGTCCCCCGCGGTCGCGAGATAGCTGCGCTCCAGCGGTGAGGGGGTCACCGTGCCACGCACGCCCGTGGCCCTGGTGGCAACCGCTGCCACCGCCCCGCCCGGACGGCGTACGGGCACCGCCTCCACGTGCAGGGCCCGCGGGCTGTCCGCGCGGTCCTCGATCTCACCCGCGACGGGCTGCTGGCGCAGCACCGTGCCCTCGGCCTCGGCCCGGTGGAGGAGCGCGGCGAGGGCGGGCGGGGCGGAGGAGCCGACGAGGTCCTCGACGTACGCGGTCGGCGCGGTGGTCGGCCGGACCTGGGCGACGGCACGCCAGGCCCCGCCCTGCCTGGTCCACAGCACGAGGTCGGCGAAGGAGAGGTCGCTGACGACCTGCCACTGCGCGACCAGGCGCTGCAGCCAGTCGGCGTCCGCGGGGCTGGCGCCGCCGCGGACCAGCTCGGTGACCATGGCCGACATGACGACAGGCTAGAGGGCACCCGCGTCCCGACCTCGTGACCGGTAGCGTGCGCGACATGAGCGACGACGGTCACGACGAGCCCACCGCACCAGCCACCGCCGAGGACGCGCACCGCGCCGAGGGTGAGCTGGAGGGCCACGGCGGCGTCCACGCGGTCGCGGCCGCGCGAGCACACGGCGTCGAGACCATGTTCACCCTCTCGGGCGCCCACGTGTTCCCGATGTACGACGCCGCGGTCAAGCCCGAGCCCACCATGCGACTGCTCGACGTACGCCACGAGCAGACCGCGACCTTCGCGGCCGAGGCGACGGGCAAGCTGACCCGACGGCCCGGACTCGCGGTGCTCACGGCCGGACCCGGCGTCACCAACGGCGTCTCCGCGATCGCCCAGGCGAACTTCAACGGCGTCCCGATGGTGGTCGTCGGAGGGCGTGCCCCGGCCAACCGCTGGGGACAGGGCAGCCTCCAGGAGCTCGACCACCCGCCGATCGTGGAGTCGGTCAGCAAGCTGGCGCGCACGATCCACACCGTCGAGGAGATCCCCGGCGGCATGGACCAGGCCTTCACCGTGGCCGGGTCCTCCCACCGCGGCCCGGTGTTCGTCGACGTGCCGATGGACCAGTTCTTCGACACCACGACGGCCGCGGCCCCGATCCCGCCGTCGCCGGCGCCCCTCGAGCCCGACGGCGACGCCGTGGCGGCCGTCGTCGACCTGCTCGTACGCGCGGAGCGTCCGGTGCTCGTCATGGGCACCGACGTGTGGACCGACGGCGCCGAGGACGCCGCACTGCGTCTCGTCGAGGGCCTCGAGCTCCCCACGCTCACCAACGGGATGGGCCGCGGTCTCGTGCCCGGCGGGCACCCGCTCCTGATGACGAAGGCCCGGGGTGCGGCGCTGAACCAGGCCGACCTCGTGGTGGTGATCGGCACCCCGCTGGACTTCCGGCTCGGGTACGGCCGCTTCGGCGGCAAGGACGGTGCCGACCCCGCGCGGGTCGTGCACGTCGCCGACTCCCCCGGACAGGTCGCCACCCACGCCGACCTCGCTGTCTCGGTCGCCGGTGACCTCACCCTCGTGCTCGACGGCATCCACGCCGGGGTCACCGACGGCGACCGGCGCCCCGACTGGGGGCGCTGGACCGAGCAGCTCGCCGACATCGCCGCGAAGAAGGCGGCTGAGGACGAGAAGCTGCTCACTGCCGAGGCCGACCCCATCCACCCCGCACGCATCTACGGCGAGCTGCTCCCCCGGCTCGCCGACGACGCCGTCGTCATCGGCGACGGGGGTGACTTCGTGTCGTTCGCCGGCAAGTTCGTGGAGCCACAGCGCCCCGGCTGCTGGCTCGACCCGGGCCCGTACGGCTGCCTCGGCGCCGGTCTCGGTGCCTCCATCGCGGCGCGCATCGCCCGACCCTCCTCCCAGGTCGTCACGCTCTTCGGCGACGGCGCCGCAGGCATGAGCCTGATGGACGTCGACACCCTGGTGCGCCACGACCTGCCCGTGGTCATGGTGATGGGCAACAACGCTGCGTGGGGCCTGGAGAAGGGTCCGATGCAGATGCTGTACGGCTACGACGTCGCTGCGGACCTCTCCCGCGACACGCGCTACAGCGAGGTCGTGAAGGCGTTGGGTGGCGCCGGGGAGCGCATCACCGACCCGCGCGAGATCGGCCCTGCCCTCGACCGGGCGTTCGCGTCCGGCGTGCCGTACCTGCTCGACGTGGTGACCGACGTGGACGCGGCCTACCCGCGCAACACCTTCGGGATCTGACCTGGACCCCGCGCCCCCGGCGGGGCCAGTCGTCCGGCGCGCGACCGCGGACGACCTGCCAGCGGTCGGTGCGCTGACGCCCGCGGCGTACGCGCCGTTCCTCGAGCCCGAGGACCCCTACGCCGATCGTCTGCGCGACGCCCGACGGCGTCACGAGGAAGCCGAGCTGTGGGTCGCGGTCGACCCCGACGGCCCACTCGTCGGCACGGTGACCACGTGCCCGCCGGGCTCACCCTGGCGCGAACGAGCCGTCGAGGGCGAAGGGGAGTTCAGGATGCTCGCCGTGGCGCCGTCGGCACAGGGCCGCGGAATCGGCGAGCTGCTGCTGCGGCACGTGCTCGGCCTCTTCACCGACCGCGCGTACGACGGGGTCGTGCTGTCCTCGCTGGACCGGATGCACACCGCGCACCGGCTCTACGCCCGTCACGGCTTCGTCCGCGACCCCGGCCGCGACTGGACCCCGACCCCCGGGGTGCACCTGCTGGTCTTCGTACGCCGGCTCTGAGGTGCGGACGGTGCCGCAGGTGCCGAGGGCGCGACGGGGTCGGTCAGGACCCGAAGCCCGCCTCGTCCACCTCGGCCCGCCGCACGAGGGCGCGGGCGACCACGGTGCCGTCGCCGTGGGTCGCCTCGACCTCGAACTCCCAGCGGCGCCCCTCGTGGGAGGCGAGGGTCGCCGTCACGACGACCTGCTCCCCGACCGGGCTGGGGCGCAGGTGGTCGACCTCGACCCGGGTGCCGACCGTCGTACGCCCCGGGGCGAGCCCCACCTGCTCGGCCAGGGCGACGGTGGCCGCCTCGCACCAGGCGACCACCCTCGGTGTGCCGAGCACCGCGACCGTGCCCGACCCCACCGCCGCGGCGGTGTCCTCCGCGGTCACCTCGAACCGTCGCGTCGTGCGGGTGCCTGCGGCGTCGTCGCTCATGGGCGCATCGTGCCCCATGGCCGCCGGGATGAGAGGATGAACCCACTGGACCCCACCCCGTAGGAGGCGACATGGGCAAGACAGGACGCAAGCGCCGCGCGCGCAAGAAGAAGAACGCCAACCACGGCAAGCGGCCGAACGCCTGACCCGCACGGGTCAGCGCGGGGCCAGAGCCCCGGAGACACGAGCCCCCGACCGGTGACCGGTCGGGGGCTCGTGCGGTGTCCGGGCCGTCGCGGACGCAGGTGAAGCAAGGTCAGCTGGAGGTCAGCTGGAGGTCAGCGCTCGTCGCGCTGGACCCAGGTGCGGCTGGCGCGGGTGACGGTGCCCTCGGGTCCGGAGGAGCGCTCGTACGTCGTGTGCACGTACGTCTCCACCGACGCGCCCTGCTCGCCGGCGGCGTCGTCGCCGACGCCCTCGCGGATACGGCCGCGTACCCGGTCCAGCAGGCCCTGCGGTGCGAGCTCGCTGCACGACCGGGCGACGAGCGACTTCACGATGCGGTCGATGTCGTACTCGGAGTGGCACGGACCGCACTGCTGCAGGTGGGCGGCGACGACGCGGTGGTCGACCTCGCCGAGCTCGTCGTCGAGGTAGGCGACGACCTGCAGGACGTAGTCCTCGCACGGCGTCGTGCCCGAGCAGTCACCCACGCGCGGGACGGAGTCCCCGGCCTCGGGGCCCGTCATGAGAGGACCTCCGCGTCGGCGGTGGCCACCCGGTCGTCGGCCGCCTCGGCGCCACCGCGCACGTAGTCCGCCAACGCCTCGCGCAGCTGCTTGCGGCCGCGGTGCAGACGGGACATGACCGTGCCGATGGGCGTGCCCATGATCTCGGCGATCTCCTTGTACGCGAAGCCCTCCACGTCGGCGTAGTACACCGCCATGCGGAAGTCCTCGGGCAGCGCGGCCAGCGCGTCCTTGACCTCCGAGCCCGCGAGCTTGTCCAGGGCGTCCATCTCGGCGGAACGCAGGCCCGTGGAGGTGTGGGCCTCGGCGCGCGCGAGCTGCCAGTCCTCGAGCTGGTCGGCCATCGACTTCTGCGGCTCGCGCTGCTTCTTGCGGTAGGTGTTGATGAACGTGTTCGACAGGATGCGGTAGAGCCACGCCTTGAGGTTGGTGCCCTCACGGAACTGGTGGAACGAGCCGAACGCCTTCGCGTACGCCTCCTGCACCAGGTCCTCGGCGTCGCTGGGGTTGCGTGTCATGCGCATCGCGGCGGCGTAGAGCTGGTCGAGGAACGGCAGGGCGTCACGCTCGAACCGCGCGGCACGCTCGGCGTCGGTCTCCTCCGCGCGGACCCGGTCGTCGGGGTCGTCGCCGACCTCGATCGCGAGGTCGCTGGCTGCGGGCAGGCCGGGCTCGGGAGCGTCCGCGGTCTCAGGGTGCTGGGTCATCGTCGGCAAGCCTAGCCGCGGCCCCGTGGCGGGGCCGACGACCCGGACCGGCCGGGGCGGGGCTGTGCAGGTAGGACTCACGCACGGTGCAACCGGCGCGGGACCGCCCCTATTCCGTGCCCCGCTCCCCGGCGATGCGGTCCACGGCGCGTCCCACGGCCGCGGCGACCTGGTCCAGCGCCTGCTCCGTCGAGGTGCCCGCGGCGGCTCCGGCGCGTCGAGGCACCGCGAAGGAGTGGTCCGCCAGCGGGATGCCCACGACCTCCCCGAAGTCCGTCACGGGGTCGCGGCTCGCGAGCACCCCCTCGATCTCCGCGGGCCCGCCGAAGCTGTCGCGCTCTCCCTGTACGACCACGAGGGGCGTGCCGGCGCCCACCGCCAGCAGCTCCCCGGCACGGCTGCGCTCGGGGCGACCCGGCGGGTGCAGGGGGAACGCCAAGACCACGACTCCGGCCGGTCCGTCGGCGTCGACTGTCGCCGCGACGCGGCACGCGGACCTGGCTCCCGCGCTCCTCCCCCCGAGGACGAGCGGTGAGGACGTGCCGCCCGGCTGCATCCACAGCGTCGCCAGCACCGCGCGCAGCGCCTCGTCCAGGGACGCCGGGTTGCCGGCGACGCGACGGCCGGCGACACGCCAGGGCTGCTCGAGCCGGAGGACGGTGACGCCGGTGGCGGGCAACCGCTCGGCGAGCACGGCGAGGTCGGGGGCCTCGACGCCCCCGCCCGCACCGTGGCCCATCAGCAGCCGGGCCCGCTCCGCGCCGCGAGCGGCATCGACGTGCAGCCTCGCGGGTCCCCGGGGGGTGTCGACCTCGAGGACCTCGCTCACGCGTCGTCGCCCAGCAGTGTCTCCTCCGCGGGCAGCGGCTCGAGCAGCTCGGCGGAGTTGTTGCGTACGTTGCCGACCGCCGGGCTCACCGGCCACGCCCGCAGGCTGCCGGGCGCCGCGGGCCTCAGCAACCCCAGCAGGGTGTCGCGGTCGTCCTGGCCCGGGTCGAGCCATGCCTCGTACGACCCGGGCTCGAGCATCATCGGCATGCGGTCGTGGATGCGGCCCACGTCGTCGGTCGCGGTGGTCGTGATCACCGTCGTCGTCCACAGCCAGCGGTCCGGGTCGTCGTCCGCCTTCTGGGGGTCGGGCCACATCTCGAACAGTCCGGCCATCACCAGCAGCCCGCCGTCCGCCGGGGAGATGAAGAACGGCTGCTTGCGGGGCTTGCCCTTGGCGGTGAGGGACTCCGTCTCGTACCACTCGTAGTAGCCGTCGGCGGGCAGCAGGCACCGACGCCGGGCGAAGGCGGCGCGGAAGGCGGGTTTCTCGGCGACGGTCTCGGCGCGGGCGTTGATCATGCGGGATCCGATGCCCGGGTCCTTCGCCCAGCTCGGCACCAGGCCCCAGCGCAGGGTGCGCAGCTGCTTCGCGCCCGGGCCCCCCTCGTCCCGCGCGGGACGCTGCACCACCGCCGGCACCTGCGTGGTCGGCGCGACGTTGTAGTCCGGGGTCAGCGGGCGTTCACGGAGCGCAGGCGCGACCTCGTCGACGGGCAGCTCCTCGAGGAGCTCCTCGACCTTGCGGGTGGAGGCGTAGCGACCGCACACGGCGCCCACCGTACCGTCGGGCCGTCCCGGATTACATCGTAAGGCTGTCCGACGTCGTGTGCTTGCCCACCGGATCAGCGGGTAGAGGCGGACCATGACGATCTCTCGACGCCTCGCCCGACCGCTCCTGGCCACCTCCTTCATCGTGGGTGGCTCGCTGGCCATCTCCAAGCCCCAGATCTTCTCCGGTGACGTGCGCCCGCTGAAGAAGAAGGTCGCCGCCCAGGTGCAGGAGGCCGACGTCGACGTGCCGGTCCCCGACGACGCGACGCAGGACGTGCGCATCTGGGGCGCTGTGCACGTCGTCGGCGGACTGATGCTGGCCACCGACCGCGCCCCGCGTCTGGCCTCCACGGTCCTCGCCGCCTCGATGGTGCCGACCATCGCCGGCACCCACCGCTTCTGGGAGAAGGACGGCGAGGAGCGCGTACGCGACGCCGTGCACTTCGCCAAGGACACCTCCATCCTGGGCGGTCTGCTCATCGCGGCCCTGGACAAGGAGGGCCGGCCGAGCATGAGCTACCGCGCCGGCAAGGCCGTCAAGGACGCCAGGCGCGAGGCCAAGCACCTCGGTGTCCACGCCGGCCAGGAGGTCCGGGCCCAGAAGAACAAGCTGTCCTGACCCCGGTGTCTCCCCGCCCCGCCCCCGGGCAGCCGTCGGCACCGTGGGCGAGACTGGCTCCATGAGCCACCGCGACACCGATCTCTACGCGGCCCCGCACCCGGTCGACCCGGTGCGGGGTCGCGTCGTGCTCCCCGGCTCCAAGTCGCTCACGAACAGGTACCTGATCCTGGCCGCGCTGGCGACAGGACCCTCCGTGGTGCGCCGCGCCCTGCGCTCCCGCGACACCGAGCTCATGGCCCGCGCCCTGACCGCGCTGGGTGCCCGGGTGGACACCGCCGGGGAGGACTGGACGGTCGAGCCCGGCCGGGCCGGGGGCAACACGTCCGTCGACTGCGGCCTCGCCGGCACCGTGATGCGGTTCGTGCCCCCGGTCGCCGCGCTGGGTGAGGGCGCCGCCCGCTTCGACGGGGACCCGCATGCGCGTACGCGCCCGATGGGCGAGGTGCTCGTCGGTCTGCGTCAGCTCGGTGTGCAGGTGGAGGACGAGCGCCGCGGGACGCTCCCGTTCACGGTGCACGGCACGGGGTCGGCGCGGGGCGGCCGTGTCGTCATCGACGCCTCCGCCTCCTCGCAGTTCGTCTCCGCACTGCTCCTGGCCGGTGCGGCGTACGACGAGGGCGTCGAGGTCGTCCACGAAGGGCGCCCCGTGCCCTCGCTGCCGCACATCGAGATGACCGTCGCCGCGCTCCGCACCCAGGGCGTCGAGGTCGAGACGGGACCTGACCGATGGCGCGTCACGCCTGGTCCGGTGGCGCCCGTCGACGTGAGGATCGAGCCGGACCTGTCCAACGCCGGGCCGTTCCTCGCCGCCGCCGCCGCGACCGGAGGTGAGATGCGCGTGGCCGACTGGCCCGACTCCACGCAGCAGGCAGGCGACGCCTGGCGCGACCTGCTGGCGCGGATGGGTGCGGAGATCTCCCGTGACGGTGGTGACCTCGTGGTGCGAGGCCCGGCCGACGGGGCCCTGCAGGGCATCGACGTCGACCTGCACGACCTGGGCGAGCTGACCCCGGTGCTGGCCGCTCTCGCCGCGACCGCGACGAGTCCGTCGCACCTGCGCGGCATCGCCCACATCCGCGGTCACGAGACCGATCGGCTCGCGGCGCTGGCGACCGAGCTGACCCGGCTCGGCAGCGACGTCACCGAGCACGAGGACGGGCTGACCATCCGCCCCGCCTCGCTGCACGGGGCGACGTTCGGCACCTATGCCGACCACCGCATGGCCCACGCCGGCGTGGTGCTCGGTGCCGTGGTGCCCGGCGTCCACGTCGAGGACGTCGCGACGACGGCGAAGACCTTCCCCGGCTTCGCCGACGTCTGGGACGGCCTGCTGGCCCCGACCGGGGTCGGGGCCGGCCCGTGAGCCGTCGCTACACCGACCGGGACCCGGAGTACTACGAGCGCCCGAGGCGGCGTACGCGCCCCCGCACCAAGGAGCGTCCCTCCTACGACGACGCCGTGCTCGGTCGCGTGGTCACCGTCGACCGCGGACGCCTGACCCTCGTGCTGGACGATCCCGGGGCCGACGACGCCGACGGAGAGCTGTGGGCGGTGAAGTCGCGCAACCTCGGACGCAAGGGCGTCGTTGTCGGCGACCGGGTGAAGGTCGTGGGCGACCTCTCCGGCGACGACGGGTCCCTGGCCCGGGTCGTCGAGCTGGTGCCGCGCACCAACGTGCTGCGGCGCACGGCCGACGACTCCGACCCCGTCGAGCGCATCGTGGTCGCCAACGCCGAGCAGATGGTGGTGGTCGCGGCCCTAGCCGATCCCGAGCCGCGGGCCCGGCTGATCGACCGGGCGCTCGTCGCCGCCTTCGCGGCCGGCATGGACCCGCTGCTCTGCCTGACCAAGGCCGACCTGGCCGACCCGGCCGACCTGCTCGCCGCGTACGAGCCGCTCGGGGTCCCGGCCGTGGCCGTCGAGCGCGGCGGTGATCTCGATGCCCTGCGGGAGCGGCTCGCCGGGCGTACGTCGGTGCTCGTCGGCCATTCCGGCGTCGGCAAGTCGACGCTGGTGAACGCGCTGGTCCCCGGCACCGACCGCGCGGTCGGTGTCGTCAACGACGTGACCGGACGCGGCCGGCACACCTCGACGTCGGCGTACCTGCTCGAGCTGCCGGTCACCGACCCCGCCGCCGCACCCGCGGAGACCGACGGAGGCTGGATCGTCGACACGCCGGGCATCCGCTCCTTCGGACTGGCGCACGTCGGTCCGCAGGAGCTGCTCGGAGCCTTCGACGACCTGGAGGCGGTGACGACGGCGTGCCCGCGCGGGTGCGAGCACGCGGAGGCCTCTCCCGAGTGCGCGCTGGACGACGCCGCGGAACGCGGCGAGATCAGCCAGGCTCGACTCGGGTCGTTCCGTCGGCTGCTCGCGAGCCGGGAACGCGCCGAGGGCGACTGAGACGTCCAGCCTCTAGGGTGCGCCTGTGCCCTCCTCCTTCACCGATGACCTGCGGCTCGCCCACGTGCTCGCCGACGACGCCGACGCGGTCTCGATGGACCGGTTCAAGGCCCTCGACCTCTCGGTGCAGACCAAGCCCGACCTCACGCCGGTCACCGACGCCGACCGCGACGTCGAGGCCGGCATCCGCCGCACCCTCGCGAAGGCGCGTACGCGTGACGCGATCCTCGGCGAGGAGGAGGGGGCGACCGGCTCCGGGGACCGGCGTTGGATCGTCGACCCCATCGACGGGACCAAGAACTTCGTGCGCGGCGTGCCCGTGTGGGCCACGTTGATCGGGCTGGAGGTCGAGGGCGAGGTCGTCGCCGGGCTGGTCTCGGCGCCCGCGCTGCAGCGTCGCTGGTGGGCCACCACGGGCCAGGGCGCGTTCACCGGCAAGTCGCTGATGAAGGTGTCCTCGATCGGCGTCTCCTCGGTCTCACGGCTCGAGGACGCGTCGCTGTCGTACTCCTCCCTGCAGGGGTGGGAGGAGCGCGGCCGGCTCGAGGACTTCGTGCAGCTCACCCGTCGCTGCTGGCGCACCCGGGCGTACGGGGACTTCTGGTCCTACATGCTCCTGGCCGAGGGGGCGGTCGACCTCGCGTGCGAACCCGAGCTCGACACCCACGACATGGCGGCGCTCGACGTGATCGTGCGCGAGGCCGGTGGTCGCTTCACCTCGCTGACGGGTGTCCCCGGACCGCACGGTGGCAACGCCCTGGCCAGCAACGGACTGCTGCACGACGCCGCCCTGTCCTACGTCGGCGACGTCGACGGCTCCCCCGGTCCCCCCGGGGAGCGCGCCGGTCGTCGCCCGGGTGGTCGTCCTGTCGGTGGCTCGGTGCACGACATCGCCTCGCGCCGCCGCGGCTGAGAGGACGGCTGGTCACAGGCTGGTCGCTGGTCGGGCGCGGGTCTGGTCACCGCCGGCGAACCTCGCTACCGTCGCAGCAGGCAGTGTGAGCCACGACACGACATCCCCGACCGCGGAGGCGTCCGATGCGCATCAGTCAGATCCTGTCCGGCAAGCCCGAGCCGCGCATCGCCACGATCGCGCCGGACGCGACCCTGCGTGAGGTGCTCGCAGGTCTGGCCGAGGCCAACGTCGGCGCCCTCGTGGTCACCGAGGACGGTCACCGGGTGGTGGGCATCGTCTCCGAGCGCGACGTCGTACGCCGGCTCCATCTCGACGACGTCGGTCTCGACGCCGGGGTGCGCGAGGTGATGACCGCCGACGTGCAGACCACCGAGCCCGGCGCCGACGTCGACGCCGTGATGAGCCGCATGACCAGCGGACGATTCCGGCACCTGCCGGTCTGTGAGGACGGACGGCTGGTCGGTGTCGTGTCGATCGGGGACCTGGTGAAGGCCCGCATCGACCAGCTGGAGTTCGAGCGGGACCAGCTCGGCAGCTACGTGCAGGGCTGACCTAGGGTCGGGGGCATGAGCACCTCCGAGAAGCCCGAGATCGACTTCCCCGACGGCCCCCCGCCGACCGACCTGCAGGTCACCGACCTGGTCGAGGGCGACGGGCCCGAGGCCACCGCCGGCTCGACGGTGCAGGTCCACTACGTCGGCGTGGCGCACTCCACCGGTGAGCAGTTCGACGCCTCGTGGGACCGCGGCGAGCCGCTGCAGTTCCGCCTGGGCATCGGCCAGGTCATCAGCGGGTGGGACCAGGGCGTGCAGGGCATGAAGGTCGGCGGTCGTCGTCGCCTGGAGATCCCGTCGCACCTGGCGTACGGCGACCGGGGCGCCGGCGGCGTCATCGCGCCGGGCGAGGCCCTGATCTTCGTCTGCGACCTCGTCGCGGTGCGCTGAGTCCAGCCGATCGGCCGCGCAGCGGCTACCAGGGCAGACCGTCGTCGTACGACCCGTCCTCCGCGGCCCCGTCGACGACCTGCACCGCCTCCTCCCCCAGCGTGACGACGCTCCCGGGGCGCACCTGTGCGCCCCGGCGGGTGTCGACCTCCCCGTCGACGGTCACCAGGCCCTCGGAGATGACGGTGCGTGCCTCGGCTCCGTCCTCGACCATGCCGGCGAGCTTGAGCAGCTGGCCCAGCCGGATCATCTCGTCCCGGATCGGCACGCCCCGAGGTGCCGGTGGCTCGTCCGTCGGCAGGTCCGCCTGGTGCTCCGCGCCGCGACGGCGCCCGAAGATCCTCACGGGAGCAGGATGCCCACGGCGTGGATCACGATGCCGACCAGACCGCCGACGACGGTGCCGTTGATGCGGATGAACTGCAGGTCGCGGCCCACGTGCAGCTCGATCCGGTCGGCCGCCTCCCGGCCGTCCCAGCGCTCGACGGTGGTGGTGATGACCGAGGTCAGCTCGGTGCCGTAGCGCTGCACCGCGTACACGACCGCGTCCGCGGCCCGACGGTCGAAGCGGGCGCGGGCCCCTGCGTCACCGGCCGTCGTGCGCGCCCAGGTGACCAGGGCGGCCGTGAGCCTGCTGCGGACCGGACCCTCACGGTCCTCCAGCGCGTCGCGGAAGGAGCGCTCGAGGACTCCCCACACCGCCATGCCCGAGTCGACGAGCTGCGGCTGTTCGAGCAGTCGCAGCTTCAGACGCTCGGCGCTGGCCTGGGTGTCGGGGTCGCGCTGGAGGTCCTCGGCGACCTGCGCGAGCAGCGAGTCCAGGGCGTACCGGGCGTGGTGGTGCGGGTCGCGTGCGATGTCCTGCAGCCACCGCACCACCTCCAGGTGGAGCCGTTGCACGACCTTGTCGTTGAGGCTGGTCGGGGCCCACCAGGGCGCGCGCTCGGAGACGACGTCGATGAAGGTCTCCTCGTGGAGCTCCAGCCAGCGCAGCGCCTCGGCCACGACCAGGTCGACGACGCCGACGTGCGACCGGTCGGCCACGACCTGGGCGAGCAGGGCGCCCAGCACCTCCGCCGCCGGCTCCTCCCGCAGCCGCGGCAGGATCACGTCCTCCACGACGCTGCGGACGTCCTCGGGACGCAGCCGGTCCAGTGCCCGACCGGCGAGGTGGGCGGCCTCGTCCGCGGCACGCTCGGCGTTGGCCTCGACCGAGAGCCACTCGCACGCCCGCAGCGTCGGCTCGGATGCCAGCACCCGCTCGCGTACGACGTCCTCGACCAGGAAGTTGTCGGCGACGAAGTCCTGGAGGCTGCGCCCGAGCTCGGCCTTGCGACGAGGCACCAGCGCGGTGTGGGGCACGGGCACCCCCAGCGGGTGACGGAACAGCGCGGTGACCGCGAACCAGTCCGCGATCGCACCGACCATGCCCGCCTCGGCGGCGGCGTTGACGAAGCCCAGCCAGCCGTCGGTGTCACGGGTCAGGACGAAGACGACCGCCGCGAGGGCCAGCAGACCGGTGGCGACCAGACGCATCCGGCGCAGCCCTCGACGCCTGTCGGCATCGGTGACCGCGCCGGAGGTCGCGTCCGACGGCCTGGTGACGGGTGCGGTGGCGTTCACACCGCACAGGGTCTCAGCAGGCGTCGCTCACACCGTGAATCGACCCACCAGCCCCTTCAGCTCGCTCGCCATCGAGGCCACGTCGCCCGCCGACTGCAGGGTGTTCTCCGAGCCGCGACGCGTGCCGTCGGCGGCGGTCGCGACCTGGGTGATGTCCTCGCTGATCTCGTTGGCGCCCGTCGCCGCCTCGGTCACGCTGCGGGCGATCTCGTTCGTCGTGGCCGTCTGCTCCTCGACCGCGGAGGCGATGGTCGTCTGGATGTCGCTGATCCGCTCGATGACCTCCGAGATCTCCGCGATCGCCGAGACCGCACCGGTGGTGTCGGACTGGATCGCCTCGATCTTCGTCGAGATGTCCTCGGTGGCCCGGGCGGTCTCCTTGGCCAGCTCCTTGACCTCGTTCGCGACGACCGCGAAGCCCTTGCCGGCGTCGCCGGCACGGGCCGCCTCGATGGTCGCGTTGAGCGCGAGCAGGTTGGTCTGCTGCGCGATGGAGGTGATGACCTTGACGACCTTGCCGATCTCCAAACTGGACTGGCCGAGGTTCGCGACCGTCTGCTGCGCCGAGGCCGCCACGGCCACCGCGCTGCCCGCGACCGTCGCGGCCTCGCTGGCGTTCTGGGAGATCTCCCTGATGCTCGCGGTCATCTCCTCCGCGGCGGAGGCGACGGTCTGGATCGAGGCGGAGACCTCCACCGCGGCGTGCGAGCTGCTCGCGGCGCGGTCGGAGGTCGTCGTCGCGCCCTCTCCCATGCCCTGGGAGAGGATCGTCAGCTGCTCGGCCGCGACGGCCAGCGTGTCCGCCGTCGTGCCGATCTCCCCCATGGAGGCGCGCAGGGTGTCCAGGAGGGTGGCGAGGCCTCCGGCGAGACGGTCCACGGCGCTGTCGCCGTGCAGGTCCAGCGGCCGCGTGAGGTCGCCCTGCGCGGCCGCGCTGACGACCTCGAGCACCAGGTCGACCTTGCGGGCGGTCTCGGCGGCGACACGGCGCTCCTCGTCCTGGGCGACGACGCGGTCCAACGCCTGGGAGACCAGACGTCCCACGTTGCGCAACGCCTCGAGCCGCTGGTCGGTGGGCACCAGGGTCTCGGTGGCGAAGAAGTCCATCGTGCCGACGATCTCGCCGCCGACACGGATCGGGAACACCACACCGGACTTCACCCCGACCCGCTGCGCCGCCGGCGCGCGGACGCAGTCGGTCATCTCGCCCAGGTCGGGGGTGAAGAACAGGTCGCCGCTGGCCCACGCCCGCCCCGAGAGACCCACGCCCCTGGCGAACGAGGCCGCCAGCGTGACCTGGCGGAACTCCTCCCCCGCGTCGCCGGACTCCAGCACGAACTTCAAGGTGTCGTCGGCCGGGTCGATGCGCCAGAAGGACCCGTACGCCCAGCCGAAGCGGGCGCGCACCGCGTCCAGCGCCTCGCGGACCGCGGTCTCCTCGTCCGCGGCCGTCGCCAGCCGCGAGAGCACGTCGTTGACCGCGTCGACGTCCTGCGCCGCCTCGCTCTGCGTCGCCTCGCGCCGCAAACGGTCCAACGCCGCGGAGACCAGCTCACCGACGCTGCGCAGGGAGTCCAGGCGCTGCGCGGTGGGCTCGAGGGTCTCGGTGGCGAAGAAGTCCATCGTGCCGACGATCTCGCCGCCGACACGGATCGGGAACACCACACCGGACTTCACCCCGACCCGCTGCGCCGCCGGCGCGCGGACGCAGTCGGTCATCTCGCCCAGGTCGGGGGTGAAGAACAGGTCACCGCTGGCCCACGCCCGCCCCGAGAGACCCACGCCCTTGGCGAAGGACGCGGCCAGCGTGACTTGGCGGAACTCCTCCCCCGCGTACCCCGACTCCTGCACGAAGCGCAGCGTCCCGTCGGTCGGGTCGATGCGCCAGAAGGACCCGTACGCCCAGCCGAACTCCTCACGGACGGTGTTCAGGGCGTCGCGGACCGCCGTCTCCTCGTCGTGGCACGCGCCGACGCGGCGCAGCACGGTGGAGACGGCCTGGGTGTCCGAGACGGCCTGGTCGCGCTCCTCGAGGACCCTGCGCCGGTCCGTCAGGTCCTCCCAGGCGACGAGGGATCCGCCCTCGCACGGCGTCCGGCGAACGGACAGGACGCGACCCTCGACCGTCTGCTCGGTGACCCCGATGTCGGGGTCGACGCCGAGGACCGAGCCGACGTCGGCGCCGACGACCATCCCGGCGGTGCCTGCCGCGCCGCTGCGGGTGGCCGACGCCAGCGCGGCGGGGTTGGCGTGCGTGACGCGCCCGTCGTGGTCGAGCAGGAGGACCGACGTCGGGACGGCGTCGAGGAGATCCAGCGTCGGCGTACGCCGT